>NZ_JACVPX010000011.1 GCF_018881655.1 Polynucleobacter sp. Tro8-14-1
CTTGGCCAGTAATGAATCGTTTCATCTTCATGAACATCCGTTAATTAGTGATACTTAATTAACGTTTGAGGGTGCTTAGGTGTTTACAAAAACAGGGGGATTATTGGGGGTTTTTACACAGCCTCGGCCGGAAACAGACCATCGATAGAAGACCGCTAACTAAGTGCGCCTCATCCTTAGAGTCTCAAATAGACATACTGCCGCTGCAGTTGAGACATTCAAGGATTCCACTCTTGGGTCAATCGGGATAGAAACTCCTTTAGCTTGAGCTAGCAAATCATCCGAAACACCTTGCCCCTCGCTACCCATTACCCAAGCAACTGGATGCAGCAGCTCTTTTTTCAGGGAGTAGAGATCTTGCTCTGCATCTGCTGTAGCTGCAAGCAATGGCGATGTAACTGCACTCAGCAACTGTTGGTTAGACCAGCCTTCATATAAATCTAGCAGCTTGTGAGCCCCCATACCTGCGCGCAATACTTTTGTGGACCACAGATGGGCACAGCCTGATAAAGCGATGACTTGTGTAAAGCCTGCTGCGGCTGCAGTACGGAGAATAGAGCCGACGTTACCGGCATCTTGTACGCGATCCAATATCACCACATCACCCTCTAAGGTAGCGATGGATTGTGGTGTTGCGAGCGTGGATTGCGGAAGATCGAGCAATCCCGCAATATGCGGCGCATTCACTAAATCAGAGAGCAAATCCCAAAGCGCGCTATCCAACTGAAATACCCTAGTCTGAGGACAAATTTCTAGGTGCTCATAAACAGCTTGGGAGATTTCTGCATTCTTTAAGCCGAGCTCCGAAGTGAGCAAAGTTTTTAAGGCGGGATCACCCACCCAAGTCTGTACTAGATGAATACCTTCTAGCAATGCTTGTCCGCTGGTGAGTCTAGCCTTCTGCCCCTTAGATCCAGTGACCTGTAGGTTACGAATCTCTTTAAACAAAGGATTCTCTTTGGAGGTGATGAGATCGAAGTTCATGGCTTAATGGTTTTGGTTTTCTAGAACTTTTCGCACCGGCGAAAAACTTCTTCTATGTTGATCGCATGCGCCGAACTGCTTGAGAGCTGCAAAATGCGCTTCCGTTGGATAACCCATATGCTGTGCGAAGCCATATTCTGGATGGCGTTCATGCAGTATCTGCATCTGTCGATCACGAGTGACTTTGGCAACTATCGATGCCGCTGAAATTGCAGGCTCCTTAGCATCACCCTTCACAATCGCTTCTGCAGCAATCGGTAACTCCGGACAACGGTTGCCATCAATCAATGCTTTACCAGGCCAAGCGCCTAAGCGAGTGGTGAGATCTTCGATTGCCCTGCGCATTGCCAGCATCGTGGCCTGCAAAATATTAATGCTATCAATTTCAGCTGGGCTAGCTTCACCAACGCCCCAGGCTTTTGCCTTTTCCATGATCTGCTCATAGAGATATTCACGACGAATAGCAGTTAACTTCTTAGAGTCTTTTAAGCCCTCAATTGGATTATTGGGATCGAGCACTACAGCACCAGCAACTACTGCACCAACCAGTGGCCCACGCCCTGCTTCATCTACTCCGCAAACCCAAATGAGACTCATACGCTTACTTGTTTCTTGCGATTATTGGCGATTGTCTGAGCTATCGCTTGCGCAACTAATAAACCCGTAGGACGACGCAAAGTTTCATGCATCTGCGAAAAGCGTTCTTTGAGTTTGGCAACTTTAGCTGGATGCTCTAACCAGACTTGTACGGCATGAGCTAGTTTTTCTGGAGTGGCATCATCTTGTAGAAGCTCAGGAACAACAAATTCGCCGCACAAGATATTTGGCAGACCTACATAAGGCATGTAGCCTTGGCGTTTCATGATCTGCGCTGTTAACCAAGGCACTTTATAAGAAATCACCATCGGCTTTTTCCATAAAGCTGCCTGCAGAGTGGCTGTACCACTTGCAATGAGTACAACATCCGATGCTTCTAGCACTTCATCGGCCATCCCCTCCAGCAGATGAATCTGTATATCTGGATTGCTGTTTTTTGTCTTGAGTAAAAGCTGCTCAAGAGGCTCACGCAATCGCGGTGTTGCCACTGGAATTAAGAAATGTAGCTTTAGACCTTTTAATCTCTCTGCCAATAACTGCATCGTTTCAAAAAAGACTGGTGCAATCAGTTCAATTTCTGAACCACGACTTCCAGGTAGCACCGCAATCACAAGACCATCAAGCGAAGCTACTTGTAGCTTGAGGTGGTGGCTAATCTTTTCTCTAGCTTGTTGAGCATTGGGCTCCAGTGGAATCTCACTAGCCAATGGATGACCCACATAAGTAGATGCAACACCAGCTTTGTCATAAATCTCCGTTTCAAAGGGGAAGATGCAAAGCATGCGCTCTACTGCTTGGGAGATCTTCTTGATGCGTCCTGCTCGCCATGCCCAGATAGAAGGTGAGACCAAATGCAAAGTTGGGATACCAGCTTTGCGTAATTGAAGTTCTACACCTAAATTGAAATCCGGAGCATCAATTCCCAAATAAACATCTGGGCGACCTTCGTTGAGGAGGTTTTGAATCAGCTCTTTACGCAACTTGAGAATAGCTGGAAGCTGCTTAATAGCCTCAACATAACCTCGCACACTTAAGGTTTCCATGGGCCAATCAGAGCGCATGCCCTCGGCTTGCATGCGTGGGCCACCAATGCCATAAACTTCAAGGCCGGCCATATCCGGAATTTGATTTAGCGCACTAAGAACTGGCGCTGCTAATAGATCGCCAGAAGGTTCGCCAGCTACACAAGCTAACTTTGGCAAAGTAATTCCGTTACCGAATAATGCCGCGCGTTGATGCGGCAATAAAGTCATGGAACTGCGCGAGCTTCTCAGCAGTAACTGCATCTGCCGCTGAAGCAACAACCAGCTTCTGAATCTCTACTTTCGCATCTTCAAAACTCAGGCCATCCTTATAAAGTACTTTATAGGCTTGACGTAAGGCAGAGATTGTTTCACTTGAGAAACCTCGGCGCTTTAAACCCTCAACGTTAATACCATGAGGAGAAGCCTTATCACCCGCAGCAATCACGAATGGCGGGATATCTTGTACTAGTGCAGAAGCACCACCCAACATCGCATGTTGACCAATACGAACAAATTGATGTACGCCAGACATACCGCCCATGATGGCCCAATCTTCGACCTGAACATGGCCAGCTATTTGCGCATTGCTTGAAAAAATCGTGTGATTGCCAACCTGGCAATCGTGAGCAATGTGTACATAAGCCATGATCCAGTTATCGTTACCGATGCGAGTAATGCCTTCGTCTTGTGACGTTCCCGTATGAATCGTAGTGAACTCACGCACAGTATTGCGATCGCCAATAATCAACTGGGTTGGCTCGCCACGGTATTTCATATCCTGCGGAGCGCCGCCAATGGCCGCAAAATGGGCAAAGCTATTTTGCGCACCGATTGTGGTGTAACCCTCAATCACTGTATGAGAGCCCACTTTAGTTCCAGCGCCAATCTTCACGTTAGGACCAATGACGGAATACGGGCCAACCTCAACATCGCCAGCTAGCTCAGCCTTACTGTCTACTACAGCAGTTGCATGAATCCGAGTCATTACGCGCCTTTCGTACGAACCGCACAAGTGATATTAGCCTCTGCAGCAATCTCACCATCCACAGTTGCCTTAACAGCAAACTTATAAATACCAGCGCGACCGCGCTCTAATGTGGCAGTCATAATTAACTGATCACCAGGTAACACAGGCTTTTTAAAGCGCGCGCCATCAATACCGGCAAAGTAATAGATTGCATCTTCCGCGCGTTCTTCAGAGAATGTTAGCAAAGCAGCAGTTTGAGCTAAAGCCTCAATAATTAAGACACCAGGCATGACTGGGAAATCTGGGAAATGGCCCTGAAAGAAAGGCTCATTCATGGTGACGTTTTTTAATGCGGTGATGCTTTCACGCGGGGTAATTTCTAATACGCGGTCTACCAATAGGAATGGGTAGCGATGCGGTAGCAATTGAAGAATCTTATTGATGTCGATTGCGATTGGTGTGCTCATAAATGACCCGCTGAAAAGTAAATATTAATTTTGGTTCTACAGAATCTCAAGACTCTGTAGATTTGTTTTTATCTAACAAGCGCAAGCGCTGACGTATTTTATCTAGCCCACGCAAGATAGCAGCGTTTTTCTCCCAAGCGCCGTGGAGCATTGATGGATAAACGCCTGTGAAATGCTGCCCAGGCTCTGTAATAGAGCGAATAATGGAAGTGTTACCAGAAACCGTTGTTCTATCGGCAATCGTGAGATGGCCCGCAAAGTTTGCTGCGCCGCCAATGATGCAGTAATTACCAATTTTGGTGCTGCCAGAGATGGCAGCACATCCAGCAACAACGCAGCAATTACCGATCACTACGTTATGCGCTATTTGCACCTGATTATCAATTTTGGTTCCTGCACCTACAACCGTATCACTCATCGCGCCACGATCAATCGTGGTTGAGGCCCCAATCTCCACATCATTGCCAATAACCACTCGCCCCGTCTGAGGAATCTTGACCCACTCCCCACCTGTGGCAGAAAAGTCTGGGGCAAAACCAAAGCCATCGGCACCAATGACTGCGCCACTATGAATAATGCAACGCTCACCAATCTGAGTGTTGTAATAAATAGAAACCGATGGATAAATCAGCGTATCGCTTGCAATAATGCTATCCCTGGCAATGTTGGAATTTCCCAGAATTGAAACACGTTCGCCTAACTTTACGCCTGCGCCAATCTGAACAAATGGTCCAATGTGGCAGGAAGATGGAACGCTCGCAGTGGGATCAATAACTGCACTAGGATGTATTCCGGGAGCGTAGATTGGGCTAATCACTTTTGCAAAGTGCTGCGCCATTCTAGCGAATGTAGCGTATGGATTTTTAGAAACAAAGTACACCCGCTTTGCAGAATGCGCGCTAGGATTTGACTGTAAAAACTCTAAATCAGACTTGCCAACAATCAAGGCGCCAGCAGCGCTATCACTCGCCTGCTGTCTGTAAAGGGGATTAGAAAGGAAGGATATCTGATCTGCCTGCGCTCGCTCCAAAGGAGCGAGACCAGTAAATCCGTGGAAAGCCTCCCCCACCAAGCTTGCTTGAAACTGTTCGGCCAGCTCAATGGCGGTCGGCATAAAGCTTACTTCTGGCTATTTAAAGCCTTGATAACGTCATCGGTTACATCAGCCTTAGGGCTGACATAAGCAGCTTCTTGAACAATGACATCAATTTTTCTTTGTTCTGCAATTTGTTTCAATACCGCATTTGCTTTTTCTGCAATCTTGGCGCGCTCTTCGAAAGTACGCTGATTGAGATCTTCAGTAAATTCGCGTTGCTTACGTTGCAGCTCACGATCCTGATCGGCCAACTCACGTTGGCGACGAACGCGCTCAGCTTCATTCATCACGGCACCATCACGATCTAACTTTTCAGCAGCAGATTTAATTTTTTGAGCGCTATCGCGCAAATCGTTCTGGCGCTTAGTAAATTCGTTCTGCAAGCGAGTTTGCATTGCTTTAGCTAGATTGGACTCATTGAAGACTTTCTCAGAGTTCACAACTGCAACGCGCGTTCCTGCATCTTGAGCAAAAACTTGAGAGGTTGCGACCACTGTCATAGCAGCAATCAAGCCAACTTGAATCCATTTAGAAGATTGATAAAGCTTCATAAAACTTTCCTTAAACAATTAAAACGCTGTACCCACCTGGAACTGCAAACGCTGGATATTGTCCGTTGGTTGTGACTTATACGGAATACCGTAGCTGAATTTCAGTGGTCCCAGTGGTGATATCCATGATAAACCCAATCCGTAGGAATATCGCAGAACCAGATTGATGTTTTCCCCAAAGGCATTACCGCCATCTACGAATGTGAATAGGCGCAAGGTCTTATCAACGCCAGATCCTGGAACGGGGAAGGTATATTCCACGTTGGAAACAATCTTAGATTGACCACCTGTTGGCTGATAAGCGCCAATAATGGTGTTGTAGTACTGAGGCCCCAAGGATCCAGGGGCATAGCCGCGAACCGACCCAATACCACCAACGTAGTAGTTTTTAGTAATTGGGAAGGGCTTGCTGCCATATGCCTCACCATAGCCAACCTCGCCGTTAAAGGACAAGATATTACCCTTTGAAAATGAGTGATATTTCTGGTACTGACCATAGATGCGATAAAAGGTGAGATCGCCAACCGGCGTGCCAACTTCACCAGATAACTGCTGCAAGGAGCCTTCCGAAGGAATCAATGTGCTGTCACGACCATCGCGCGCCCAACCCACTGTTACAGGCACGTTATAAGTTGTCACGGTACCAGGATAGCCCGGCGATGGCACGCCGTAACTCATCGCATAGTTCAAGTACGGTACCGGCGTATTGGACGAAGTATTAATTTGGAAAACTTCCAAACCGGTTCCAAAAAATACTCTGTCTACTTCGGTATACGGCACGCCAAATTTAATGTTCGAGCCAACGGATTTAATCTGATAATCAGGATCACCAGCGTAATACAAAGGCTTGGATGAGCGATAGTAAAGATCGGTATAACGACTGATGCCATCTTCGGTGAAGTATGGGTCGTAATTAGAGAGAGTTAAATTTTGAGTAATCTTACCGAGGGAAGCATTTAAGCCAACAGTAGTGCCGGTACCAAAGGCATTATCTTGATTAATACCTGCAGACAAAATCAACTTCTCGGTTGAGGAGAAACCTGCACCAACGGTAATTGCTCCTGTTGGCTTCTCAGCTACTTTGACATTGACATCAACCTGGTCAGGAGATCCAGGGACATCTTCTGTAGTGATGTCAGTCTCAGTAAAGTAACCCAAGCGACCTAAACGCTTTTTAGATAAATCGATCTTGTCACTATCAAACCAAGAGCTTTCGAACTGACGCATTTCGCGACGAATCACTATATCGCGAGTTTTGGCGTTTCCAGAAATTGCCACTTGGCGCACATAGATACGACGACCAGGATCCACCACCAAGGTCAAATCTACCTCAGCTACGTCGCGACGAATATCTGGTTGCGGATTGATAGTTGCAAATGCATAACCATAAGAACCCAAGATTTCAGCAATTGCCTTGGTGCTCTCGGTTAATTTAGCTGACGAGAAAGTATCCCCGGGCTTCAAAACAACCAACTGCATCAACTCTGCTTCTTTGCCTAAAGTTTCTCCTGCTAAGCGCACATCCTTAACGGTAAACTTTTTACCCTCACGAATACTAATGGTGAGGTAGATACCCTTTTTATCCGGGGTAATCGACACCTGAGTGGACTCAATCACAAACTCGAGATAACCACGATTAAGGTAATAAGATCGAATGGACTCCAAGTCAGCAGTTAACTTTTGCTTAGAATAAAGATTGTCTTTACTATACCAAGATAACCAACCGCCAGTTTTTAACTGCATCTCACTTTTTAAAGTGCCTTCACTGAACACTTCGTTACCAATGAAATTAATCTCTTGAATTTTGGCAACAGGACCCTCATCAATATTGAAATAGACGGCCACTTGATTGCGCTCAACTGGGGTAACTGTAGCAATAACCTCAGCCGCATACATCCCTTTACCAACGTATTGGCGCTTTAATTCTTGCTCTGCTTTATCAATGAGTGCTTTGTCATAAAAACGCGCCTCAGCAACACCAACTGTTTTTAAAGACTTACGAACGATCTCGGAATCAAACTCTTTCATCCCGGTAAATTCAATACGAGAAATGGTTGGGCGCTCTTCCACGATCACAATTAGAACGTTGCCCTGCTCTTGAATTTGCACGTCTCTAAAAAATCCAGTGCTATACAAAGCCTTGATCGATTCAGCACCTTTTTCTTCGTTAAAGGTATCGCCCACCTGAACCGGCAAATAACTAAATACCGTTCCGGGTTCTACACGCTGCAAACCTTCAACACGAATATCCTTCACCACAAATGACTCGGCCGCAGAGGCATTCAGACTCAACCCAATCGCAGAGAATACCAATATATGGGTGATGAAGCGGGCAAAAATACGAAAAGAATGTGTCAGAGGATTCAAGGCGAAATATAGCGTTGTAAATCGTTAAACAAGGCCAGTAATGACATAGAAATCAGCAAAATAAAGCCCACTTTTTGGAGCTGCTCCTGCATTGATGTCGAAATCCGCTTACCGGCGACCAACTCCCATGCATCATACAGTAGCTGACCCCCATCAAGCATTGGAAAAGGGAGCAAATTCAGCAAACCAATGCTAATACTCATAAGCGCCAAAAAGGCTAAAAATGGCTGCCACCCTACCTGGGCTGATTTCCCCGCCATGTCCGCAATACTGAGGGGTCCGCCCAGCTGTTTTAAGGAGGTATTTCCGGTAAATAATCCTGCCATTAGCCTTGCAGAAACCTTGGTAATTACCCACACCCTCTTTGAAGCAAAAATGAGGGCATCTACTGGCCCTAATTTCAAGTCCTGCCACTGCGCCAACGGTGTCAATGCAGGCAGAATGCCTAGAGCCAACATCGGATCCTGATGAGGACTGATTTTGGGCAAATCCTTGGCATAAAAGGACTTTATTGAGCTTCCGCCAGTAGGTGTTGCTAGCTCTAGAGCAAATCCGTCCTCCCCCGTAAGCGCATCCATCAAGTTCCAGCGCAAGGCATTCCAGCTCGGTACGGGGTCAAAATCCCCCAAAAGGGGCGCACCACTCTCCTCAGAGCCCAAATTCTGCCAACCAACTACCCGATCACCCGCTATTACTCCCAGCTTGGCAGCAATAGAATGTTCAGGGGGATTTTGCAGAACGGCTGGTAATTGTGGGGCGCCGGAAATATAGATCAGGGCAAAAAAGACAATCGCTAAAAAGAAATTGGCCAATGGGCCAGCAGCCACAATCAATGATCTCTGCCATAGCGGCTTTTTATCAAACGCTTCAGATTCATCGGCCGAAGTAATCACTTGCTGACGATCTCGACCATCAAGCAATTTCACATAGCCGCCCAATGGAATTGAAGCTAATACCCACTCTGTATTATTTTTTGCATGGTAAGTGAATAGCGGTTTACCAAAGCCAATTGCGAAGCGAAGGACTCGAACACCACAACAACGAGCAGCAAAGAAATGCCCAAACTCATGAAAGCTAACCAAGACACCCAGGGTTAACAAAAAAGCCGCGAGAGTAATCAATGCCTGCAAAGAATTTCCTTCACCACTACTTGCGCCGCTTGACGAGCGCGAGCATCCACATCCAAAATTAACTCTAGCGAGTCAGCATTCACGGAAGAAATAGTGTTCAACACGCTGTCCACCACGCAGGAAATTTGCAAATACGGCAGGCCTTCATCTAAGAATGCTGCTACTGCAACTTCATTAGCAGCGTTCAGAACTGCTGGCGCAGTACCACCAGCTTTAGCGGCAGCAAACGCCAATGACAGGCAAGGAAAGCGCTCTAGCTCTGGATCGGTAAAACTTAAATTTGCTAACTGAGTCAAACTGAGCGGGGCTACACCTGCTTCAATACGCTCCGGCCACGCCAGGCCGTAAGCAATAGGGGTTCGCATATCGGGCTGACCCAGTTGAGCTAGCACAGAACCATCACGATAACGAACCATTGAATGCACAACGCTTTGCGGATGGATTAATACTTTAATTTTCTCTAAAGGCAAACCAAATAACCAAAACGCCTCGATCACTTCAAGACCCTTGTTCATCATCGTCGCAGAATCAACTGAAATTTTTCTACCCATCACCCAGTTGGGGTGTGCGCAAGCTTGCTCGGGAGTAATGCCGGCCAATTGATCAAGGGGCGTATTTCTGAATGGTCCACCGGAGGCGGTCAACCACAGTTCTTCAACCCCTAAGCTCGGATTAGGGGTTGAAGAAAATTGATTAGGCAGACATTGAAAGATGGCATTGTGCTCACTATCGATTGGCAGTAATTCTCCGCCCCCTAACTTCATCGCCTGCATAAACAAATCGCCAGACATCACCAAGGCTTCTTTATTTGCGAGCAACACTCTTTTGCCAGCTTTTGCAGCAGCCAAGGCAGACACCAATCCTGCGGCACCTACAATCGCAGCCATAACGGTATCGCAATGCGATTCAGTAACAGCGCTAACTAAAGCTTGCGGTCCATACAAGACTTGAGTATTGATTTTTTTCTCGAGCAAAATCTTGCTTAAGCGAGCAGCGCCGTCAGCATCCGCCACTACCGCAATATTGGGTCTAAATTCAGCGCATTGCTCTGCCAGCAAATCTACCTGCTTAGCTGCGGTAAGTGCGACTACCTTAAAACGATCTGGATGAGCACGAATCACATCGAGCGTATTAACGCCGATGGAGCCAGTAGAACCTAGGATGGCGACCTGCTTGACTGGCATTACACAAATCCTGCCAAGAGCGCTGCGATTGGCATTGCCGGAATCAAAGCATCCACCCGATCTAATACGCCGCCATGTCCTGGCAATAAATGACTGGAGTCTTTGACGCCAGCTAAACGCTTTAACTGAGACTCAAATAAGTCCCCAAAAATACTGAAGGCAGTTAATACCGTCACCATCAGGAACATGGGAACCCAACCAAAGCGAATGGCCCATGCACCAAACAAAGTCGATTCAAAAGGCAAGAAGTAAACGCATAAGAATGCATAAACATAACAAAGTATTAAACCGCCGATAGCACCTTCAATCGATTTACCTGGACTAATTTGCACAGCAAGCTTGTGTTTACCAAACGCCTTACCTACAAAGTAAGCCCCAATATCAGCAATCCACACTAGAGCCATACTACTAAGCAAAAAGATCAGGCCTAACTCACGCAAGAACACCAATGCAAACCAGGTGGCTGGCAATAAAATTAAACCGAGAACCACATAAAAAGGTCGCAGCTTTTCTAGCGAAAGATTGATGCCTTTGGCCAATATAAATGGTGCAACAAAGAACCAGAAAATGACGGCTAGAAGTAATAAGGCAAATTGCCATGAGGCGTTTTGCATGCCCAGCAAAAACAAAATAATGGCCAAGCAAAATAATGCGTATAGCCAGGCTGCACGCCCTACCTCAGGTGCTAGTAAGCGACTCCATTCCCAAGCGGCGGCCAACAAAGCCACCAAGAAGAATGCATCAACATACATTGCCGGGAGCAAAAACAGAATGGGTAGAAATACCGCCAATAGAACAAGGGCGGTAATGACTCGGGTTTTTAACATGGAGAATTAAGTTTAGTAATTAGCAGCGTCAAACTGCATCACTCATTGCTTGAGATGCAAGCTGAGCACTGGTACGACCAAAACGGCGCTCGCGCTGGCTAAACCAGTCAAATGCCTTGTGCAATTCTTTCTCATCAAAGTCAGGCCACAAAACATCTGTGAAGTACAACTCGGTATATGCCAGTTGCCATAACAAGAAATTACTCACGCGCTGCTCGCCACCAGTGCGGATAAACAAATCTGGCTCTGGTGCGTAAGCCATTGAAAGATGAGGTTGAAGCAATTCTTCAGTAACCTGTTCTGGCCTCAAATTGGGGTTAGCAGAAAGGCATTGGCGCATTGCCTGCAAGATATCCCAGCGACCACCATAGTTAGCGGCGATCGTAAAAGTTAATCCTTTGCACCCAGCAGTCTTTTGTTCAGAGAATTGCACCATCTCCTGGATGGCAGAATCAAAACGGCTCAGGTCGCCAATTAAACGCAAAGCAATATCGTTTTCTGCCAGACGAGACACTTCACCCTTGAGTGATTTCAGAAATAACTTCATCAAGAAGCCTACTTCTTCTGGTGGGCGACGCCAGTTCTCTGAGCTAAAGGCAAATACAGTGAGATATTCAACACCAAGCTTGCGGCACTCTTCAACGATTTTTCGCACAGCACTCAAACCTTCTGAGTGCCCAGCTACACGAGGCATCATGCGCTTGCTAGCCCAACGCCCATTGCCATCCATGATGATCGCCACATGGCGAGGTATAGCACTTACCTCCGGGATGGCTAGAGTTGAACTAGAGTGTTGAGTCATGAGAGGCTAAAAATTCAAGGCGGCTTTAAACCGTCATGATCTCTTTTTCTTTTTCAGAAACGATCTTATCGACATCAATCACTGCTTTATCCGTCATCTTCTGAATTTCATCAGTAGCGCGGCGCTCTTCATCCTCGGAAATTTCCTTGTCTTTGGTAAGACGCTTTAAATGCTCATTTGCATCGCGACGCAAATTACGAACAGCAATCTTAGTTTCTTCACCCTCATTCTTAACAACCTTAGTGAGGTCGCGGCGGCGCTCTTCAGTCAAAGCAGGCATTGGCACGCGGATTACAGTACCCTGAGATGCTGGGTTTAAGCCAAGATCAGAATCACGAATCGCTTTTTCAATCACCGCAACCATCGTTTTTTCAAATGGTTGAACGTTGATGGTGCGCGCATCTGCTAAGCCTAGGCTAGCAACCTGACTTAATGGCGTTGGGTTACCGTAATAATCCACCTGAATGTGCTCCAGAATTCCTGGGTTGGCACGGCCAGAACGAATCTTGGCTAAATTGGTCTTCAAAGCCTCAAGAGACTTTTGCATCTTTTGATCGGTATTGGTTTTAATTTCTGCTGCAGACATCAGGCCCCCTATTAAATATGTACCTTAAACGTGTACTAAAGTACCTTCAGGTTCACCTTGCACTACACGCATTAATGCGCCTGGCTTGAGAATTGAAAATACTTTGATTGGTAATTTGCGATCACGGCACAATGCAAATGCAGTTGCGTCCATAACCTGTAGATTCTTGATTAATGCTTCATCAAACGTAATGGTTTTATATAAAGTTGCTGTTGGATCTTTTACTGGATCAGCGCTGTAGATTCCGTCTACCTTGGTTGCCTTGAGCATGATCTCAACACCCATCTCAGCCCCACGCAGAGCGGCAGCAGTATCAGTAGTAAAGAATGGATTGCCCGTACCTGCTGCGAAAATAACGACTTTACCCTCACCCATCGCGCGGATTGCACGTGGACGAATGTAGGGCTCAACCACTTGATCCATACGAAGAGCGGATTGCACGCGCGCCTCAACACCTTTTTGACGCAAGGCATCTTGCAATGCTAAAGAATTCATCATGGTTGCCAACATGCCCATGTAATCGGCAGTTGCACGATCCATACCAGCAGCACCACCTGCAACCCCACGGAAAATGTTTCCGCCGCCAATCACAATCGCTAGCTCTACTCCGATATTCACAATAGCGGCGATTTCTTTAACCATGGAATCAATAGTGACTGGATTGATGCCAAAAGCATCATCGCCCATAAGGGCTTCACCAGATAGTTTTAGGAGGACTCGTTTGTAGGCTGGCATGTTTTTTATTTTCCGTAATTTGCTAAGTAATTAACTTACTTAGCTTATTGATCTTTAAGCACTTTTTAATATCTCCGCCAAATTATAAAGGGCTTGGGAGGGATCAAAGAAAAGGGCACAGAAACTAAGGTTTCTATGCCCTTTTGGGTATTACTAAGCAGTGGGGCAAGCCCCAAACTAGCCTATTAAGCTGTTGCTTTAGAGGCAGCAGCTACTTGTGCAGCTACCTCAGCCGCAAAGTCGTCTTGACGCTTCTCAATGCCCTCGCCTACAACAAACATGGTGAAACCCTTGATTGTTGTATTTGCGGCCTTGAGCATTTGCTCTACAGATTGCTTGTCGTTTTTAACGAAAGTCTGGTTCAACAAAGAAACCTCTTTGAGGTACTTCTGAATAGAACCTTCAACCATCTTTTCAACGATTTCTGGTGGTTTGCCAGATTCAGCAGCTTTTTGAACGGCAACGCTACGCTCTACAGCAATTGCTTCAGCAGGAACGTCAGCCATAGACAATGCTACTGGCTTCATTGCAGCAATATGCATTGCTACATCTTTAGCAGCAGTCTCGTCACCTTCGAACTCAACCATCACACCAATACGAGTGCCATGGAGGTAAGAAACCAACTTGTTGCTACTAGCAAAACGCTTGAAGCGACGCGGCATGATGTTCTCGCCGATCTTACCGATCAATGCGCTACGAACTTCATCAACAGTTTGACCATTCAATGGCAATGCTAACAATGCAGCAACGTCAGCTGGGTTCTTTTCAGCAACCAACTTCACGCAGTCATTTACAAATGCCAAGAAGTCGTCGTTCTTAGAAACGAAATCGGTTTCGCAGTTCACTTCTAACAAAGCACCAGTAGTGCCATTGATAGAAGTAGCAACGATACCTTCAGCTGTTACACGAGAAGCTGCTTTACCAGCTTTGCTACCCAGCTTTACACGCAGAATTTCTTCTGCACGAGCCATATCACCATCAGCCTCAGTCAAAGCCTTTTTGCACTCCATCATCGGAGCATCAGTTTTGGCGCGTAACTCGCCAACCATTGCAGCGGTAATAGCGGCCATTATTCAGCTTTCCCTTCTTCAACAAACTCTTCTTCGCCTTCTTTAACAGCTGTCAAAATTTCTTGAACAGAGTTAGCCTTGCCTTCGAGGATTGCGTCAGCAATGCCACGTGCATAAAGGAGAACCGCTTTGCTGGAGTCATCGTTACCAGGGATGATGTAATCAACACCTTCTGGTGAGTGGTTGGTATCCACAACAGCGATTACTGGAATACCAAGCTTGTTTGCTTCAGTAATAGCAATCTTGTGGTAGCCAACGTCCACTACAAAAATCGCATCAGGAACACCGTTCAAATCTTGAATACCGCCAAGTGCTTTTTGCAATTTGTCGAGATCACGGTCGTTAGTCAAAGCTTCTTTCTTTGAAAGCTTTTCCCAGTCGCCAGCTTCTTTAGCAACTGCCATGTCTTTCAAACGCTTGAGGGAACCTTTAACAGTTTTGAAGTTGGTGAGTGTGCCACCCAACCAACGGCTGTCGATGTAAGGCATACCAGCACGAGCAGCTTCTTCAGCAATGATCTCGCGTGATTGACGCTTAGTACCAACAAATAAAATAGTGCCACGATTGGAAGCAATTTGCTTTGCAAATTTCAGGGCATCCTGAAACATTGGCAATGTTTTTTCCAAGTTGATGATGTGGATTTTGTTGCGATGACCGAAAATAAATGGGGCCATCTTTGGGGACCAGAAGCGAGTTTGGTGACCAAAATGGCAACCGGCTTCCAGCATTTGACGCATAGTTACTGACATAACTTCTCCTAAGGGTTGTTTCTAAAGTTGAGTCCTAGCTGCGCTAAAAAACGCCACCCTGGAAGGCTCAACTCGCGATTTCAAGTCCAAAATAGACCTGAGAACAAAATTATAGCTTAAATATCAATGCTCTAGCGACCGTGACCCCCAAGCAATAAAAGGGGGCTACCCTCAAAATGATCCCCAGAAGCCCCAAAAACGGGATACTTGCCTAAATTTTAGGCAATAATGGCAAGCTAAAACTCTCCAAGTCGTTGATAATCAAGGCATGAATAGTGTATTTACTGCAGAAAAAGACATCCTCGGGATGCGCGAAGCTGGCCGCTTAGCCAGCGAAGTTTTGGATCATGTGGCTCCTCACGTCAAGGCCGGGGTTACCACTGGAGAGCTAGACCGGATTTGCCATGAATACATGCGCGATGTCCAGAAGACTATTCCAGCCCCATTAAATTATCAGCCACCTGGGTACCCACCCTTTCCAGCATCCATCTGCACTTCCGTGAATGATGTGATCTGCCACGGCATTCCAGGAGACAAAGTTCTCAAAACTGGTGATGTTGTGAACCTCGACATCACTGTCATTACTCCTGATGGCTACTACGGTGACACCAGCCGTATGTTCATGGTGGGTGAAGTTTCCGTCATGGCTAAACGCCTTACGCAAATTACTTTTGAATGCATGTGGTTGGGAATTGCTCAAGTGAAACCAGGCGCATCACTCGGCGATATTGGTCACGTCATTCAGACTCATGCAGAAAAAGCGGGTTACTCAGTAGTGCGTGAGTATTGCGGTCATGGCATTGGCAAAGTGTTTCACCAAGATCCACAGATTCTTCACTACGGCAAACCGGGCACTGGTGAAAAACTAGAAGTCGGCATGACCTTTACGATCGAACCCATGATCAACGCGGGCAAACGAGACATTCGCACCATGCCTGACCAGTGGACCGTGAAGACAAAAGACCGCAGCCTGTCAGCCCAATGGGAACATACGCTGTTGGTTACTCCAACAGGCGTTGAGGTGCTTACTTGGTCAGAAGGTAGCAACCCACCTCCCGATTGCGTTAAAGGCCTTTCATTTAGACCGACATTAGTAAGCGCTTAATAGAATGAGTCAGTCGCAAGCAGTTGGCAATGTTATTGATGCAACTAGCCTGCGTGCCGCTCGCGAAATTGCTTACGACGAGTTTAGAAAAACACAGTCTGTTGGTAAATTAACTAAGCAACTTGCTAAGTTAAGCGATCAACTCCTCTCCCATCTCTGGAATAGCTGCGGCTTAAATAATGAAGCTACCTTAGTCGCAGTTGGCGGATTCGGTAGAGGCGCACTATTTCCTTACTCCGATATTGATATTCTGATTCTGCTGCCTGCTGATGAAGAACAGGCTAGAGCTCTTTCAAAGCAAGTTGAGCAATTTGTTGCAAGCTGCTGGGATACCGGATTGGAAATTGGCTCCTCAGTCAGAAATGTTGCTGAATGCATCTCTGAGTCAGAGCAAGACATTACCGTGCGCACCTCACTTTTAGAAGCGCGACTCATTTGTGGCAAGAAGCAGCTCTTTAAAGACTTTGCCAAAGCTTTTGAAGCGGCAATGGACCCCAAAGCCTTCTTTCAGGCCAAACAAGCCGAACAAATTCAGCGTCATTACAAATACCAGAACACTCCTTACTCCTTAGAGCCTAATTGCAAAGAGAGCCCTGGGGGCTTACGTGACTTACAGGTCATCACCTGGGTTAGTAAGGCTGCATTATTGGGCGATACCTTCAAGGACCTCAATGAAGCTGGTCTGGTGACGCAGCGCGAACTCACTGAGCTCAAACGCAATCAACGCTTCTTGGAAACCCTGCGCGCCAACCTCCATTTGTTAGCCGGACGCAGGCAAGACGTTCTTGCATTTGATTTGCAAGCAGCATTAGCAGCATCGATGGGAATCAAACAAGAATCCTCACGTCAAGCCAGCGAAGCCATTATGCGTCGCTATTACTGGGCAGCTAAAGCAGTTACACAGCTTAATGACGTTCTCTTGCAAAACATTGAAGCCCTACTCTTTCCGCAAGAGTCTAAGACAATCCTCTCTATTCCGGGCGAAGGTAATGAGCACTTTATTGAGCGTCAGGGGGTATTGGATATTACCGACCCGCAACTCTTTCAGAAGCATCCTGAACAAATTCTAAGAACCTTCTTGGTATTTGCTCAAACCTCAAATGTAAAGAGCCTGTCTGCAACTATTTTTAGAGCTCTATATAACGCTCGCACCAAGATGGATGGCAAGTGGCGAGCCGACCCTGTCAATAGAGCGCTCTTCATGGAGTTGCTAAAGCAACCTGAAGGCGTCAGTCGCGCCTTTCACCTCATGAATCGCAGCAGCGTTCTTGGTCGCTACCTTCCAGCCTTCCGCAAGATTGTTGGGCAGATGCAGCATGACTTATTTCATGTGTATACCGTTGATCAACACATCTTGATGGTGCTGCGGAATGTACGCCGCTTCATGGTTGTGGAACATACCCATGAATTCCCCTTTTGTAGCAGCCTCATTGCTCACTTTGAAAAACCTTGGTTACTGGTTATTGCCGCACTCTTCCATGACATTGCCAAAGGACGTGGTGGTGATCACTCGCAATTAGGCAGAGCTGATATGCGCAAGTTTGCTAAGGATCATGGCTTAGATAAAAAAGATACCGAGCTATTAGTATGGTTGGTTGCCGAGCACCTCAACATGAGTCAAACCGCTCAGAAACAAGACATCACCGACCCAGATGTCGTGAAGGCATTTGCCAGAAAAGTAGGTGATGAGCGTCACCTTACTGCGCTCTATTTGTTAACCGTGGCTGACGTGCGCGGAACCAGTCCTAAGGTTTGGAATGCCTGGAAAGGCAAGCTACTTGAGGATCTATATCGTGCGACCTTAAGAGTGCTCGGTGGAGCCAAGACAGATGCCTCATCAGAATTAGCACAACACCAAGAAGAGTCCAAAGCCAAATTACGTCTGTACGGCATTAATGACGAATCTTATGAAGATTTATGGAAGCAACTAGATGTAGCCTTCTTCCTAAGACAGGACTCATCTGACATTGCGTGGCTCACACGTCATCTATACAACAAGGTGAATAGCGACCAACCGATTGTGAGAGCAAGACTGTCCCCCATTGGTGAAGGCTTGCAAGTGGCCGTTTACGTTAAAGACCAAGAAGATCTGTTTGCCAGAATCTGTGCCTACTTTGAAAGACATGGTTTCTCCATTTGGGATGCGCGTATTCATACGACACGTCATGGCTATGCTCTAGACACCTTCCAAATCTCCGGCAGCAACCTAGTAGATGAAGGTGGTAGCTATCGCGACATTATTCAGTTGGTAGAGTTCGAGCTAACTGAGGCTTTAACCAATGCAGAGCCACTCCCCAATCCAAGCATGGGGCGACTCTCCAGACAATCACGCACATTTCCAATTCAGCCACGTGTGCACATGGTGCCAGATGATCGTGGCCGTTATTACACGCTTGCGCTCTCTGCGAGCGACCGTACTGGCTTGCTTTACACAATCTCTAGAGTATTGGCGAAGCATCAGGTATCCATTCATACCGCCAGAATTAATACACTAGGAGAAAGAGTCGAAGACGTTCTATTACTGGATGCAGCAAACCTCGGTAAGAATCCCAAGCTACAGATACAGCTTGAGACAGAATTACTTGAGGCCTTAGGGGCTTAAAGCAATTTAGCTAAAGCACGTTGGATGCGAATGCTTTCAATATCGCTAAAAGCAAACCACTTACATTTAATATCTTCTGCAGATTGCTCTTGTCGTAGGGCTCGCAACCTATAAAGTAGATCTATGTGCAAATGAGCACTCTCACCCTTTTTGGGATTCTCAGGAATCTCGTGAATATCAATGTCAATGGGCTCTTGACTGTTGGCATCTAGCTCGCAGATATAACCAGTTTCCTCATATACCTCCCTAATGGCAGCTTCAACTGGTGAATCCCCTTCATCAATATGACCTCCAGGCTGAAGCCAATGCTTGATATATGGATGAAAGATTAACAGAACCTTGTCAGCTTTAATGACTAAACCACTTGCGGTGATATGCCCAATTCGATTGGTTCTTCTAAAAGAAGATTCATAATTTAAAATCGCATTCACCCGATCTTTAAACGGAGAGATTGATTTAATACCTTCAAGTTTTTGGATGATATTTAAATTAAAATTATTCATTATTAAAGATGATAACTATCAGAACGCTAATTAAAAAAGAAAAAGAAATAAACAAAAAATCTTTTGGTCTTAATTTTTCCCCAAGAAATAAATAAGCAAAAACTGCTCCTAAAAAACCAGTTGCATTTAGTATTGGCCAAACAATCATCAAATTCTTTGCTGTAATTGCAAGAACAAACGTAACCTGCGTCACTAAAGTTAGAGAACCTCGAAAATAAAATCCACCGTGCGAGAGAAACTCTTTTGGAAAGAAGTAAACCCAAGAAAGGCCTCGCCCATAAATCAGAAAAACACCAGAAAAAATAAACCTCCAAAATAAAACAGAGAAGGCTGCCGATAATAAGCTCCAAAACTCCCTGTCATGCGTTGTGTTCAACCCAAAAAAGTATGCGCAAACCCCTTGAGTAGTAAGCATTAAAACTAAGACGACTGCAGATTTATAGGTCTTTCTAAAAACATCAAACCCAGTCGAGAAAATAAATAAAACCAATATTGTCGACAAAAATAAAAAGGATATATAGGAGATTGAATAAAAACCTAAAAATGCCAATGCTATTGGAACCGTAACATCAGCAGCTTTTGATAAAACAGCCACATCTGTCACTCTCAGGCGCTTAAACACAAAAGAAAAAGAATAGGCTACACACTGGATCAAGATCGACATAAATACCAGATCTACAGTCAGCAGATCCTTAAGGCAATTATCAAATGCTGGAGTAAAAAGAATGATTGGAAGCATTAAAAATACTGGCAAAAGATTGTTCCAGTAGCCAATTACTAAAGGGCATGCTTTTTCTTTTTGAAATTGCCTACGGTCAACTACATTAAGTCCAGCGCGACTAAATGTGGAGATAATCGAGGCCAAAACTGGCAAAGAGTCAACCATCAATTAACTGACTCACTAGGCGTACTGATGATGTGATATCCAATTCTCGGCTATGAATCTTTTATCTGGTTCTGGCAGATGTGAAATTGTGTTTCGAGGTGCGTCACATAGACTTCCAATTGAGTAAATAATTTCTCCCTGTACCAACTCAATAAAGCTGTCCACAACAGCACCATGAACGAAATTTACCGAGTTACCTTTATTGTGGATATACACATACTTATCCTTTAGATCGATCTTGCAGGAATACGTCCTCAATGATGCGGAAGCTGCATCAATCTTGTATCGAAGACATGTTGAGAGCTCATCATCGGACGACGTTGCGCAAAATATGTGAAGGCCACTCTTAAATAAATCCTCATCGGCTACTGATAATGATTTATTCCCAGTAGCGCAGAAGAGAACATCTGCTGATCTTAGAAATTCTGATCTAGGCGACGTATGGAAACCAAGAGATAGGGCTGAAGCAAGCAGAATTGGGTTTGTATCAAAGACATCAACCCTGGCCCCTCTTGATAAGAGTGAAAATGCAATGGATCTTCCAATCTTTCCAAATCCAATGACGCCAACGCGCTTCCCAAGGAGAATTAATCCCTGGGTGCGCATAATCGCTTCGGCAGAAAAAACAATTGCCTGCCCAACCAATGAATCTTCAGGCTCTTTAAGGGGGCTACGAGCTACAGATATTACGGGAACCAGATTTTCATTAGAACGCCTCTGCTTAATCAGAGCATCATATTTCTGATGACCATTCTCAGTGTCTTCAACAATACCAACAATTTGCTTATCGAATATTTTTGTAAGGTCTAAGGCGACATGAGAAAAATAACCGCCCATATCTATTATGGCGAATCGCTCATTCTTGATTAAACGATCAATTGCATTAATAAATTGATCGGGGCTAGCCAGTATCTCACTTCGATCAACATCAAAGACGGGATATTGTTTTTTCAAGGCATCTAAGTTAGCAAATTTTTTGGAACTTGCCTTAGGTATAACTCCAGCTATCCTAGCAACTCCAGCTAATGCGGTTAAGAAATTCAGAAATTCAACATTTGCGTGCATCACTACAAGCACGCTATCTACATTTCTGTATCTATTTGGACTAATAATTGAACTAAAAAATCCAGGATATTTCTGCATGGAAGACTTTCAAACAGAAAATCTTAATGAGGGCTGCTAAAAACTGCCACCTGATTTTTGAGTAAGAAACTACTGACATACGCACAATAATTTGTGCGTTAAATTTCTTTTACTTCAATAAATTCAGCATTGTAGATTCATCAATCACTGGCACACCCAGTTCTTCGGCCTTAGTTAGCTTGCTACCAGCATCCGCACCAGCAACTACATAGTCTGTTTTCTTGGAGACTGATCCAGCCACTTTTGCGCCTGCTTTTTCAAGCAGGTCTTTAGCCTCATCACGGGTCATTGTTGGAAATGTACCAGTCAGGACAAAGGTCTTACCTACAACAGCTGCACTAATAACTTTTGCCTCTACGGAAAGTTGCATTCCAGAAGCTAAGAGTTGCTCAATTACCTCACGATTGTGAGCTTCTTGCATAAAGCTGGTGATGGAATCTGCAACCACAGGGCCTACGTCTTTAACGGTGAGAAGGTCTTCAAGATTTGCATCCATTAAGGCATGCATCGATTGATAGTGATTCGCTAAATCCTTGGCGGTAGTCTCACCCACATGACGGATACCCAATGCAAAGATAAATCTCGCTAAGGTAGTGTTTCTAGATTGATTGATTGCCTGAATGAGATTGTCTGCAGACTTCTCACCCATACGCTCTAGGTTAGCTAGCGCAGTAAAACCAAGTCTGTAGAGATCAGCCGGAGTTCTAACAAGGTTGTGATCCACCAATTGATCGACAATCTTCTCGCCTAGACCTTCAATATCCAGCGCCCTTCTATGAGCAAAGTGGATCAAGGCCTGCTTGCGCTGCGCGCCACAGAATAATCCGCCACTACAACGCGCAACTGCTTCATCTGCTAAGCGCTCGATATGGGAATCACATACCGGACAGTTTGTAGGCATCACAAATTCTCTTGCATCGGCTGGACGTCGATCCTTAATCACAGAAACCACTTCCGGAATGACATCACCTGCTCTACGCACTGATACGGTATCGCCAATACGCACATCTTTGCGCTTAACCTCATCTTCATTGTGCAAGGTTGCATTGGTAACAGTTACACCACCAACCTCTACTGGAGCAAGTCGTGCCACCGGAGTAATTGCTCCTGTTCGACCTACTTGCACATCGATACCTAAAACAGTAGTCAGAGCTTCTTGTGCTGGGTACTTATGGGCGAGCGCAAATCTAGGAGCTCTTGAAACAAATCCCAACTTAGCTTGCTCAGCAAATGAGTTCACCTTATAGACCACGCCATCAATGTCATACGGCAATGAATCCCTCTTGGCCCCCACTTCGTTATAGAACGCCAAGATCTCCTCTACCGAATGCAAAACCTTGCGCTCAGCGCACACTGGCAAGCCCAGTTCAGCGTAAGTATTAAGCAATTCTTCATGGGTTTGAGGCAACCAAGAGGCTGGCTCTAGGGCGCCCAAGCCATAAGCAAAGAAGGAGAGTGGCCGTTTAGCAGTGATCTTCGAATCCAATTGACGAAGGCTACCTGCTGCCGCATTACGAGGGTTAGCGAATTCTTTCTCACCCAACTCTGCAGCTTGTCGATTCATCTTCTCGAAGTCTTTGAGGTACATAAAGACTTCTCCACGCACTTCTAGAACTTTCGGAATATTCTTGCCCGTGAGCTTGAGAGGAATGGCGCGAATCGTTTTGATATTAGCGGTAACATCCTCGCCGCTGGCACCGTCACCTCGGGTTGCTGCTGTTAGCAGGGAACCATTTTCATAGCGAAGAGAAATCGCCAAGCCATCAAACTTCAATTCCCCTGCATAGGTCACATGATTAGCATGAAGAGCCTCACGACAACGACGATCAAAGGCAATCAGCTCGCTATCTTCAAATGCATTATTTAAAGAAAGCATTGGTACCGCATGGGTAACCGAATCAAACTCTTTTAGTGCTGTTCCACCTACCCGCTGAGACAAGGATTCTGGGGTAATCCACTCGGGATGAGCAGTCTCAATATCAATTAACTCTCTATAGAGGCGGTCGTATTCAATATCCGGAAGAAGCGGATTATCTAAAACGTAATAGGCATGCTCTAGACGGGCAAGCTCTACTTGCAAGAATGCGTAACGCTCCGCTAAATTTGTCGGACTAGTAGACGACAAAGTAATTTCCTAGCTAAATAATCTGCTAGCTGTAGAAGATCCAGCAGGGACGCCAGATTTCTCAAGATTGGCGTAGAGAACATCAAGGTGCTGACGAATGCTGATGACAGCGGCCTCACTCAAGTTGATGCCATTGTCATCCACTAAGCGGCCATGGGCAGCTTGCGCAATCTCCACGCCTTCAGAGAGCATTCTTTCAAATGCGCGCTCTTCTTGTGGCACCAAGGGAACTTCAAGCAATAAGGTCACCTGAGTTACCGATTTATTTGGATCAAAATCAGTGCTACTAAACAGCACTACGCCTTTGCTGAGATATTCATATTGGCGGCCATTACGAGATAGCTTGAAGCCACGTTGACGCATGAGTGCATCAAAGTTACCCCATGGACATGGTTCATCGAATAACACATTGATACTCAATTGAATATCGCTCTCGGCGGCCATGACATCTAACTCATTCGCACTTTCCAACATCGTGCTCACGCTCGGCATATCGATTTGTGAACCCAAAGTCTCAGCAAGCGCTTGGGCACGAGAACAAAAATCGGATAGCTCTAGAACACCGATAGCGCCTTTGCGGCTTGCCAGCTGAATAGCTAGCTGTAAATCAGAATACGTAGAGTCAGGATGGAGCACTTCCCAGTCCTCAGCAACATATAGATTGGCATTTAAGCCCTCACACATCCAGCGTGCAGTCGATTGAGCCTCAAGATCCGTCCAGGCATTTATTTCTTCTAGAATTTCTGAGCCGCTAATAGCCTCATCAAAGCGCAGTGTGATCACACAATCAATCCGTGGATCTATCGCAAACTTTTCTGGGGCTGAAATAGTTGTTAACGCTTCGCCGAAGCTGGGCTCAGTGCGCCCTGCATCGCCATCAGCAAAGCCTTGACCAAAGCTAGGCTCTTTTCCAAAGCGATCATCTAAAGAATACTCACTGAGCTCTTTTGCCTTGCGACGAGCGCGGGCATACTTAATATTCAGAACCGCCACTGCTATCAGAATTAATAAGCCAATAATAGCCAAAGCAAATTGCAAATCAGACAAGCCCAACATCGTCATGATTTGTTCTACGTACACTTAGGCGGCCTCCACCATTGAAACAGCAGAAGAAATATCCACCGCAACAATGCGGGATACACCCTGCTCTTGCATCGTGACACCAATCAATTGATGTGCGATTTCCATAGTGATCTTGTTATGAGAGATAAACAAAAACTGTGTCTTATCTGACATTTTGGCAACTAGCTTTGCATAACGCAAGGTATTTGCGTCATCCAATGGAGCATCTACCTCATCAAGCAAGCAAAATGGGGCCGGGTTCAAAAGGAACAGTGAGAACACCAAGGCAATTGCAGTCAAAGCCTTTTCACCACCAGAGAGGAGGTAAATAGAGCTATTTTTCTTGCCAGGAGGCTGAGCCATGACCTGTACGCCAGAATCCAAAATCTCATCACCAGTCATTACCAATTCAGCATGACCACCACCAAACAACTCAGGGAAGAGCTTGCCGAAGTGGGTATTGACCTGATCAAAAGTGCCCTGCAATAAATCACGTGTCTCGGCATCGATTTTCGCGATTGCATCTGTCAGAGTCTGCATTGCTTCATTCAAGTCAGCAGACTGCGCATCCAAGAACTGCTTACGTTCACGGGAGCTTGATAGCTCATCCAAAGCAGCCATATTCACTGGGCCTAAAGACTGAATTTCAGTATTCAAGCGATTCACCTCGCTCTGCAAGGCGCCAACTTTCAAGTCAGCACTGAAATTTGCCTCAAGTGCAGTAAGGTCAGCCTCTGCATCAGATAACAATGTGGCAAATTGCTCAAAGTTCAAACGGGCAGCCTGTTCACGCAATTGCAAATCCACTACCTTGTCACGCATTGGCTGCAGGCTGCGCTCAACTTGCATACGAGACTCATCGGCTTCACGCAATTGATGCAATAAAGCATCCTGCTCAGTACGAGCATTCGCTAAGGCAGCTTCACGTGCACTGCGCGCTAGCAATAGACCTTGTAATTTATCTTGCGCCTCTTCGTCGCTCAGAGTTTCTAGTTCTTGAGCGGCGGCATCATGCTTATCCTGAATTTCCATGATCTGAGTACGGGCGGTACTTTGATCACGTTGCAAATCAGTGATGCGCTGTTGCAATGAGCGCGTTGCAAAAGCCGCTTCTTGAGCAGCCATTTCAGCGGAACGGAGTGACTCACGCAAACGATCGCGCTCTTCAGTAGAGCGCTCTAATTTTTCTTGCGCTACTTGCAAAGCTTCTTGCAAGCCTTCTTTAGATTCTTCAGATTCAAGCAATTCAGCAGCAGACTGCTCTTGGGTCTGACTCACTTGCTCCATTTGTTGGCGTAACTCGCTTAATTCACCCTGAATCTGTGCTGCACGTTGACTGTATTGCTCTTCAGCTTGAGTCAACTGCATTCTTTCCACTTCAAAGCCGTGTGATTCTTGAACAGCATGCTCTGCATTCTCACGAGCATGTTCTGCCGCTTGGTGTGCTGCTTGATAGTTAGCAATACACTGATCTAGCTCGCCTTTGAGCTCGCTTTGCATGAGTTGTTGTGCGCGTAATTGCTTCTCGAGACTTTCCATCTCTTGAGCACGCGCCAACATACCGGCTTGCTCAGAATCAGCTGCATAGAGTTGTACGCCAACACGACTCACCAAATGACCTTGCTGGGTAACGAATGCGCCACCAGCTGGTAATTTTTCACGGCGATGCAAAGCATCTTCAAGACTGCTAGCAATGTAGATCTTGTCTAGCCACTCTTGAAGAACAGAGGTCAATCTTGCAGCGCCTGCACTTTGCACGCGACTCAATAATGGCGTGAAGTCCGCTGGAGCGGAGGTATGTGCTGGCGTAATTTCTTCGGTGAGTAAGATGGCCAAACGACTTGGAGGGGCATCATTAGCCAAGGCTAATGTTTCTTGCACACTCTTTGCAGTGACAGCAGCTAAACGCTCTCGCAGCACTGATTCCAGCGCAGTTTCCCAGCCGCTCTCTACTTTGAGCTCTTGCCAGAGGCGCTTGCTCTCTTTAAGACCCTTACTTTCAAGCCAAGGTCCAATCTTCCCTTGAGCTTGAACACTTGCCTGCAGGGCAGTCAATGCCGTCAACTTGGCTTCAGTTTGAGCGAGGTCTTGGTTAGCAACTTGAATCTGTTGTTGCGCAGTATTGCGGGCTTCATCAGCAGCCGGAACGCGTTGTTGGGTTTCTACAGCGCGCTGTTTAGCTTCCTCAACTTTACGGGCAGCCATGACCTGACGATCTATTGCTGTTTGCAATGCCTCAGCATCAGGACGACGTAAGCCATCGAATTCACCAACAAGGCGAGTTTCGCGCCCCTTCAATTCATCTGACTGAGCTGACATTGAACGCAGGCGTTCACCCAAACTGGCTAAACGTTGCTCAATAGAGGCAACTGAATCACGTGCGCTATTGAGTTCACGTGAAGCGTTTTGATAAGCCTCTTCACGACTTGGCATTTGCTCTTGCAAACCATTTAAATCCGCTAAGAGTGTTTGTTCTTTTTCAGCAGCTAAAGACAACTCATGCTCAGTAGTACGTTGCGCTTGTGCCGCATCTGTTTCTTGGACAGTCCAGCGCTGTAACTGCGCTTGTAAATCCTGAGTTTGTTGCTGCAAACGTTGACGCGCTTCTTGCACATAAAGAATCTGCGCCTCAACTTGACTGACGTCAGAATTGGTTTGATATAAATCACCTTGCGCTTGAGAAACTTTATCTTGTAATGCGTACTGTTCTGTACGCATGGTTTCTAGCTCGGCCTCGACGTGGCGTAGCTTAGCGGTCTGCTCTTCCAAGCCAACTTGCGTATCGCGGATACCGTTCACATGGCGCTCTTGTTCTTTACCAGCCTCGGTCTGACGCACAAACCAAAGCAGTTGTTGCTGAGACTTCATCTGTGTAGAAAGCTCAGCATGACGCTCAGCAACAGTCGCTTGTTTTTCTAAGCGAGTGAGTTGTTGATCAAGCTCTCGCAAGATATCTTCAACACGCGTTAAATTTTCTACAGTGTCTTCTAAACGTGAGGCCGTTTCCTTGCGACGCTCTTTATATTTAGAAACACCAGCAGCCTCTTCTAAGAACACACGCAACTCTTCTGGCTTTGCTTCCAAAATACGGTTGATCGTGCCTTGACCAATAATGGCGTAACCTCTTGGACCCATACCAGTGCCCAAGAAAATATCTTGAATATCTTTGCGACGTACTACTTGGTTATTCACGTAGTAACTAGAATTTCCATCGCGAGTTAAAACGCGTTTGATACCTAATTCTGTAAAAGCACTCCACTGACCTTGAGCGCGCCCTTCAGTGTTATCAAAAATGAGTTCAACACTAGCGCGGCCAGATGGCTTACGTAAACCAGAGCCATTAAAAATAACGTCCTGCATTGATTCGCCACGCAATTCGCTGGCACGGGATTCTCCCAAAACCCAGCGGACGGCGTCAATAATGTTCGACTTTCCGCAACCGTTAGGACCCACAACGCCAATGAGTTGGCCAGGCATTTCAAAATGGGTTGGGTCTACGAAAGACTTAAAGCCGGAAAGTTTGATGGATTTCAGTTGCACGGCGTACTTTGCAGGGAAAAAAGAGGTTCAAATAAAGGGGTAAAAATTAAAGCTAAAGTGGGAAGATGATAGCAAGCTCTTGCCTGCTTGGACGCGTTTTTGCCCCATCTATATAATGATAAATCTACCTCCCGGGACAAAATCCCTTAACAATCTGATAGTTAACTAAAAAGCATGAGCCAATCACCACAAAACATCATTGAACAAGCCTGGGAAAACCGCGCAAACCTCTCTCCAGATAGCGCCCCTGGGGATGTCCGTAATGCTGTAAATGCCGTATTAGAGGGCCTTAATGCCGGTACTATTCGCGTGGCTGAGCGCCGTGACGTCGGTAAGTGGGAAGTAAATCAATGGGTTAAGAAGGCCGTTTTGCTTTCTTTCCGCCTCGAA
The DNA here is from genome assembly GCF_018881655.1 of Polynucleobacter sp. Tro8-14-1. GTDB lineage: Bacteria > Pseudomonadota > Gammaproteobacteria > Burkholderiales > Burkholderiaceae > Polynucleobacter. Next base: position 28,494 of record NZ_JACVPX010000011.1, read on the forward strand.
GACAATCAACCTATGAGTGCTGGTGGGTTTACCCAGTTCTACGACAAGGTTCCTAGCAAGTTTGAAAACTACACTGCCGCCGACTTTGCTGCTGGTGGATTCCGCGTTGTTCCCCCTGCCATGGCCCGCCGCGGCTCATTTATCGGCAAAAACGCTGTTTTAATGCCTTCTTACGTCAATATTGGCGCCTATGTCGGTGAAGGCACGATGGTCGATACCTGGGCAACCGTAGGTTCTTGCGCTCAAATTGGCAAAAACGTTCACCTTTCTGGCGGCGTTGGTATTGGTGGTGTTTTGGAGCCAATCCAAGCTGGCCCAGTGATTATTGAAGATAACTGCTTTATTGGCGCCCGCTCTGAGGTAGTTGAAGGCGTTGTGATTGAAGAAAACGCTGTTTTATCTATGGGTGTCTATATTGGCCAAAGCACCAAGATTTATGACCGCGAAACTGGCGAAGTGCACTACGGTCGCGTTCCAGCTGGCTCAGTAGTTGTTCCGGGCTCCCTTCCTTCCGCTTGCGGCAAGTACAGCTTGTATGCCGCAATCATCGTTAAGAAGGTTGATGCTCAAACCAGAGCAAAGACAGCTATTAACGAATTACTCCGCGACTAAGTTCAATCCATGAGCGCCACACTTGAGCTCACCGAAGCTCTCATCGCCTGCCATTCCGTAACCCCGGCCGATGGTGGCTGCCAAGATTTAATTGCTAAACGTCTCCAAGCGATTGGTTTTCATACCGAGAGCGTGGTGAGCGGCCCTGAAAATTTCCAGGTAACCAACTTGTGGGCGATTAAAAAAGGTACAGCTGGCGATCAAGGCAAAGTCTTGGTATTTGCAGGCCATACCGATGTAGTGCCTACTGGCCCATTAGAGAAGTGGACAAACAATCCCTTTACCCCAACCATTCGAGACGGCATGCTCTATGGTCGTGGCGCAGCGGATATGAAAACATCCCTCGCTGGTTTTGTGGTTGCTACAGAAGAGTTTGTCACTACACACCCAGATCATCAAGGCACCATTGCTTTCTTAATCACCAGCGATGAAGAAGGTCCCGCTAACGATGGCACAGTCATCATGTGCGATCGCCTACAAAAACAAGGTCAGCGTTTGGACTACTGCGTCATTGGTGAACCGACTTCAGTTGATCGGCTTGGCGACATGATTAAGAATGGTCGTCGCGGCTCTTTGTCAGGCAAGCTCAAGGTGAAAGGTATTCAGGCGCACATTGCCTACCCTCACCTCGGCAAGAATCCAATTCATCTGTCGGCACCAGCAATTTCTGCATTAGTAGAAACCGAGTGGGACAAAGGTAATGAATACTTTCAACCCACCAGTTTTCAGATCTCCAACATGCATGCTGGCACCGGTGCTAATAACGTGATTCCTGGTGAGTTGGTGATCGACTTTAACTTCCGCTTCTCCACCGAGAGCAAGCCAGAGCAACTACGTGAGCGTCTAGAAAAGATTCTGAAGGATGCAGGTCTTGAATTCGAGATTGACTGGGTATTGGGCGGTAGCCCGTTCATTACTGGTGATGGTGATCTGGCTGGAGCATTACGCAAGGCCATCAAAGCAGAAGTCAACATTGATACAGAACTTTCCACTACTGGTGGTACCAGTGATGGCCGCTTTATCGCCAAGATTTGCAAAGAGGTTGTGGAGTTTGGCCCCCTCAATGCGACTAGTCACAAGATTGATGAGTGTGTCATCGTTGACGATGTCGTGCCACTCAAAAATATCTATCGCAAGACCCTCGAACAGTTAATCGCTTGATCGATCAATTGCGCACCCGACTTTTCTTCTAAAGAACTCCACATCATGGACCCTGAGTCTCAGCAACACCTCACAGTAAACCAGTGCATCAATCACGTTACACAAACACTCGAAGCGGCAAACTTACATTACGGCCACGGCGCAATTGATGCCCAAAGTGAAGCTTTGTGGATTGTGAGCAAACAGCTTAATCTCAGCCCCGCAGAAGCTTTGGATCACCTAGATGATGCAATCTCCGATGAGCAACAGCAAAAAGCATCCGCTATTGCCGATACCAGAATCTCGACACGCAAACCACTAGCCTACATCTTGGGTGAAGCCTGGCTCATGGGCGTGCCTTTTTTCTGCAGCGAGCAAAGTATTGTTCCGCGTTCCTGGATTGCAGAACTCATAGTTGATGGCTCGCTAGAGACCTGGTTGCCAGCTGATGGCAAAGCGCTTGATCTTTGCACTGGTAATGGCTCGCTGGCAATTCTCTTGGCTATGTCATGCCCAGATATTCATGTAAGCGCGTGTGATATCAGCATGCCTGCACTTTCTGTAGCTGCCCGTAACATAGATCGTCACAGTCTCAGCTCTCAAGTAGAGCTATTAGATGGCGATCTTTGGGATGCTTTGCCAGAACCAAATGAAGATAACCTCTTTGATCTGATCATCTGTAATCCACCATACGTGAATGCCGCCTCCATGAATGCGCTTCCTACTGAATATCACGCAGAGCCAGAGTTGGCTTTAGCTGGTGGAGAAGATGGCATGGATATCATCAGGCGCATTATTGCTTCAGCACCCGATTACCTATCTGAGCGCGGCGCTATTTTGCTCGAGATTGGTAATGAGTATGAGCATTTCAAAAAGGCTTTCCCGCAAATTCCAGCAATCTGGATGGAAGTATCCGCAGGAGAAGAGCAAGTCTTATTAATTCAAGCGGAAGACTTGCGCTAGGGAATTAACTGAGCTCGGCTGCAGCAGCAATAGCCTGGTCAATTCGCTCCACTGGAATTACTTTCAACCCTGGAATCTTGGTCTTCGGCATATTCGCTTTTGGAATGATGGCCACAGTAAAACCTAATTTAGCAGCTTCTTTCAAGCGCTCTTGACCACGAGGACAAGGACGAATCTCACCAGCCAAACCTACTTCACCAAAAACAATCAACTCTTTTGGCAATGCGCGATTTCGAATAGATGACTGAATCGCCAGAAGAACGGCTAAGTCAGCCGCCGGCTCAGAAATCTTGACGCCGCCTACTGCATTTAAGAATACATCTTGATCAAAACAAGCGACGCCAGCATGACGATGCAGTACCGCCAAAAGCATTGCCAAACGCGCTTGCTCTAAGCCAACGGCTAAACGACGGGGATTAGGCACATGCGCTGTATCTACTAAAGCCTGAATCTCTACCAATAAAGGTCTACTGCCCTCTTGTGTAACCAATACACAAGCGCCCGGAACCATTTGCTCATGTTGTGACAGAAAAATGGCTGATGGATTCGTTACGCCGCGCAGACCTTTTTCGGTCATCGCAAATACGCCCAACTCATTGACAGCACCAAAACGGTTCTTGATCGAACGCACTAAGCGGAAAGAGGAATGGGTATCACCCTCAAAATACAAAACGGTATCGACAATGTGCTCTAAGACCCTAGGACCAGCAAGATGACCATCCTTGGTAACGTGCCCGACCATCAGCACACAGATACCACTTGATTTAGCGGCCCTAGTGAGCTGCGCTGCACACTCACGAACCTGTGCAACAGAGCCAGGAGCCGAACTTAACACCTCTGAATACAAAGTCTGAATCGAATCCACTACCAATACTTGCGGCTTCACGGTATCCATAATCGATATCAGTTTTTCCAGCTGAATCTCCGCTAACACTTCAAGCTGAGGTGCATCTAAAGCAATACGCTTTGCACGCAGAGCAATCTGCGCAGCGGATTCTTCTCCACTGCTATAAAGCACATTCATGCCCGCAGAACTCATCTCTGCTAATGCCTGGAGTAGCAAGGTAGATTTACCAATACCAGGATCGCCACCCAAAAGTACCACGCCACCAGGAACCAAGCCACCACCTAGTACACGATCAAACTCTTCAACGCCTGTGCTAAATCTTGGCAAGTCTTCAGCGCTAATAGCGGATAACTTTTGTCTTGGCAGTGATTGCGCCAAGCCCTGAAAGCGTGCATTGGATGTCGTCTCAGGCAAACCCTCTTCCAAGGTATTCCAAGCCTGACAAGATGGGCACTGGCCCTGCCACTTAGCAGAGGTACCGCCACAAGATTGGCAAATGTAAATCGTTTTGACTTTAGCCAAGGATTGCCTGATTCAATAAAAAGTAAATTGAGGGAAAAATTAATCGAGCTGGGTGCCCGCTTTATTTTCTTGTGTACGCTTAGGGGCATCTTTACGACGTTGCTCTAAGTCAGCAGCTCTTGCTGCAGCATCTTTTTGCTTTTGCTCAAACTCGCGTTGATTAGCTGTTCGTTCAGCCGCTTTTTCGGGCGAGGCCCTCTCAGCAGCACGCTTAGCGTCTTCTTGAGTCTTTAAACTTTCACGAAGCTTACGCTGCACTTCATGCAAAGCCACCTCTTGCTCGCGTATCGGATCGATTTCCTTGCGATAGTCTGCGCGAGCGCTTCTCAAGCAAGAATTGACCCAGTAATTCTGATAGCAATCAGAGGATGCTTTGCCCCAGCGATATTTAGCCCAGTCACGCTGCAACTCAAGGTCTTGCTCAATCTTATTCAATTGATCAAGGTCAGCCTCTTCTGCAGGAGTTGCCAATACAACCCCACCTAACGTAGACGCCAACAAAAATATTGAAGTCAATAATTTTGATTGGAGCAAAAGACTCTTTCTCAAATCTCGACCTTTGCACCCAACTCAACCAAGCGATTTGCAGGAATCTTAAAGAAGTCTGACTGACGTCCAGCATTTTGATACATCCAAGCAAATAGACGTTCACGCCAGATTGCCATACCTGGCAATGTAGTGGGAACAATAGTATCCCTTGAGAGAAAGAATGAGGTGTTCATTAAATCAAATTTCAGATCAAACTGACTCTCAAGCAAAGCCAAAATTTGATTGGTATCAGGAGTCTCTTTGAATCCATAAACTGCACGCACTACATAAATATTGGGGCCAAGCTCTTTTAAAGTAAGTCTTTGGTCATCACTTACATAGGGCACATCCCAGATACTGCACTTTAAGAAAAAGACACGATCATGAAGTATATGGTTATGTTTAAGGTTATGCAAAAAAGAAACAGGCAAGTAATCTACATGGGCAGTGAGAAAGATAGCAGTACCTTCTACTCTGTGCGGTGGGTTTAGCAATAAAGAAGTGATAAAAGTATCTAGCCGAATTCCGTCATTCAAAACACGTTCGCGAACAATTTGACGACCTTGGTACCAAGTCATCATTAGCAAGAAGCAAATCGAAGCAATCACTACTGGGAACCAACCACCTTCAAATAACTTGACCAGGTTTGCGGTGAAGAAGCCGACATCAATAACTAAGAAGCAGCTAATGATGATGGCTACAAGAATAGAATTCCACTTCCATAAAGCCTTCATCACCACTGCAGCCAACAAAGTTGTTAAGAGCATTGTGGTTGAAACAGCAACACCGTATGCATTAGCTAAGTTTTCAGACTTCTTGAAAGCTAAAACAATTCCAATCACAACAAAGCAAAGCACCCAATTGATAAAAGGAACATAGATCTGCCCTTTCTCCTTGGCCGAAGTAAATGCGATTTTCATGCGGGGCAAAAAGCCGAGCAAAATAGCTTCGCTAGTCATTGAGTAAGCACCGGAGATACAAGCCTGAGAAGCGATTACCGTTGCCAGGGTAGCCAATACCACTAAAGCAAATGTATATGATTCAGGCACCATCAAAAAGAAGGGGTTTGAGACCGTTTCTGGATGAGCCAGGAGCATTGCTCCTTGCCCAAAATAATTAATCAATAAACAAGGCATTACCAATAAAAACCAGGCGTATTTAATCGGACGTATTCCAAAATGCCCCATATCTGCATACAAAGCTTCGGCGCCAGTAAGAACCAAAAAGATGGAGCCTGTCACTGCAAATGCGATGCCCGCATCCTGAGTCATAAATTGAAGGGCGTGAATAGGATTCAAGGCGCCAATAATTTGCGGTGCATCTTGAATTTGGTTGAAGCCCATTAAAGCTAAAGATCCAAACCACACCAACATAACAGGTCCAAAGAGTGCACCAACTACTGAAGTACCTTTTTTCTCAAACAAAAATAAGCACAACAAAATTCCAATCGTAATTGGAATAACGTACGGGATAAAGCTATCAGACACAACTGTAGTGCCCTCGATGGCAGAGAGCACTGAAATAGCAGGAGTAATAACAGCATCGCCATAAAACAGACAGGCACCCAAAACCCCCACAACCATAATAACGATGGAACGCTTAGATTTCGTTTTAGCAGTGCGCAAAGCAAGAGCCATCAAAGACAGAATGCCGCCTTCACCATGGTTATTTGCTCGCATGACAAACAATAGATACTTGAGCGATACCACCAAAATGAATGACCAAAAAATCATAGAGATGACGCCAAATATAGATTCAGTGGTCATCGGAATGCCATTTTGCGGATCAAAGCAAACCTTTAAAGCATAAAGTGGACTAGTGCCAATATCGCCAAAGACAATACCAATTGCGCCCAGCGCTAATGTCGCTAGGCCACCCTTTTGATGATGATCTTGACCCTGGATTTCAACCGGACGCAATATCTCTGAGTGCGAAAATTCGGGATTGCTAACTGACATGAATCATCCTTTTATAGGCCAAATGTTCAACTTAATGCGTGGCGATATGTTACTCCTTAACGATACCCATCAAATCCAGACTTTCCTTAATAAAACTGCTCATTTATGCGTTATTTACAGGAATACCTCGACAGAGGCCCCCAAAAAATGGTAGAATTTCAGCTTCAGACGCGGGGTGGAGCAGTCTGGCAGCTCGTCGGGCTCATAACCCGAAGGTCGTAGGTTCAAATCCTGCCCCCGCAACCAAGAATTACGTACTAAGCCCTTAATTTTTAAGGGCTTTTTGCTTTTCTGGGCATTAAAAAAGCCCAATTTCTCGGGCTTTTTAGCTATTTCAGGGTGGCTTTAGTTCAAAACCTTGTACCCGCGACCACTCAAACATCTCTTCACAACAGCCTCTTGAGCCTGATTACCAGTAAATGCACCGCCTGCACCACCAATCACCGCGCCAGCTCCAGCAGCCTGTACGATGCCCGTTTTATTGCCGCCTGTAACAAGTCCTAATAAGCCACCAACTACAGCGCCAGCGCCAGCGCCTTTGGCCGCAGTCTCACCCATACCTGATTGCTGTTGAGCATAGTTTTGACAGTCTTTTAAATCGCTCTCATATGCAGCCTCATTGACGCCCTTCATATCCACTAGGGGGCGAACATTCGCACCGGCACACCCAACCGTCACAGCAACCACCAGAGAACATAGGCCAAGTAACTTATTCATCTGCAGAATCCTTTTATTCAATTTCACATCGATCGATGCCATATCCGTTTTATATCATGTCGCAAAAACTGTGTCGAAGATTTTGAATTATTTTTAAATAGCCAAGCCTGGGCACCTGTTTTCGGCGTTTGATGAAAAGGAATCCCTAAATTCTGATAGCGTGCCGTGACATCTGGATGTGGATGCCCATAGCGATTGCGATAGCCATTCTGTGCAAAAGCCTGATGAGGTTCCAATCTTTTTAGAAGCGCCAAGGAAGAGGAAGTTTTGCTGCCATGATGTGGTGCCATAAAAATCAATTCCCTGTCGCCGATTTCATACAACATTTTCTCATCTAAGCGCTCAGTAACTTCTGCTTCACCTTGCTTTTCAACATCACCCGTTAACCAAAGCGAACTTTGTTGATTGCGTACCTCAAGCACGCAACTCATTTCATTGGGCTTCCCAGGATATTGATCAGCAAATACTATCTCTTCATGAGGATGCCAAATTACAAATTCGACACCATCCCATTTCCAACGCTGACCAAAGCGACAGGAAATGGCCGGAATCTTTCTTTTATGTAAATTTTGAAGTAATGGATTAGCGCTAGGCAAAGATCCCATCATCAAGTCAAATTGAATACTCTTCAGAAGTGTTGCAGCCCCACCAATATGATCACTATCGCTATGACTAATGACCATACGATCAATGTGATAGATCCCCTGGCCACGCAAATAGGGAAGAATTATTCTCTGACCTGCATCATCTTTCTTGCCTTGAATAGGCCCTGTGTCGTATAGCAATTTTCTATTAGCGGTTTCGATGAGAACTGCAGTGCCCTGACCAATATCAAAAACACTCGCCCTAAACTCTCCTTGAGCGAGATGTACATCTCCAAATAATTGGCTTGGCCAAAAAAATAAGGGGATAGATAAAAGGATGCCAAGCAATCGACCTCTCCATGTTTCACCAATCGGACCAGGTCGAATTGCATACACAATTCCACATCCAGCTATCACCAGCATCCACCACTCAGGCTGTTTTGACCAAGCCACAGACCAACTCCAACTCGCCATCCATTCCAGGATGACTGCAAGATATTCCATGGATGCATGCGCCGGCAATAAGAGCCAGCGGCCGATAAATTCTGGGAGTAAGGCACCGGCAATTGCCAGCGGAGTCACGATATAACTGACCAGCGGAATAGCAAATGCATTAGCCAGTGGTGAAACAATTGAAACTTGGTAAAACCAATACAAAGTCAATGGCAGCAGCGCCAGTGTGACAACAGCCTGGACACGGCACGCCTCACGAAGGGCTTGCCCCATACGATGCATCCAATGCGTTTCGAATTCTTTTCCCGTGGGAATGCCCAATAGACCAGAAGAATCCCCCATGGCATACAGAATGGCAGCTACAGCACCGAAAGATAACCAAAAGCCTGGCGTGTAGGGAGCCATAGGATCGATGAGCAACACGAATGCCAGAGCCCACCACCAGATATCAAAGGAACGTGGATTTCGGCCGGTCCATAAAGCGAATGCCACTACCCCAACCATATACATCGTTCTTTGCGCTGGAATCTGAAAGCCCGCCAACCAGGCATAGATAAACGCAGTTACAAATCCCGCTACAGCCGCTACCTTACTGACCGGAGAAATCAGTGGCCATGTGCGTCGACGCCATATAAATGCAGCAAATGAAGCGCCAACTCCTGCCAACATAGTTACATGGAGTCCAGATATAGAGATGAGATGCCCAATACCCGTTGCATTAAATACTTGCCAGTCATCTTGATCGATGGCGTTCTGATCCCCCATTACCAAAGCAATCAAAACACCTACATACCTCGCATCATCCGGCAGCATAGACTGAATCTTTTTTCGCAGATGCCATCTAGCAAGCTCCATGCGTAACTCAAACTCTGTCCAAGCGATATCTTTATCCAGCAATAACTCGCCAGACCTTACAGATCCGCTAGCTCCAAAGTCTTGATGAAAAGACCAACGCTCAAAATCAAAGGTATGTGGATTTAAGGAACCATAAGGTCGCTTTAGCTTTGCCCTGATCTTCCAGCGCTGTCCAGGAATTACCTCTGGAATCGCTTGAGGATTTCTCCAAGCAGGCTGCCAACTCAAATAGATTTTCTCTGGAAAGTAATTCAGGGCTTCTTTTCCAGAGAAGGCCTCGTCAACCTCAAAGGCAAACTTGGCGCCCGATGAATTACTTTGCGGCAATGCTGCAACTCTTCCCTTGAGCGTTAACTCCTTACCCTCCAACTCTGTTGCAAGAATATTCTTTAAGCGATTTTCAGCATACAAAGCATTCCATGCAAAACCTACTACAACTAGCAAACTAATCAGTGCAAATTTCTTTAGAAGAGATTCTGGATTAGAAAGCAGGATTGTCAGCAAACAAACTGCGCCAAAAGTAATGCAGGAAATGAGCCAATATTCTGGCAATTGCGGCAAAAATAAAAGGAGTAATCCCCCGGCAATGAATGCCGTAATAGCTAATCGCAAGAAATTAAGAGGCTAAGTTGAGACTTAAGAGCTGAGGAATACCTGCGCAGAGGGCAGACCAGCGTGGCAACACTTGCATTGCATTACCCCATATCGCCGAAGCAAATTCAGCATCACTGACACCCCTAACTAAGGCAAGTTCTTTTGCAATCCGCGGTAGAAAAGCAGGCTCATTAAAAGCAATACCCTCCCCTCTGAGCCATGCTGGTGGGATGTCGGGAGAATCTGTTTCAGTCACCATACTGTCAAGCGGCAATTCTTTTAAAAGTCTACGGATTTGCAAAGCGCGCTCATAAGTCGCTGCACCGCCAAATCCCAATTTAAATCCGAGCTCAATAAATTGCTCGGCCTGCTGAAAGCTGCCATTAAAAGCATGCGCAATTCCACTGGGGATACTTCGACGACGCAAGACTTTTAAGATTGCATCCTGAGAACGACGTACATGCAAGATTACAGGCAATTGATATTTCTGAGCCAAATCTAATTGCGCATTGAAAAAGAACTCCTGCTTATGGGGATCTAAATCCTCAATGAAATAATCTAAGCCAATCTCACCAACACCCACAAAGCGAGGATCAGATATAGATTCAACAATTCTTTTCTCAAGTGTTTCGATATCGCCCTCTTGGGCTTGATTGGTATATAGCGGATGTATTCCCAAGGTATAAACCAAACCCGGGATTTCTTGACTATATTGATGGGCTAACTCTCTAATATGAGCACAGTCAGCCATCTTCACAGCAGGCAATAGTATTGCTTTAACGTTTTTTTCAGCAGCCGCCTGAATAATTGTCGGCAATGAAGTTGCAAACTCAGGGGCATCTAGATGGCAATGGGTATCAATCCACATGGGATGCCCACTCACACAGAAAATGATTTTAATACTCCACGCTCTAAATGCAAGGTCCGATCACAACGCTTAGCTCGCACCGGGTCATGCGTCACGATCACAAAGGCTGTACCCTGATCTCGAGCGATGTCCAACATCAAATCAAATACGCCATCTGCAGTCTCGGTATCCAGATTGCCGGTTGGCTCATCTGCCAGAACGCAAGCGGGATTACCAACCAAGGCACGAGCTACTGCCACACGCTGACGCTCTCCTCCAGATAATTCACCTGGAGTATGGAGTTCACGTGCAGCTAAGCCAACCGCCTTAAGCATCTTGCTAGCGCGCTCCATTGACTCATCATTACTAAGGCCACGAATACGCAAAGGCAAAGCCACATTCTCTGCAGCACTAAATTCATCTAAGAGATGATGGAATTGATAAATAAACCCAAGACTATGGTTACGCAGTTGATCTAACTTCTTCACTGATAAGTTATTCAAGTTAGAACCAGCCAAAATGACGGAGCCAGCGCTTGGAGTATCTAAACCACCCAATAAATGAAGTAAGGTGCTCTTGCCAGAACCTGAAGAACCGACGATAGCCACCTTCTCCGATGGAGAAATATCCAAATCAATCGCTTTTAATACCTCTACGGCAGTGGGTCCTTGACCATAGGTCTTGGCTAAGCCTCTGGCTTTCAGCACTAAGCTATTGATATCACTCATAGCTGAATTACTCATAACGCAGGGCCTCCGCAGGTTGTACCTTGGCAGCACGACGACTTGGGTAAAGCGTCGCCAACACAGAAAGACCAAATGCCATTAATCCCACAGTCAGTACATCGCTAGTCCTAACATCAGAAGGCAATTCGCTAATGAAATACACCTCACGCGGCAAAAACTGCACACGGAAAATGGCTTCAATGACCGGCACGATGACATCAATGTTCAGCGCAATCAATAGACCCAATGCAACACCAACCAAGGAACCCAAAAGACCAATCGCCAATCCCTGAATTAAAAATATTCTTTGAATGAGTCCAGGGCTTGCACCCATAGTTCTCAGAATAGCAATATCGGCCTGTTTCTCATTAACCGTCATCACCAGAGTAGATACCAAATTAAATGCGGCTACGGCAATAATTAAAGTCAGAATGATGAACATCATCTTTCTTTCAGTCTGAACTGCTGCAAACCAATTGCGGTTTGATCTTGACCAGTCAGTGACCCAAAGCGCCTGAGGAACAATCGCCGCTAACTCATTAGCGACTTCTGGGGCCCGTTGCATATCATCTACCTTGACGCGCAGGCCTGACGGATCATGTAGGCGCAACAGGGCAGCAGCGTCCTTCCAATGCATGATAGCTAGAGAGCTGTCGTATTCATAATGGCCGCTGTCAACAATGCCGACTACCTGCAAAGTGCGCATCCGCGGCATAGCACCTGCTGGAGTTAAATCACTTTCTGGAACAATTAAATTAATACGATCGCCGACATGTGCACCAACAATGGCCGCAAGTTGTGCGCCTAAAGCGACACCAAAACTACCGGGCTTTAGATCATCAATATTGCCGTTAACAAATTGTTTTGGTAAATCCGAAACCTTACCTTCTTCGCTAGGCAAGATGCCACGAATAGCAACGCCACGCATTACCCCTTCGCGAGTCAATAAACCTTGAGAACTCACCATGGGTGCCACACCAATAACGTGTGGTTGAGCTGCAACCTTCAGCGCCAGTGGCTCCCAGTTTGCCAGTCCATCAGGAGCGGTAATCTCCACATGAGATAGCACCGACAACATACGATCACGCACTTCCTTTTGGAAACCGTTCATCACCGAAAGAACCACAATCAGCGCGGCAACCCCTAAGGCGATACCAGCAGTAGAAATCCCGGAGATAAAGGATAGGAAACCATCGCGCTTCCCCACCGTCTTACGACGCTTGGATCGGGTGTAGCGCAGGCCAATTTCTAGCTCAATAGGAAGTCTTAACATAGCCACAGTTTAGTGAATCGCGCAGACAAACTGATGGAATACTTAAATGCCACCTAAAATCAGGGGAATGACCGCAAATTCCACCCCCCCTAAGGCCCCGCTACGCCGCTTCACCCTGATGCTTTCAGGGGAAGATGCACTAGATGAGCTCGAAAGTAGAAATAGCCCCCATAAGGGACTGCCTCATGAGCGCTTTTTGCTCGGCGAATTGCTCCCTCTCGCCCCAGTCTTACTTCTTGGGCAATCCGCTCAAGCCGTCAATCCAAACGAAGTCATTGCCTGCTTACAGCCCGTTCATCTGCATGCCACTCGAGATCATCTTATTTTGATGGGGCAAAATCAGATTGATCTGACCCCCGAAGAGTCAGCTAAGCTTTTGCAAGTAGCGCTACCTTTTATTGAGGAAGATTTTCAGAGCTCTATACTTTTTTATAACCAGCATTATTGGTTTATTCCTGCCGGCCCATTTTCCAGCTTAGCAAGTTACAGCGTGGATCAAGCTCACGGCCGAAATATTGATTGGTGGATGCCGCGAGATACCACAGAAGAAGGTATCGCGAAACGTTGGCGCAAACTTCAAAATGAAATCCAAATGCTTTGGCATATTGGCCCCGTTAATGAAGAGCGCGGACAACGTGGTATGCCCAGCATCAACTCAATCTGGATTAGCGGCATCGGTAAGCTCAATGACGTTCAAGCGCCTGCATTATTAAAACAATCTCAGCGTCTCATCGGCTCACACCCCATTCTGGCTGGCCTATCCAAGCTATTAAGCCTTCCACACGAAATCGCCCTGGATGAGAATAATTTACTTGGTGCCTTCGCCTGGCTAGATCAACCACAAGCAGCATGGCCCCAGTTAAGTGCAGCACTGCATGGCAAACAACTAGATGAGGTTGTCATCATCGACTTTCCGATGGGAAAGGTACGTGAGCGTATTTTCACCGCTAAAGATCTCAATAAAAAATCTTGGGCCTTCTGGAAAAAAGCAGAGCCACTGACTTGGAAGGAAATTAGTCAGCCATGAGTTACGCATGAGTTTCATATGAGCTTATTTTCACAACGCCCCTTCTCAGAGCGCACTGCCACATGGTTAGCGCAGAGTGGCTTACACCCACTACTGGCTAGACTCTATGCTGCTCGAGGTCTGCAATCTCCAGAAGAACTCTCGCTCGATTTAAAGCAACTGCTTTCGCCAGTTGAATTGAAGAATTGCATCAGCACCGCCTCTTTACTCGCTGATATCCTTGAGAAAAAAGAGCCCATGCTCATCGTCGCAGACTATGACTGTGACGGGGCAACCGCTTGTGCCGTCGGTCTGCGCGGCCTACGCATGCTCGGCGGCCCTGATACCCCAATTCAGTTTCTAGTTCCGAACCGCTTTACGATGGGATATGGCCTCACGCCTGAGGTTGTTGAGTTGGCAGCACAGCAAACGCCTAAACCGAAATACCTGATCACTGTCGATAACGGCATTGCTAGTGAGGCTGGCGTTGATCGTGCTCGTGAACTGGGTATGGAAGTGATTGTGACCGACCATCATCTGCCTGGAGATAGCTTACCGAAGGCGCTAGCAATCGTTAATCCCAACCAACCAGGTTGTAGCTTTCCAAGCAAAGCTCTTGCTGGTGTTGGTGTGATGTTTTATATGCTGGTGGCATTGCGCGCTGAACTTCGTAAGCGTGGAAAATTCTCCAATGAAACTCAACCTAAAGTAGAAAACCTCCTCGACCTTGTTGCCTTGGGAACAGTTGCTGACGTAGCGCAACTCGATCGTAATAATCGAGTATTAGTTTCTAATGGCTTAAAACGTATCCGTGCCGGGATATCTCAACCAGGCATTCAGGCGCTATTTCAGGCGGCGGCTCGAGATCCACGCAAAGCTAATACCTTTGATTTAGGCTTTGCCATCGGCCCCAGACTCAATGCCGCAGGGCGTCTAGCGGATATGACTTTAGGCATTCGCTTGCTCCTCACTGACAATGCAGATGAAGCCCTCAATCTTGCACATGAACTCGATCGTATTAATCGTGAACGCCGAGTGATTGAAACGGGGATGCAAGAAACTGCCCTCTCTCATCTTGCCGAAGATCAACTTGACGGCACTATGGCTGAGCGCACCAGTATTTGTTTATGGAACGCAGAATGGCACCAGGGTGTTGTTGGTATTGTGGCTTCACGACTGAAGGAACGCTTTAATCGCCCAGCGATTGTGTTTGCCCCTGCCGATGGCAGCACCGGTGAAGAATTACGTGGCTCTGGTCGTTCACTGACAGGCTTTCACTTGAGAGATGCCTTAGACCTGGTTTCCAAAAGAGAACCTGGACTCATTTTGAAGTTTGGTGGTCATGCGATGGCCGCAGGCCTAACGATTCGAAAAAGTGATTTTGAAAAGTTTGACACCTGCTTTCAGGAGGTAGCAAGTAGCCTATTAACGGATGAGTTACTAGAGCGCCGCCATGCCCACGATGGCGCATTGGAGCTTTCTGAATTTACCCCCGAAATCGGCGACTTGCTCGCTGAAGAAATTTGGGGCCAGGGCTTCCCTCAGCCGGTTTTCTATGGAGAATTTGAGATTACCCAGCAAAGCCTCATGAAAGAAAAGCATTTACGACTGATGGTTCGCCCCATTGGAAGCTCTGAAATCAAGGCAACTGATAAACCAATTACCGCCGTATGGTTCAACCGCACGCAAAGCCTGCCGGCTAAAGCTAAATTAGCCTACCGCCTAGTTACCGACCGCTATCAGGGACAGGCCCGCATCCAGCTCATGATTGAAGCCCATGATGAGGCAGCCACCCCCTGAGGGTAGTGTGCAATAACCCCCTTATAATTAGGGGATGGAAGCTGAACAACTAAATACTATTTCGAATACCTTGTCCGACCTGCTCACCCGCGAGCAAGCTCTTCGGGGGTATCTTTGACTTCGACGTAAAGTCACGTCGCCTTACCGAAGTTAATTCAATTCTGGAAGATCCTACTATCTGGGATGATCAAAAGAAAGCGCAAGCGCTCGGCAAAGAAAAGAAATTGCTCGATGGCGTAGTTGCCACGCTTACCGATCTCAATACCAACATTACTAGCGCTCTTGAGCTGTTTGATATGGCCAAAGAAGAAAGCGATTTTGAAACAATCGGCGCTATTGAGAAAGATGTTGAGAGCTACAGCAAGATTATTGGTGACCTAGAATTCCGTCGCATGTTTCATAATGAGATGGATTCATGTAATTGTTTTATCGATATTCAAGCTGGTGCAGGTGGTACTGAAGCCTGTGACTGGGCCAGCATGCTCTATCGCCAATATCTCAAGTATTGCGAACGCAAGGGTTACAAAACTGAAATTCTTGAAGAGTCTGATGGCGATGTTGCAGGTATTAAGAGTGCTACCATCAAAGTCGATGGTGAATACGCTTATGGCCATCTGCGTTCAGAAACAGGAGTGCATCGCTTGGTTCGCAAATCTCCTTTTGACTCCTCTAATGGTCGCCATACTTCGTTTGCCTCTATTTATGTTTATCCAGAAATTGACGACTCGATTGAGATCGACGTTAATCCTGCCGACATTCGTACCGATACCTACCGCGCCTCTGGCGCCGGTGGTCAGCACATTAACAAAACCGACTCGGCTGTCCGTTTAACCCATATCCCAACTGGGATAGTGGTGCAATGTCAGAACGACCGAAGTCAACATCGTAACCGTGCTGAAGCGATGAGCATGCTCAAGTCTCGCCTTTACGAGCATGAGATGCAAAAGCGCCGCGCTGAGCAAGACAAATTAGAAGCCAGTAAGACAGATGTAGGTTGGGGTCATCAGATCCGCTCCTATGTTTTGGATCAAAGCCGCATTAAAGACTTACGCACTAACGTCGAAATCTCTAATACCCAAAAAGTATTGGACGGAGATTTGGATGCCTTTATTGAAGCCAGCCTGAAGCAAGGCGTTTAATTAATCACGAATATGAACGATAAAACGAATTTACCCCCAGCCACCGAAGCAGTTGATGAAAATCACATCATTGCAGAGCGCCGTGAAAAGCTTGCCAAACTTCGCGCTGGTGGCGTTGCATTTCCGAATGACTTTGTTCCGACCCATTTAGCTGCTGACCTACATACCCACTACGACAGCTTAACTAAAGAAGAGTTAGCCGAGAAGAAGGTTCATGTCAAAGTTGCTGGCCGTATGGTACTTAAGCGCGTGATGGGTAAGGCAAGCTTTGCCACCATTCAAGATCGCAGTGGTCAGATTCAGTTCTATATCAATGATGAGCTAAGTGGCGCTGATGTCCATGGAGCCTTCAAGCATTGGGATATGGGTGATTTCATCTCCGCTGAAGGCAATCTCTTTAAAACCAATAAAGGTGAGTTGTCTGTTGAGTGCAATAACTTACGCCTGCTCAGTAAATCATTACGTCCATTGCCAGACAAGTTCCATGGCTTATCGGATCTAGAGACTAAGTATCGCCAGCGTTATGTAGACCTCATTGTTAATCCAGAAAGTCGCAATACTTTTAAGGCGCGTAGCAATGCTATTGCTTCATTACGCCGCCATATGTTGGATGCTGACTTTATGGAAGTAGAAACGCCGATGCTCCACCCAATCCCAGGCGGTGCAGCAGCCAAACCATTTATTACCCATCACAATGCACTCGACATGCAGATGTTCTTGCGTATCGCACCTGAGCTTTACCTAAAGCGTTTAGTCGTTGGTGGTTTTGAGCGCGTCTTTGAAATTAACCGTAACTTCCGCAACGAAGGTGTGAGCCCACGTCACAATCCAGAATTCACCATGATGGAGTTCTATGCGGCGTATACAGACTATCGTTGGTTAATGGATTTCACAGAAGGTTTAATTCGTGCGGCGGCAATGGATACACAAGGAACGGCTGTATTAACTCACCAAGGTCGTGAACTTGATCTGAGCAAGCCATTTCAACGCTTGACCATTACTGAGGCCATCCTCAAGTACTGCGGTCAGTCTGGCAAGAGTTATGAAGCAGCCCAACTTGAAGATATCGACTTCATTCGCACAGAATTGAAAAAAGGTGGCGAGAATCCAGACGCCCCCACCCTCAAGAATGCAGGTATTGGCGCGCTTCAACTTGCACTCTTTGAATTAGTGGCCGAAGAGCACCTTTGGGAGCCAACTTACATCATTGATTACCCAATTGAAGTAAGTCCACTTGCAAGAGAGTCTGATACCCGCCCAGGCATTACTGAGCGCTTTGAGCTCTTCATTACTGGTCGTGAAATTGCTAACGGATTCTCAGAGTTAAACGATGCTGAAGATCAAGCTAATCGCTTCCGCAAGCAAGTGGAACAAAAAGAAGCAGGTGACGAAGAGGCAATGTACTTTGATCATGACTTCATCCGAGCCCTCGAGTACGGCATGCCTCCAACTGGTGGTTGCGGTATTGGTATCGATCGTTTGGTGATGTTACTGACTGATGCGCCAAATATTCGCGATGTAATTCTGTTCCCGCACTTACGTCGCGAAGAAGAGTAATCATTCCCGAAATAAACAAAAGGCACCCTGGTGAACTGACCCACAAAAGTTGGACAGTTTAGTTAGGTTAGCACGAGGGATTGAGTTCGGTAATTTACCGGGCTTAATCCCTTTAGTTTTTGTTTGATCCGATCATGGTTGTAGTAGTGGATATATT
>NZ_JACVPX010000012.1 GCF_018881655.1 Polynucleobacter sp. Tro8-14-1
GATTCGGAAACGATTTTCTAGCCCAAGTTATACCCTCGGAGCGCAGGCTAATATCACCGGCCAGGACAATAACATCTGCCACATTCAATGCAGGTGAAAAGTCGGCAAATTCTAAATGCAAATCACTCAGTACATGAAGTTTCATAAATTGGATAAGACACGATCTTGGTTTTTATATTGAAATCTAGTGTATTCAATAAATTAACCATGCCACCAGGATGTAATAAGCGATTGTTAGCTTAAATCGCATTAGCCACACATATGAAATGCAATACTGTTTGAGTGGTAAGCGTACTGGTAAGCGGGAGTGATAAAGAAAAAGCCCCGGTTAGGGGGCTAAGTCTATGTTGCGTATAGCAAAAAGAGGAAAAAATGCCAAAAGTGCTGGCGGAGACGAGATCTAGGTTTTGACCCTCCTGTCATGTGCACCAATGTCCATTAAATCTTTTATATATATGGCTTAGAAGGTAGACCCTACTCCCGAGCAATCCATTCAAACTTACTAAAATCCATGTTTTGCTGGTAAGCGGGATGGTAAGCAAATGATGGCCTTACATAGTTAGGATGCAAGCCAAAAGGTCTGGGAAGATTAAACTTCAGGCAACTGAATTACCCAATTTATCATTGCGCCAGCCCTTGGGTTGACCTTGATAGAATTAGCGAGGCTTTTTGAATCAGTCCGCTATCTTCATATATTCAGCTTCAATTGCATTAAATATTTCTTCCGGCACCGTTGCAGAAAATTTCTTACGACGGTTAGCTGATAGCTTTCCATTTTGTTCCATGCAGGTCAAAATTAAGGCGTTGAGATCCTTGCCGCGTATATCAAACTGACTATCAATAGCACGGTAAATAAGGTCATACTTTGCCAAGAACTCGGTCTCTTCTCTTAAGTCCTTTTCCAATGCTTGCTTGGCCATCTCCAATCCAAAATCAACACAGGCAGTGGCATTCCAATAGCGATATAAGGAATCATTTGATTTGAATGTCATTTGATATTCATCACCATCAATCCAAATAACTTCCCAGCGCTTGCGAGCAGGTTCAGAAAAGCTCTTTAGAGCGGTTAGATATAAATCTTCATTCCGCTTCATCGCAATGGATACTGGCAATAGCAGGCCATTCTTTAAAGCGCCAGACTGGCATATTGCATGATGAAATAAAAATCTGGACAAACGTCCATTTCCATCCATAAATGGGTGAATGAAAACAAACCCGAATGAAATAATCGCAGCTGCAACCAAGGGGTCTATCTGCTTTGGCGAGGCATTAGCAAAATCTACCAAACCCTTCATCAAGTCATTAACAATTTCAGGTGGTGGCGGAATATACGTTACGCCAGCAGCACCACGTAACGGACTACTTAACCAATTCTGCTCATGCCGATAATGAACGGCCCTATCTAATGGGTTTGTAATGGCAGTGTTTTGCAATCCAACCAAGTATTCTTCATTCAATTGAGGAGTCAGATGTGCTTTTTTAAGCAGCTCTACAAATGCTTCTGCTTTAGTTGCGCTTGGTGTTTCATGCTCAATCTCAAAAGAACTTTTGGTCTCGCTTAAATAAGCCCATGACATTGCCCTATCGGACGCGGCTCCACCAAGCTGCGATAGAAATTCATTTGCCTTCTGGAGGATGTTGGATTCAAGCAAGCTATTAATACGTGCGGTTCGCTCAACAGTTACGCAGTAATCCAAAGAACCCAATCCATTGAAATGAACCCGCCATTTAGCATTGCGTATGCTTGGACCGGTAATGTATTTTTTTGGGTCAAATAAATTGGCCATTGGCCCTGTAATTACTGGCGCGCCCTTTAACTCTTGCTTATTAAAGGCTTCCCACAAAAAACATGCTGTGCGTATATAAACGCCTGTTGGCGATTCACTAATGGCAGCCAGCATCTCTTGGGCCGGGATTTTTCTTAAGGCCTGCGATAGCAGCTGAAGATTAACCCCCTCATGCTTTAGTGCAAACAAAAGGTGGCTTAGTGGGCGATCATCTTTAGGGGCTACCTTTGCCGGTATCAACAATGCGCCCTGAGTGGGCGTTACACTGGTTACCGAGGCAAGGCGTGCGGGTACCAGAGGATCGAAAGCACTGAGATCTAACTGACTTTTTACTCGTGAGTAGCCTATTTCACTCATATTTCCCTCAAGCTCCGCTTTTTCGTTCGAATGGTTATTTTCCCATACTTTTTCTTACATATACACACTTTTTCTTACGATTAGACATATTTACATACTTTTTATTACATTTTTTAATAGATTACTACATTTTTAAACATATCCTCACTTTTTCCTACTAAATAGCTATTTAAATGATTTTTTACTAGTGGCATCGAGGGCCTGAATTCACCTTGAAAATGCAGTTTTCTTAATATGCCACCTACCAGGCGCAACATGTCGAAAGCACCTGAGATATCCATATTGCCTAAATTTTGAGCAATTTAAACTATTAGGTTTTAGAGCTAGATTTGGCAACTAAGCTCTAGAGCATCCCAAAACAAGCATTGCTTGGGTGGTAAGCGTACTGGTAAGCGGGAGTAGTAAAGAAAAAGCCCCGGTTAGGGGGCTAAGTCATTGATGCGTATGGTGAAAAGGAGAAAAAATGCCAAAAGTGCTGGTGGAGACGAGATCAAGATTTTGCCCCTCCCGCTAAGTCTACCAATGTCCATTAAACCCTTTACCTATATGCCTCTGAAGGCAGACCCTACTCCCGAGTAACCCATTCAAACTTACTAAAATCCATGTTTCGCTGGTAAGCGGGATGGTAAGCCCAATATGAGCATAAGCAATGGCGGAGGAGAAACAAAAGGGCTAAAACTAAGCAGATTTATAGCAATTTTGGTGTTGGAGCCTTACTCATTTTTCTCATATGCCGCTAGTTTGGACTTCAAATTACGCTCTTCTTGAAAACGTTCAGTCTCATCTCGGACAATCGCGGCTATGGCAATGGGTTGTTTTTTATCATCAAAAAGCATGCTTACTGAAAAAGCAATGGAGATAGAACGCCCATCCTTATGCATCGCAGGAACTCTTAACAAAGTATTTCCATACTTTGTTACACCAGTCTGAATAGTGTGAAAGTACCCTTTAGAGTGCCGCTCTCTAAAACGCTTAGGCGTAATGATGCTGAGTGTTTTTCCCAGGGCCTCCTCTGGGGTATACCCAAATATACGCTCAGCAGACGGATTCCAAAACAGGATATTTTCATCCCGATCAGAAATGATCACAGCCTCGCCAATATGACTAACGAGCGCCTTAAAATCTATGATGTCCGACATATTTAATCTCTATTTTTAAGTAAGCTGTCGCTAAGAATACTCCAATAAAAAACCACCCGAAGGTGGTTCTCAGGGGCGCTTCTATTTTTAGTAAGTCTTGTAAGAAAGGTACTTGCCTGACAGTACGACTTGAACACGATCGCCCTTAGGGTCTGGCTCACGCTGAATATCCATTGAGAAATCGATAGCACTCATGATGCCATCACCAAACTCTTCATGGATTAACTCTTTAATAGTGGTTCCATAAACGTTGACAATCTCATACCAACGATAAATCAATGGATCCGTTGGCACAGCGGTCGGCAAGGATCCTTTGTAAGGAACGATTTGCAACCAAGCCATCTCTTCATCAGTCAAATCAAATAACTTACCAGCAGCTTCAGCTTGCACCTTAGTAAAGGTCATTTGACCTAAACAGCCTGCAGTAACCCACTCCTTTGATTCGCCTATTGCTTTTGCGATATCACTCCACTTCATGCCATTGCGAACTTTGGCTTCGATAATTTTTTGTGTAACTACTGAACGATCCATCTTTTTCTCCTAGTTTAAAGTTTTAGTTTGTTAAGCAACGGCCGCATCAACACCTGGAAGCACTATTACAGGCTTGTAACCATCCAACTCACCCTTAGCTCCTTTTACCTGCAGATCCTTTGATCGATTGACCAGAAAATCTACCAAATGGTTGCGCATTGGGTAATACATAGCATCATGATGTAAATTAACCCGCTTTCTTCCTTTAGGCAAAGTATTAACAACGATTTCAGCGATACGTGCATTAGGGCCGTTGCTCATCAGCATAATTTTGTCAGAAAGCAAGATTGCCTCATCAACATCATGGGTGATCATAAATACAGTTTGATTTGTTTCTTTGCAAATTTTGAGAAGCTCATCCTGAATAACACCACGAGTTAACGCATCCAATGCGCCAAATGGCTCATCAAGTAGTAGCATTTTGGGCTCAATTGCAAAGGCTCTTGCAATACCAACCCTTTGCTTCATACCGCCAGATAATTCAGATGGTTTTTTATTTTCAGCATTTACCAAGCCGACCATTGCTAGATACTTTTTGGAATGCTCAGTAATCTGCTCTTTTGACCAATCGGGATACTTTGACTTCACTGCAAAAGCCACATTCTGCAGTACTGTCATCCACGGCATTAATGCATGCCCTTGAAATACAACGCCACGCTCCAAGCCGGGCCCCTGAATACGCTTACCAAGAATGATGGCATCGCCACCAGTAGCCTCTTCAAGACCAGCAAGCACATTCAAAATAGTGGTTTTGCCACATCCGGAGTGACCGATGATGCAAACGAACTCTCCTTTTTCGATTTCAAAATCGATGCCCTCAAATACTGGAGGTGCGTCAGCTTTATATGACTTGCTGAGGTTTGAAACTTTGAGGAATGTATTTTCAATCTGCATATGAAACCGCCTTTTGTAACTTGCCAAATGCTGTATCTAGCAACATTCCAACAATACCAATTAAAAGAATTGCAAAAATAACGCTGGATAGCGATAGGTTATTCCACTCATTCCATAAGAAGTAACCAATTCCAGTGCCACCAACAAGCATCTCAGCAGCAACGATCACTAACCAGGCAATGCCCATAGAGATGCGCATACCAGTCAAAATAGTTGGTGCAGCCGCAGGAAGAATGACTAAGAATGCTTTACGTAAAGGAGAAACCTCTAATGTCTTGGCAACGTTTAATAATTCCTTACGCACATTGGCAACTCCAAATGCTGTATTTAGGAGCATTGGCCATATGGAACAAATAAAGATCACAAAAATTCCAGAAATCGCAGAGTCTTTGATGGTGTAAAGCGCAATAGGCATCCAAGCCAATGGCGAAATCGGCTTTAGGATTTGAATGAATGGATTAAATGCCTCATAAGCTAATGGTGACATGCCAATCCAGAATCCAAACGGAATAGCGACAATCATCGCCAACAAGAATCCTAAGGCAACACGCGCCAAAGAATAAGCAAGTTGAATACCTATTCCCTTATCGTTTGGGCCATTGTCATAAAAAGGGTGTGATAACTGCTTATAGATAGTCTCCCCCATTTGCGTTAAGGTTGGGAATCCAGTTTTTTGAACAGGATCACTACCACCCTGACCCATGAGACTGCTGTACTCACTAGAACTAGTTGATACTCCTGGCGGCGGTGTAACTTTTTGTGTTGTCGCCATATGCCAGATAAATAAGCACATGAGCAAAATCACAACCGATAGAATTGCGCCTTTAACCTTAATTGATACTGTTTTCATTCATTTACCTTAAATTCATGCTTTATTAGTTTGAAAAGATTTCAAATAGGCTGCCGGTTGACTAGGGTCAAACTCTTTACCCATAATCTTGTCTTTTTTGTATCCCACTTTAGCTAATGGTGGAACTGCAATGCCAGTCTCGCCCATATACTTTTTAGCGTCCGTAAGCAAGAATACTTTTTCAGAGATGTCCTTATAATTCACATCGCCTTTGACATAGCCCCAGCGCTGCATTTGAGTCAACATCCAAGTTGCCATGGAGTACCAAGGAATTGGGTTGAAATCGATGCGATCTGGTACGTTTTGCACATTGCCTAGACCATCTGCAAACTTACCAGTGAGAACTTGCATTACAACTGTCTCTGGCTGGTTAAGGTAATTTGGCGTAGAAATTACTTTAGCAATTAAAGGTCTATTCGCAGGATCACGTGCCATCGTCGAAGCATTTAAGACTGCACGATAGAGGGCTGCAAAGGTATTTGGATTCTTACGGATAAATTCTTCTGAGGTTCCAAAAGCACAGCAAGGGTGACCATCCCAAATCTGCTTAGTCAGAATGTGAATAAATCCGACCTCGTCATATACTGCGCGCTGGTTAAATGGATCAGGCCCTAAAAAACCATCAATATTGCCGGCACGTAAGTTGGCAACCATCTCTGGTGGAGGTGTAACGCGAATCTGAATATCTTTATCTGGATCTAAGCCAGCTTGAGCAACGTAATAACGCAGCAAGAAGTTATGCATTGAGTATTCGAATGGAACAGCAAACTTCATGCCTTTCCAGTTTTTCGGATCACGATTATCTTTATGCTTGTTAGCCAACGTAATAGCCTGACCATTCACGTTCTGAATTGTGGCCACACGCATCTGAGAAGGATCAGAACCCAAGCCCATTGACATTGAGATCGGCATTGGTGATAAAAAGTGTGAGGCATCATGCTCTTTATTGAGCATCTTGTCACGAATTAAAGCCCAACCTGCGGTCTTATTAAGCGTAACGTTCAGGCCTTGTTTTTTATAAAAACCAAGTGGGTCAGCCATGATGAGTGGAGTCGCACAAGTAATTGCGATAAAGCCAATTTTTAGGTCTGGTTTTTCTAATGGCGCTTTTTCTTGTGCCATTGCCTGCAAGGACCCTACTGGCAAGAAGCCCGAGAGAGCGCTCATTGCTCCACCAACTCCAACAGCCTTTAAAAATGCGCGTCTACGATCTTCTTGAGGAAAAAGAGCCTTAACTAAGCTGGCCTCAACAAAATCTGCGCTTTGCTGCTCGGCATCCACCATTGCTGAAAGCGAGTTTGCATGATCTAACTCAGATGCATGCTGTCCACAGCTGCAGCGGTTGCTAAACAGAGGTCTATCTGGATCAAAAGGACGATATGAATTCATTTATAGCTCCTAGTAAGTAATTAAGATGCCGCTTGAAATACGTTGAAATGATTTTGTGACTCAATTAATGGGATAAGCGTATGCAGTTTTTTTCTATAAACCTCTCCAACCATCACCACAACAGGTTGCTTATCTAAAAAATGATGATGAACATCACCAAAGCGCAATTCATCTAATGTGCAAGCAAAACTGCGTTGCGTTGGCAGGCTGACCGATTCCATCAAGCAAACAGGGGTATCTACCGTGTAGCCCTGAGCAATCAATGTTGTCGCAACCTCAGATAGCTGATCACGCGCCATATAGTAAATAGCGGTTTTATGATCTTCGTGCGCACAACGGCCTGGAAGAGTAGTCAGCGTCAGGGTTCTACTTAACTCTCTCGTAGTTGGAGGCTGCTTTAATTCTGCCGAGGCCGCTAAGGCAGTAGTGATGCCTGGAACAATCTCATAGCGCACGTTTGCTTTCTCAAGAGCGTCAATTTCTTCCTGCGCACGACCAAAGATCATTGGATCCCCGCCTTTTAGGCGCACAACTACTGAGTACTTGCCTGCAGCATCCACCAATTGCTTGTTAATGAAGTGCTGAGAGCTTGAATGCGATCCGCATCTTTTCCCTACCTGCACCATCCTAGTGCCAGGACACCACTCCAACATAGAAATATCAATGAGTGCGTCATAAAAAACAATGTCTGCCTGAGCCAAAATTCTTGAACCCCGAACAGTGATGAGATCAGAGGCTCCAGGCCCAGCACCAATGAGGTAGACGCCAGGCAACGCCCCATTAAATTTGGGTGCTTTGGCTGTTCTTGGTGCAATTTGTTCCATGCATCATTTGTAACAGTCGGCAGTAGCCCTTAATTCTCTACGTGAACCAAAAATGCTCATGCTTTGATTTGGTGCACCAATACTGAGCCACCACTCTAATCTCGGGACTTACTACTTCTTTATCGTTAGTTATCGACTAAAGGAGCTCAGCATGAAAGTGAAAATAAGCATTAGCGGTTTATTACCAGAAGCTACTACCCCCACTGTTGCTGATGCGAATCCCACGCGTCGCAAACTTATCCAAAGTATTGGCTCTGCCAGCATTCTGTCCTTAATCGACCCAATGGTTAAAGCGGGTGCATGGGCGGCAGGCTCAGATGCCCCTGAGAAAACGGATGTAAAGGTCAGTTTCATTGCCCTTACAGACTGCTCATCGGTTGTCATGGCTAACCATCTTGGTCTAGATAAGAAGTACGGCGTTAAGATCATCCCCACTAAAGAAGCGTCATGGGCTGCAATCCGTGACAAGCTTGTAAATGGCGAGAATGATATGTCTCACATCCTCTATGGTTTAGTTTATGGATTGCAGATGGGTATTGGTGGCCAACAAAAAGATATGTCAGTTCTGATGTCTCTAAATAATAATGGTCAGGCAATAACCTTATCAAAAGCGCTTTATCAAAAAGGTGTAAGTGATGGCGCCAGTCTTAAAGCGCTCATGGATAAAGAAAAGCGTGACTACACTTTTGCGCAAACTTTCCCAACTGGTACACACGCTATGTGGCTTTACTACTGGTTAGCGAACTATGGCATTAATCCATTTAAAGACGCAAAAATTATCACCGTTCCGCCCCCACAAATGGTCGCGAATATGCGTAGCGGAAATATGGATGGCTATTGCGTAGGTGAACCCTGGAATGCCCGCGCAATCATTGACGGCATTGGCTTTACAGCCATTACTACACAAGCAATCTGGCAAGATCATCCAGAAAAGGCTTTAGGAACAACCTCCGACTTTGCCAAGAAGTATCCCAATACTTGTCGCGCAGTTACGGCAGCAATATTAGAGGCTGGAAAATATATTGATGCATCGACTTCGAATAAGCATGCAACTGCGGAAGTTGTAGCTGCACCTTCATTTGTCAATACTGATGTTAGTGTGATTCAAGACCGCATGATGGGTCGCTATAACAACGGTATCGGCAAAACTTGGGATGATCCCCATGCGATGAAATTCTATAACGATGGTATGGCTAATTACCCCTACCTATCTGATGGCATGTGGTTTATGACTCAGCACAAGCGCTGGGGTTTACTCAAAGAGCACCCAGATTACTTGGCTGTAGCAAAAAAAGTAAACAACATTGCGCTTTACAAAGAGGCTGCTACTGCTTCAAAGACACCACTACCAAAAAGCGATATGCGCTCCAGCAAATTATTTGATGGTGTTGTGTGGAATGGCTCCAACCCTGCTGCTTATGCAGATAGCTTCAAGATCAAAGCATGAAAAAACAAAAACTCGTCATGATTGGCAATGGGATGGCCGGCGTTCGGACCATCGAGGAACTATTAAAGCTCGACCCAGAGCTTTATGACATCACCATCTTTGGTGCTGAGCCCCATCCCAACTACAACCGTATTTTGCTGTCCCCAGTATTGGCCGGCGAACAGACTCTTGAGCAAATTGTTCTAAATGACCTCGATTGGTACAAGAGCAATGGCATCCATCTTCATCTTAGCAAAACCATAACTAAGATTGATCGCAAAGAGCGTACTGTTATTGCCGATGATGGCACCATTGAAAGCTACGATCGCTTATTACTGGCTACCGGCTCTTTACCATTCATCTTGCCTGTTCCAGGAAATGACTTACCTGGCGTGATTGCGTATCGTGATATTAAAGATACCAACGAGATGATTGATGTGGCGACGCGTTACAAAAATGCCGTAGTCATTGGTGGTGGCCTGCTTGGTCTCGAAGCTGCAAACGGTCTAGCTCTCAGAGGTATGAGTGTGACCGTGGTCCATCTTGCCGAATGGTTGATGGAAAGACAGCTAGATAAAACAGCAGCTGATTTACTACAAAAATCCTTGGAAGAAAAAGGTCTTAAGTTTTTACTGAAAACTTCTACCGAGGCAATTACCCCTAATGCCGCCGGCGATCGTGTCGGCCATATCCGCTTTAAAGGTGGGCTAGAAATACCGGCTGACTTAGTTGTTATGGCGGCGGGTATTAAGCCTAATACAGCTTTAGCCGAATCTGCAGGTTTACATTGCCAAAGAGGTATCGTTGTTAACGATACTCTGCAAACGTTTGATCCAAGAGTTTATGCAGTTGGTGAGTGTGCAAGCCATCGTGGAACTGCCTATGGTTTAGTTGCGCCTTTATTTGAGCAGGCTAAGGTTTGTGCAAATCACCTTGCCGAACACGGTATCGGTCGATATGAGGGCTCCGTAACGTCAACAAAACTGAAAGTAACGGGCGTCGATCTCTTCTCCGCTGGAAACTTTATGGGAGGCGAAGGTACTGAAGAAATTACTCTAGCCGATCCTATTGGTGGCGTGTATAAAAAATTAGTTTTAAAAGATGATCGTTTAATTGGCGCCTGCATGTTTGGCGATACAGCAGATAGCACTTGGTATTTCAAGCTCATGCGTGACGAACAAAGCATTGCAGAAATTCGTGACACATTGATGTTTGGTGAATCCAATATTGGTGATGTTGGCCATCAAGGTCACAATAAAGCGGCCGGAATGACTGATGCAGATGAAATTTGCGGATGCAACGGGGTTACCAAAGGCACCATTGTCAAGGCTATTCGGGAACAGGGTTTATTCACGCTTGATGAAGTAAAGAAATGTACTAAAGCAAGCAGCTCCTGTGGCTCATGTACAGGCCTAGTTGAGCAAGTGCTGATGAATGTTCTTGGCACAGACTATTCAGCAACCCCTAGAAAGAAATCAATTTGTGGATGCTCCGATCTTTCTCATGATGAAATTCGTCAAGCCATACGCTCCGGTCACTTAATTTCTCAAGAGCAAGTTCGCACCGAGCTGAATTGGAGAACACCTAACGGTTGCGCGACTTGTCGCCCTGCCTTAAATTATTATTTGATCTCCACATGGCCACATGAAGCAAAAGATGATCCACAATCCCGCTTCATTAATGAACGTGCTCATGCCAATATCCAGAAAGATGGCACCTACTCAGTTATTCCGCGGATGTTTGGTGGTCTAACTACTCCTTCTGAACTACGAAGAATTGCTGACGTTGCTGAGAAATACCAAGTGCCCACAGTGAAGGTCACTGGCGGCCAACGAATTGACTTACTTGGCATCAAGAAGGATGATCTCCCAGCGGTTTGGAAAGAGTTGGATATGCCGTCAGGTCATGCCTATGGCAAATCAATTCGCACAGTGAAAACTTGTGTTGGTGATGAGCACTGTCGTTTTGGTACCCAGTCCTCCATGAAAATGGGCGTAGATCTAGAGAGAATGCTCTTTGGTATGTACGCACCTCACAAAGTGAAGCTTGCAGTATCTGGCTGCCCACGAAACTGCGCAGAAGCTGGCATCAAAGATGTTGGAATCATTGGTGTTGAATCTGGCTGGGAACTCTATATTGGTGGTAACGGCGGCATTAAAACTGAAGTAGCGGAATTTCTCTGTAAAGTTAAAACTGATGAGGAAGTTCGTGAATATTCTGGTGCCTTCTTACAGCTGTACCGCGAAGAAGCTTGGTATTTGGATCGAACTGTCCATTACTTGGCAAGAGTTGGCATGGAATACATTAAGCAAAAAGTGGTCGACGATGCTGAAAGTCGTAAAGCTCTCTACGAAAGACTGCTGTTTGATCTAAAAGATGCTCCAGATCCCTGGAAAGACTTTGAACGTGCTGGTGTAGATGTTCGTCAATTTAAAACCATCCCTATTGTCGAGGTTGGAAATGTCTAATACCGCCCAACTTGATCAGTGGCAAAAAATCACAACAGTTGATGAGATTCCTGTTCTGGGATCTCGGGTTATTGAAGCGCCAGCTGGTCAAATAGCTATTTTCAGAAATTCAGAAGACGAAGTATTTGCCGTATTGGATAAGTGCCCGCATAAGGGTGGCCCCCTGTCTCAGGGCATTGTCCATGGAAAATCCGTAACCTGTCCACTGCATTCCTGGAATATAGATCTCTCCACTGGCTGTGCAGTTGCCCCAGATGAAGGCTGTGCTAAATCCTTTGCAGTCAAAGTAGAGTCTGGTGTGGTTTGGCTAAGCCGCGAGGAATTGCAAGCTACTCATGGCTGAAGTTAAGAGCACCTGTTGCTATTGCGGTGTTGGCTGTGGCGTCATTATTGAAACCGCAGAAAGTAACGGAAAGATCGAGGTAACCGGGGTTCGCGGCGACCCCGATCATCCTGCAAACTTTGGCAGACTCTGCAGTAAAGGCTCCACCCTTCATCTCACTGCAAACCCAAGCCTTCAGATGCAGGCTCGGCTGGGTTCACCAGCAATCCGCAAGGCAAGAGGCGAAGATCCGGTAGATATTTCTTGGCCCGAGACAATTCAAACTGTTGCCCAAAAATTTGCCGACATCATTCAAGAGCATGGTTCAGAATCTGTTGGCATTTATGTGTCTGGTCAATTACTGACCGAAGACTATTACATCTTTAATAAGTTAATGAAGGGCCTAATTGGCTCTAACAATATTGATACCAACTCACGCCTATGTATGTCTAGTGCGGTAGCTGGCTACAAGCAAACTTTGGGAATGGATGCCCCACCCTGTTGCTATGAAGATATTGATTCTGCATCCACTATTTTTATTACGGGATCAAATACCGCTTTTGCTCATCCGATTTTATATAGACGTCTTGAGGATGCCCGTAAAAATAATCCGGATCTCAAAGTTATTGTTGTTGATCCCAGAAAAACCGATACCGCCAAAGAGGCTGATCTCTACCTACAGATACAACCTGGTACTGATGTTGCCCTCTATCACGGGATGCTTTACATCATGCTCTGGGAGAAATGGATTAATGAGTCTTATATCAACTCATATACGGCAGATTTTGATGCGCTGCGTGATTTGGTTAGAGATTTCACGCCTAAGGCAGTAAGTCAGATCTGTGGCATTAACGAAAAAGACTTGTTCCAAGCAGCGCAATGGTTTGCAACTTCTCCCGCAACTCTATCGATGTACTGCCAGGGATTAAATCAATCAGCATCAGGTACAGCCAAGAATGCTGCTTTAGTAAATCTACACTTGGCCACCGGTCAAATAGGGAAAGCTGGTGCTGGTCCATTCTCTTTGACTGGACAACCCAATGCCATGGGTGGCCGGGAAGTTGGAGGTTTAGCCAATCTACTATCCGCACACCGTGATCTTGCTAACCCAGAACATCGTGCAGAAGTTGCAAACCTGTGGGGGGTGGATTCAGTTCCCGAAAAGCCAGGTCTTAGTGCCATTCCCATGTTTGAGGCATTGCGTACTGAAAAACTAAAAGCCATATGGATTGTCTGTACAAACCCTGCACAATCAATGCCTGATCTCAATGCAGTTCACGAGGGATTAAGCAAGGCAGAATTTGTTGTGGTGCAGGAAGCTTATGCGCACACGGCCACTACCTTATATGCAGACGTATTATTGCCCGCCACTACCTGGGCAGAAAAAGTGGGAACAGTTACTAATTCAGAGCGAAGAATTTCCAAAGTAAATCCCGCAATTGATCCCTATGCGTCTGCTAAACATGATTGGCAGATCGCTCTTGAAATTGGATTAGCTCTTGAAGCGCTATTACCAGGCAATAGAAAAGAAGGAACATCCACTCTATTTCCTTACGCCGGACCTGAGGATATTTGGAATGAGCATCGTGAGAGTACAGCCGGTCGCGATCTCGATATTACTGGTTTAAGCTACAAAATCCTTGAGGAGCGTGGGCCTCAACAGTGGCCAATGCCAGTAGGTTCAGATTCGGGAAAGAAACGTCTCTATGAAGATGGAATATTCCCAACTAAAGATAAGAAAGCACACTTTATCGCTGCGCCTTATAAGGCAACTGCAGAATCAGTGGATGCACGATATCCATTTGCCTTAAATACTGGGCGCCTCAGAGATCAATGGCACGGTATGAGTAGAACCGGAACCATTGGAACGCTTTATGGGCACTCACCTGAGCCTTGTGTAGAACTATCACCTAAAGATGCCGGCAGGATGAATCTAGAAAATGGTGATTTAGTTCATGTCACTAGTCGCAGAGGTAGTGAGATCTTCCCAATCAAAGTCTCAGACGATATCGCCTCCTCGCAAGCCTTTATTGCTATGCACTGGGGTTCTGAATTTATTTCAGGCGCTGCTGGTAAAACACCGGGCCGCGGAGTCAACGGCCTTACTTGCAACATGATCGACCCCGTATCCGGTCAGCCCGAACTGAAACATTCAGCCGTCAAGATTTTGCCCGCTAATCTTCCCTGGCATTTAGTAGCTTTCGGCTTATTTCCTAAAGAAGAAGTATTTTCTGTTCAAAACAGTTTGCGCAGCATCCTGCCTCATTTCGATTCTGCCCAATGTGTTCTATTTGGTAGAGAGCAGGATGGTGGCCTCATTGGAGTTTCATTCAAGGCCGCTCACCACGATGACCCGCTAGAAGAATCAGAATCTCTTGCCGCGCAAGCTTTAAAGCAAGTGATGCAGAAATTCAAGCTAGATGAAGCATCTGGAGAACCTGTAATGCGCTATATTGATAAGCGCAGGGGCGTAGTTCGACTTGTTCGCGCTCAAGAGAAGGTTCTATCTGCCATGCTTACCGGCCCTATTGGCAGCCTAGCAAGTACTGCCTGGTTAAGAGAGTACCTAGAAAGCGGTTTAGATGCAAAAGCGCTTGGTCGGTCTTTGTTGATGCCTGTCAGCAAACCCCCTGTAGAAATTAAACCCAAAGGTAAGGCCATTTGTAATTGCTTTAATGTATCTGCAGACACAATGAAGCAATGCTTAAGCAAGATGCCTGCAGGAACCTCCCCCGATGATGCTATGAGCTCACTTCAATCAGAAACGCAATGTGGAACTAATTGTGGATCCTGCAAGCCCGAAGTCAAGCAAATTATTGTCAGCTTTCTCAAGAAAGTGGAAGTAGCGGCATAATCCTGCAATGAGCATCACATCATTCTTAAAAGTTATTGGCCGAGGCAGCAAAGGTGCCGGCGATCTTGATCGCAATCAGGCTAAAGAAGTATTCACTCAAATTCTAGATGGCAATGTCAGCGATCTTGAGCTCGGTGCATTTTGTATTGCTATGCGCATCAAGGGTGAGTCCGTATCTGAGCTCATGGGCTTTATGGATGCTCTGCAACCACATCTAAATTTACTAAATCTTGGCACACGTCCAACCATAGTCTTACCAAGCTATAACGGGGCTAGAAAACAAGCAAATCTCACACCACTTCTTTCCGGCATGCTTGTTAGTTATGGTTTTACAGTGCTTGTTCAGGGGGTCGAAAAAGATCAAACCAGGATAACGAGCCATGAAATCTTTAAGTCCCTTGGCTGGCCAATTCTCAAAACGAAAGATGAATTTGGTGCACTCCTGGCATTGAATCAACCGATCTTTTGCTCTCTTAATGTTATTTCCCCAGCGCTTCAAAAGTTATTAGATATCAGGGAGCGAATAGGTCTGCGGAATACTAGTCATGTGCTGGCAAAACTCATTAACCCAACCCTTCAGAAGCCTTGGCAAGTTTCCAACTACACCCATCCAGAATACCCAGAAAAATTACGAGAATTTTTTCAACTTCGTTCAGCCAATGCAATTTTGATTAGAGGGAGCGAGGGTGAACCAACTGCCTCCCTGCAACGATTACCTGAAATGCATTTTTTGCATGCAAATGCGAATGAAATTACAACCCCCGAAGAGCGCTTTGAAGATCTCAGTCCGTTTTTAGACATTGATGCCATTTCAACCGCATCCGTTACCGAGCAAATTCTATCCGGGCAAGTCAAATGTCCGAGCTCAATTCTCAGACAAGCCATTCAAATATCTACGATGGCTGGATTACACTAAGCGATGCTCAGAACAGTTAAACGTTTGGCATGGGTTTCATTGGGAGCAATCGTTGCGCTTGGCTTGGCCCTGCTTGCCACTAAACCACCAACAACGCCATTACTACTTGCTTCGCTAGGCGGTTCAACAATATTTCTGTTTGGCTTGACTGGTGCTCCTGCAGCACAGCCAAGAGCTTTATTTGGCGGGCACCTCATTAGCGCACTCATTGGTATTGTCTGCTACCAGCTCTTTGATGATGCTTTATGGGTTTACTTGCTTGCGGAGGTAATTACTTTGGTAGTCTTATTGCTTACGCAAACCGTTCATCCGCCGGCTGGTGCTAATCCACTCATCATGATCCAGGCGCATGCTAGCTTTGGCCATCTTACAGCAGTTGTTTTGGTAAGCGTGACGATTCTTGCGGTTGTAGCAGCCATCTGGAGTCGCCTCACTCCCGGTAAAGCCCTGCATTACCCAGTGAAGTGGAATGAACCTTCACCGCAATCCAAGGATTGGAGTGTTTGGGGGTAGCAAAGCTTAGCCCAACGAACGCTTTATTAAAGCTTTGTTTAAAAAACTTGCTAAGACCAATACAAGAGAGTCCACCAAAACGGGATGCCAGGCAAAGTCATAGCTATTAGTTCCAGCCATTACTATAAAAATACTTAAGAAAACCGCTGGTGGATGCATGCACCCCAGCAAATACATTCCAACTATCGTACCAATGACGGCAACTGGAATTCCCACAGAAATCGATGAAATTAGATAAACACAAATGAAGGCTACGCAGGAAGCCAATAGATTTGCCTCTATTAACGTTAAGGGCGAAAAGAATTTACTATTGGGAAATAGGAAAATGCATAGAGCGCTGACTCCAAATACAGCCGTCACCATATTCTCATCTTGCGTCATATCACCCCATAGGTGATTAAAGAAGGCTATCACAAGGATGGTTAGGCCCACACCAATGGATACTCTGAGTCTATCAAACCAAGAATATTGTCCCTGGGGTGGTGCAATTTCATTAAAGAAATTAATCAGTTTATTGAAAATATTTTTCATCTAATATCAATAGACTGGTCAATAGCTTTTACAAAGTCAGATTGGGTGATCATTCCTACCAACCGCCTATTATCATTAATTACGGGGATATGGTGATGACCATCACCACAAAATATCTCAGCTAAGTCAAGCATATTTCGATCTTCACTAATTACCCTTACCGGCTTACTCATCACCTGCCCAACAGCGTTAGGCAAACTATTCAAACCGGGAACAGCTGTCCGCATAAAACCCCTGATGCGCTGTCCAAAAGTTTGGTGGAAATCCACTGCTGCACTTTTAAGAAAATCCTCTAGAGTAATAATTCCAAGCACCCTTTTTGCACCATCTATGACTGGTAAAGCTTTAACATGACGCTTGCGCAGTAAATTCCATGCTTGATCCAAAGGTGAATCCATCCCAACGTATAAGACTTCAGTGGTCATAATATTTTTACATAGCATACTTTGCAACTTCTTTTGATAAGCCCCATGTTCAACTTGAGAAATCAAATTGGCTAAATCATCCTTACTGATATCTAGTACTTGGTTATAGCTCTCCAAGACAGCGTTAATTTCCTGATCCTCAATCTTACGATTTCGTTTCTGCAGTGGAGATGAATCCAAGACGGCCTTAGGGCGTTGCGGATATGGCTTGCCAGTTAAGGAGTTATAAATGACTGCACATAAAACCAATAAAACAGCATTACCCATAACCGGAAAAAGCACAAAATGAAAATCTGTCATTCCGCCAAGAGGAATTAAAAGGGCTAAAGCTGCAGCAGGTGCGTGTAAGCAACGCAAGGCAAACATTGCCAAGATTGCGAGTCCAACAGATAAGGGAATTAATAATGGTAATTCATGGACAAATTGCGTACACGCAACACCTACCAAAGCAGAAACACAACTACCCCCTATAACTGCCCATGGTTGCGCCATTGGACTTGAGGGTAAGACAAATAATAAAAATGCACTGGCACCCATCGAGGCGACAACCCATGGTGATGCGTTTCCGTAACCTGCAAGCAATAAACCAAGTCCCATCATTGCGAGCAAGCCCAGCACAACTCCTAAAACCGATCTAAACCGCTCCAACCAAGAAACTGAGGTAGTTTCTGGAAGAACAATGGTAATTAACTTTTTAAAAAAATGTCTCAAAAGCGATCTCAATAAAGGCTTATTTTAAATGCACCAAAAGTGGTACTAGTTGGGCTATTGTATGCAAATCCCTGTTTATTCTTATTATTCCGAAACATTAACCACAAAGTGCTATGGAACAAAAACTACCCCTACCCCCTTTTACTAAAGAAACAGCAATTCAAAAAATTCGAATGGCGGAAGATGCTTGGAATACCCGCGATCCTGAGAAAGTCTCCTTGGTATATACGGAAGATACCATTTGGAGAAACCGAGCGGAATTTCCAAAAGGCAGAGAGCAAGTAAAAGAGTTTCTCCAGCGTAAATGGGCCAAGGAGCTTGACTACCGCTTAATTAAAGAACTATGGGCTTTTACAGCTAATCGCATTGCAGTTCGTTTTGCTTACGAATGTCATGATGACTCTGGTAACTGGTCGCGAAGCTTTGGTAATGAGAATTGGGAGTTCAATGAGAATGGTTTCATGATGAGACGTTTCGCTAGCATTAATGATTTACCCATCAAAGAATCTGATCGAAAGTTTTTTTGGCCCCTAGGAAGAAGACCGGATGACCACCCAGGACTAAGTGATTTTGGCTTCTGATAATTTAGATTCACTCGGAGGCTTTGCTCATGCACTGATCCATAGTCGTCAGCATGTTTCTCCTAAAAGACTGATTGCACCAGGCCCCAA
Source organism: Polynucleobacter sp. Tro8-14-1 (assembly GCF_018881655.1). GTDB lineage: Bacteria > Pseudomonadota > Gammaproteobacteria > Burkholderiales > Burkholderiaceae > Polynucleobacter. The sequence continues at coordinate 18,609 of NZ_JACVPX010000012.1, forward strand.
CCTATCTCAGAAATTAGAAATTTTGAATGCGGCTGGAGCCGCCCCCGATCATGGAAAGGTAACGCCTTGGCACTTTTATGAAGTCAGCCCCGAAAGTCGTAATTTATTAGGTGACTTATTTGCAGACGCACTCATAGCAAGAGACCCAAGCGCAACGCCAACTCAAATTGATGAAGCAAAGCAGAAAGCTTTTCGAGGCCCCTTGCTTTTATTGGCAACCGCTAAGCTGAACAATGAACTTGACAATATTCCCGAGCAAGAAAAACTCATCTCCGCAGGATGTGCAATTCAAAATATTTTGCTAATGGCTAATGCTTTAGGATTTGGCTCAGGACTATCAAGCGGTAAGGCTCTTTACAGCCAAAAGATGAGGGAGTTATTTTTACTTAAGGATAAAGAGGAGCCTCTGTGCTTCATCACTATCGGCACTATCTCGGCTCATAAGCCTAATAAGCAAAGGCCTGATGCAAATTCTTACAGTTCTGTTTTCTAGCTGAATCTATTGGACGTTTTTAGCTTCTCAACAATTAATTAACCATGCCATTAGGATGTGCTGAGTAATCGTTAGCTTAAATTGCATTAGCCACATATCTGCAATCACATATTGTTTGGGTGGTAAGCGTACTGGTAAGCGGGAGTGATAAAGAAAAAGCCCCGGTTAGGGGGCTAAGTCTATGTTGCGTATAGCAAAAAGAGGAAAAAATGCCAAAAGTGCTGGCGGAGACGAGAGGATTCGAACCTCCGATCAGAGTTTTAGCCCCGATGCTCCCTTAGCAGGGGAGTGCCTTCGACCAGCTCGGCCACGTCTCCGTACTTCTTACTATTACAACGCCCCACAGTTTAACGGATAACCGCTCCTGAGGGGTTTATTACTCCTTTTACTTACTTCTGGTCCAGCTCAAATGCCTTGTGCAAGGCACGTACAGCCAATTCCATGTATTTCTCATCAATCACTACTGAGATCTTGATTTCGCTGGTGGAGATCATCAAGATGTTGATGCCCTCTTCCGACAAAGTTCGGAACATCTTGCTGGCGATGCCAACGTGAGAACGCATGCCAACACCAACTACTGAAACCTTAGAAACCTTTGGATCGCCAGAAATTTCTTTTGCTTCGATGTGCGCTTGCACAGTGTTCTTGAGCAAGTCCAATGCTTTTTGATAATCAGCGCGCGGCACTGTGAAAGTAAAGTCTGTTTTACCTTCAACTGATTGGTTCTGAATAATCATATCTACATCAATATTGGCATCCGCAATCGGGCCAAGAATTTGATACGCAATACCTGGACGATCAGGAACTCCAAGAACGGTAATCTTCGCTTCATCACGCGCAAAGGCGATGCCGGAAATAACTGCGGCTTCCATAGTGCTGTCCTCTTCAAATGTAATCAAGGTGCCCGACTTCATCTCGACGTCTAAAGGCATCAATGGGTCTGTCAAAGAAGACAGAACCCGGGTTTTAACTTTGTACTTACCTGCAAACTCCACTGAACGAATCTGCAATACCTTTGAACCTAAGCTTGCCATTTCTAGCATCTCTTCAAAGGTAATCTTGTCTAGGCGACGTGCGTCTTCGCAAACACGGGGGTCAGTTGTATAAACACCATCAACGTCTGTGTAGATTAAGCACTCATCAGCCTTTAAAGCTGCTGCCATGGCAACTGCTGAGGTATCTGAGCCACCACGACCTAAGGTTGTGATATTGCCATTAGGATCAACGCCCTGGAAACCAGTAACAACGACTGCTCGACCAGCATTAAGGTCTTTGAGAATCTTTTCGCTATCAATGCTCTTAATGCGCGCTTTGGTAAATGCAGAATCCGTGTGGACTGTTACTTGCCAACCAGCGTAACTCACTGCATCGATACCCTCACGGATTAATGCCAGCGCTAATAAGCCAGAACTAACCTGCTCACCAGTTGATGCAATTTGATCTAACTCGCGTGGGTTTGCATCTGGATTGATTTCTTTTGCAAGGCCGAGCAAGCGATTGGTTTCGCCGGACATGGCTGAGGGCACAACCACCACTTGGTGGCCTGCACGCATCCATTTGGCAACGCGCTTGGCAACATTGGCGATGCGCTCAGTTGAGCCCATTGAGGTGCCGCCGTACTTATGAACGATAAGAGCCATAAAAACCGTCTATTTAACTATCTGTAACAAGGAATTGAATCCTTGAAGGTCTAAAAAGGGCTTATTTTACAGGGTTTTGTAGGTCTTTAAGACCAAGCTGTTGACTTTGTCCTATGGGGCTGTTTATGATGGTGTTACTTTAGTGTTACCTTTTTGATCCTAGGACCCTCCATGAGCCCTGTCAGCACAACCTCCCTCAAACTCACTGATGAAATCAAGCTCCAAGCAGCCAATGCGGCCAAAGATCTTGGCATGACTACTCACGCCTTTATGGTGGGAGCAATTAAACAAGCAAGCATCAATGCGGAATTGCGGAGATCTTTTATTGAGGACGCTAACAATGCTCGCAAGGAGGTTTTACAAGAAGGTAAAGTGCATGATGCAGAAAAAGTCTTCAAACATTTAAAAGCACGCATTGCCGGTAAGAAGTCAACCTTGAAAGCAACGAATTGGTAAGAATTGTTTTCTCCCCAAGAGCCCTATTAGATCTCGAGAGACTTACTGACTTTTTAGTTGAAATTGACAAAAATGCTGCTCTAGCTACATTAGAGATTATTGAGGGCGCAATTCAGATATTGTCGGAACACCCTTTTATCGGTCGCACCTGTGATGCCCACATCAGAGAGTTAATTATCTCCCGTGGAAAGTCTGGCTATGTAGCGCTATATAGCTTTGATGAAGCTAAAAATGCCGTGATCATTTGCACCATACGCCATCAAAAAGAATCTGGGATTACGCCTTAGTCCAAATTGGCAGGACACGCTTGCCAGCTGAAGTCAGATGTGGGTAACTGAGCCCAATACCCGCCACCGCGATCAATTCATCGTTGATATAGAGCAAGGGGGCCTGACGCTCCCAGGGTGGGATATCAGCCTCCTGGTAGAGGTTTTTAAGGGTTTTACGGGGCGTCTTAGGCTTAACCTGGATCTTCTCCGAGCCTAGGCGCTCTCTAAGGGTGATTTGATTATTCTCTTGGGCAGCTTTTACCCAATCTGCAGGCAGACCTAATTGCTTGGAATTCGCTGGAAGTAATTTGAGAACCCAGCGCCCTTCTTCTGGATTGGATACTTGCAGTGTCCCACGCCATAGATAGATTTTTCTCTCATCATGCAACCACTCTAATTTGGCATCTGCTTTGACTTTAGCAAGATCACGCCACCAAGCTTGTAGGCGCTCCTGAGATGGCATCGCCAACTGCTGCGTTTGCAACCAATAGCGCAAGACATTGTTTGCTGCCGGTAAATCATCTTTAGCAAGAGCTAGTAATGAGCTTACTTTCAATTGATCTTTATTGAGAATACTTTTGCCATCTTGTGTTGCTAGTCGGTTAAGTAGTGTTTGTGCTTCGCCAAGAAGCTCTGCACTGCGGGCCATATTAGCTAATGCTTCTGGTTGAATCTTTTCTAGTGCTGGAATGATTCTTTTGCGAACGGCATTACGGCGATATTTTGTATCTTGATTGCTGGGATCTTCAATCCATTGGAGCTTATATTCTTTTGCGTACGCCTCAAGCTCTTTTCTACTTTGATTTAAGAGTGGGCGCCATAGGGTGAGACTTTGATTGCTTGAAACTCCCCTACTTGTTGGCATACCAGACAAGCCAGCTACTCCCGAGCCGCGCAGGAGTTGCAGGAGAACGGTTTCTGCTTGATCGTTTTGGTGATGAGCCAAGAGTAAATCTTCAATGCCATATTCTTCACAGAGATCGGCAAGCGCTTCGTAACGCCCTGCTCTTGCTCGAGCCTCGATATTGCCTTGCTCGTGTGGATTGTCTAGATGCAAGAGTCGAAAATCAAAATGGATCTTGTATTTTTTTGCCAGCTTCTCACAAAAGATTAACCACTCATCTGCTGGTTTTTGTAAGCCATGATGAATATGAAAAGCGTAAATCTGGTCTTTGTTTTGTCTTGTTGCTTTAGCTTGTGCTTTGCAAACCGTGTCGAGCAACACAACCGAATCGAGGCCGCCACTTAAGGCAACCGCAATTCGTTTTCCCGGCTTAGGACTTTGCTGTGATTTCCTTGAACTTGCCATAGCTCATCAAACGCTCATGACGACGTTCAAGTAATGCATCTACCTTCATGCCATCAAAAGTTTTTAAGGATTCAGCAAGTGCTTTGCGCATATTGCTCATCATATTATCGTAATCACGATGTGCGCCACCAATAGGCTCAGCAACGATCTTATCGATTAGACCCAAAGCCTTTAAGCGTTGCGCTGTGAGGCCCAGCTGCTCAGCTGCCTCAGGAGCCTTATCGGCGGTCTTCCAGAGGATAGATGCACAGCCCTCGGGAGAGATTACTGAGTAAGTGGAGTTCTGCAACATTAAGACAACATCGCCCATCGCAATTGCTAACGCACCACCGGAACCACCTTCACCAATAATGGTAGCGATGATTGGAACCTCAAGCTCTGCTTGCACAAACAAATTGCGGCCAATCGCTTCAGACTGATTGCGCTCTTCCGCATCAATGCCAGGGAATGCCCCAGGAGTGTCTACAAAAGTAAATACCGGAATGCCAAACTTTTCTGCAAGGCGCATGAGGCGCATTGCTTTGCGGTAACCCTCTGGACGGCTCATGCCGAAGTTTCTGAGGGCACGCTCTTTAGTATCGCGGCCCTTCTGATGACCAATCACCATACAAGGCTGATTTTCAAAACGGGCTAATCCAGCAATGATTGACTGATCATCTGCAAAAGTGCGATCACCATGTAGCTCATGGAAGTCGGTAAATAAAGCGCCAACATAATCCAGGGTATAAGGACGCTGAGGATGACGCGCTACTTGAGAGACCTGCCAAGGGGTCAAATTGGCATAAACATCTTTTGTTAACTGCTGACTTTTTTCGGCAAGCGTTTTGATCTCATCGGAGATGTCTACCGATGACTCGTCTTGTACAAAACGCAGCTCTTCAATCTTTGACTCTAATTCGGCGATTTGCTGCTCAAAATCCAGGAAAGTCGTTTTCATGGTCTGATTTTAATGTTCAACTGGGACGGGGTCGAGACTTCTCCACATATACCAGGTAGCTACCGTATGCCACGGGGCCCAATTGGCAGCCACCTCCCTCGCCTCATGGCGGCTAACAGGCTCACCGCTGAAGTAATTGAGGGAAATAGCCTTAATTAGACCAACATCGTCTAAGGGGAGGATATTAGGGCGAACCATATTAAAAATGAGGAACATTTCAGCAGTCCAGCGGCCAATTCCCCGAATAGCGCTTAATTCTTTGATCACGCTCTCATCATCCATATCTTTCCACTGATTAGCATGCAGACGTCCAGAATCAAAGTGATCTGCTAAATCGCGGATGTACTCCACCTTGCGCCCAGACAATCCGGCGGCGCGCAATTCTTCTACGGAGAGCGCTAGGATATTTTTAGGGGTGACTTTCTTTTTACTGGCGGCAACCACTCTATTCCAAACGGATTGGGCTGCTGCCACTGAAATCTGCTGCCCCACAATTGATCTCGCCAAAGTATTAAATGAATCGCCGCGTGTCACTAGAAATCCGGATCCAATTTTAGGAATCAGTTTTTTCAGAATACGATCGTGCTTCATCAATTCTTTGCAAGCCTGCTCCCAATAGTCTGGAGCAATTTCTTGCAAGATTGATTCTGCTTTTTCCACTTTTATTTCTTTTACTACAGTCATTAAGCCCTACGCCATTCTGTTAAGCCGCCGGGTTTATCTTCCAGAACAATTCCTTGCTCTAGTAATGTCTTACGAATTAAGTCTGCCTGGGCAAAATCTTTTGCCTGTTTAGCGGCTACACGTGCAGCAATACGCTCTTCAATTTGTGCAGGACTTAAGCCATCCCGATCTTTAGAGCCTGATTGCAAAAATGCGGTTGGATCACGCTGCAAGAAGTTCAGGGAAGCGCCGAGAGCCTTCATTGTATTGGCGAGTAATTGCTTTTCATCACCTTGCGCACGATTGACTTCACTGGCCAGGTCAAATAAGACTGCAATCGCCTCGGGCGTATTGAAATCATCATTCATGGCATCCGCAAAACGCTTAGCCCATGGATTATGTGGATCTAGATTAATTGCTTGCGCTTTTGGGGCTTGAGCCAAGGCAGTGTATAGACGACCAAGCCCAGAGCGAGCCTCTTCTAGTTGCGCGTCGCTATAATTAATCGGACTACGGTAATGCGCCTTTAGCATGAAGAAACGCAATACCTCTGGATCAAAGCTTTTTAAGACATCTCGTATTAAAAAGAAGTTGCCCAATGACTTGGACATTTTCTCTTCGTTCACCCGAATGTGGCCGTTATGCATCCAGTACTTAACAAAGGGAACATCATCTTCTTTGCGATCTTTGCCATACAAAGCGCCTTCGCTTTGCGCAATTTCATTTTCGTGGTGCGGGAATTGCAAATCGGCACCGCCACCATGAATATCAAAATGCTCGCCCAGTAAGTCACAAGACATGGCTGAGCACTCAATATGCCAGCCTGGACGGCCTTCGCCCCAGGGCGATTTCCAGCGAGTATCAGCCGGCTCTTCTGCTTTAGCACTTTTCCATAAAACGAAATCCAGTGGGTCACGTTTGCCATCACCCACTGCCACCCTCTCACCAGCATTTAATTCATCAAGCGTCTTACCGGATAACTGACCATAACGCGGCAATAAACGCACCGCAAAATTGACATCACCATCATTGGCTTGATAGGCTAATTCGTTTTCAATAAGCTTGCCAATCATGCCCTGCATTTGGGCGATGTAATCGGTAGCGCGCGGCTCTTGATCGGGATGTATTAAACCCAACTCATCCGAGTCGGCATGCATCGCATCGATAAAGCGATTGGTTAATGCAGAAATGGGCTCACCATTCTCAATGGCACGGTTGATGATCTTGTCATCAATATCAGTGATATTGCGCACATAAAGCACTTCATAGCCGCTAGCCCTAAGCCAACGCACCACCATATCAAAGACGATCATGACCCTGGCATGGCCAATATGACAAAAGTCATAAACCGTCATGCCGCAGACGTACATCTTGACCTTGCCCGGCACTATGGGCTTAAAGACCTGTTTAGAACGGCTAAGGGTGTTATAGATTTGCAGCATAGGGCTATAAAGGTGGGGCAAGTAGCGCCAATTTGTTAGACTGAGCGCTGAGTATATCGAATGAGCCCGTTTCACACCCCTTCCTCTATGCCCCACAACGCCCCAGCGCCACACCTTGCCCTGAATAAGGTCTTAGTCCCAGCTTTTGCCGCTTTGGTATCACTGGTACTGATGACAGGCTGCAGCACGCCTGCCCAGCAACGTGCCGATGCTGAAATTCAGGCATTACATGCCCAGGAAATGAAGTCAGGCCAATTGGCTCCACAACCCTATTTAGGCGGTTACAGCCCAACTGATCCCCCTAGGTTATCGGCGGATATGGGTTATGACCCATTAAACCCAGAGTTATCAGAGACCGTTGGCGTCCCATTTTTATCCTTCTTGATTATTGAGCCGGACCCCATCACCAAAAATGCGGTGCCATCCGATGTAGAAAAACTGATCAAGGCACGCAAATACCAAGATGCGGTTACCCAAATCAATGCGGACCTCAAGAAGACGCCACGCAATGTGCAATTGCGTTTTGTAAAAGCGCGCTTACAAATTGAGATGCGCCAATTCGATCAAGCCAAAAAAACATTGATTGAAATTACCCAGCAGTTCCCTGAATTGCCAGAGCCATATAACAATCTTGCAGCGATAGCTGCCAACCAAGGTCAATGGATTGAGGCGCGAGATTATTTAGAACTTGCATTAAAGCTACGCCCTAGCTATGCCATTGCCTCAGCCAATCTGGGTGAGATCTATATTCGCCTTGGCGCTCAAGCGTATGAAGATGCCGCGAAAAATACAACGCTGAATCAGCGTCAATACTCCAACCGCGCTAAAGCACTCTTAGATGTGCTCAAGCCCCCTGCAAAGCGCCCTGTTAATCGCGCCCTCAATTCTGCAGATTCTCTGCCTAGCAACACTTCATTCACTAAACCTCTAGAAAGTAGACCTAATAATGGCGAAAGTACTCTTAAAAACCAATAAGGGTGAGATTACCCTCACTCTTGATGTGGCTAAGGCACCGAAAAGTGTTGCTAACTTTTTGCAATACGTAAAAAGCGGTCATTACGATGGCACGATTTTCCACCGCGTCATTGATAACTTTATGGTTCAAGGCGGCGGCATGACTGCTGGCATGAAGCAAAAGCCAACAGGTGCAGAAATTGAAAACGAAGCCAATAATGGCCTCAAGAATGATCGCTACACGGTAGCCATGGCGCGTACCAGCGACCCACATTCTGCAACTGCTCAATTCTTTATCAATGTGAATGACAACGATTTCTTAAACCACACCGCTCCGAATGCCCAAGGCTGGGGTTATGCGGTATTCGGCAAAGTTACTGGCGGCATGGATGTCGTTGACACCATTCGCAAAGTCAAGACTGGTAGCTCCGGCTTTCACCAAGATGTGCCTGCTGAAGATGTTGTGATTGAGAAGGCTACTGTTCTCGAGGAATGATTCCGCAACACGCGAGCGCGCTGCTCATATCAGACTTACACCTCACGCCGTCAATGCCCTTGACGGCGCAACGCTTTTTTGACTTCTGTGAAAAAGACGCTCCTAAAGTTGAGGCAGTATTTATTCTAGGTGACTTATTTGAGTATTGGGTTGGTGACGATGCATCCGCATCTTCACCTTTTCAACAAGAAGTTCAGCGCGCCATCGCTAACCTTTCTACCAAAGTAAAAACGTATTACATCCATGGCAATCGAGATTTTTTAATCGGCAAAAGTTTTATTAAAAAGACTGGCATGACACTCTTGCCAGATCCTAGCGTAGTTGAATTAGCTTCACACAAATGGGTCTTAGCCCATGGTGATGCTTTATGTACCGCAGACTTAGGCTATCAGGTATTTCGTAGTTGGGTTAGAAAACCTTGGGTGCAAAAACTCTTTTTAACCTTACCCCTCAATTGGCGCAAAGGTGTTGCCCAGCATCTACGTAGCAATAGCCATAGCCAATATCAAACACAGCATCGCTCTGCTGCAAGTCAACTCAAAATGGATGTCACGCGAGAAGCTTGTGTAGCTGTGATGAAAGATCAATCTGGAGACAGATTAATTCATGGGCATACTCACTTGCCGGCCCATCATAAAGAATCTATGGATACCCAGGCTTGGCAGCGCTGGGTTTTATCTGACTGGGATCTCGATCACCCTGAGAGCCTTCATCCTCGGGCAAGCGCCCTACTGATCGATAGTGCTGGAGCGCGCTATCTCGACCTTATTAAGCACTAAGCACTACTGACTTCTCGGGTCGAGAATTTGAATTAAGAAACTGAGTATTTAGAGAGTGACTGCACCATCTGTGCAAAGATACGTGGATTGGCAGCCATGACTTCACCGCTTTTCAGAAAGCCCTCTTCTCCACGATAGTTACCAATCAGTCCGCCCGCTTCAGTGATCAGCAAAGCACCAGCAGCCATGTCCCATGGCTTGAGATCGCTCTCAAAAAATCCATCGTAACGACCAGCTGCTACATAAGCCAAATCCAATGATGCAGCGCCTGGGCGACGTAAGCCCGCGCATTGACGTGACATTTCAGCAAAGATCTTTAAATACTTTTCTAAGTCCTGGTCTTCACGATACGGAAAGCCAGTACCGAGCAAAGAATTTGCCAAGCGATCTTGCGTGGCTACACGCAAACGCCGACGATCCAAATATGCGCCTGCACCACGGGTAGCGGTGAATAACTCATCACGTGTTGGGTCATAAACTACGGCTTGTTGAGTCACGCCATTTACTGCGAGCGCAATCGAAACCGCATACTGCGGAAAGCCGTGAATAAAATTAGTTGTGCCATCTAGTGGATCAATAATCCAAACGTTTTCTGCATCCGCATTGTGTTCGCCTGTTTCTTCAGCTAAAAATCCATGGGTTGGATAGGCTTCGCTAAGCGTTTCAATGATGGCCGCTTCTGCGGCTTTGTCCACCTCGGTGACGAAATCGTTGTGCTGCTTACGGTCAACTTGCAAGCGCTCTAAATTCAAAGAAGCACGATTAATGACTGTTCCAGCGCGACGGGCGGCCTTGACGGCCACATTTAACATGGGATGCATAGTATTGATGGACAAATTAAATAAGAACAAGCTCCTTGTAATGCCTGCAAAAAGGAAAATTGCATGACAATACGAAGCTAACAGCCTGATTCTAAACGATTAGCATCTATTACCCCCTATAAACACCCCCATTGGCATTGATGAATATCGACAAATCTGAACTATTGCGCTGGGTTTTAGTCGAAACCAGTCACCCTGGAAACGTGGGTTCAGCTGCTCGCGCCCTCAAAACGATGGGCTATAGCGATCTGCGCCTTATTAATCCCAAGATCAAAGACGTAGCAGCCAATACTGATGCCATTGCTCTAGCCAGCGGTGCGGCAGATATCCTTGAGCACTCCTTAGAAAGCAGTTCATTAGCCTCCGCCGTAGAGGGTTGCTCACTAGTTTTAGGCTTAACCAGCCGTGATCGAGAGTTTGGCCCACCAGCCTTAGACTGGGAGACCGCTCGGACCTTAATAGCCGATACGACATCAAGTGGAAGACGGGTTGCCTTGCTCTTTGGTCCAGAAAGAACTGGCTTGGATAACGATCATTTGGCCTTATGCACCCATAGAGTCTGGTTAGATGCCAATCCAGACTACCCGTCTCTTAACTTGGCCCAGGCAATCATGGTCTGCGCCTACACCCTTAGGGAAACACTCTCTCGGCATTTGGGGGGACGAAATGCCTTATCTAGCCGGGAAGAAATGGCTGATTTTGCCGATCCTGCCGCCGTTGCAGCGATGCTGGAACATTGGCGCGAAGGTCTGGAGGCCATTGGGTATTTAGATCCAGCCAACCCCAAGAAACTGATGCCCCGTATCCAAGCGCTGTTTGCTCGTAGCCGCCTTCATAAAGAAGAGATTGATCTGCTGCGCGGTATTGCAAAACAGATGCTCCTGAGAAAATAAGCGCATCCCGTTAAAATCAAGCTATGTCAAATCCCCTATTCGACCAAGTCGACTCCATTATTGCCAGAGACCCAGCAGCCCGGAATCGTCTCGAGGTCATCACTTGCTATCAAGGCTTGCATGCAGTTTGGCTGCATCGCATCTCCCATTTTCTATGGAATCTTGGTCTGAAATGGCTTGCCCGTGTGCTGTCCATGTTTGCGCGTTTTTTCACTGGGATAGAAATTCATCCTGGTGCAAAGATTGGTCGCCGAGTATTTTTGGATCATGGGCTCGGTATTGTGATTGGTGAGACCACTGAAATTGGTGATGACTGCACGATTTATCAAGGCGTTACCTTGGGCGGCACTTCGCTTTATAAAGGCGTTAAGCGCCACCCTACTCTTGGCAAAGGTGTTGTCGTCAGTGCTGGCGCAAAAGTTCTCGGTGGATTTACTGTGGGCGATGGAGCACGCGTTGGATCCAATGCGGTGGTATTGAAAGAAATTCCTGCAGGTGCGACTGCGGTTGGTATTCCTGCTCGCATCTTGCATCCAGATTTACCGCAAAGTCCTGATAGCAAAACAAAGGAATATTTTTCTGCTTATGGAGTGACCCCGAATGTAGATGATCCTGTATCAATGGCGCTCAAAGGTTTAATTGATGCCACGATCGAACAGGAAGCCAAGATTGCAGCGCTAGAGAAGGCGTTAGCCAAGTTAAGCAACACCTCTGCTGGCGTTGATGCTGAAGGCTCTAGCGATACCAAACGCGACCTTGATGCGATTAAACAGTGGTTGAGGGAGTAGTGATTTGCGGTTACCCATTAAGGGTCATGCGGAAGAAATGATGCAATAAAAAAGGAATAGCATTGTGAACTGACCCACAAAAGTTGGACAGTTTAGTTAGGTTAGCACGAGGGATTGAGTTCGGTAATTTACCGGGCTTAATCCCTTTAGTTTTTGTTTGATCCGATCATGGTTGTAGTAGTGGATATATT
>NZ_JACVPX010000013.1 GCF_018881655.1 Polynucleobacter sp. Tro8-14-1
AGTGATTTGCATTTAGAATTTGCCGACTTTTCACCTGCATTGAATGTGGCAGATGTTATTGTCCTGGCCGGTGATATTAGCCTGCGCTCCGAGGGTATAACTTGGGCTAGAAAATCGTTTCCGAATCAAGAGATTATTTATGTGGCTGGCAACCATGAGTTCTATGGTTCTCAGCGTTCTCATGTCATTGAGGACATCCAAAATGCATGCGCAGAAAACGGCATTCATTTCCTAGATGACTATGGGATTGAGCTACATGATTCGCAGTTAAATACCCCCGTCCGTTTTTTAGGGGCTACTTTATGGACGGACTTTTTATTATTTGGTGAAGATCTAAAATCTAAATGCTTATCGTATGGCGAGCTTTACTTAAATGACTTCAGAAGAATCCGTGACGGAGGTAGAAATTTTTCCCCGAAAAAGTCTATCCAATTGCATGAAAAGTCACTGGCTTAGCTGCAAAAAGAGTTAGAGAGTCCCTTTAGTGGCAAGACGGTAGTGGTTACTCATCATCTACCCTCAATGAGTTCAGTAGCGGAGCGATATAAACCGGATCTACTATCCGCCTGTTTTGCCTCCGAGTTAGCCCATCTCTTTGGCAAGATGTCTCTATGGATTCATGGGCATACGCATGACTCCTGTGATTATCAAATGAATGGCACTAGGGTGGTTTGTAATCCTCGCGGTTATGTGCGATCTAATCATGCTGAGAACCCAGCATTTAATCCATCTTTAATAATTGAAATCTAGTTTCCTAGCAAGATCTTCTCAATAAGTGATTAGCCTTTAGCTAGAGTCTTGATTAATTCAGGACTACAAATATCATCAATGTGTCTAAAGGCCCGGGAGATTCCTTCAATTTGATCTGCAGCAATTCCAAGGCTTTCGAAGTGTGTTTTCCACTGCCTAGTTACTCGCCATACACGATCGATAATGGAGCTTGCTTGCTGCGCAGATAGACCAAAGCGTTCTTTAGCGGCATAGGCATTGTCTAGGGTTGCTAGCTTGCCTTGAGGCCCAATACCTAGATGTTGATAGCGCTCACTTGCAATGACTGCATGAGGCATCACATCATAGAGCGGACTTAGGCTCCAGCCTTTAAGCTCCTGATTCCATAAGAAGGCATGATTGCGTAGATGATCATCATCGTTGCTGACAAAAAGGTTAAAGATCATGCGTGCATATAGTTCTTCAATATCAGCTTTGACTGTTTGAACCATGCAATATCTGCGGATGGCATCCGCAATATCCATATAGCTTTTTGTATTGGATTCCGATTCGTGACAGGCAACTAAGGTGAGGGCACTAACGACATGATGACGAATTTCTACTGGCCGAGCAAAAGTAGTCCAAGAGCGATCAAAGCGTTTGACCATCAACACTTTTTTCTTGCCAACTTGTTCTAATTGAGTTTGCGCTACATTAAGACCGGCTAACTGCGCAAGTTGGAGTGTGGCGTATTCAATGCTTGGTACATCTAAAGCGCCATCTGTGTTACCTGGGAACTTGGCCATCCATAAAATGTTTTCATCATCGCGCACGCTTGCCTTAGGGCGCATGCCCCCAAGACCGCTACCCACAAGCAAAATTTTGGATAGTGCTTCTGACACTGGCAAGCCCGCCTCAATCTTTTGCGCACCCTCGAGTACGTATGACAGATTGTGAATACTTTCATGTGCAGGGCGCTCTTCTTGATCTAAGGAGGCTCGAACATCTAACGCCCCAATGCGATCACTACCAGCCTCGAGTAGATAGGCTGATTCTGGCAGGCTATTAGCTGGAACCTTAAGTCTTGCCTCAATAACTCTTCTTCCCCAAGAATCAGGAGCAGCATCCCGAATTCCACCAAAAGCCTCTAAGCCGTTAGGTGGAATGAGGCGTTTACCTTTGATCTCACTTTTACTCCTAAGGCTAAGAGCGACTGGATCCACTTCTTGTGCGTTGCTCCTATCTAAGTAACGCAAGCCATAAGCAAATGATGAGGCAATAAGTCTTGAGCCTTCCTCATCTACTTGCAGTTGTCCTGCTGGTACAAATTCACCATCAAGATTGGCAAAGACAAACAGGTCTTTAGTTGTGTTTGCCATCAGAAATCAAGCGCTTTCATCTCGGCTGTACTTAGGTCACGTACACGTTGAGGGCGCGAGCGACGCTCCAGAGCAGCGATCGCAGGATCATTGCCGCTTAAGAGTTGCAATAAGGTCATGCCTGGAGCGATTGCATCCAAGTAACGTAGCAGTGCGCCAATGGCAACGCCAGGATCGCCTTTTTCAATACGCTGGGCAGTTGCACGAGCAAGGCCGGCACGAACCGCAGCCTCACCTTGGCGAACGTGACGGGCAAGGCGTAAGGACACTAGGCATTGCGCTATTTCAGCGGATTGGCCAAGTTGCTTTGATGCTAGGGTCAGTT
>NZ_JACVPX010000014.1 GCF_018881655.1 Polynucleobacter sp. Tro8-14-1
CTGAAGCGCTACGTAATGTTGAACTCATGTGGCTCATTACCCGCTTAGCTCCTGACTTTAAAACCATTGCGAACTTCCGTAAAGAAAACGGCAAAGCCATCCGTAAAGTCTGCGCCCAGTTTATTGAGTTGTGCCGTCAGATGAATCTCTTTACCGACGCGATGGTGGCAGTCGATGGCAGTAAATTTAAAGCCGTGAACAGCTCCGATCAGAACTTCACCCAGGCCAAGATCAAACGTCGTATCCAAGAAGCTGAAGCTAGTATTGCGCAGTACTTAAAAGACTTAGAGGCAGCTGATCTGCGCTCTCCAGCCCAATCAACCGCACACCAAGCCAGACTTAAAGAGCGCATCGCGCTCTTTACAGAGCAGATGGCACAGCTACAAGCTATTGAAGAAAAAGTACAAGCAGCACCAGATAAACAGATCTCCATGAGTGATCCCGATGCCCGGTCGATGCAACACCGTGGAGGCGGTATCGTGGGCTATAACGTACAGGCAGCCGTGGACACGAAGAACCATCTCATCGTTGCCCATGAGTTAACTAATGTCGGTCATGATCGCAGTAGCCTAGCTAAGATAGCAAACCAAGTCAAAGAAGCGCTGCAAGTAACGCAGCTGACCGTAGTGGCGGACAAGGGTTATTACAGTGGTGAACAAATCAAAGACTGTATGGACTTGGGTGTCACTCCCATCATGCCTAAATGTAAAACGTCTAGCAATCGATCTCACGGCCTGTTTGATAAGAATGCGTTTATCTACCACCCTGATAAAAATGAATACGAGTGCCCTGCAGGGCAAGTATTAATAGAGCGATTTAAAACCGTGGAGCATGGTAAGAATCTGATTGCATACTGGAGCTCGAGCTGCAAAACCTGCGCCTTAAAGCCTCAGTGCACTACCGGAACAAACAGAAGAGTCAAGCGCTGGGAACATGAAGCAATGCTAGATCAAATGCAGGACAACCTAGAAGCCATGCCTGATGCGATGAAAATTAGGCGTTGCACGATTGAGCATACTTTTGGCACACTCAAGAGCTGGATGGGGGCGACGCACTTCCTCACCAAAACCAAAGAGCACGTCAGTACAGAAATGAGTCTACATATCCTGGCTTACAACCTTAAACGAGTGATGAACATCATGGGTAGCAGCAATCTAATGAAGGCGATGGCGACATAAGGCGAAAGCCTTACTCAATCCGTAATAAACAGGCCTGAGTAACGCCTCTACGAGGCGTTACTA
>NZ_JACVPX010000001.1 GCF_018881655.1 Polynucleobacter sp. Tro8-14-1
TGAATCGCTACCACTTCTATAGACACTTTCTAGCCTAATATTTAGTCTATTAGGAGGTGTGTAATGAGTACAAGAAGACGGTTTACTGAAGAGTTCAAGTTAGAGGCAGTCAAGCAAGTCGTTGAGCGAGGATTTGGGGTTCGAGATGTGGCTGCTAGGCTGGGCACCTCACCCCATAGTCTGTATGCCTGGATTAATAAATATGGTATTCCAGCCGAGCAGCGCTTAGTTCAAGATGATCAATTAGCTAAGCTTAAAAGACTGGAGGCGGAGCTGCGGCGGGTTACCGAAGAGCGCGACATCCTAAAAAAGGCCGCCGCGTACTTTGCCAAGGAGTCCGGTTAAAGTACGCCTTCATCAAAAAGCACCAGCATGAGCATGCCATCCGCACGATGTGCAAGGTTTTGCGAGTCCACCACAGTGGCTATTACGCTTGGCTTAAAGAGCCGCTCTCGTCTCGAGCGTATGAGAACCAGATGATCGTAGGTCAAATTAAGCAAGCGTGGCTGGCAAGCGGCACCATCTATGGTTATCGCAAGATCCATGATGACCTGCAAGATCTGGGGATTGCTTGTGGAGAGCAACGGGTGTATCGATTGATGAAGGCACAGGGCCTGCGTTCCCAAACAGGCTACAAGCGTAAACCACGGCACCATACTGGTAAGCCTCATGTGGCAGCCCCCAATCACTTGGGTCAGCAGTTTGATGTTTTAGAACCTAATGAGACCTGGGTAACGGACATTACTTATATCCGCACGCATGAGGGTTGGCTGTACTTGGCGGTGGTCTTGGATTTATTCTCCCGCCAGATTGTAGGCTGGTCGATGCAAGGTCAAATGGATAAGGAGTTGGTGGTCAGCGCCTTGCTGATGGCTTTATGGAAACGAAAACCCAAGCAGACAGTGATGATCCACTCGGATCAAGGCAGTCAATTTTCTAGTTACGAGTGGCAAGCGTTCTTAAAAGAACATAACCTCAAACAAAGCATGAGTCGGCGCGGAAACTGCCATGACAATGCCGTAGTGGAGAGCTTTTTCCAACTACTCAAGCGGGAGCGGATTAAACGTAAAACCTATGCCAGCAGAGCAAAAGCAAGAGAAGATATTTTTGATTACATCGAAATGTTTTACAACCCGGTTAGACGCCATAGTTACAACAATGGACTTTCTCCGGTAAGATTTGAAGAGCAGTACCAAGCGAGGTTGGGAAGTGTCTAAGATATTGGTAGCGATTCAGTATCTAGGGCCCGTTTTGCCTGATACCCAAATTCTTAAGTAACGCTGCTCACCTATCCAATGCCATTGCAAGGCTTTCCAGCGAATGGGCATACTTTCAGTTCCTTGTCTTATGCCCGTTCCCAGCAAGAACTCCACATAGACGCGGCAAAGTCTACGCATATGGTTACTGCGTTGATTACGGCCAAAACGCTCCCAATCTTGCATGTATTCCAGTAGATGCTTGATCTCTAGTTGATTAAATGCAGGCCTAATTTCTGCCCTATCGGCAGCGACCTCCAATAAGGGAATGGTGCGATTTCGATGGATTAAACCCTGATCCCTGGCTCGTTCAATTACTCGCTTATAAAGCCCCGCATGACGCCTTTGGGTATAAGTCTTGGGATTCTTACCCATCCGAGATATGCGCCACGCCACGTAGTCATCTACTAGCTCTTGGGTTATGTCATTGATCTGACAATCGCCAAAGAATGGGATCAGGTACTTGGTATAGATATGAATATAGTCCGCATGTGTGCGTTTATTAGGATTGGCTTGGACTACTCGGGCAGCTGCAGCCAACTCTTGCGTGGCTAGTTGACGAAAGGTACGGGTCTTAATGGCTAGATCACTGGCTAGCTTGACCTTGACTGTTTCATAGACGGCAATGGCTTGGGTAGTGGCTTCGGCTAACTGGTCAGAGCCTGTACTGGCGGAATGCCAAGCTCCAGTTGATAACTTAAAACGGCATTGCCATTGGTGGCTATTAGGTCTCTTATAGAGAGTCAGAAGACCGTCAAGGAGTTTGATGGATTCTTGATCAAGAGTAGTAGTGGAAAATAATAGCGATAAATTATTCATAACAAGTGTCTCGAAAAGCGATACTTGTTAGCTTAATTTCAGAATTACGTTTGTGCGACCTGAATTATTTAGAGTCCGTTAAACCAACGGTACAGCGTCAGGGCTGCGATAGACTGTTGCTGATCACAAAGCAATCAATTGCCCTAAAGTTAGTTAACTTAAAAAATAAATTTATCTAACTGTGGACCAATAAATAAATCCTTACCATTCTTAATGGTCTTCACAATCTGAATATCCTTAATTTCCATTGGGTCTACTTTCATTGGATTGCGATCAAGAATCACCATGTCCGCAAGTTTTCCAGCTGTAATAGTGCCCTTTGATGCTTCTTCTTTGTACTGATATGCAGGCACAGCAGTAAAACCACGCAGAGCGGTATATGGATCTATGCGTTGAGCAGGTCCTAAGGTGCTCCCTCCATAGGTCTTGCGATTAACCGCAGTCCAAATCGTAAATAATGCACTTGGCCCTGATGATGGCGTGTCATTATGCAGTCCAAATTGCATATCTTTTGCTTTGGCCAAATTGAGCGGAACCATATTGCTAGCCCTCTCGTCCCCTAAAATCTGTCTATACACATCGCCATACATCCAAATGTGGTTAGGCATAAATTGGGGCAGGATTTTATTCGCCTTGTATTGGTCAAGCTGATCATCACGAACAAAGAATGAATGTGAGATTACTGATCTGCGATCTTCAGAAATTCCCGTTTCTTTTATTGCCTTGGTAATTCCAGAAAGCGCCATATCTATACCAGCATCCCCATTGGAATAACCAAAGTACTGGATATTTTTTTCGTAAGCTAGCTTTGCGTACTTATAAACCAAATCCTGAGAAGCAACAGCCATCCCGCGCCATTCTTTTGGAAATCCTGTGGTGTCGTTATAAGGCTTGGTGAAATAGGCCAAACGTAATTGTGGTGCACCATCTGTAGAGACCAATATTCCAGCAACCTTAAAGCCGCCATCACCCTTGGTATAGACTCCAAAAGGATAATTTTTATTAGTTTCAAGTAATTGATCAACCACATCATAGGTGGGCAGCGCAATCAGATCTAAGCTGATCACATTACGATCAACTGCTTGGCGCATATTACTAATATCTTGAATCGTAGTTTCATAACTTTGCGCAGTAGTGTATCCATTTGAGACATAGATCTGTTGGGCTTTGCGATAAGTTTCCATCATTAAATCTTGAGAGTACTTACCGAATACCTTCGCTGTTGCCTCGAAATTAGGATCGCCAATTAACTCACCAGTAAGTTTTCCTGTCTTTGGATCAACGGGCAGAATGCCTTGTGTCACTTTAGTGGCTTTGGTAAATCCTAGCTTCTTTAGCCCCGCAGTATTCACAATCCCGGTCAGGGTAGAAATATTATTAACAAATACTGGTTGATTAGGAAATGCTGCATCTAACTGAGCAATGGTTAAAGGGCCGTCGGCAAGAAAAGCGTCTGCATACTCTGCGCCAATAATCCAACCGTTAAATGGTCTTGCTTCTGCTTTCAAGCGGTCTATTAACTGCTTAGTAGTTTTCGGTGGATTTTTTGAAAAGTACCCCAAATTGACAGCGAGAGTGTTCTGAGCAATCAGAGTAAAGTGGCCCCAGGCATCTATAAACCCTGGCAATAAAGTTTGACCTTTTAAATCCTGCATTACTGGATTAGCGCCGGCTCCATTTAAAGCGTCTCGCAGATTACCGACATAAGCGATCTTCTTGCCCTTCACTACGACTGCTTCAACATACTGTGGCTTATCACTCTCCATCGTCAAGATATCACCATTGAAATAAATCACTGCATTATCGGCAAAGACCGGGGCTGCTAGCGAAAGAAAAACTGCAGAGAAAATAATTTTGAGGATACGCATAAATGGCCGAGGTATTAAGGTTTTGAAATTTTAATGAACAAATAAACCTAGTTTGATGCACTAAAAAATAAACCACCCAAAGGCGGTTTATCTACTAATTTATTTTAAGAGTTCTGCTGTCAAATCGTTTTGTGGGTAAGGTAATTTATCCACTAACCAGCTTTTCGTTTTTCCAGATTTAAACATTTGGTTCAAATCAATCTCGATAAAGTTGGTACGACTTGCATAATTAGCAATCTTCATCTTGTTGTTTTTTAAATCCTTCAGATTGATCCACTGCGTGTAATCAGAGACTACCTGCTTGCCATCAATAGATCTTGCAACTCCCATAGGAATGTCCACATTATCTAAAATATGACCCGTTAACGCAACAGCATCAATGCTATTGCTAGGCTGATAGGCAAGCTGTCTGAGATAAGCAGCTCTGACAAAACGCGATGGTGGCGTGTAATCCGCTGGTAAGCCAATCAAACCACCGCCCTGTCCTAACTCAGTTACATTAACTTTGCCAACAGTTACAGAGGGGGTAGCAGTTGCTGTGAGTGACAAATAGTTGCGTACGTTATTCAGGTGCCAATCATAGGTTGGAGCATTGGTTAAGACGCCTGCAAGATTATTGTGGATAACCATTTGTCCTTTTACAAACTCAATCACGATACTCTCACCACTTCGATCAGTTAAAACAAAATGCAACCATGGTGGGGTTGGTAAACCCTTCACCTCACTTGGATCAAACCAAACTTTATATTTAGGTAATTCATTACGCAGCTCTTTGACTGTAGCAAACATCCCCAAAATAAAGCCGCCTAAATTGAGAATCGAAACGTAGTTTTTGTCTTGCGGGCTGACTGTCTGGTATTCAGTAAAGCCTGGCAAGAAGTTTCCACTAATCGCAAGACCAGCTTCATTTTGACCCTCTAAGTAGGCAGGTGGTCCTGGTAGGATGGCTGGTGAGATACCTGCAAATCCATATTTACTCGACAAACTGCTTGCAGGTAATTTCATTGAACTAGGCGCAGTTAAGGCGATAGCTGTACCTTTGGGATTGACGGTTAATTGCCACTTCATATCAAAAGCCCACTCCATTGTTCTACCCGCAACAACAGAGCCATCTTTTGCAGTGATATTCACAGCAGTACATGCCTCACTCAAAAAGGGGGCAAATACTAAGCTTAGCGAGAGTGATGTAGCAATAATTTTATGAGTGATGATTTGTTTCATATGAATCCTTATATAAAGTCTGGTGTCAGCCTTCTAACGCTTTTGTTTATTTCAAAATGACTAAAGTTGCTGTGGCACGAGCACCCCATCCTGACGGACCACCTGGAGTATTACTAATGTAATACATAGGGCCAGCGGCAAACTGCAAAGGCACGCCATCAAATACCATTAATTTCGATACGCCGACATATAAGGGGTTGGAAGTACG
This sequence comes from Polynucleobacter sp. Tro8-14-1, assembly GCF_018881655.1. Taxonomy (GTDB): domain Bacteria; phylum Pseudomonadota; class Gammaproteobacteria; order Burkholderiales; family Burkholderiaceae; genus Polynucleobacter. The sequence goes on from NZ_JACVPX010000001.1 coordinate 5,373, forward strand.
ATGCGTGTCGTAGTTATATTGCGCCTCCATATTCACGGTATAAGTAAATGCGTCCTTGTTGGTGAAAGCGACAAACGGTTGGCCATATAAATTGTTTTGCGTGCCAAAGCTTGGATTGCCACCTACACTCCAAGACTGATAACCTAGCAATCCATAAGTCCAGGGACCATGACGATTGAGAACTACACCCGTCACACCAGCACCAGTTTGTTGTGAGCCAAACTTGCCGCTATTGCCCGAGGGAGATACAGCATAGGGACCCACCCCCCAGATCCAAGATGAATTGGTGTTAGGTGCATAGAACGATTCCACCGTAACACTAGCAATGCCATAACCCGAAAATGATTGTCCATTCGCAGCCTGAACACTGACCTCTCTTACACCGGCAACAATCGGGCGAACAATAAAAGTATCTCCGCCACCAAGATCAAATGGGGTTACCGGCTGAAAGAGCGAGGTCTGCTCTGAACCCGCCTGATTTTTACCGACACCACGACTAAATTCGTATTGCAGCGGTACCGAAATCATATTGGCAATCGGGTTGGCTAGTTTTTTAGCAATGCCGACCTTATCCACACCCCCATCAGGAGCGCTACTGCTTTGAGCAGCTACTAGGCTAGACAATGTAGTCGCTGTGATAACGACAAGAATACGTTTGAATGTTTTCATGGGATCAGTGATTCAGAATCAAAATTTAAAGGTAATGGCAGCTTGCGGACCCTTCATAGTTGTTTTTTGCAGAAGGCCATTACTATTCATGTCGTAGTACAGGGCGCGATAGGCTAAGGAGACGTCTATCCACTTATCAAAAGTCTTGCCTACACCAATCATTCCTTGCCATGTCATATTGGTTGTGCCGCCACCCCCACCTATATCGGCATATAACGGGATATACCAAGTAGAGTCAGCCAAGCGATATCTGCCTTTGAGCCCAACAATTGGGTCTACAGTTGAGGTTGATTTCGAGTCACTGGCATGTAATGAAGTTCCATCCAAAACCAAACCAAGGGTGGCAGTAATCGCAATACTTCTTACGCCAACCAATCCGTCAAAGTAGGCATCTTTATTATTTATAACGGTATATGTTGCAGCGCCAGTAAGAATGGTCTGCTGCAAAGTTGCGCTAGTGGCAAACCTTGCTGGAACCGCTCCTTGAGCTGTTGGTGCCGTAGTACTGATAGTTTGATTCTGTTGCAATGTAGCGGAGACTAAATCCCCCATGATCCCCCAATTACCATAGTGAGCCTCTGCAGCAATCATTCCACCAGCTTTAAGATCGCCAAGAACATTGCTAGATGACAAAACTGCTGTATTCAAATATTTGTCATTAAAAAATAATGTTGAGCTAATTCCAGGTGACCATAAATATGGGGTTACCTCAAAACGCCATTGATCAGAGACTTTTGGAATTGGGGATCCATCTGATTGCGCTTGGGCTAGCGACATAAGAAGGGCAACACATCCAGCCAAAGTTAATTTCAGGGCTTTGTGAAACATTTTTGTTAATCTTTATTTAAAGTGGTTGTATTGAAAGTAGCTACTGAATTCAAAAAAACCCGCCACGGCGGGTTTTTTTGATGTGTACGACTATAGATTACAAGGTGTTTTTATAAATCTATCCGGACTATACCGCACGAAATGAAGTCTTTTTTGCTGAAAACATTACTAATATACAAAAATAATAATGTACTTTTATTAGCAATTTTTATAACCTCTGGGAACGCACGGTTTTGGTGCCCAAGACTGCTATTGGCCGATCTCTGCCGGTCAAATCTCTAAAAAATTACTTGATTTGAATGGCCGCAATTAATCTGAAAGCTGTCGATGGGTAACGAACTAGCTTTGCTTATATGTAAGCGCCGATGTGATCGCAGACTTGGTAAGTGGTAATCGCTCTAATTTGGCTAGCTTAGCCTTCAAGTCAGGCAATCGTTGATAAATCATCCAGAGCAATATTCTTTTGCATGGATTCTCTTCAAATAATTGGAGCGCTGTTTCTTTAACTTGCTGCGCCAGGGTTTCGTCCCGAGCATCCCAATCAACATTTGAATGATTTTGGCGGGGAGCTTTACTTAATTTAGCCGATTCCTCTATAAGCCATTCACGGTTGTGTCGATACAGCCACATGAATGTGGCCGGCTCTAGAACTCTCACTGCCTTCACTCCAAGATTTGGGTTATTTCTAATGACGACTTGCCAAGCTTCACGATGACTTTCTTGAGCATTTCTAAATCGCGCCTGATGCCATGCTTCCGAAAGGCCAATTTCAGTGCTTAGTAATTTGTTAACTGTTGTAATTGAAATATCGTGAGTTGCGGTGATGACTTTTTTATCATCCCCGTTCTTTAACGCCCTGATCATTTCGCCTCTAATCTCAGGAGTCATTTTGCTTGGGCGGGTGGGAACTTTAATTCCTGCTTTGGTTGCCCATGCCGCTGCCGTTGCGAAATCAATTTCCAAATCCTTGGCGGCACCAGTAATAGTCCGTCCCTCTTTAGTCAAAAGGTTGATCAACTTAGTTTTCTTGGGATTATCTGCCGTGATCTTTGGCGGTGATAAATCGGGTTTGATTGAAATGTCTTCCGCGAAGTTCTCATACGCATGGATGAATTGATCCCAGCCGCCATAAAGCCAATTTATCCAAACCAGATGGCGCAACGGGTGCGTCCCCGTTCGAGGCGCAATCATCTTTCTGGCAAAAGTAATCGCCTCATCTACGGTGTTCGGCAATGCCCTAAGTTCTGGAGTAACGCGCAGCACCTGTGTGTACTGTGAAAATTGAACCCCCAACCCCTTTGGCTTGATTTGTAACCCAGACTCTTTAAGAAGCCCCCGATCTCTTAGTCGAGCCAAATAGCATTGCTGTAGCCGAGTTGGGTCAAATAAGAAGGACTCCGGAAGGGTTGCTATAGAAATTGATGACTGGGCTAACTTCAAAAGTGACGCATTAACCTGGGGTTGGCTTGGCTCGACTGAAGCAAATGGTGATTCAAGTTCATTTAGGTTGGGTAGGCACCAGAAAAATCTCTCAACACCAGTGGATTTGATGCTCGAAGTAAGTAACCACTCACTGTGAATTGGGCAAATCCATACTCCTGGCAGCTGATGACTTCTATGCCAATACGCCACACGATGATTTTGCACGTCCTCGCCTAAGCATTTAGGGCAAGCTTTAAGAGGGTGATTGGCTCTAAACCGACTAGTAAGTATTCCTAGATTCCACTTTAAATACCCTATGCCCTCACCCCGCATTGCTGCAATCGCCGAAGTTTTTATGTGTTCTTGAGCGAGGGGTAAATAGAAGGGGAGGATGGAATGGCGATAAATAATTTCATCTGGACCGCCCAATACACCATCTGCGGCAGCAGCTAAATAGTCAATGCGAGAGGGAAAATCATGCGCCAATCCTTGGAGCTTGTGCCCAAATAATTGCTGGCAAGTGCTGGAGGGTTTGTAGTTTTTGGAGAGATGGTGGTGCCTGGAGCAAATGCTAAATAGAGTTTCATCTGGAAGCCAGCGTAAGTTGATGGCAACAGAATCATCAAAATGATTCATGGGTTAAATTATTTCTTTTTTGATGGCTCCCCAACTTTTGGAACCAAATGCAGTCCCTCCATTTTTTTATCGGCAGGTATTTTATGGGGGCCCATCACTACTTTAATTGGGTTAATGCCCGATCTATCCATGCACACACAGGCGCACAAAAATAACCCCATTCCACCAAGAATTAATATCCCCTTTAGCGCTACATCTATTGAGCCATCTTGTTTTACTAGCGGCAACCAAAATGCAGTCAATATGAAGATGGCGGCTAAGATAAAACAGCCAATACTCCTTTTGAAATGCAGGTCAAAGTTAGGCTTGGGTTGTAACGGTTTCTGTGGACTGATGCCCTTAAACGCGGCTTCTATTGTATTTTTAACAAATCTTAAGTGATCGGTCATGGCATTGGGCTATGCAGCCATAGCAAGGGTTAGGGTATTGTTAATAAGTGATGGGCTGATCTCGTTGGCATCTATAAAGTGCTCATAAAGCATCTTGACTACCCACTCTTCTCTTTCGGGAGGCAATTCGATTCCCTTGGACAGGCACCCAGCTCTAATTGCACGAGAAATCATCATAAGCATTTCCCAATCAATTGCTTTGGCATTAGTGGTGACATCCGTCTGACCTGTAATTAAAAACTTCACATCAAAATGAAGGGTGTCTGCCAGAATGGCCAGGGCTTTGTTATCCATATTAGCCTTGCCTGTTTCATACATAGCAACAGCCGAGCGCCCAATGTTAAGTACATTGGCCACATCTGCTTGTGTCAGGCCTAGCCTCTTCCGCTCTTTTGATAAACGTTCGCCGAACATAAATAAGTTCTTAGTTGTGAGAGTCTTGATTATAGGTCTTAAATATTGACATAGTGATTAATTTTGACAAAAATGAGAGACATGACAACATTAACACCCAAGCAGGCAAAAGACTGGTTTGATAGGCACGGCGTATCGGTATCTGATTGGGCTCGGGCGCACCACTTTTCGCCTTCAGTTGTCTTTTCTTTGTTGGCCGGGCGCTGCACGGGCAAACGTGGTCAGGCTCATCTTGCTGCGGTGGCGTTGGGGCTAAAACTAGGAGCCTCTCCATATGAGGCATCGCCACTTGAGTTTGAGCCTAAGTTTCCCGTAGGTGATGTATTGATTCAAAAAAGGAGCCAAAACAATGTAAGGCAAAAGTAAGTTTTAGGGCTTTTAAAGGGGCTCATAAAGCACAAAACCCAAAAACCTCGGCAAAGGAATTTGGGTTTTTAAAGGTAGTGCGAGTCAAGAATGCACCTGACTTGTCTCCACTATCTCGAAAAACAACGCTGTTGTCAAGCGATTGGATAAGTGCGTCCAATTTTTACTAAATTAATCGCGGAATTGCCCTCCTGGGCATATAGATAGAGGAGTTATTGAATGGGAAATAGCACCCGTCCAGGCGCAGCGCGCCTAAAGGAAATATTACGTAGACAGAGCCCACCTAGATGTGGGAAAGAGTATGAACCCGCAATAAAAGCATTTAGAGAGGAGGCTCCATCCATAAGTTGGGTCTCACGGGTTTATTGGAATTTACTCGATCGAAAAGTCCATTTTTTATCCCGGGTTGAACAGGCGGCTGGTTTTTTGGCCATGAGTAGCCCTCAAATTTGGGAGCTGCAAGAACAACGTATGTTGCCGGTAATAGATAGCCCTCATCCGCTATCGTATTTCGGCAAAGAGAGTGATCGCCTTTTGCCAAGATTGCCCGGGACATTGGAGGTGGCAGAGAAGTTGGGGCTAATCAAACATCACCCGTTAATCAAGGTGCCAAATAAAGATGGATCAGTTGATGAGATTTTATTTCCTTGGATTGGAGATCTCCTTTTATATCTTAAAGATAGTCAGGGTTGTTACTGTGTCAATTGGACTATTAAAGGAGTTAAGGATAACTTTGAAAACTCAAACTTAAATTCACTCAAGGGAAAAACTTTCAATCGAAATGATGAAAAATCCTGGGCTCGGCATGTAATTGAAGAGTCGATGTATGCGGCAGCGGGAATTCGAACGGTGCGTATTACAGGTGAGGATTTGAATGTAGACATTAACAATAACTTAAGACAGCTTTGGCTTTGGCATCACCGAGAAACAAAGTTAAGTTCGGCGGAAGCGCAAGAGATTATTGGTGAGTTCGCAATAGCCATGATTAAGGAGGTGCCACCGATTGAAACAGTTTTATATCTTCACGCAGAGTTTGGATTTGAGATAGACGATATTAAAGCCGTACTGTATCAAGCAATTTCAAAGCGATTTCTAAAGGTAGATTTGACTTGGCCTATTATTTTGAGCGAACCCCTAAATAGAGAAGTTTTCAATATATGGGATAGGACGGCGCACCTATTTGCAAGGAGCTCATCATGAGCTTGGGATTTCAAATGGGAACACAACTGATAGCGAGTGAAGGCTATCGGATGCTAGAAAAAAACATCACCTATTATTTTCTTCGTAGCTATTCAAAATGTGGTGCGTCGAGTGCCTATGTTCAGCTGTCTCATTTCACAGAAAAAGAGGGGGATAAAAATTCTCCTATGCCAATTCCATTCTTGATCGTGATGAATCGCGATGAATTTGAGAGCGGAGTTCGGATGAGCAAAATTAGTCGATGTGAAGTTCAGAGATCGATGCCCCCCTGGTTAAGTCATCTAGAAGGCAAAAATCTTAAGCAGCTCAACTCCGAAAAAGGGATGGAAACGCCGCATGAAGAAAGAATTTTGGCTAGACTAAAAATTATTGAACCATTAATAGCGGACTGGCGAAACTTGCTGGAAAAAGATGATCCAGATTATGAAATAAACCAATATGCTAAAAAATGCCGACCAGTCCAAAAAGGGTCTCGAGTCCGGCTTTGGTTTTATCTCTATTTAGTATTTGGTCAAAACCCCGACGTTCTTCATTACCGCACTAAAAACCTTGGAACGTGGTTAAGGGGGGAATCGCGGTCTCACGTTAAGCGAGGGGCTCCATCCATTACCCATGGAAAAGAGCATGGTTATAACGCAGATTCTGACATGATCGAGAGGATGTTAAAAGGCTACGCCAGAGAAGTGGGGCTTGGAATTGAGTTAACGACTATCTATGTTCGAGTTTTGACCAAAAATTTTGGCTGCAAGGTAAAGAATGCAAAAGATGGGCTCAAAGAGTACTTTCATCCGATGGGACACCCATATCCATCTATGCGAATGTTTCGGTATTACATAGACAAAGAATTCGGAAAATACCAGGTTCAAGAAAGGCTTAAGGGCAATGTGCTTGCACGCAGAAAAAATAAGCCACATCAAGGATCCTTTTCATCGGCTGTGTGCAATATTGGCGAACATGTTGAAGGTGATGCATACGTAGTGGAAGAGGTCCCTAGGGGAAGTATTGAAGGAAGCAGCCTAGGGAATCTATTCGTGGCCCGATATGTCGATGGCATGATTAGTCTTCGTCTAGGAATTGGATTTTCAATGGGCGCTGAAAGAGCAAGCGCCTACAGGATGGCAAAATTTTGTTGCGCGATTTCAAAAGTTAAATTTTGCCAATTATTTGGAATCACCATTACGGAAGATCAATGGCCAAGCATTGGGATTCCTCCTCACCTCATAGAAGATCGAGGTGTAGGCAGCACTCAAAAAGCAAAATCAAGTCTTAAGATTGGCGAAAGCGTCATAGACGAAATGCCGCCTTCGGGAATGGGGCAATCCAAGCCAACAGTCGAGTCTGGAAATCCGTATGAACGAAAAAATGAAGATAGAGCAAGTCATTTTCAATCAGATCTAAGGCTCTTTCAGTTGACTGTGCGAGAAATCCTTCGAGTTATTGCAGAAAATGATACCGCCAAGATCCTGGCTAAGTTGCCCCCAGATGTCATGTTTGACATTAACAGAGCAACCCCAAAATCGGTATTTAATCGACTTAATGCACTCGGAAGAAATGATTTAATACAAATTTCATATGAAGATGCTGTAAGAAGTTTTCTTGATCCAATCGAGGTGGTATTAAAAAAAGATGGGGTCTACTTTAAGAATCAACTGTATTCATCCCCGACGCTTATTGAATTGGGATTTCTGGATCGAAACTGCTCTTTTGTAAATCAAAAATTGAGTGGTTACATGATGGCAGTCAATCTTCGGCATATTTGGGTTGACATAGGTGGGATTTTAATTGAGCTAATGATCGCTTGGAAAACTAGATCAGGCAAGAATGCTGGACAAATTTGCCTTCAAGAATTGGAGATGATGGAGCAAAAAAGAAAAGAGCTTACAAGGGCTACCGAACACCATCGTCTGGCTGGGATTGGCGAAATGGAGATGCAATTTTCTGAAGAGACGGGGTTACAGTGGAATGCAGGCTCACGGAAAAAGGGCCGGGCAAAAAGAAAAACAAAAATTGCAATTCAAGAAAATAAAGAAGCAATTTTCATAAGCCATGGGACGGGCGGGGGTGATGAGGAATGAATCCTTGGATAAACCAGTATGCAATTTTTAAATCGCTAGAGGAGATAAAGAAAAAATCCAAAATTAAAGCTGTGTCATTAAGAAATTTAGAGCAGCAAGTAATTTCAGTGGCATGTGCTCAATTACAGCAAGGCCTTGAAAGTGTTTTTGTCCCCACTTCGCAAGTTTGCGAGATCATTCAAACGGTCGGTATGGCTGCTTACGCACATTCTCTAAAAGAATATCCGAACAATAAGGTATTTCTAGAGCGCGTGTATGACCCTCCAGCAATCACTAATTTTTATGTGCCGTTTTTGCTAACGGGTCCCGCTGGAACCGGGAAGTCACAACTAATGAAGGCAATTGAGAGGCTTCTTACAAAAGGCTTAATTATAAAAACTGATCCTAGTCATATATTCCCGCTGGTGGGGGTAAAGAGGGTTACAGTGAATCAACGAAGGTCTATAAATCAACTGCTTCTATCGCTTGTGGAATCTGAAATTTCAGAAAGTGGTTTAAAGATAAAAAATTCAGATATTGCGGCTTTATGCCCCCAAGTTCTTTATAGGTCAGGGTGTAGTTTATTAATGATTGATGAGTTGCAATTTATGTCGCAAAGTAGTGCTAATACATTATTAGCTCAATCACTTATGGCCCTAAGTTATATAGGATTGCCGTTTATGGTGAATGCAAATTACAGTGTTTGCCATAAATTAATGAGTAGAAAGCAAGAGGAAAAACAGCGGCTCTTAACCAATCCAATAATGATGTTTCCCGATATTTCTGGTTCTGCTGATTGGTTGGAGGTTTTAAAGGAATACCAAGTAGTGGTGCAGTATTGCTATTCATTTAACTTAGTCAATCATGAGGAAAAGTTGTGGAGCTACTGTGCGGGACTGAAGAGAGTGTTAATTAAACTTCTAGTAAAAAGCTATGAGCTAGTAAGAAAGAAGGGGGTGTTTTTAGTTACCGAATTAGATGTGGAAAAAGCCTATTTATCTTTGGGATTTTCCGTTGATCGAGGCGACGTCGAATTGATCATTTCATCTGGTAGCACCGGACCGGCTGGCCGTCTCGATTTAACACCGCCGTTTGCAATTCCACTAACAATAAAAGAAGAGTATGAGCGTGGGCTTAAACGGGCTCGGGCAACAAAAGCAATGGAGGCGGCGATCGATGCTTCATTAACTCTTCAAGAAAGAAGGGCATTAGATAGCATTAAAGAGCAAGATTCGATTGAAAGTCGCAATCCAATTCCAATAAAACAAAAAGTTAATCGTAAGTCAAAGCCCAGCCCAGATACCTTGCGTGAAAACTTTACTAAATTTATGGGTAACAAAAATTAAGGCGGTAAATGGATAATTTGCGATGCTATCAAATCACCTCTTTTAGCAATTTTTTAGTTGATAAATTTGAAAATATTCTTAATGCCTCATCAGTTGATTTGCTGATAAAAAGCGAAAACATAACTAAAAGAGTTGATTGGAACTGCTCTAGACTTTTTTGCCTAACCAAGCCATCTAAGGGTCCGAAATATTCATTCGGTTGTTTTGTATGAAACCTTGGCACAATCTCCTTTAGAAAACTTTTCGGATATTGTGCGAATATAAGATCGCTAAAGTAAATCGTATCCTGCCTATATATGGATTTGTGCGACGTGAATCTATTAAGTTTTTTATCTAAAGATATTCGCACCAACCCAGAATTTTCTTTTATGGGCGTTTCTAGTATTGTTTGCAATGCTTCAACTAGGATGTGTACTGTTTTTGATTTTTTCAATTCCTCAGCTTGCGGGGCAAATGTAAACTTATTTTGACGATGCCAGAAATCTGGACGGAAATCGAAAACGTCACTCCTGGGGACATGTACAAGTAAATTTTTATGATGCTTTTCGCACCAATGTAGTCCTGGTATTTGATGCGATCTACGCCAATAACTAAATCCCCAAAAGTTTAAATCTTCATCGATGCAGTGACCGCAGAAGTAGCCACCCTTCCTTAATGGCATCATTCCTCTTTTTCGTAATATTTGCGGGGATAAGAGGGGTAAAAATTCAGAATCTTCTGGTATTACTGCATGAGATAAGGGTAGCAACGAATGTAGGGATACATATTGAATTAATGGCATTTTTAGTAAGTTAGCTGTTGTAGCTATAAACGACGGGGGGTGATCTGCGTCATTAGTTCGATAGATTTGATGCGCTTTACTGGTGGAGTGGTCTTTCAGCTGCTTTAAGAGCCTTAATCTACCCGCATGCCCACGACAAAATTCATCTGCCATGGGTTTTGCAATAAACATATTGATTCCTTAAGATGTAATGGAGGTGAATTCCACGAAAATCTTAAGAGAAAAAAGGCTATGATTTACGGACTAACTTTTAATAAATTTTATAGCTCTGCGAAATCAAGAGCTTAGACCCTTAATGCAAGACAGGCCTTATTGTCAGTGTTCACTCGCCTAAAGTTGTGGACAAAATTCAGTAGATAAATCAGGGCTTTACGAAGTCCTGATTGGATTTCTGTGGTCAAATAACTCTTGTAAAAGAGGATATTTGTTGCAACCTATGTTTCTGTCGATGCCCCGTCTTTCAGGTTTGAAATTGCTTCCGCTGATTTGTGCGCTAGCTCTCTCTGCATGCGCGGTCGGCCCAGACTTTAAGCAACCCGAGGCGCCCAAGACCTCTTCTTATACAGAAGCCCCTGTAGCTAAGAAACTCACCACGGCACCTGGAGTGCCAGGCGGAACAGATCAAGAGTTTGTAGAAGGCGCAGATATAGAGGCGCAATGGTGGGAGCTTTATAAATCTCCTGAGCTTGATGCGTTGATTAAAAGAGCGCTTGAGCAAAATCCAAATTTAGGTGCAGCTGATGCAGCATTGCGTGCTGCCCAAGAGAATGTCAATGCACAGATTGGTGGCCAGTACTTTCCAGCAATTGGTGTGGGTGCAAATGCCATAAGACAGAAACAGCCCTCAGCCGTCTATGGCATGAACTACGGCTCTGACACTTATAACCTCTACAACGCCACAGTTAATGTGACTTATAAGTTGGATGTGTTTGGTGGGGCTCGTAGAGCGGTTGAAGGTGCGCGCGCTCAAGCAGAGGTTGCGCAGTTTCAATTAGAGGGTGCTTATCTTTCGTTAACGGCTAACGTAGTGACGAGCGCCGTTAAAGAGGCTGCGTTACGTGCACAGATGCAAGCCACAGAAGAAATTCTGAAAGCCCAAACGAATCTTGCTGAAGTAACTGAGAAGCAGTTAATCATTGGTACGGTTTCAAGGGTGGATGTCACTTCACAGCGAACTTTAGTATCGAATTCTCAAGTCGATCTCTTTAACTACGAAAGAAACCTCGCATTTGCTCGCAATCAATTAGCAGTGCTAGTGGGAGAGATTCCGAGCAACGCTAATATTGCAAAGTTTGATTTGGCCAATTTGCATTTGCCAGAGAAGCTGCCTCTATCGGTGCCTTCCAGCCTGGTGCGGCAACGTCCTGATGTTCGGGCGGCTGAAGCCCAGTTAAAAGCTCAAAATGCTTTCGTTGGTGTTGCAACGGCGAACTTATTGCCACAATTTAATATCACGGGATCTATTGGTGCAGCCGCACTGACATCTAACGGGCTATTTGGACCGAACTCTGCATTATGGTCCCTTGGTGGCGGTATCTTGCAGCCACTGTTTCAGGGTGGTCAGCTGTTGGCGCAACGTCGTGGGGCCATTGCCAACTATGAGCAAGCTGCATTTCAATATCAGGCAACCGTCTTAAACGCATTCCAAGAAGTAGCCAATGCATTACGCGCACTAGAGACTGGTGCGCAAGCACTCAAAGCAGCATCGGACGCAGAGCGTTATGCCTACGAAACTCTGGACTTAGTGCAGCAACAGTACAAACTCGGTACAGCTAGTTATTTAGCAGTGCTCTATTACCAAAATCAGTATCAGCAAGCAAAAGTGAAATCTGTTGCAGCACAAGCAACTCGCTTCTCAGATACGGCAGCTTTATTTGCAGCATTAGGGGGTGGCTGGTGGAATCGTGAGGGCCCTGCTTTTAAACCAAAAGACATAGCGAACAAAGATCAAAATGAAACTTCTGGAACAAATTAAGAACAAGCTCGTTGCTTTGGTTCTTGCCTTATGGGCATGGCTGCAACGTAAAGCAATTGAATGGAAATTGCGTGAGAGAGCAATTGCGCTTTGGGAAAAGACCAAAGCCTTTTGGGCGCGCATGGGTCAGAAATGGCGTGGTACCAAGGCCCATGAAAAGCTCATGGCAATGGAGCCCTTGCAGCGTCGTATGACCATCATGCTTTGTGGCGTATTTTTATTATTGGGTTTGATCTTCGCTTTCAATCAATTCAAGACTTTCATGATTAAGCATTTCATCGCGGGCATGGGCTTACCTCCTGCAACGGTATCTACCATGGTGATTGCTAATGCAGAATGGCAGCCTAAGTTAACCAGCGTAGGTAATGTCCGTGCATTTAGGGGTGTTGAGCTCAGTACTGAGATTGGTGGCTTGGTTCAGACTGTGCCGATTAAGTCAGGTCAAGACGTTAAAGAGGGCGAACTCCTCATTAAGTTAAATGATGCATCTGATGTAGCTCAGCTGAACTCTTTAAAGGCAATGTCTGATCTCGCAAAAGTCATCAATGAGCGCGATAGACAGCAGTTGGCCATTCAGGCAATTAGTAAGAACGTATTTGATACGAGCGCCGCTGATTCCAAATCAAAACAAGCTCAGGTTGAGCAGCAAACTGCTTTAGTAGCCAAGAAAAATCTCAAAGCGCCATTTAGTGGTCGTGTGGGCATTGTTTCTATTAACCCAGGACAGTATGTAAATCCTGGCGATAAGTTGCTAACACTACAAACCTTGGATCCTATTTTTGTGGATTTCAACTTGCCGCAAAATAATGCCGAGCTCATTCAGGTTGGGCAAGAAGTTGAAGTCACTACCGATGCATTTAAGGATGCGAGCTTTGTAGGAAAGATTACGGCTGTTAGTCCAAAGGTCGATACCAATACACGTAATATTCAAGTCGAGGCGCAACTCGCTAATCCGGATAAGAAAATTCTGCCAGGCATGTTTGCTAATGTGAATATCAAGCTGGGCGATCAAGTGAAATACCTGACCCTACCCCAGACGGCAGTTACCTATAACCCGTATGGCTCGACCATCTTTATTGCAAAACCTACTGGCAAGAAAGATAAGCAAGGCAATCCAGCTCTTGAGGCACAACAGGTATTTGTAACGACTGGATTAACTCGTGGTGATCAAGTGGCCATTTTGAAGGGTGTTGATGAAGGCGCAACGGTGGTTACTAGTGGCCAGCTCAAGCTCAAGAATGGCACGCCACTAATTATTAATAACAAGGTGCAGCCAGCTAATTCACCTGATCCAAAGCCGCAGGAATAAATAGCAGATGAATTGGACTGACATATTCATCCGTAGGCCAGTGCTCTCCATGGTGGTGAGTGCGCTCGTATTGATTTTTGGTCTGAAGGCAATTGGTTCTTTGCCTGTAAATCAATATCCGCAAACGCAAAATGCGATTGTGACCATCACTACGGCTTACTATGGTGCTGACCCTGAAACGATTGCTGGGTTTATTACTCAGCCTCTTGAGGCATCTATAGCTCAGGCGCAAGGTATTGATTACTTATCTTCTGCCAGCGTGAGTGGAGTCTCCACCATTACTGCAACTTTGAAGTTGAACTATGACTCAAACGCTGCATTAACGCAGATACAGACTCAAATTAGTGCGGTAAAAAATCAGTTGCCACCGCAGGCACAACAACCTATTTTGACAGTGCAGGTAGGGCAATCTACTGCTGCGATGTATATGGGTTTCTACAGCGATGACATCGCCAACAATGCTATTACCGACTATCTATTACGAGTTGTAAAGCCAAAGCTGGACTCTGTTGAGGGGGTTCAGAATGCAGAGATTACTGGTGGACGTAAATTTGCCTTGCGCGCCTGGTTGGATCGAGAGAAGATGGCCGGTCTTGGTGTGGGCGCAGATGATGTTTATAACGCAATGTCAGCAAACAATTACTTGTCTGCAGTTGGAAGCACCAAAGGCGAGATGGTCTCGGTTGACTTGGTTGCTGGCACCGACTTGCATACCCTGGATGAGTTTCGCAAGTTAGTCATTAAAAAAGATGGCGTGAATATTGTGTACTTAGACCAAGTGGCCAATGTCACTATGGGTTCTGAGGACTACAACACGAACGTTGCCTTCAGCGGTAAGAGGTCAGTATTTATTGCTATTAAGGTTGCGCCGCAGGCTAACCTATTAGATGTAGCGCAGCGTGTGCGGGATGTTGTGCCAGATATTCAGAAGCAATTACCCATTGGCATGACGGGCAAGATTGTTTATGACTCTACCAAATTTATTACTAGCTCTATTGATGAAGTGGTGTCTACTTTAATAGAGGCCTTGGTGATTGTGACTGTGGTGATCTACCTCTTCTTGGGTAGCGCTCGTGCGGTTGCTGTTCCAGTAATTGCAATGCCTTTATCGCTCATTGGTACTTTCTTCCTCATGCAAGTGCTGGGTTATTCGATTAACTTGCTTACCCTTCTCGCTCTGGTCTTGGCAATTGGATTGGTGGTGGACGATGCCATCATCGTGGTGGAAAACGTTGACCGCCACATGAAAGAAGGCAAGTCACCACTAGAGGCATCTTTAATTGCTGCCCGCGAATTAGGTGGACCTATTTTGGCAATGACGGTAGTGCTGATTGCGGTGTATATCCCGATTGGCTTTCAGGGCGGTTTGACGGGTGCGCTGTTTACTGAGTTTGCCTTTACTTTGGCTAGTGCAGTAGCGGTTTCAGGCTTAATTGCCTTAACACTCTCGCCCATGATGTGTTCTCGCATCTTTACAGAAGAGCAAGAGGCTTCACCTTTTGTACAAAAGATTGATCGTATTTTTGAGAAGGTACATCACAGCTATCAAACCACTTTGCGTGATTTGCTAAGCACTTGGCAGGTCATCATCGTGATGGGTGTCATCTTGCTGGGGGGCGTAGCTTATTTGTATTCAACGGCGCGTGCTGAATTAGCGCCAACAGAAGATCAGGGTATTGTTTTGATGCAAGCATCAGGGCCTCCCAATAGTACTGTGACGCAAATGCAGACTTATGCAGATCAAATCTACGCAATTGCAGCTGCAGAACCAGAATACGAACAGGCTTTCCAGATCACGAGCCCAACTTCGAGCTTTGGCGGTATCTTGCTGAAAGACTGGGGTGAGCGCAGTCGTAACGCAACCAAGTTCCAAGAAGATATGCAGCAAAAATGGAACTCCATTGCAGGTGCACGCGTTGCCGCCTTTCAGTTTCCAGCCCTACCTGGAGCACAAGGCTTGCCTGTGCAGGTTGTTATCAATACAACAGAATCTTATGCAGCGCTAAACGAAGTTTCCCAAGCAGTGCTTGATAAAGCGCGCCGTAGTGGTAATTTCTTCTTCGTGGATTCTGATCTCAAGATTGATAAGCCACAAGATGTTTTAGAGATTGATCGAGAAAAAGTCGCTGCCTTAGGCATGACTCAGCAACAGGTCGGTTCAGCCTTATCTGCTGCTTTAGGCGGTGGATATGTGAATTACTTCTCAGTGGCTGGACGCTCTTATCGTGTGATTCCACAAGTGAAGCAAGTAGATCGTCTCAATCCAGATCAAATATTGGATTACTACATCCGTACGCCAAGTGGCGCGATGGTTCAAGCGCGCACTATCGCAACGATTAAACAAAGAGTGGTGCCGCAGTCTATTAATCACTTCCAGCAATTGAATTCAGCAACGATCTCGGGTGTAAGCACACCATTTATTTCGCAAGCGGATTTATTGGAGTTTATGCGTCAGACTCTGAAAGAGGTTGCCCCTAATGGTTACACCATGGACTATGCAGGGCCATCACGCCAATTTATGGCTGAATCGGGCGGCTTCTTAGTCACCATGTTCTTTGCGATTCTGATTGTGTTCTTGGTGCTCGCAGCACAATTTGAAAGTTTCCGGGATCCGATTGTGATTTTGGTTTCTGTGCCGCTAGCCTTATTTGGTGCCTTGATCTTTATTAATCTGGGATTCACGACCTTAAACGTTTATACCCAAGTTGGCCTGGTCACACTCATGGGCTTAATTAGTAAGCACGGTATTTTGATCGTGGAGTTTGCGAATGAGCTTCAGGAGGCGGGCCGCAGTAAGCTTGATGCTATCGTTGAAGCAAGTAGCGTCCGTTTGCGCCCGATTTTGATGACAACTGCAGCAATGGTTTTAGGCGTATTGCCTCTGGTGATTGCTTCTGGGGCGGGTGCCGCAGGACGCAAATCCATGGGCATTGTGATTTTCACTGGCCTATCAATTGGTACACTGTTTACACTCTTTGTAGTGCCAGCAATGTACTTATTTATTGGCGCTGATCACCACGCCAAGAAATTTAAGCAGCAGTAAAAAATGAAAGACAGAAAAACTATTTAACGATATTGAGTTCTTTTTCAACAATATCGTTAAAGCAAGTTTCATTTTCTAGGCGTTGCATCCAGGTATCGATATTCTTAAGGGGTGCACGCTCGCCAGTGTGCTGTGGGAAGGTCTGATTTAGAAGAATCCAACGACTGACACACAGGGCTAGAACAATATCTCCAGTCTGAAATTGATTTCCTGCGCAATAGCTTTGTTTGGATAAGGTTTGATCTAGCAATCCAAGTAGCCGATTTGTTTCTTGATATCCCTTGAGAATCGAGTCGTATTTACGTTCTGACTCTGGTGTTCTAGTGAGACCAAGAAATGCAATGCGCAGTGCTGGCCACATCGTGCCCAATTGCCAATCCATCCATTTCTCAGATTCGTACTGAGTCTTAATTTCTGCTGTAAAGCGCCCAGCCTGATCATGCAGACGGGCTAAATAGCGCATGATGGTATTGGATTCCCAAAGCACCACTTCACCATCTTCCAGTGTAGGTACCAAGCCATTTGGGTTGAGATTTAAAAACTCTGGAGTGTTATTGACTCCAAATTGCAGGCCAGCATCGATGCGCTCAAAGTCTTTGCCTTCTTTGAGTCCAAGCTCAGCAAGGCACCACAATACTTTTTGAACGTTAATCGAACTTTTTCGACCCCATAAACGCATCATGGTATTTCCTTACAAAGATGATTTGGTATTAGCTGGCTTTAGTTTCTGTGAAATCGAGACCAACAAATTGGCTGCGCGCAAAAATGAGGGGCTCTCGCTCGGGATGATTTTTTAAGTTAATCACTTTGGCAACAATGATGTTGTGATCACCACCTATGTGAACACAAACAGTTTCACATTCGTAATAAGCTACACAATGATCAATCTGCGTAAGTCCGCTAGCCGCAAGCTTGTGATCAATTCCCTTAAATTGATCGGTCTTCACATTAGCGAAATGCATTGCCAAATTCTCTTGAGAGCGCTCTAGCACATGAATCAGATGTTTCTTGCCAAGCTCAACCCAAGGCATGAGTCTTGAATGCTTCTTGAGACTCCAAAGAATGAGTGGTGGCTCGAGTGAGACAGTGTTGAAGGAGCTAATCGTAATGCCGTGAGAATTATTTTCCTCATCCAAGCAAGTGATAACAGTGACCCCAGTTGCAAATGATGCGAAACCTTTGCGCAGCTCTTGTGAGGTAAACGGGGTCATTAGTCTTTACTTATTTAGCTTCAGCTTTTGCTGTAGCGGTCAGTGTTGTGCCGGGAATAGGAATCAAAATTTCATTCTCTTCGGCTTTTACGCATCTGAAGCGATATTCATTGCCTGCCTTGGATAGAAAGCTGGCGCCTTCATAGAAATCATCTTTACAGGTCTTGGTGGCGAAATCCATAACATCCTGCGGTGCTGCGCTAGAGGTGATCAGGCGCATATTGCCCATGGACATATTAATTTGGGTGGAATAGCAGCCAGACAGCGCCAAGCCAGAAATCGTAGTTAATAGTAGAATTTTTTTCATGGAAACCTCCATAATCAGCAATGCTCGTTAGGATAAACCTATTAAGCAATTGCTGTGGGGAAATACCTCGTTCTAAAAGGAAGAGACATGTTTAAAGCAATATTGGTAAATAAGGATGATCAAGGGTATCGCGCAGAATTAGCCCAAGTGGATGAGGCCAGCCTCCCAGAGGGCGATGTTCGCGTAAAGGTCCTGTATTCCACTCTCAATTACAAGGATGGCCTGGCTATCACCGGCAAAGGACCAGTGGTTCGTAGCTTTCCAATGGTGCCGGGAATCGATTTTGCTGGTGAAGTGATGGAAAGCACCAGTTCCGACTTCAAGACTGGCGACATGGTGCTTCTTAACGGCTGGGGAGTTGGGGAAGGGCATTGGGGCGGCTTAGGACAGCAGGCCCGTGTGAAGGCCGATTGGTTGATTCCGCTACCCAAGGGATTTACTGCTAAACAAGCATTAGCCATTGGCACCGCAGGTTATACCGCTATGCTCTGCGTCATGGCACTACAAAAGCATGGGCTTAAGCCAAGTGATGGTGAGATTTTGGTCACTGGTGCTGCAGGCGGCGTTGGCAGCTTTGCCATCACACTTCTCAGCAAGCTAGGTTTTACTGTTGTCGCGAGTACCGGCCGTATGGCTGAAGCGGATTACCTGAAAAAATTGGGTGCAACTGAAGTAATTGATCGCGCCACCTTATCTGCTCCTGGCAAGCCATTAGCAAAAGAGCGTTGGGCTGCAGTGGTTGATAGTGTGGGTAGTCATACCCTGGCTAATGCGTGCGCGCAGACCAAGAGCGATGGTGCTGTAGCTGCTTGTGGCTTGGCTCAGGGCATGGATTTTCCTTCAAGTGTTGCACCATTTATTTTGCGCGGCGTTACTTTGTACGGCATTAATAGTGTGACTGTGCCGCGTGCAAAACGCATTGCTGCTTATGAGCAATTGAGTCAGTTGGTGGATCTGAAGACCTTAGATGAAATCTCTCATGAGATCACGCTTGAGGAGTCAATCAAATACGCGCAAGAATTAATGGCGGGTAACGTACGTGGACGTTTGATTGTCGACGTCAATAAATAAAAAAGAAGTAAAGATTGGTATTACTGCGGTGCTTGGGGTTTGCGACTTGGAAGTTGTGTCCAAACCTCAAGCTTCTCAGGATTCGTGAGATCTGACCAATCAGCAATTTCAGTCAAGGTACGATAGCAGCCACGACAGTAACCATTTTCAGGATTAATGTCACACCAATTAATGCAAGGCGATGGAACTGTTGTCAAAGCAAACCTAGAAGTAAAAAATCAATCAATAACACTAAGCCATGAATACTCAAAACAAAGCAAGTGCTGAAGCTGCAATTCATTATCCCTTAGGAGACGATCTTCCGGAAGTGGGTAGCAGCTTAGAGGTTGCGCCAGGTGTTCGCTGGATCAGAATGCGCCTGCCCTTTGCTTTAGATCACATCAATCTTTGGCTGCTACGCGATGAAATTGATGGCGTTGCGGGTTGGACGATTGTGGACTGCGGTATTGCTAATGAAGAGACAAGAAACTCTTGGGAGCAAGTGTTTGCTACTCAGCTTGAAGGCTTACCAGTCTTGCGCGTGATAGTGACGCATATGCATCCTGACCATGTGGGTCTATCCCAATGGCTCTGTGAAAAATGGAAGGTCCCTATGTGGATTTCCATGACAGATTACTTAACTGCTCAATGGTTAAGTTGCAAAGAGGGTGGTGCTGCAGTTGGTTCACGCGCTGGCAGTGGCGGTTCTGCAGATCACTTTCAAAGACATGGTTTAACGGGCTCAGAAGATTTAGAAAAAATTCGCGGGCGCTCCAATTACTACAGCAATATGGTTCCTGGAGTGCCGCGTCAATATCGCCGCATTATTGATGGCGAATTGATTTCAATAGGTGGTCGTACCTGGCAAGTCATTATGGGCTATGGGCATGCGCCTGAGCATGCTTCACTATTTTGTAAAGATCTTGGAGTGTTGATTTCTGGAGACATGTTGTTGCCTCGCATCTCTACCAATGTAAGTGTCTATGATGCAGATCCAGATGCAGATCCGCTAGGCTTATATCTTGATTCTATTGAAAAATATTTAGTATTGCCTGAGGATGCATTGGTACTTCCTTCACATGGCAAACCATTTACTGGAATTAGGCCGCGTGTTGCGCAACTCAAAGCGCATCATGATGATCGCTTGGCGGATACTTTGGCCGCATGTAAAAAACCGGCACATGCCAGAGAGATTGTGCCGGTCTTGTTTAAACGTGAATTAGATATTCATCAACTCACATTTGCAATGGGTGAGGCTATTGCTCATCTGAATTACCTACTTCGTCGAGGAAAGTTGCGTCGCCAGCTTTGCGAGGACGGCGTGTTGCGGTTTTCCGTGGCTTAGCGCTAGTCGTTTTAGTCTTGGATTCTTCCTTTGGGGCGCTTGTTGAGCTAGCTGCAGAGCTAGCTGCTGAGACAGCATCACCAAAGGATTTGAGCGCCATCATGGTGGCATGCTGAACTTCAAGACCCTGAATAGTCGATTTGAGGATGTTGAGGTTCAAATTAAGCCAGTTTTCAACGCTTTTCAGGTCTTTAATACGCTTTTCAAGCTCATCTACATCCAAGCCAGGAAAAGCTGAAGCGAAGCCACCGGCAGCCTTAGAGGCGTCTGCCGTGAAGGGAAACTGCCCAGCCTGACCTGCGGCACCTTGTCCCCACATGGTTTTAAACATATCTAGGCTTTGATTGAATTCTGGAATGGTTCCAAACATAGGGGCTCCGGGGTAAATGAAAAGTGGCTTTTCCAATAGAATAAGGGATTCTAGAGATTAACCCCGGTTTAACAATGCAATCTAATGGTTTGTCCCAGCCCTATACCCGTGGTCAAAAGCTTCCCGAGCTTTTGAAGCAGCGCATCCTCATTTTGGATGGCGCCATGGGCACCATGATTCAGCAATACAAGTTAACTGAAGCCGACTATCGCGGTTTGCCGGGAAATACCCGATTTGCCGATCATCCTGGCGATATCAAAGGTAACAATGAGCTCTTAGTTTTGACTCAGCCGCAAATTATTAGCAAGATCCATGAGCAATATTTGGATGCTGGCGCAGACATTATTGAGACCAATACTTTTGGTGCAACCTCAGTGGCGCAAGAGGACTACAAAATGGCTGGCTTGGCTCGTGAGATGAATGAAGTCTCTGCCAAATTAGCGCGCGCAGCTTGTGAAAAATATAGCACCCCAGAAAGACCGCGTTTTGCTGCGGGCGCGATTGGTCCTACACCAAAGACGGCAAGTATTTCACCAGATGTTAATGATCCAGGTGCGCGCAATGTAACCTTTGATGCATTGCGTGCTTCGTATCGTGAGCAGATTGAAGGATTGTTTGCGGGTGGCGTCGACTTATTTTTAGTTGAAACCATTTTTGATACGCTCAATGCCAAAGCGGCACTCTTTGCCCTCGATGAATTTTTTGAAGAGACCGGTGAGCGTTTGCCGGTAATGATTTCTGGAACGGTGACAGATGCTTCAGGACGAATTTTGTCTGGGCAAACTGTTGAGGCCTTCTGGAATAGCTTGCGTCACATTAAGCCCCTGACCTTTGGTTTGAACTGTGCATTAGGTGCTGCTTTAATGCGCCCTTATATTGCAGAGCTAGCAAGAATTTGCGATGCCGCAGTGTCTTGTTACCCCAATGCGGGCTTGCCTAACCCGATGAGTGATACGGGCTTTGATGAGACACCAGAAATCACTTCTAGCCTAGTAGATGGTTTTGCTAAAGATGGCTTGGTCAATTTAGTAGGTGGCTGCTGCGGCACAACACCTGATCACATTCGCGCAATTGCTAATGCGGTTGCCAAACGGAAGCCACGGGCTTTCTATCGCGAGAATGCGGAGGTATCAGCATGAGCAAGATAGAGAAAAAAGCGATGCCAGCGATGAAGCTTTCTGGTCTTGAGCCATTTAATGTTACCGCGGATGTTGGCTTCGTCAACATTGGTGAGCGCACGAACGTCACGGGATCTAAGGCATTTTCCAGAATGATTTTGAATAATCAATTTGATGAAGCGCTCGTAGTGGCGCGTCAGCAGGTTGAGAATGGCGCACAGGTCATCGACATCAATATGGATGAAGCGATGTTGGATTCTGAGGCGGCGATGACACGCTTCCTCAACTTAATCGCTTCTGAGCCTGATATTGCTCGTGTTCCCATCATGATCGACTCCTCCAAGTGGAGCGTGATTGAAGCGGGTCTGAAGTGTATTCAAGGTAAGCCAATTGTGAACTCGATCTCCTTAAAAGAGGGTGAGGAGTCCTTCAGAAAGCAAGCGCGTTTAATCCGTCGTTATGGTGCTGCCTCAGTGGTGATGGCTTTTGACGAGGTAGGGCAAGCTGATACCTTTAAGCGTAAGACAGAAATCTGTCAGCGCTGCTATGAGATCTTGGTAAACGAGATTGGCTTCCCAGCAGAAGACATTATTTTTGATCCGAATATTTTTGCAATCGCTACTGGTATTGAAGAGCACGACAACTATGCGGTCGACTTTATTAATGCCACCCGCTGGATTAAAGAAAACCTACCGGGTGCTAAGGTTAGCGGCGGCGTTTCCAATGTGAGCTTCTCATTCCGCGGTAATGATCGTGTGCGCGAAGCGATTCATACGGTGTTCTTGTATCACGCCATTCAGGCTGGCATGGACATGGGTATTGTGAACGCTGGTCAGTTGGGTGTTTACGCTGATTTGGATCCTGAGTTGCGTGAGCGTGTTGAGGACGTTGTTCTCAATCGCTTTAAAGAAAAAGATGGCAAAACACCTACCGAGCGTTTGCTCGATATTGCTGATCAATTTAAGGGCGGTGGCGCTAAGCAAGTAGAAAATCTGGTATGGCGCGAAGCCCCAGTACGCGAGCGTCTAACGCATGCCCTAGTGCATGGCATCACCACCTTTATCGAAGAAGACACCGAAGAGTTGCGCGCAGAAATTATGGGCGCTGGCGGCAGACCTATTGAGGTCATTGAAGGCCCTCTGATGGATGGTATGAATGTCGTGGGCGACTTGTTTGGTGCGGGCAAGATGTTCTTGCCTCAGGTAGTCAAAAGCGCCCGCGTGATGAAACAAGCGGTTGCCATCTTGATTCCGTACATCGAAGAAGAAAAGCGCCAACATATTGCGGCAGGCGGTGAAGCCAAAGCTAAGGGCAAGATTGTCATGGCAACCGTGAAGGGCGACGTGCACGATATCGGTAAAAATATTGTGACTGTTGTTCTGCAATGTAACAACTTTGAAGTAGCCAATATGGGTGTGATGGTTCCTTGTGCAGAGATTCTCAAGCGTGCCAAAGAAGAGAATGCAGATATTGTTGGTTTATCTGGATTGATTACACCTTCGCTAGAAGAAATGACTTATGTTGCGCAAGAGATGCAACGTGATGATTGGTTCCGTGAACGTCAAATTCCGCTGATGATTGGTGGCGCAACAACTTCACGTGTTCACACAGCGGTGAAGATTGCCCCACACTACGATGGCCCTGTGGTGTATGTGCCTGACGCATCTCGTTCAGTTTCAGTGGCTTCTAGCCTGCTTTCGGATGAGAGCGCTAAGAAATTTATTCAAGATTTGCGTGACGACTATGTACGCATTCGTGAACAGCACGCCAATAAGAAAGCGGCGCCAACAATTTCTTTAGAGGCAGCGCGCAAGAACCGCGAGATGATCGACTGGTCTGCTTATGTTCCAGAGAAGCCGAAGTTCATTGGCCGTCGCGTATTTAAAAACTTTGCACTGAGCGATATTGCTAAATATATTGACTGGACACCATTCTTTCAGACTTGGGACTTAGCAGGCAAATTCCCCGCAATCCTGGATGATGAAATTGTTGGTGTGGAAGCTCGCAAAGTATTTGCTGACGCTCAAGCCTTACTTGATAAGTTGATTAAGGGGCAATGGCTACAAGCCGATGCAGTAGTGGCTTTCTATCCTGCTAATACCGTTGGCGATGATATCGTTTTGTATAGCGATGAAGCACGCGAGCATCCTTTATTCGTGTGGCACAACTTGCGTCAACAATCCGAGCGTCCAGTTGTAGAGGGTGTACGCAGACCTAATCGTTGTCTGGCTGATTACGTTGCGCCAAAAGATTCTGGCGTTGCTGATTACCTGGGTTGTTTTGCAGTGACCACCGGTCATGGTGTTGAAAAGAAAGTGGCTGAGTTTCAGGCAAAGCACGATGACTACAGCGCCATTATGTTGAAGGCCTTGGCTGACAGATTAGCTGAAGCTTTTGCTGAGCTGATGCACCATCGAGTGCGTACAGACTTATGGGGCTATGCAACAGATGAGATTTTGTCAAACGATCAAATGATCAATGAAGAATACCGCGGTATTCGTCCGGCACCTGGTTACCCAGCCTGCCCTGCACATGAAGTTAAAGAGGATTTATTACGAGTCATTGGCTCTGAAGATATTGGCATGACTCTGACCGAGTCAATGGCCATGAATCCAGCTTCAAGCGTGAGCGGTTTCTATCTTGCCCATCCGGATGCGCGCTACTTTAATGTGGGCAAGCTATCCGATGATCAGGTTGAAGACTTGGCTAAGCGCCGTGGGCAAAGTATTGAGGACACCCGTCGCCAGCTAGCGAGCTTGCTTGATTAAACGCCCCACATAACGGGCTCGTCTTTGGCTTTGGACTGCTTCATGAGCTCTAGGAGCGGGTAGGCTCGCTGCCCAAGGCGATCGGCCAGCTTAGGCTTCTCAGCGCCCTTCTCGGACTCGTCATTTGCTTTAGCCCGCTCCTCAAGATCTTTGAGGATGGCAGTTTCTAGGGCAGTGATGAGGTCAGGAAGTTGCTCAACGGTCAAAATTCCGCGAGGCTCCAGGGGGCGCCCCAAAATATCAAAAATTCGTTTAGTCAGATCCGCCAGCATGATGACATCTGGACCAGCCTTTGAGCGAAATTGATAGATCATTTCGATAGCTTACCACCTGATAAACTCACTTATCTATGTTGTTAACCAATAAAAATCGTTTAATTGAAATGCTGAGTGCTGCACTTGCAGGCTTGGCTCAGGAGCGCGACCTAGGGGAGGCTCCTACCCCCCGTTTGGAGCGTCCCAAGGCTGTTGACCATGGTGATGTCGCTTGTAATATCGCCCTTCAGCTAGCAAAGGCTTGGAAGCTGAACCCGCGTGAGCTGGCACAGGCTTTGGTAGAGCGCTTGCAGCAGCAAGTAGGCTTTAATGAGCTGATTGCATCCTGTGACATCGCTGGCCCTGGCTTCATTAATTTCCGCCTTAGCAATGCTGCTAAGACTGCTGTAGTTCAGGAGATCCTTTCTGCGGGAGCTCATTTTGGCGAGTCTGTGCAGGACGGTCGGTCTGCGCCAAGCGCCATGATTGAGTTTGTCTCCGCTAATCCAACCGGCCCATTGCATGTAGGTCACGGTAGACAAGCAGCGCTGGGCGATGCCTTAGCTAATCTATTGGCTACCCAGGGAATCAAAGTTCATCGTGAGTTTTATTACAACGATGCCGGTGTGCAGATTGCGAATTTAGCCTTGTCTGTTCAAGCACGCTTACAGGGTTTGAAGCCAGGTGATGCCAAGTGGCCTGAGCAGGCATATAACGGTGAATATATTGCGGAGATTGCTAGCGCATTTAAATCTTCTCCAGAATTTAAAGATGATCTTGAAGCTATTCGCCAATTTGCGGTTGCTTATTTGCGTAATGAACAAGACATTGATTTAAAAACTTTTGGCGTGAAATTTGATTGCTATTACTTAGAGTCCTCTCTATATACCGACGGTAGTGTTGCACAAATTGTTGGCGACTTACAAAGCATTGGCAAGACCTATGAATCCGAAGGCGCGCTCTGGTTGAAGAGTACGGATGATGGTGACGATAAAGATCGCGTGATGCGTAAGTCAGATGGTAGCTTTACCTACTTTGTGCCTGATGTGGCGTATCACACCAGCAAGTGGAATCGCGGCTTTCAGAAAGTGATTAATGTGCAGGGTAGCGACCACCACGGCACCATTGCCCGTGTACGCTCGGGCCTGCAAGGTGTAGCGCAGAAGCGCGGCTGGGATATTCCTAAAACGTATCCAGAATATGTGCTGCATAAGATGGTTACGGTTATGCGCCATGGTGAAGAAGTCAAAATTTCTAAGCGTGCGGGCTCATATGTCACTGTGCGTGATTTGGTTGAATGGTCTGGTGGCGTTACTCCAGAGATGACGCCTGAAGAGCGGGAGTTAGCTTTGCAACGTGGTCGCGATGCTGTGCGCTTTTTCTTGATCTCACGTAAAGCAGATACTGAATTTGTTTTTGATATTGATTTAGCCTTGCAGCAAAATGATGAGAACCCAGTGTTCTACGTTCAGTATGCGCATGCAAGAATTAATTCAATCTTGCAGCAGTGGGGTGGTCAAATATCGGATTTGGCTGCGGCCGATTTATCGCTCTTACAAAGTAAAGCATCGGATCATTTACTGCGTCGTTTGGCAGAATACCCAGAAGTTCTGACCGCTGCTGCCGAAGAATTAGCGCCGCATGCCTTGGCTTTTTACCTGCGTGACTTAGCGGGCGATTTCCATGCCTTCTATAACGCGGATCGCGTCTTGGTTGACGATCAAAACTTAAAGCAAGCGCGTCTTGCATTGCTATTAGCAGCCCGCCAAGTTCTGCAAAATGGCTTAAAAGTACTCGGGGTATCGGCGCCAATAAAGATGTAATGGCGAGGTATGAAGTGAAGATGTAAGATGAGGAAATGATGAAAATACCGAATCAACAAAACTCCCAATACGGCGGCACTATTCTCGGCTTTATTTTGGGTTTAGGCGTCGGTCTTGGAATCGCCTTTGTCATTGCCTTTTATCTTTCTAAAAATACCCCTCAAGAAAGACCGGGGATGCGTGCCCCTAGTCTGCCTTTGACTATTAAACCTTCTGCGGCACCTGCTGAAGGTGAAGCGGGCTCTCCTGCTGAACCAGTTGATTTAAATAAGCCGCTCCAGGGTAAATCACCCGCCCCTGCATCACCCGATCCGATTGGAGATTTGGTAAATGGCAAGAAAACTGCTGATAAGCCAGCGGACGCATCCCCTGCAAGCAAATCAGACTCCATTTATTTCTTGCAAGTGGGCGCGTTTACAAAGCGTGCTGATGCAGATGCGCAAAAAGCGAATTTAGCAATCCAGGGAATTCAGGCTCAGCTTAGCGAAGTTACGAGTGATGGCAATACCCTCTGGCGCGTGCGGGTAGGTCCATATAACAGCGTTGAAGAGAGCAACTCAGTGCGAGACAAATTGAGTAGCATTGGCATTAAACCAACTTTAATCAAATCCAGTAAATCATGATTTCATTCAGCAAAAGATTCATTACTTTATTAGCACTGCTTTCTTTAAGTGGCTTTGTTAGTGCACAAACTCAAAAAATCGAAGAAGGCTTTGATTACCGCATATTGCCAGTTGCACAGCCGGTCGAAACCAAGGGAAAAGTAGAGGTTATTGAATTCTTTTGGTACGGCTGCCCGCATTGCTACGACTTTGAGCCAGAGCTCAGTAGCTGGGTAAAGCGCCAGCCTAAGGATGTTGTCTTCAAAAGAGTCCCCGTAGCTTTCCGTGATGACTTCTTGCCCCATAGCCAAATGTATTACGCGCTCGAATCGATGGGCAAAGCTGATGCTCTAAACGAAAAAGTCATGTACGCAATACATAAAGAAAATAAGCACCTCTTGACGGAGACGGAGATCGCGGATTGGGTCGCATCTCAAGGGGTTGATCGTAATACTTTCTTAGCAACTTATCGTTCTTTTGCGGTAGTTTCTAAAGCGCGTGCCGCTAAGCAATTAACCGAAGCCTATCGTATTGATGGAGTGCCGACGATTGTGATGCAGGGTAAGTATGTGACATCACCATCCATTGCTGGATCTAAAGCTAAAGCAATTGCAGTAATGGATTATCTAGAAGAGAAAATTCGTAAAGACAAGTACAAGCAGTAACTTAAAAATAGGTTGCTGCGTAATGCTTTAGCGCCGCTTAAATTTTGACGAAGCGGCGCACAATCCAAAAGTAGATTGGGTAAGGCAAGATTCTCAGAAACTTTAAGAATCTTGTGAATCGCTTGGGGAAGTGAATATCGAATTCCCCCTTCTGAATACCGGTCAATATCTCGCTGGCTGCTTCCTCGGCACTAATTAAAGCTGGCATTTCAAAGTCATTTTTTGCAGTAGCCTCAGTAGCCACAAATCCTGGCGAGATCATGTGCACGCTGACTCCTGTCGGCAGCAAGTCGTAATATAAGTTCTCGCAAAAGTTAATGATGGCAGCTTTACTTGGGCCATATGCCAAAGCTTTTGGCAGGCCGCTATACCCTGCAACGCTACCCACGATGGCAATATGTCCCGAGTGAGCCTTTAGCATCTCTGGCGTCACTAATGCAACTGCTCTCATAGGCCCCAGAAGATTTGCATCGATTGTTTTTTCAGCAATCTTGAAATCAAAATAAGCTGCTCGCAATGGGGTGTATACGCCCGATACAAAGAGCAGGAGATCAATTCCGTCCCAGGCGTTCAAAATTGTTTTATAGCCATCCTGGAGTTGCGCATCATCGGTAACGTCGATAGGAATGACTAGGCTTTGTTCAATCGTTCCAGTGAGGGCAATTTCATTTAATCGTTCAGCTCTTCGACTGGAAAGTGCTACTTTAGCGCCCTTGAGAAGAAGGGTTTTCGCACAAGCTTCGCCAATGCCGCTGGATGCGCCTATGACCCAGACTCTTTTGCCTGAAAAGTGGTCTATTCCGCTTTGTTTCATGTGCCTAGTGCATCAGAAGATGCTGGTGATGGTTGATGACTCAGAGTGAATTGCACTACGTCGATATTATGCTCAGTAAAGCCGGCGGCGCAATACATGAGGTAGAAGTTCCAAAGGCGTATGAATGCTTCATCAAAGCCAAGTTGACGTACTTCTTGCAGTTTTTGATTAAAGCTATCGCGCCACAAGCAAAGAGTTCTTGCGTAATCTCCGCCAAAGGCGAACTCGTCATCAATTCGCAATCCAGCTTTAGCAGCGCTTGCTTTAAAGCTTGCTCTAGAGGGCAGCATACCTCCAGGAAATACATACTGTTGAATAAAGTCAGTGTTGCGTCTGTAGCGATCAAAGAGATCTTCGGCAATTACAATCGTCTGAATGCAAGCTTTGCCGCCCGCTTTTAGACAGTGGGCAATCGTTTCAAAATACTCTGGCCAATGTTTCTCACCAACTGCTTCAAACATTTCGACGGAAGCAATGCCATCAAATTTTTCTTGGCAATCGCGATAGTCTTGAAGGCGCACTTCAAATCCAGGAGGGTTAGCAATTTGACCTTGCACTGCTAGTAAACGTTTCTCTGCAAATGCTTTTTGCTCTGTAGATAGAGTTAGGCCAGTAATGGCTCTCTTATTACGAAGAGATTCCTCCATAACGCCACCCCAGCCACAACCAATTTCAAGTATGTGCTCCCCTGGCGCCGTCTTTAAGGAATCTAGAATGCGTCCAATCTTTGCACGCTGTGCATCAGCTAGGACTTGCTGACTGCCTTCAGAAAACCAGGCGCTCGAGTAGCTCATCGTGGGATCAAGCCATAGCGTATAAAAAGCATTGCCTAGGTCATAATGCGCATGAATATTCTTGCGGCTTCCCGCTTTGCTGTTATCTCGCAACCAGTGTTTTAGACGGTAAAAAATTGATCCATACCAATTGCCGTAAATGGCTTTTTCTAAAATAGTTCGGTTGCGTATGGCTAACTCAAGCAGTGCTTTGAGGTCTGGAGTATTCCATTTGCCTTGAATATAGCTCTCGGCAAAACCAATATCTCCATGGGACATGATCTCTTTAAATACAGACCACTCTAAGATATGAATTTCAGCATGCAATTGATCACTTTGAATGCCAAACTCCCGCTTCTCGCCATTGGGAAGGGTGAGTTTTAAATGACCACTGCTTAGCTTTGTCAGGAGGGTTAGGAGTGCCTTAGCCTTAATTTGGTGTTGCGGCGAAGCGCTATCTCGTCCTTGTGGACGAGAAAAATTGAGTCTGGAGAGAAGGGATTGTCCTGGGCGATTCATCTGCTAACTTCAAGTTCTGGTGGTTTAGGCTTTGAGTGAAAGGGTACACCTTTTACCCACAATTTCAATGCTTGCCAATGTATTCGGAAAATGACACCCAAGCTCATTAATGGGTAGCGTAGTAGTGCCAGCATGATATTGGCGCGACTGAGTGGGCGGCTGGTGCCGCTAATGCTGGTGTTGATGAGGGGTTGGCCGTCCTCATGAAGCTCAATGCGACAGACATTATTCTTACCACTACTACTATCTTGCGGAAATAAGAAGCGGAAATGGTAATCGCCACGTACCGCACAAAATGGTGAAACGTGAAATACCTTTTTACTACTGAGTGTTTCGCCCGAGTGCAATGCTTCACCCGAATCTTTGTGAAGTAAATAGCAATGACGCTCACCAAAGGTATTGTTAACTTCAGCCAGTACCGCCTGTACTTTGCCATCGGCGCGCGTACAGATCCAAAAGCTCACGGGATTAAAAACATAGCCCAATACCCTTGGAAAAGTCTGAAGCCAAATTTCTCCATCGACATGTTGCACATGATTGTCTGCAAGAATCTTTTCGATCCAAGCAAGGCTATTGGATTCTCCTAAGCCATGGTC
This sequence comes from Polynucleobacter sp. Tro8-14-1, assembly GCF_018881655.1. Lineage (GTDB taxonomy): Bacteria > Pseudomonadota > Gammaproteobacteria > Burkholderiales > Burkholderiaceae > Polynucleobacter. The sequence continues at coordinate 36,020 of NZ_JACVPX010000001.1, forward strand.
ATTATCAAAAAATGCACAAAGACCCCAGCGGTTATCGCTTAAGCCGTTTTGATTCAGTAAATTCGGGTTGGCATTGCGAGTACGCATAGGGATGGAGATGGTGAAAACCCCATAACCAAAGGCATTCTTAGCCGGCCTTAAGCGCTGGTGTTTTACTACTCCAAAGTTAATCTTGGCGCCTGACATCAACTACACATCTTGTTTGGTTTTGATCGGTTGACGAATGCTTTCAATTAAAGCTTCTGCCACTAATTCTCCGGAGCGTAAACCATCTTCATGAAACCCAAATCCCGTCCAGGCGCCGCAATACCAAATAGAGGATGTGCCCTGAATTAGGGGTAGCTCCTTCTGGGCTTGAATCGCACTCATATCAAAGACAGGGTGTGAATAGTGAATCTCTTGATGTACAAGTTTTGGATCTGGCTCTTCCGAGGGATTTAAGCTCACAATAATTTGGGTGTCTTGAAGTTGAACTGGTAGATGTTGCAGACGATTAATTAAGTAGTTAACGCTGACATGTTGTTTTGTATTGGGTTTAGCGCCGGATTTAGCGGTGTAATTCCACGCAGCCCAGCAACGTTTTGCATCTGGCAAGAAACGAATATCGGTATGTAATATTGCTCGATTCTTTTGGTATGGAACTGATGCCAGGATATTTCTTGATTGTTGGTCAATGCCATGAACTAAATCTAATGTTTGGTCGCTGTGACAAGCCATGATGACTTCATCGAAATGGGCCGAGCCAGCCTGACTGATAACCTCAACTGGCCCGACATCATGACCTGTATTCACCCTCAGGACACAGTCCCTTTTAATGGCCACCCCATGCGTTTCTAGTGCTGTCACAAGGCGCTTTACATATTCTCGTGAGCCACCCTTGATAGTCAACCATTGCGGGCGATTTTGGATTTGCAAAAGGCCGTGGTTATGGCAAAAGCGCACCATGGTTTGAATAGGGAACTCGAGCATCTGTTCGACTGAACAAGACCAGATGGCGCCGATCATGGGTAGAAAGTAATTCTCTTTAAAGCTTTGGCTAAAGCGATGACGTTTTAAAAAATCGGCAATTTTTTCATCAGGCTCTTTGTATTGATGACCAGCTTCAATTTGGTCATGTGCTAACTGAGTGGCCAAACGATTAAAACGCATGATGTCATAAGCCATTCTCCAAAATGATGGAGATAGGAGATTGGATCTTTGTCCAAAAAAAGAATTGATGTCGTTACCAGCCCATTCAATCTTTTTCCCCGCCCCAGATTTACTGGCGGTATCAATCGATACAGAAAAAGACATTTCTGAGGGGGCTACTGGCGCTTGAATTTCTTCGAATAAACGAACGAGCCGTGGATAAGTCTTACGGTTAAATACCAAGAAACCAGTGTCTACACCGTGTGTGATTTCATTTCCACCGATATTGCAAGTGATATCAACAGTATTGCTGTGGCCACCAATGTGATCGCCAGCTTCATACAAGGTGATTTCAAATTCAGGATGTTGTCTTAAGGCGTAGGCACAGCCTAACCCAGAGATGCCTGCGCCAATAATGGCAATTCTTTTTTTACTCACTGAGCTTTTTCTCCTAAAAGCTTTTCAATTTCATTTATAACGCTGGTGCTCGTGGGTTTAGTAACGCTTCCAAACGAATCAACCACATTACCATTTCGATCGATTAAATATTTATAAAAATTCCATTTTGGAGTTGTGCCAGTTTTAGCAATCAACATCTTAAATAGGGGGTTTGGGTTACTGCCAGAAACCGTGCTCTTAGCAAACATTGGAAATTTCACGTCATAGGTGTTCTTGCAGAAATCGGCAATCTCTTTATTGCTACCAGGTTCCTGTTGTCCAAAGTCATTAGAAGGAAAGCCCAGAATGACAAAGCCTTGATCTTTATATTTGGCGTAAATCTTCTCAAGACCTTCATATTGGCTGGTAAAGCCGCAAAAGCTGGCTGTATTGACTACCAATATGACTTTCCCTTGATATTGGCAAAGGTTTTGCGGCGCTTCATCCTGCAAGCGAGGAAAAGTATGGGAGAGCAGGGGGCTGCAAGTCGGCGCAGCATTGGCAAGCTGAAATCCAGATAAGAATGCAATTAGCCCAAATAGGCAGTTCATTACAAAACGGGGCATATTGCACCTTTTTTATTCACGAGTGAGAAGCCAAGTCTAAGACATTCTGGGTAATATCGCTGGCCTCGCAAGATTGCCATTAATATTGGGTTATGAGTCATTTGCCACCCCCTTCTTTTGAAGCAAAAGTCTGCTCACCAGAACAGCTTGCTACTCGCCTGGAAAATCTTCCTAGACCATTGGTCTTTACTAATGGAGTCTTCGATATCCTGCACCGTGGCCATGCCAGTTATTTGGCCCAGGCTCGTGCCCTAGGGGCTAGCTTGGTGGTGGGCGTGAATTCTGATGCCTCAGTGAAGATGTTGGGTAAAGGCGATGACAGACCCATTAATGCAGAGGCTGATCGCCAGGCTTTATTGGCTGCATTAGAAAGCGTGGATATGACTGTGTTGTTTACCGAACAAACACCAGTCAATTTGATTGAAAAAATTCGTCCTGATATTTACGTCAAGGGTGGTGATTACGATATCGACACTTTGGCAGAAACCCATTTGGTAAAAAGTTGGGGTGGTAAAGCAGTTGCGATACCTTTCCTATATGAGCGATCAACTACAAGCCTGTTGGGTAAGATCCGCTCTTAGAGGTTTTGCAGTAACCACGCCCAGATACCGCGAAGTACTAATCCTTCAGTTACTTCCACGGATTGCTTGATTGGTAAATTAGTTTTTGTAATTTCTTGCGCTAGGACTTTGGCGTTGCCGCCATCAAGCCAAATTTTTTCGATGGGAAAATTTAACTCTTTTGCATGTTGTATGCCATAGAGGATTGCACCAATTTGCGCCGCATCACATCCTCCGATAATTGCGTCATTGGTAGAGCATCCAAATCCATGATGTTCCGCACGCTTCGCCAAGCCTAACTGTGCAGTATTACTTGCCAGACTTTCTTGCATTAATCCTAAGCCAGGCAAAATCCATCCGCCGTAATGTACGCCGTTAGAACCCAATAAGTCGATGGTGGTGGCAGTACCGGCATTCACAATCAAGGTGTTTTTATTTGATAAGGCGCGTGCCCCAATCAGAGCGGCCCAGCGGTCAGCGCCGAGCTTGCTGGGATCTTGATATAGGCTGCGCATTCCTGTGAAAGCGCTATCACCCTTAAGCTGCTTCCAATGGAGGTCACTCCATTGCGGAAATAGTGATTTGAGATTGGTAATCGCTTCTTGGCCAGCAACGCATGTAAAGCCAATAGCTGCAGGCTTCGGTAATGTTTTAGAAATATAGTCCGCCAACTCGGCTCGATGCTCTGCTGATTGCAAAGACTTACTGCTAATAGAGCCTGAGTATGCCCACAACTTTTTTTGTTGAGCGCTAGGATTTTGAGTTGACTCCACAGCCGCCCATTTCAGGCGCGTATTACCAACGTCAAAAAATAAATAAAGGCTCATGATTGAATCCGCAAAGAAACATCACCTGCATAAATGGCGATGGTTTTGTTTTCTTGTTGCAATAGTAATGCCCCTGTCTCATCCACACCTTTTGCAATTCCATGAATAGGATCTTTACCAGCGCCAGAAATGCATACAGATTGCTCTCGATAGGCATCCCAGCCCATCCAGCGTTCTTTGTAGGACTTAAATCCATGCAGGTCAAATTCGGCAAGACTGTGTTCGAGTGAAGCAATCAGTTTGAGCCAGAGATATTCTGTATCAGGGAGTGATTTTGTCAGTTGAGCAAGTGAACCCACTTTCAGGCCCGTATCTAGATTTGCTTCAATTGCTTCTGGATTGCGCAAGTTAATACCAACCCCAATAATCATCCAAGTAGGATCACCCGCTTTTGCTTGGCCGCCCTCAATCAGGATGCCGCCAAGTTTACGGTTGTTTAGTAATAAGTCATTGGGCCATTTCAGTTGCAGGCCAGCCTCTTGAAGGGCTTTCTCACTTAGATTGCAAGCTTGTGCAATACCTTCTATCACTGCAAGGCCAACTAATAAGCTGAGTCCGCTGAGTTCGGCCGGAGTTCTTTTAAATGAAAATGCGAGAGAGAAGCAAAGAGAGTCCTCGGGGTTGGCTAGCCATGCTCGGCCTGCCCTGCCTTTGCCCGCAGTTTGTTTGTGGGCAATCCGAGCCACCGGATCAATGAGTTCCCCTGCACGCCAGCGACTCATCAGATCGTCATTGGTGGATCTAGTCTCGGTAACGCGCTCAAGGATGCAATTTGCAGTCATTCCGCCATTGTAGAAAGGTCTGACCTAGAATTGTGGGATGGATCAAAAAGATCAACGACCTCGGAAGCTAGTATGGCCACTACAGGCTATGCCTTTAGCGAGGGCTATGAGCTTAAGCTACGCGCTTTTGATCATCTATGTAAGCCTAAACCCCTTTGACTTTGATTTTCAGAATGGGATCTCTGCTTGGGCGTGGTTGGATGCTCCCTTGCCACGTTTTATGACTTTATTTGATGTATCGGTCAATATCTTGGCTTATATTCCCTTTGGATTTTTGGTAGTGTTTGCTGCCTATCCTCGTTGGCGTAACTACGTAGCTCTTGGAATGGCCCTTAGCTTGAGTGCTGGCCTGGCACTAGGTGTAGAAACTTTGCAGTCTTGGCTGCCTACTCGCATACCGAGTCAGATGGACTGGTGGGCCAATATATTGGGAGGACTGTTAGGCGGCTTATTAGCGATTCCTCTAGGGCCACAATGGCTTTCTGGAAGCGCAATTCGTCGGCGCTTTGATCAATGGTTTGGCCTTAATTGGGCAGCGTGTGCCCTGTTCTTATTGTTTCCCTGGTCACAAATTTATCCACAAAGCTCTTGGCTTGGCACAGGTGTATGGGGCCATGCCATATTTGGCTCGGTCGATTGGGGTACTGTGGTGATTAATCAGGTTATTCAAGAGGCGGCAATCACCTCGCTATGCTGGCTTGGAGTGGCCTTGTTGCTATCTCTAGGATTGCGCACTAAAGCCCCCCAGTGGCGCATTCTCAATGGACTGCTTGGTCTAACCGTGATGGTGAAGATTCTATTTACCGCCCTTCAATTTGGCGCTGAGTTTAGTTTGATCTGGCTTACGGCTGGAGCTCTATGGGGAATGGTAATAGGCGGCATCTTATTAAGATGGACGTTAAAGCTCAAGCAAATGACTAAGTTTTGGTTAGCTTTGATTTGCTTGCTGGGAACCACAATAGCGGTCAATGTTTTGCCTGACAATCCATATTTCATTCTGACGCTCAGACACTGGTATCAAGGGCGCTTATTGCACTTTAATGAGTTGATGCAATGGGTTTCCGTAGTATGGTTACCTCTGGCACTGATTTGGATGGTTCGAAGTGCCGTGGAATTTAAACCGAAACATTGATGAATATAATTTTCCTATGAGTTTTTCACACCACCTATTTTTTTGTCTCAATCAGCGTGCCAATGGTGAAGATTGTTGCGATCAACATAATGCTTTTGCTTTGTTTGACTACGCCAAGAAAAGAGTGAAAGAGCTTGGTCTTGCGGGCCCAGGAAAAATTCGGGTGAATAAGGCGGGATGCTTGGATCGCTGTGCTGACGGTCCTGTCATGGTTGTCTACCCAGAGGGTATTTGGTACACCATGGTTGATGTAGATGATGTTGAAGAAATTATCCAGTCCCATTTAATCGAAGGTCGTCCAGTAGAGCGCTTGCAATTAGCCTAGCCATTACAGAGAGTTGAAAGTTTTTTATGAATAGCCGTACAAAAGTAATTCAGATTGAAGGCATTGTCGGATCAATGGAAATGTCTATTGATCTGCCGGATGAATTAAAAAATGATCCTGCATTTGCTGTGCGTGGCTTGGCCCTCGTGGCACATCCCCATCCATTGATGGGTGGCACGATGGATAACAAGGTGGCCCAAACTATGGCGCGTGCTTTTAACCAGTTGGGTTACGTCAGCGTGCGCCCAAACTTTCGCGGTGTAGGTGGAACTGAGGGTGTTCATGACGACGGTGTTGGTGAGTTAGAGGACTTGCTACATGTAACCGATTGGATGCGAACACCATCAAGTTGGAGTCAATTTGAAGCAACGGCGAATCATTCCTGGACAAGGGAGGCGAATACGCTGCCGCTAGTAGTTTCAGGTTTTTCTTTTGGAAGCTTTGTTGGTAGTCACTTAGTGCAACGGCTTTCAGAATTAGGTCGTCCAGCTGAGCGCCTAGTGATGGTGGGTAGTGCTGCAGGCAAATGGACTCTGGCCCCAGTGCCTGCCGATACGATTTTGATTCATGGGGAACTGGATGAAACCATTCCCTTGATTGATGTTTTAGATTGGGCGCGTCCGCAAGAGTTGACTGTGCAAGTAGTGCCTGGCGCAGATCACTTTTTCCATCGCCGCCTACATTGCATTCGCAACATCATTACTGGCGCGTGGTTAGGCATGCCAGATCATCGTAAGTAATTAGAAATAGAAAGACTATATGGCCGAAGAAAAATCATTAATCGAGTACCCATCATTATTTCCTATCAAGGTCATGGGTAAAGCAAACCCAGAATATCTTCCAGCGATAGTGCATATTGCCAAACAATTTGATCCTACGTTTGATGAGAGTAAGGTCGAGCAGCGTCCTTCTAAGGATGGAAATTATTTAGGCATTACTTTGCCAATTACTGCGACTAGCCGTGAACAGTTAGATGAGTTGTATAGAACCTTGTCCACTCATCCATTAGTTAGTGTTGTTCTGTAATTGAATTCATGCCAGCTTTAGTAAAACAACTGGGCTTAGCAGATTACGCCTCTACATATGAGGCGATGAAACTTTTTACTAAAGAGCGTACTAGCGAAACGCCTGATGAAATTTGGGTCCTAGAGCATCCCCCTGTTTTCACTTTAGGTTTGGCAGGTGATGCGGGTAACTTGCATACACCCAGCAATCAAATTCCACTCGTGCAAGTAGATCGGGGTGGAGAGATTACCTATCACGGGCCAGGCCAAATCGTGGTTTATCTTTTGCTAGATCTAAAGCGTCTAGGGATCTTTGTAAAAGAATTGGTCTCTCGTATAGAGCAGGCGCTGATAGATACGTTGTCAGATTTTGGGATTAAGGCTGAAAGGCATCCGGGGGCTCCAGGAATTTATGTCTCTCAGCAGTCAGGAGTGCCCTCAGAATGGATTGGCGCTAAGGTGGCTGCCTTGGGCCTCAAAGTCTCCAAAAGCTGCTCCTATCATGGCCTAGCCCTGAATGTCGCTACCGACTTAGGGGCATTTCAGCGTATCCACCCCTGTGGGTATGAGGGTTTAAAGACGGTCGACATGCAAACCCTTGGGATCAAGGACAATATAGACACTATTAGCCAAAGGCTTTTGCAGCACTTACAAAAGCAACTGATGCCATCATGACCACAAATAAGCCTAACACCAAGACACCTATCGAGGCGCGCCAAGACCTCAATTACGACGCGTCACGTAAACAAAAATCGAGCGAGAAGACTGCGCGCATTCCGATCAAAATTATTCCTTTAACAGAGGTATTGAAAAAGCCTGACTGGATTCGGGTGAAGGCCGCATCTAATAATTCTCGCTTTTCTGAAATCAAAAAGATTTTGCGCGAGAACGAGTTAGTTACTGTCTGTGAAGAGGCCAGCTGCCCCAATATTGGCGAATGCTTTGGCAAAGGAACTGCCACTTTCATGATCATGGGTGACAAGTGCACCCGTCGTTGTCCGTTTTGTGACGTAGGCCATGGCAGACCAGATCCTCTGGATGAGAAAGAGCCTGCTAATTTAGCGCGCACTATTGCCGCTCTCAAACTGAACTATGTGGTGATTACAAGCGTAGATCGTGATGATCTTCGTGATGGTGGCGCAATGCACTATGTTGATTGTATTTCTCAATCACGCGGACTCTCCCCAAATACCCGAATTGAAGTGTTGGTGCCAGATTTCCGTGGTCGTCTAGATAAAGCGTTGGATATTTTTGCTGAGCATGCGCCTAGTGGTTTGCCTGATGTGATGAATCACAACCTCGAAACAGTGCCACGTTTATATAAACAGGCTAGACCGGGTGCAGATTATTTGCATTCTTTAAAGCTCTTGAAAGATTTTAAAGAGCGCTTTCCTCATGTCCCTACTAAAAGCGGTTTGATGGTGGGCCTTGGTGAAACAGATGAAGAAATCTTAGATGTGATGCGCGATATGCGTGAGCACAATATCGACATGCTCACTATTGGTCAGTATCTCGCCCCGTCAGGACATCATCTACCTGTTACGCGTTACGTTCATCCCGACGTCTTTAAGATGTTTGAAGAAAAGGCTTATGAAATGGGCTTTTCTCATGCGGCTGTAGGCGCTATGGTGCGCTCAAGCTATCACGCAGATCAACAAGCGCATGGAGCAGGGGTTGTTTAGACTGGTTTCTAAGGCCGCTACCTTACTAGCGACCTTCATTTTTCTCATTGCATGTAGTCCTAAATTAGATTGGCGTACAGTCCAAGCGCCGCAAGAAAGATATACCGCTTTATTTCCTGGCAAACCAGATAAGTTAGAGCGCCGCATTCCTTATCTTGATCAAGAACTTTTACAGACACTTGAAGCGGTAAAAATTGATGATGATATTTACTCGGTCAGCACTATCCAGTTGCCGGCCAATCAAAGTGCCTCACTAAGCAAGTTACTTTCGCAATTACAGGCTAACTTAATTGATAGGGCAAAAGCATCTGGTGGCGATGTCACTGTTGAGGATGCTTTTTATAAAACAACAGATCGACAGCGTTTACCGATCAAAGATTATTTTCTGGATTTGAAATCCAACGGTAAATCACAGCAACTCATGCGCGTTCGTTGGATTAATCGAGTTGCACCGAATGGTGATATCTGGGTTTATCAAATATCAGTCCTGCATATGAATGCAGGCACGGAGAATGCAAAAACTTTATTGTCTAAAGAAGAGTGTGAAAACTTCTTTAGTGATTTTTCTCCAGAGTAGTCTGAAGAGAAGATCATTTAATTATTGTTTTTCTAGGGCAGCAACTTTAGCTTCAAGCGCTTCTAACTTTTCACGTGTCTTAGCAAGCACTTTGCTTTGAAGATCAAATTCTTCGCGCGTTACTAAATCCATTTTCTGAAATCCTTGATTCATCATGGCGCGTACATTCTTTTCAATTTCTTGAGCTGGCGAATTGCGAATGGCATCACCAACCTTGTTTTGCATATCGTTCGCGATACGTTGGATTTGCTCGAGGATTTCGCCTGGTTTTTGCATGATGAGGGTTCGCAGTTCTATTGAGAGTTGCAGAAAAGATACACATTTGTATTTTAAGTTGTATGCGTAAAACTGCCCAAAAAGGGGTTAAAACCCGAAAAATGCCCCATATTCACTCATTCGGTGCAATATTTAGCACCAAAAAAGAGCATTTGCCTTATTTAGGGGATTTGTGACAAGGCCATGAACCCCTGGGGATTCAATATCACCCCATGCAATAAGCATTCAACCCATTTTTTTATTACAACCAGTAAGGAGTAGTTCATGAAAACTTTGCAAAAGACAGCAATCTCTGCGGCAGCAGTAGCTTTGTTGGCAGGCCTTTCAACTGCAGCATTCGCAGCTGACGAGCCAGCAGCACCAGAAGTAAGCCCAATCACTGCTAACGTAACTGTTGCAAGCAACTATATCTATCGTGGTTTGACACAAACCAATAACAAGCCAGCGATTCAAGGTGGCTTTGACTACGCGCATGAGAGCGGTTTCTATGTAGGTAACTGGAACTCAAATATTAGCTGGATCAGCGACCAATACGGTGGTGGTGGTTCTAAGCCTGGAAGCGGCACTGGCGCTGTTACAGCTCCAATCGAAATGGACTTCTATGCTGGTTTCAAGAAAGAGTTGATCGGCGAAGGTTTTGCCTCTGACTTTGGTGTGTTGCAGTACTACTACCCAGTTTCAGGCATGGTTTCTAATGCGCCGACTGGAACTCAAATTCAAGGTAACCCAACTTATCGTCAAGCTTCAGGCTCATCCCCAAGTACAACGGAAGTTTATGCGGCACAAAACTTTACTGCTGGTCCTGTAACTGGTTTCTTCAAATTCTCATATGCCTTGAGTAACCTCTTCGGTATCTATAACTCTAAAGGTTCTTTTTACCCAGATTTGACAGCAAACTATGACACTGGTTTCTACGGAGTTGGCTTGGTTGGTCACGTTGGCTACCAGTATGTTCCAAACAATACTGTTTCTTCTGTAGCCCAGCTTGCTGCTAATGGCAATCCTGCTAGCATGGCTGGTACATACAACTTAAGCTATGCTGACTGGAAGTTTGGTTTCACTAAAGACTTTGGTGGTGGCTTGTCAGGTACCGCTTACTACACTGGTACTTCTGTAGCTAAGACAGGCGGTAACTACATGTACACAACTCCTAACGGCGGCAACGCTGGTCGTGCTAACGCAGTTGTAGCTTTGACAAAAACTTTCTAATTTCCACTCTGAACGGAGAAACACATGAAATTAATTACCGCAATCATCAAGCCCTTCAAGCTTGACGAAGTGCGCGAAGCTCTCTCGGAAGTGGGAGTTTCGGGCATTACCGTCACTGAAGTTAAAGGCTTTGGTCGTCAAAAAGGTCACACCGAGTTGTATCGTGGTGCTGAGTATGTTGTCGACTTTTTACCTAAAGTAAAAATTGAAGCTGCTGTTGAAGATGGCATCTTGGAGCGTGCGATTGAAGCAATTGAAAAATCTGCACGTACAGGCAAGATTGGCGATGGCAAGATTTTTGTCTCTCCAGTTGAGCACGTCATTCGTATTCGCACCGGTGAAACCGGCGCGTCAGCACTTTAAAGAGAGGTTCAAAATGTTAACTTGGATGAAACGACTCGTTGCTGGTGGTGCTATGGCTTTGGCTATTGGCGCTACTGGTGTAATGGTTACTTCGCCAGCGCATGCTGATGAAGTAAAAAAACCAGCTGTAACAGCTCCTGCTGCTACTCCTGCTGCTGCAGAACCTGCTCCTGTTCTTTGCTCTGAAAAGTGCAATAAAGGTGACACTGCTTGGATGATGGTCTGTACAGCATTAGTGCTGTTGATGACTCTTCCTGGCTTGGCGTTGTTCTACGGCGGTTTGACACGTAGCAAGAACATCTTGTCTATCTGTATGCAATGTTTCATGGTCTTCTCTTTGATTTCAGTGCTATGGGCGATTTATGGCTATAGCTTTGCATTCACGGAAGGCGGAGCATTCATCGGTGGATTAGATCGCCTCTTCTTGGGCGGTATGAATCCAGACTCAGTAGCAGCAACCTTTAGTAAGGGTGTTGTGATTCCTGAGTATGTATTTATGGCTTTCCAAGCGGTGTTCGCAACTATTACTTGCTGCTTGATCATTGGTTCTTTTGCTGAGCGCGCTAAGTTCTCTGCAATCTTGGTATTCATGGTGATTTGGTTCACTTTGAGCTACCTGCCAATCGCTCACATGGTTTGGTTCTGGCCTGGTCCAGATGACATCAAAGATGCTGCATCACTCGAAGCGATTACTGCTCGTGCTGGTTGGTTGTGGCAAAAAGGTGTTCTCGACTTTGCTGGCGGTACCGTTGTGCATATCAATGCTGCGATCGCTGGTTTGGTTGGTTCCTTTGTTATCGGCAAGCGTTTGGGCTACGGCAAAGAAGCAATGAAGCCACATAACTTAGTTTATGTAATGTCTGGCGCTGCTCTCTTGTGGTTCGGCTGGTTTGGTTTCAATGCTGGTTCAGCCCTTGAAGCAAACGGTAGCGCTGCCTTGGCATTCGTGAATACTTATTTAGCTACCGCTGCTGCTGTATTGGGTTGGTCAGTTGCTGAGTGGGTTCTCAAAGGTAAGCCATCGATGTTAGGTGCTGCATCTGGTTGCGTAGCTGGTTTAGTTGCAATTACTCCTGCTGCTGGTTTCGTTGGCCCAATGGGTGCAATCGTAATCGGTGTTATCGCTGGCGTAATCTGCCTCTGGGGTGTTACTGGTCTCAAGAAGATTTTGGGTTCAGATGACAGCTTGGACGTGTTTGGTGTTCATGGCGTAGGTGGTATTACTGGCGCATTGTTGACTGGTGTATTCGCTGACCCAGCTTTGGGTGGAACAGGTATCTGGGATTATGTAGCTAATGCAGTTGCTCCCGATTACTCTGTTGCTAGCCAATTATGGATCCAGGCTCAAGGTGTGATTACCACTGTAATTTGGTCTGGCGTAGTTTCTTTTGTAGCCTTCAAATTGATCGATATCGTGATTGGTTTGCGCGTTAAGGAAGAAGAAGAGCGCGAAGGCTTGGACATCAGCTCACACGGTGAGACTGCTTACGAGTCTTAATCAGTAGATTTACCCCTCACTGGGCGGCCCTAGTTGGCTGCCTAGTTTTAAGCGCGGGATCCTCGGATCCCGCGTCTTTCTTTTAATAATCTTACAATGGTGGAATGGTTCCACATCTCATTACTGCACTCACCGGCCCTTTGCTCGAATTAGAGTCAAAGGTTCTAGAAGCGACCCCAACCATTGAGCGTTGGTTCAGGCTGGAATGGCAAGAACATACCCCGCCTTTCTACTGTTCTGTCGATTTACGCAATTCTGGCTTTAAGTTAGCTCCAGTTGATACCAATCTTTTCCCTGGAGGGTTTAATAACCTTTCGCCGCAGATGTTGCCGCTTGCTGTTCAGGCTGCCATGGCTGCCATTGAGAAGATTTGCCCTGAGGCCAAAAACTTATTGCTGATACCAGAACGACATACACGCAATACTTTCTATTTGCAGAACATTGCGCGCTTGTCTTCGATTTTGCGTCAAGCTGGCTTAAATGTTCGACTAGGTACTTTCTCTGAAGAAATTAAGAAGCCAACCTGGATTGATTTACCCGATGGCAATCGCTTGTTGATGGAGCCACTTTCTCGATTAGGTCTCAAGAAACAACGTTTAGGGTTAAAAGATTTTGATCCTTGCTCGATCCTGTTAAATAACGACTTATCCGCAGGCATTCCTCCGATTCTGGAGAATATCTATGAGCAGTACTTGCTGCCGGGCTTACATGCTGGTTGGCATGTTCGTCGTAAATCAAATCACTTTGCCGCCTATGAAGAGGTGGCAAAGAAATTTGCCAAAGTTGTAGATATCGATCCATGGATGATCAACCCTTACTTTGCTAGTTGCTCCAATATTAATTTCCATGAGCGTAAGGGCGAAGACGAACTTCAAACTGCCGTAGAGCAAGTCTTGAAAAAGACAGCTAAGAAGTATCGTGAATACGGTATTAAAGAGAAGCCTTATGTCGTAGTAAAAGCTGATGCTGGTACTTATGGCATGGGTGTGATGGTAGTCAATGATCCCGCGCAGTTAAAGGGCTTGAATCGTAAAGACCGCAACAAGATGAGTGTGGTCAAGGAAGGCCTTGAGGTCAGTGATGTATTGATTCAGGAGGGTGTGTATACCTTCGAGAAGGTCAATGAAGCGGTTGCTGAGCCCGTGGTGTACATGATTGATCGCTATGTCATTGGCGGCTTCTATCGTGTTCATACTGACCGCGGTCCGGATGAGAATCTCAATGCTCCCGGCATGCATTTTGTACCTCTAGCCTTTGAGCAAAACTCGATGCCTGATCTAGGGGCTAAGCCAGGTAGCGCCGCTCCAAATCGCTTCTATCTATATGGTGTAGTTGCTCGCTTAGCGCTGCTTGCTGCATCATTGGAGCTAGAGCGAACTGATCCCAATGCTGAAGTTGCATAAATAAATTACCAATCTCTCAATAGAAATAATGAACCTTCTTTTTATTGCAGATCCCCTTGAATCTTTTAAGGTTCAAAAAGACTCCACGCTAGCAATGATGCGTGTAGCGCAAGAGGCAGGCCACCATTTGTGGTTTTGTCAAAGTCGCAATGTGTTGTGGAGAGATGATTTCGTAGTAGCTGATTGCCAATCTTTAGTGGTTAAGCCCAGCTCCACGAACTGGTTTGAGTTGGGTGAGATTGAGTCTCGAACACTCAAGTCTTTTTCTGCTGTGCTCATGCGCACAGACCCTCCTTTCGATATTGAATATCTCAATACCACTTGGTTGTTATCGGCCGCAGTACGTCAGGGCGCGAAAGTATTTAACGAGCCAAGCGCTGTTCGAGATCATTCAGAAAAACTATCTATTACAGAGTTTCCAGAACTGATTCCGCCTACCTTGGTCACGCGTGAATTAGCTGCGGTAGAGCTTTTTCATCAGGAGCATCGCGATATCGTGATTAAGCCTTTAGATGGCATGGGCGGCATGGGTGTATTTAGGGTTGGGGCTGATGGACTCAACCTTGCTAGCATTGTAGAAACGCTTGGCGAGAATGGCGCAAGAACCCTGATGGTTCAGCGTTTTCTGCCAGAAATTGCCCAGGGCGACAAACGGGTGCTTTTAATTGGCGGAGAGGTAGTGCCATTTGCGCTAGCTCGCATTCCGCAGGGTAGCGAAATTCGGGGTAATTTGGCTGCCGGTGGCAAAGGCGTAGCGATGCCTTTAACCGAGACCGAAAAAGGGATTGCTGAAAAATTAGCCCCTGTTTTAAATCAGCGTGGATTATTCTTGGTAGGGTTGGATTTAATTGGTGGTTATCTCACCGAAATTAATGTGACGAGCCCTACTTGTTTTGTTGAAATTACTGACCAAAGCAACTTTAATGTTGCGCAATTTTGGTTGGCAGCGCTAGAGAAAGCATTGGCATAAATATGGTTGGAATTGTCATCGTTGCTCACACACCGGTTGCCAGCGCAATGCTGGGGTTTGCTGAGCATACTTTTGGTGTATTGCCTGAGCGTGTTCGAGCAGTGGATATCCCTCCTCATGAAGATACCAAGGCAAGCTTTGATCGCGTGATGAAGGCGGCTTATGGTGTGAACAAAGGCAACGGCGTCTTAATCCTGACAGATGTTATGGGTGCAACTCCTGCTAATGTGGCCTCAAAGTTAGAGGCCTTGGGTCCTTTATCGGGATTGAATGCGCCTGTAATTGTGTTGGCGGGATTAAACCTTCCTATGCTGATGCGTTGCATTTCTCATCGCGGAGAAAATCTGGAAGACTTGGCGCAAAAAGCCCTTGCTGGTGGACAGAATGGCATCTTGCGCTTAGGTGCAAAAGTAAATCAAGAATAGATAAGGGCCAGCACACTATGCCTTCGGTAGAAATCGAAATCATCAATAAATTAGGCTTGCATGCGCGCGCATCTGCCAAGCTATCTCAATTAGCCGCTCAGTTTCCCTGTGAAATATTTCTGTCACGTAATGGGCGTCAAATTAATGCGAAGAGCATTATGGGTGTGATGATGTTGGCGGCCGGTATCGGCAGCACTGTGACCCTTGAGACTGTGGGCGAAAAGGCGGATGAAGCTATGCAGGCACTCACCGCCTTAATTAATGACCGATTTGGTGAGGGTGAGTAAATAGTATGACTTTTGCATTACACGGAATTCCAGTATCGAAAGGCATTGCCATTGGCAAGGCGGTACTGATTTCTCGTGCAGCATTAGAAGTCAGCCATCACCTGATTGAGGCTGGTAAAGAAGAGGCTGAAGCACAAAAGCTATTAGACGCATTTGATCAGGTTCGCCTAGAGCTTGAGCAATTGCGCCAAGGATTGCCAAAAGATGCCCCGCAAGAGATGGCGGCATTCTTAGACGTGCACGGCATGATATTGGCGGACCCAGCATTGGCTGAGAAGCCCATTAAACTCATTCGCACGCAACGATTAAATGCAGCATGGGCCTTAACTACTGAGTTGAATGATCTGTTGGAGCAATTTGCAGACATTGAGGATGCGTATTTAAAGGAACGCGCCAACGATATTCGTCAGGTTGCTGAACGCGTGATTAAGGCATTAAATGCCCAGAAAAAAGATCCATTAAACGATGCCGATTTTTTGCCAACCAGTGATATCGGCGTTGAGTCCATCATCGTTGCCCACGATATTGCTCCGCATGACATGCTGCGTTTTAAAGAGCATGCTTTTACCGGATTTGTAACGGATCTGGGTGGTAAAACTTCCCATACGGCTATCGTGGCGCGCAGCATGGAAATACCCGCAGTAGTTGGTGTGCGCCATGCCAGCGAAATGATTCGTCATGGTGATTGGTTGGTGCTAGATGGCGATCGAGGAGTTGTAGTAGTTGCCCCAGATGAGCAGCTACTAGCCGAATATCGCAAACTACAAGCTCAGGTTCTCAAAGAAGCTCGCAAGCTCCAACAGTTAAAGCATGCAAAAACAGAAACAGCCGACCGTGTTGAGATTGAGTTGTTTGCCAATATTGAATTGCCAGAAGATGCTATTCAGGCGGTGAAGTTGGGTGCTGTAGGGGTTGGTTTATTCCGCTCTGAATTTTTATTCATGGACCGTAAGCAGGCTTTGCCAGATGAAGAGCAGCAATACCAAGAATATCGTCGCGTAGTCGATTTAATGCATGGCTTACCTGTCAACATCAGAACGATTGACGTTGGTGCAGATAAGGCATTGGGCGGCGGTGGCGATATTTCTCAAACAGGCACATCACCATTGGGCTTGCGGGCAATCCGCTGGTCTTTAACGGAGCCTGAAATCTTTTTAACGCAGCTCAGAGCAATCCTGCGTGCATCAGCACATGGTCAAGCGCGCATCATGATTCCAATGTTGGCTCATGCTAAAGAGATTGATGAAACATTTAGACTGATTGAAAAAGCGAAACAACAATTGCATCAGCGTGGCAAAGCATTTAATCCGAATATTCAAGTTGGTGCAATGATTGAGATTCCGGCCGCTGCTTTAGTCTTGCCTTTGTTTATTAATCGATTCGATTTTCTTTCTATTGGAACGAATGATTTAATTCAGTACACACTAGCGATTGATCGTGCAGATCATGCAGTTGCCCATTTATATGACCCATTACATCCAGCGATATTGAATTTATTAGCCAATATCATTGAGCAAGCTAAACGTGCTAATGTGCCTGTGGCTGTTTGTGGCGAGATGGCTGGTGATCCTGCATTAACGAAGTTATTGCTTGCCTTGGGTTTAACGGATTTCTCAATGCACTTCAGCCAGTTATTGCTGGTCAAGCGGGAAATTCTTCAGGCCAATGTCGGCTTGTTAAAAGCCCGCGTTGCTAGAGTCTTGAAGGCATACGAGCCAGAAGAGCAGGCAAAGGCTCTAGAGCGACTGCTGTCTTAATTATTTATTGCGCTGCCTAGTGGGCTGAGCCGCATACCGAACACTCGGAATTACGGCTAATACGGATTTCATCGATTTGGGTCGTACGCCCATTCCAAAGCAACATACGGCCCACCAAAGGCTCTCCAAAACCAATTAATACCTGCAGGGCTTGAGCGGCTTGCATGGCTCCAATGATCCCTACTAGAGGCGAGAAGATGCCCATGCTGGAGCAACTGACTTCTTCAAATACTTCATCTGGAGAAAAGATGCAGGCATAGCATGGTGAGCTTGGATTTCGCAGATCAAAGACGCTCACTTGACCATCGAACTTGAGAGCTGAGCCTGAAACCAATGGAATTTGATGTTTAACGCAGGCAGCATTAATAAGGTGTCTGGTTGAAAAGTTATCTGTGCAATCGAGCACAACATCAACGCTTGGCAGCAGTTCATCTAATAGCGAAGCTGTGGCTTTAGCCTGAATGGTTTCAATCTGAATGCTGGAGTTAAGGCATTGTAAAAATTCTTTTCCTGAAGCAACTTTGCTTTTGCCAACGCTACTTTCGGTATGCATGATTTGACGCTGCAAATTGGTGAGCTCTATATCATCATGATCTACTAGGGTGATGTGTCCCACTCCGGCAGCGGCTAAATAGGGGGCGGCAGCACTACCTAAGCCGCCGGCGCCGATGACTAATGCATGTGATTGGAGAAGCTTCTCTTGGCCAGCAACATCAATCTCGTCAAGCAGCAAGTGCCTTGAGTATCGAAGTAACTGCTCGTCATTCATGTGCCAGCCGCAGAGATTAAAAGATTATTCGAGTTTGGATGAGGAGCGCTTCACGGGCTGGCCATTAATAAAGGCTACTGCCTGAGAAAGCATGAAGTCATCTGCACTGCCTAGCTCAGGCGGTTTCTTATTCTTATCTTTCTCTTTTTCTTCAGGAGTCTTCTTGGCATTTTTCTCTTCAATGCGCTGCAACTCTTCGAGGCGACGTTGTTCGCGATCTTTAATCAGATTATCTTCAGCAGACTGCTTATTGCGTAAGTGTTTCTCGCTATCGATCTCACGAGTGATTAAGACATCATCTGGATCACCATCTTTGTTTTGGTCTACTGGGATATCTGGTTTCACACCAAAAGCCTGAATCGACTTACCACTTGGGGTGTAGTAATAAGCGGTAGTAATCTTCAGTGCTGAATCATTGGTCAGGGGGCGAACGGTTTGGACAGAGCCCTTACCAAAGGTCGTTTTTCCAATAATGGTTGCGCGTTTATAGTCCTGGAGTGCGCCAGCCACAATCTCAGAGGCTGAGGCGGAATAAGCGTTTACCAAGACCACCATAGGTAATTTCTTAAATATCGCTGGAACACCCGCCAAAGGGTCGCCAGACTCATTTAGGCGATACATCGCTGGCGTTGCATTAAATACCTGTTTTGAATCTGGGGACTGGCCTTTAGTGGAGACAATAACTGCGTCAGCAGGCAAGAATGCTGCAGCCACACCTACGGCTCCTTGCAATAGACCGCCGCCATTGTTGCGCAGATCAAGAATGATGCCTTTGAGTTTTGGATCTTGATTGGCAATATCGGTTAATTTCTTAGCAAGATCAGGAACGGTGCGCTCCTGAAAGCTGGTGATGCGTACCCAAGCAATATCGTTATCCAGAATTTTTGTTTTGACTGATTGAACTTTAATCTCTGCGCGAGTGATTGTGACCGGAAAGCTACGCTCTTCACTCTTACGAAATACCGTCAAAGTAATTTTGGTTCCAGGTTCGCCGCGCATAGTGCGTACCGCTTTGTCTAGAGACATACCGCGTACAGGTTTGTCATCAAGGCGTGTAATGAGGTCTCCGGCTTGAAGACCCGCGCGAGCAGCAGGACTATCTTCAATTGGATTGAGTACTTTCACTACACCATCTTCAGAAGTGATTTCAATACCAAGTCCAGCAAACTTTCCAGAGGTCATCTCTTGCATTTCTGCAAAATCTTTTTTATCTAAGAAAGTGGAATGAGGATCAAGACTACTGACCATTCCTTTAACAGCATCCGTTAATAGTTGCTTGTCTTCAATAGGCTCAACGTATTCGCGCTTAATTTGGGCAAAGACATTGGAGAGCGTGCGAAGCTCATCCAGCGGTAGCTGAGGGCTTTGCTGGGCGGTCGCGGAGAGCTGTATCGTGGCTGCTACGCCGGCGATAAGGCCAACGGCTATCAGGGCGAAATTCTTTAGAAATTGGCGCATATCTCTTTTGCTTTAATCCAAATAAAAGTGTTGAATGGGTTTGAGGTTGTCGTCTAAGTCATAAACAAGTGGCACACCATTAGGTACATTCACTTCCATGATGGCTTCATCAGACATTTGATCTAAATACTTAATGAGTGAGCGAATGCTGTTGCCGTGTGCTACTAGTAAAACGCGTTTGCCAGCTTTGAGTGCGGGTGCAATAGATTCATTCCACAAGGGTAATACTCGATCAACGTTATCTTTCAGGCATTCACCCAAGGGAATATCGGAAGGATTGAGCTTTGAGTAACGGAGGTCATTTTTTGGGTGACGCTCATCATCATGCTCAAGTAGCGGCGGACGTACATCATAGGAGCGACGCCAAATATGAACTTGTTCATCGCCATATTTAGCTGCGGTTTCAGCTTTATTCAATCCGGTGAGTGCGCCATAGTGACGTTCATTTAAGCGCCAGCTATGGACAACAGGGAGCCACATTAAATCCATGGCATCTTGAACGTGCCAAAGAGTGCGAATGGCACGCCTTAAAACGGAGGTATAGGCAATATCAAATTCATAGCCTGCTTTTTTGAGGTTTTCACCTGCTGCGATGGCCTGTTCTGCGCCTTTAGGGGTTAAGTCGACATCCGCCCAGCCAGTGAAGCGGTTTTCAAGGTTCCAGGCGGATTCGCCATGACGAATAAGGACAAGTTGTTTCATAGAGCCATTCTATAATCTGGTGATGAACTTTCTTACGCAAATTGATAATTTAGCGCTTATTGCCCTGCTGTTGGTTTCAGGCATAGCGCTTTTCCTACCCTCATTATCTACGCTTATTGGCGGGAAAGGCTTAACGCCTACTGAAGCGACGATTTGGATTAATCGTCGCAAAGCCTATGTCTTGGACCTGCGCTCGGAGGAGGCTTTCAAATCAGGGCATTTACCTGGCGCCAAATTCGCCAATGCTGCTGGCTTAACTGCAGCCATTGAAAAGCTCAAGTTAGACCGCAAGCACCCAGTGGTCTTGGTTTGTGAAACGGGCTCCCAGTCACGCAAACTCGTAGCCGAAGCTCAAAAACTAGGCTTTGCCGAAGTAGGCGCTTTAGATGGCGGCGTGCTGGCTTGGAAAGCAGCAGCCCTACCTTTAGTGAAGTAAGGAGAAATCGATGCCTCCAGTAACAATGTATAGCACCCAAGTTTGCCCTTACTGCGTCATGGCGGAAAAGTTGCTGACTAAAAAAGGCGTTGCTAATCTCGAAAAGATTTTGATTGATCGTGATCCGGCCCAGCGCGAAATAATGATGACACGCACTGGCCGCCGCACTGTTCCACAAATCTATATAGGTGACACGCATGTTGGTGGTTATGACGACTTAGTGGCATTAGATCGGGCTGGAAAGCTTGATCCCTTATTAGCTTAATAGATTAAACATACAAAGAAAGTTAGCAATGACTGAAAAATCCCCAGCACCCCAGGCAAGTGCCGAGCAAGCTAAAGAACCTGGATTTCATATTCAGCGAATTTACTTAAAAGATGTATCTCTTGAGCAACCAAATGCTCCGCAGATTTTGTTGGTTGCATCTGAGCCACAAGTGCATGTTGAGATTGATATCTCCGTTGCACCCTTAAGTGAAGGTATCTTTGAGGTAGCCCTAAGCTCCACTGTGACTGCGAAAGTCGACACCAAAGTTCTGTTCTTGGTGGAAGCAAAACAAGCCGGCATTTTTGAATTTAGTAATATTCCGGTTGAGCAAATTGATCCCATGCTTGGCATTGCTTGCCCAACGATTTTGTATCCGTATTTGCGTTCAAATATCGCCGACATTATTAGTCGCGCAGGCTTCCAGCCAATTCATTTGAATGAGATTAATTTCCACGGCATGTATGAACATCGTTTGATGCAAGCTCAACAAGAAGCTGCCGCTAAGGATGGCGCTGCCGCTGAGAGCAAGCCTCACTAAGCTCAACGAGCGAGCCCACAGATCATGAAAGTGACACTGCTCGGTGCTGGCGCCTGGGGAACAGCGATGGCTGCGCAAGCAGCTCGCTTTCTCCAAGAGGGTGATGTTGTTTTATGGTCTCGTAGCAAACAACAGTTAAAAGGAATTGAAGAGAGCGCTGAAAATCGCGCTTATCTTTCAGGGATTCAGTTGCCTAGAGGCCTCAAGTTTGAGGGCGACTTCTCTACTGCTATCAAAAAACTTTCTAGTGATGATTTATTAGTCATTGCTACACCGATGTCGGGGCTTTCAGAAACAATCGCCCAAGCTTTAAAGATTGCTGAGCACCCACTCAATATTATTTGGCTCTGCAAAGGTCTTGAGCCGAATACCGCCTTATTGCCCCACCAGGTTGTAGAGCGTGAGAGCAAGATACATTCTCATGGAATAACGCATTCATATGGCGCCTTATCTGGCCCAAGCTTTGCGCGTGAGGTTGGTGAAGGTATGCCTTGCGCTTTAACCGTTGCTAGCAAATCTCCTAAGTTATGTGAAGCAGTGCAGACCGCTTTCCATCACGGCAATATGCGCGTGTATTCAAGCGATGATTTAATTGGTGTGGAATTGGGCGGGGCAATTAAGAATGTCTTGGCGATTGCTGCAGGTATTGGTGATGGCTTGGATTTGGGTTTGAACGCTCGCGCTGCTGTTCTCACGCGCGGTTTAGCAGAGATGATGCGCATTGTGAAGGCTGCCGGTGGCAAATCTGAAACTTGTATGGGCTTAACTGGTGTTGGAGATTTAATCTTGACTGCCACTGGTGACCTTTCTCGCAATCGTCGCGTTGGTCTTGAGCTTGCTGCTGGTAAGTCTCTACCTGAGGTTCTTGCAAGTCTTGGTCACGTTGCCGAGGGTGTGCTTTGTGCCGAGGCGGTTGGCGATTTGGCAAAACGCCTAGGAGTTGACATGCCGATTACTGCGATGATGGGTGAAGTGCTCTCCGGAAAATTGAAGCCGCATGATGCTGTTAAAAAACTCATGGGGCGCGATCCTAAAATAGAATCGTAATTACAGTATTTGGGTCAATTTGTTATTGACCGCCAGCAAGGCCATTCTGCCGCCATGCTTCATACACGACAATTGCTACAGTATTTGATAAGTTCAGACTACGACTGCTATCTTGCATCGCCAGACGCATGCGATTCTCATTCGGAATCGAGTCTCTGACTTCATCCGTAATGCCTTTGGTTTCAGAGCCAAATATAAAGTAATCATCGGGCGCGTATTTGCCTTCATGAAACTTTCCTGAGCCCTTGGTAGTCAATGCAAAGAGATGCTGAGAATCGGGTTGCTCATCCTTTAAAAACTGCGCCCAATTTTTGTGGACTTTGACGCGTGCAAACTCGTGATAGTCCAAGCCCGCTCTACGCAACTTAGCATCTTCCATTGGAAATCCAAGCGGCTCAATTAAATGCAGCTTGGCGCCAGTGTTTGCACACAAACGAATAATGTTTCCAGTGTTAGGTGGAATCTCGGGTTCGAATAAAACAATATTAAACATACGGCACTCTTTAGATTGGTCGCGCAGCTCGAAGTACTACCCAATTAATTACGCGAGATACACCATTGTCCTTCAGAACGCGCGCAATTTCATTAAGAGTTGCGCCACTTGTCATCACATCATCAAACACAATCACAGTCTTGTTTGTGAGCTGCTTAATATAACGCTCTTCAAGGTAAAACATTCCCTGAATGGCTAGTTGGCGATTGCTTAAGGTGCTGCCGGCCTGGTGCTCTGCATAATGATGGCGCTGCAGCATATAAGGTGATTTTTGAATATACCCTCCACACCGAATCCGTTTAGCAATTTCCCAACTTTGATTGAAACCACGCTGTGCTAACTTCTCAATGCTGAGCGGCACTGGCAGTAAATAATCAGCAGAGATAGCTTCAAGCTCCTTACTGAGAAGTAAGTTCCATGTTCTGCCAAGAGCATTAGCAAACGCAATACGTTTTTGATACTTCAATTCATGCAGTGGAGTTTGTAGCAATCCATCATAGCGATCCAGGCAATAGGTTTCATCAAAGTATGGTTGAGAGATTTGGCATTGCGCACAATGTTGCTTCGCAATTTCTGTTGCCTGAAGTGCTATGCCACATTGATAGCTCAATAAGCCACCATCTCGTAATTGATTGAGACAGCGATCGCATAGAGATGATTTTTGAAACTCCCCACAAGCAATGCAGGCTGTTGGCAAAAGCTGCTCACAAATAGTTTGAAAAATGTTCTCTGGAAATCGCATGGGGCGCTGAGTATACTGAGCCAATGACCCAGCCCCTTAGATGGTTACAAGACGAAATTGCAGATCGCATGCTGCAGAAATTAGACATCGTTAAGCTTGATGTAAAAGACATCTTAGTGGTGCCCGATTTTGCTGGTAAGCATTTGGATACGCTCGCTAAGCGCTATCCAAATGCGCGCATTTTTAGCATCGCCGAAAACGGTGTTTCAGGATTTCAAATGTGGCGTGCTAAAGCACTTAGTAATTGGCGATCCTTATTTGCTAGCAACACTAGCTCCTTTGCGCGTTATATCTCGTCTGGAAGATTTGATATTCCCGACAATTCTGTTGATTTAGTGTTCAGCGATCTTTTACTGCACGACTTGCCTGATCCGAAGCATTTTTTGCAAGAGTGTTGGCGCGTACTGCGCGAGGGCGGCTTAATCACATTTAGCTATTTAGGGCCCGATACCGGAAAAGAATTGCGCGCCTTGGAACTCCCGGAAGTAAAACTTAAGAATTTATTGAGTCCCTGGGATATGCACGATATGGGAGATGCTTTGCTGGGTGAGCGGTTTTCTGATCCCGTAATGGACATGGAGTACCTCACTTTGGACTATGAGAAGCCAGCCTTGCTGTTAGCAGACATTTGTGCGCTGAAATTGATGCATTCCACCCCTCCTGAAGTCACTGAAAAAGAGGTTTTGCCGCAAAAAATCACCTTAGAGGTGGTTTATGGGCATGCATGGGCACTCGGAAAGCACCTCGCAAAGGCAAAGGACAACGTCGCCTACATTGACCTAAATCAAATTGGGCACAAGACTAGGTCAGATTCTGCCTAAGTGTAAGTGCTTACTATCATTTAAACCTCGACCAAGATTGGTTCAAGCTGGGTTAACCCTGTTTGTTGTTGCGCCTAATTAACCCTATAATCACGGCTGGATGTATTGGCTTGAGACCGTTTTTTGGGCATTTTGTGGCATTTTTGCTGCTTTGCTCACGACAATAAACAGAGAATAAGATGAATTTATTTGGAAAAGTCACTAGGGCTTCGCTCTATTTCGCAGTTGCTTTTGGCACTGCTTTTGCTCATGCAGCAGAGAACATGCCCGGTGGCCCAGCTGTTAATCAGCTGAATTTCGCGCCTCCTGCTACCAAAATCATGCAAGAGATTCATTGGTTGCATTGGATGATGTTGGTCATTTGCGCAGTGATTTTTATTGGTGTTTTTGGAGTGATGTTCTATTCCATCTTGAAGCACCGTAAATCATTAGGTCACAAATCAGCATCTTTCCATGAGAGCACGACTGTTGAAATCATTTGGACAGTTGTTCCACTGCTGATCGTTATCGGCATGGCATTGCCAGCAACAAAAACTGTTGTGGCGATGAAAGACACTACTAACTCCGACATCACTATTAAGACCACTGGTTATCAGTGGAAGTGGGGTTACGACTACATCAAGGGTGAGGGTGAAGGCATCAATTTTATTTCCACTTTGGCAACATCACGTGAAGCAATCAATAACTTAGCACCTAAGTCTGATACTTATTTGATGGAAGTGGATAACGAATTAGTTGTGCCGGTTGGCAAGAAAATTCGTTTGATCACTACTGCTAATGACGTCATTCATTCTTGGACTATCCCAGCGTTTGGCGTAAAGCAAGATGCGATCCCTGGTTTTGTGCGTGACACTTGGTTTAGAGCCGACAGGATTGGTACATTCCGCGGTCAGTGTTCTGAGCTATGCGGTGCAGAGCATGCCTTTATGCCTATCGTTGTCCGAGTAGTTTCACAAGAGGACTACACCAAATGGGTGACTGAGAAGAAACAAGCAATGGGCGCTGGTGGCGATGACCCTTCTAAGGTTTACACCTTGGATGAGCAAAAAGAACGCGGTGCCAAAGTTTACGCTGCTAACTGTGCAGCTTGTCACCAGCCAAACGGCAAAGGCGCAGGCGCATTCCCAGCATTGGATGGCAGCAAAGTAGTGAATGGTCCAAAAGAGGGTCAGTTCAATATCTTGCTCAACGGTAAAAATGCAATGCCGAAGTGGGGAGGTGTACTTTCTGATGCCGACATTGCTGCTGTAATTACTTATACCCGTAACTCCTGGGGTAACAAGACAGGTGAAGTGATTCAGACGCAAGAAATTATGACCGCACATGGCGGTAAGTAATCCAGATTAACTAATACAGATAAAAACGAAACCGGAGTAATCCATGAGTACAGTCTCTACTACCCACGATCACGCACACGACCACGCGCATGATGATCATATGCCACACGGATGGCGTCGTTGGTTGTTTGCAACCAACCACAAAGATATTGGCACGATGTATTTGCTCTTCTCATTCATCAGCCTATTGGCTGGTGGCACGATGGCTTTGGGTATTCGCCTGGAATTATTCCAGCCTGGTTTGCAATTCTTCCGCCCTGAGTTCTTTAATCAGCTAACAACTATGCATGGCTTGGTAATGGTATTCGGTGCGATCATGCCGGCATTCGTTGGTTTCGCTAACTGGATGGTGCCTTTGCAAATTGGTGCATCCGATATGGCATTTGCTCGTATGAACAACTTTAGCTTCTGGATTCTTCCAGTGGCTGCAACCTTGTTATTGAGCTCATTCCTTGTCCCTGGTGGTGCTCCAGCAGGCGGTTGGACTATGTATGCTCCGCTGACCTCACAAATGGGTCCTGGCATGGACATGGCAATTTTTGCCCTCCACTTATTGGGCGCTTCTTCCATTATGGGTTCGATCAATATCATCGTGACCATCTTGAATATGCGCGCTCCGGGCATGACTTTGATGAAGATGCCAATGTTCTGCTGGACTTGGTTGATTACTGCTTATTTGTTGATTGCTGTGATGCCTGTACTGGCTGGTGCGATCACGATGACTTTGACTGATCGTCACTTTGGCACTTCATTCTTCTCTGCAGTTGGCGGTGGCGACCCAATCATGTTCCAGCATATTTTCTGGTTCTTTGGTCACCCAGAGGTTTACATCATGATTCTTCCAGCATTTGGAATCGTGAGTGAAATTATTCCTGCTTTCTCCAGAAAAACATTGTTTGGTTACAGCTCAATGGTTTATGCAACCGCATCTATTGCGATCTTGTCATTCATCGTTTGGGCTCACCACATGTTTGCAACTGGTATGCCTGTTACTGGCCAGCTGTTCTTCATGTACGCAACTATGTTGATCGCTGTTCCAACTGGTGTAAAGATTTTTAACTGGGTAGCAACAATGTGGAAAGGTTCGATGACTTTCGAAACTCCAATGTTGTGGGCTATTGGTTTCATCTTCGTATTTACGATGGGTGGCTTTACTGGTTTGATCTTAGCAATGGCGCCAATTGATATCGGTTTGCAAGATACCTACTATGTTGTGGCTCACTTCCACTATGTACTGGTAGCAGGTTCATTGTTTGCCATGTTCGCCGGTTTCTACTACTGGTGCCCCAAGTGGACAGGTCGCATGGCTAGTGAAACTCGCGGCAAGATCCACTTCTGGACTTCCATGATTTTCTTTAACATCACATTCTTCCCGATGCATTTCTTGGGTTTAGCTGGTATGCCACGTCGCTATGCCGACTATCCAACCCAGTTTGCTGATTTCAATTTAATCGCTTCGATCGGTGCATTGGGCTTTGGCTTGTCGCAGGTCTATTTCTTGTTCTTCGTCGTGCTTCCTGCATACCGCGGCCAAGGTGAAAAAGCACCAATGAAGCCATGGGATGGAGCTAAAGGCTTGGAGTGGATTATTCCTTCTCCAGCACCGCATCATACTTTTGAAACTCCACCTAGTGCTGAGCAAATGCATGAAGCCGGAATTTAATTCATCAGAGAAACAAGCCCTTGCTGCGAAAAATCGCAGGATGGGCTTCATTCTTTTGAGTGTGTCACTGATATTTTTTATTGGTATTGTGATTAAACGGAGTATGTTGGGTTAATCCCGCAATGACGATGGTTTCAACTCAATCACTAAATCGCCAGATTTTATTAAAGCTCTTAATTGCAGCGGTAATGATGTTTGGATTTGGTTACGCACTAGTCCCAATGTATAAAGCCTTGTGTGAAGCTACCGGGATTAATGTTGTAACGAGCAAAAATGACTATGGCGTTAGAGCTTTCAGCCCAAATAGGGTTGGTAATACCCAGGTTAACTATGCTCGCACGGTGATGGTTGAGTTTGACTCCAATAGCCGTGGCCCGTTTACTTTCAAACCCGTAAAGAATTTTTTAGAAGTGCATCCTGGTGAAATGACTGAGATTGTTTATGAAGTCACCAATAATCAGAATCGCCAAGTGCGAGCACAGGCAATACCAAGTTATGCGCCTAAAAGCGCAACAGAATTTTTTATAAAGTTAGAATGTTTCTGTTTTCAAGAGCAGACATTAGCGGCAAATGAGACAAAAAAGATGCCGGTAGTTTTTGTGATCGATGCGGGTCTCCCGGAAGATGTGAAAACCATTACTTTGTCGTATACCTTCTTTGACTTGGGTGTTGGTGGCACACCAGCTGCCCCCAAATCAAGGGTTGCTTCTTGAAAAAGAAAAGTAGTTTTATGCAATCTATGAAAGCCGTGATGTGGGGTTTTCTGGGGGTGCGTAAGAAGTCAGGTTTGCAGGAAGATGTTGCTTCATTGAGTTTTGTACACATTATCATTGCTGGAGTTGTTGGCGCCTTGATCTTTATGGGTGCTCTCCTGTTGATAGTGAATGCAGTTGTGTCCCATTGATTATTTTTTGATTGAATAGAGAGAATAAGATGTCATCCAATTCAACCCCATACTATTTCGTCCCTGGACTATCTAGGCATCCTGCCATGGCCGCCGCCGGCTTAATTGCATTTGGCGCTGGTATGTCTGGCTGGGTAAATCACACTTCTTGGGGCGGTGCCCTAAGTTTAGTTGGTGTGGCATGGGTTCTATTTGTGCTCTATCACTGGTTCGGCGATACGATTGCTGAGTCGAATGCTGGCAAGAATGGTATCAACGTTGATATTTCTTATCGCTGGTCAATGGCTTGGTTCATCTTCTCTGAAATCATGTTCTTCGGCGCATTCTTTGCGGCCCTCTTTTACGCACGCAATATTGCAATGCCTTGGATGGGTGACGTTACGAGCAAATTACTTTGGCCTAATTTCCAGGCTGTCTGGCCAAATGATGGCCCTGCTGGATTGGTTGAGAAGTTCACCACTATGGGCCCATGGCCGATTCCAACCATCAACACATTATTGTTATTGAGCTCTGGCGTGACGATTACTATTGCTCACCATGCATTGGTAGCGAACCATATGAAGAAGGCCATTATTGGCTTGGCTGCAACTGTTGGCCTAGGCTTCATCTTCTTGTGCTTCCAGGCTTTTGAGTATTACCACGCTTACCATGAGCTCAATTTGAAGCTCACATCAGGTATCTACGGTTCTACATTCTTTATGTTGACTGGATTCCATGGTTTCCACGTATTCCTTGGGGGCACTATGCTGGCCATCGTATTGCGCCGTATGATTCGTGGCGACTTTACTGCTAAACACCACTTTGCTTTTGAAGGCGCTGCTTGGTACTGGCACTTCGTTGACGTAGTCTGGCTTGGCTTGTACATCGCTGTTTACTGGATGTAAGTTGAATAAAAAATCGGGGCTTTAAAGCCCCGATTTGTTTTAGTACTCTTGTCTTGTGCAGTAACGGTTAGTTTGTTCCCACCCTGATACCAGTAGCCTCAATGAGGCCAAAGTAGTGGGCTAGCAGAATTCCTAAAAATAGCGCGACGGACAAGCCAATGCGAAGCATCAGTGAATGAACCATGCGGGAGCTATTTCCCCTATCTTTCATCATGTAATACAAAGCCGATCCTAAGCTAAAAACAATCATTAGTAGGACAATAGGAATAATCCACTTCATCTCAAATCCCTCAATTGAATAAGCTGTTTTTTGCCCTCGTTGCCAAGCGCATAGTCGCTACTTTATCAGCCTTGCTGGTGATTGCGATCGGCTGTGGTGCTGGGGTCTGGCAACTGAGTAGGGCTAATACCAAAATTGCCTTGGCAGCGAATTTACAGGCTCGCCAACAAATGCCCATATTAAGTGCCAATGCAACACCATGGACTTTGGGAGAGGCTAGTGAGCGCCGTATGATTGCTCGTGGGCGATATGTTCCCGAGGCAGCAGTTTGGCTGGATAACAGGCCAAGACCTATTCCTCCTGCTGGTAGCGCCACTGCACAGTCCGGCTTTTACCTGATGATGCCTTTGAGGCTGGAAGGGAAAGATGAGGTTCTTTGGGTGAATCGGGGTTGGGCGCCGCGCAACAATGAAAATCGCGAAACCCTCCCACCCGTGCAAACCCCAAATACAGTAGTCAATATTGAAGGCGTTGTATTTGCTCATCCCGGGAAAGTCTATGAGCTTGGGAGCGGCAAGATTTCTGCCGATGTAAACAAACCAAGAATTGAACAAAATTTTGATTTAACAGCTGAAGGCAAGTTACATGGTTGGAGTCAAGCGCCCTTTATCTTGCGTGAGATTGAGGTTGGCATAGAGGATGGCTTAATCCGCGATTGGGCGCCTCTGACAAGTGGGGTCGATCGCCATTATGCTTATGCATTCCAGTGGTTTGCTTTGGCTTTTGCTGGATTTTTATTTTGGTTGCTAAGTGGCCTGCGGCAATATAAACGACAGGGATTAGTGAATGGGGATCAAGAGTGAGTGATAAAGAGTTATTAATTCCGGCTTCACAGGTGGATGCATCTGCGATTAATGCGCGTACGCGTCGTGGCCGTATTCAGATGTTGTTCTTATTGCTTGCCTGTGCCTCACCAGTTCTCGCTTCTTACTTTGCTTATTACGTGATTAAACCTGAAGGTGGAAAAACCAATTTCGGAACACTCGTATATCCAGCGCAAGAGTTCAATACGGCGTGGCTTGATGCCCCCCTCCAGGGTAAATGGACTCTCTTAGTTGCGCGTCCAGCTGGCGAATGCCACATCAAAGATGAGAAATGTATTGAAGCTTTATTTCTCATGCGCCAAACCAAAGTTGCCATGGGTAGAGAAAGCGAACGCTTGCAGTTGATCTGGGTGAATACAGATGGCAAGCCTGTTGACCCTGAGGTCCTCAAGATTTATGACGAAAAGACGGCGGGGCTTAAGGTACTTACATTGCCCTCCGACCCAAAGCAAAGGGCTGACTTTGAGACTTGGTTAAATAAAGAAGGTGTAGGACAGGAAATTCAGTTGATTGATCCAAGTCCTGCCAAGATGATGTATTTCCCAGTGACAAATTCTCCTAAAGAATTTTCTAGCATGAAGAAGGACTTGGAAAAGCTTCTGAAGTTAAATCACAAGGGCGAGAATTTGTAATGCCCAGTTTCATTTTATTTCTGGAGTTGGCAGCCATCGCTATTATTTTTGCTGGCCTACCGCTCTTCTTCATTTGGAAAAAACCTGGCTATAGCTTGTTGCAAAAACTCAATTGGGTCTTGGTCTTCATGACCTTTGATCTAATTGTATTTGGCGCATTTACACGCCTCACTGACTCTGGGCTGGGCTGCCCTGATTGGCCTGGATGCTACGGTACTTCCAATCCTTTTCATGCGCTAACGGATATACAGCAAGCTGAGAGCGCTTGGCCTACCGGGCCAGTCACAACTATTAAAGCCTGGATTGAGATGATTCATCGCTACTTAGCCATGACAGTAGGTACATTGATTTTGGTACAAGTGGCTATTGCATTTTCTAAGCTGAAGTCCTTGGGAAAAAATCCTTTGCTCGGCAGCTTGGGCTTGCTCTTATTGGTCTGCATTCAAGGCGCCTTTGGTGCTTGGACTGTCACCCTGAAGTTGCAGCCAATCATTGTTACAACACACCTGATGTTGGCCTTAGTCTTGTTGGCTTGCTTAACGGCGTATGCGCAGCAGTCATGGGAGGACAGGTCCTCTACAATTCGCACCATTCGGGTCCGGCCGCTTTCTGCGCAACTCCTCACCCTTTCCTTTATTGTTTTATTCATCCAGGTTTTCCTAGGTGCATGGGTGAGTACTAATTACGCAGTACTAGCCTGTCCTGATTTCCCAACCTGTTTGGGAAGTGCTTGGCCTGAGACGAATTGGAGTGAGGGCTTTACTCTCTGGCGTCAATTGGGGCTCAATGCTCAGGGAGAATTTATCTCTCCAGAGGCCTTGCAAACAATCCACTGGGCACATCGCCTTTTTGCCGTGATGGTATTGGTCGTGCTTGGTACTTTGGGCTGGAGTGCTCTTGCGCTGGCAACCCCAGTGCTATCAGGCCTTAGTCAAGTGGCCAAGCTATTGCTAGGAGTGCTTTTATTACAAGTCATCACTGGTATTTCTAATGTGGTGTTTCAGTGGCCGTTATTGGCGGCTTTATTACACACTGCCGGCTCTGCGGCTTTGGTATTCTGTTTGGTCAGAATGAGTTATTGGGCTTCTTGGAAGCCTTTCATTCAAAAGAAGATGGCGTAAATATGAGTGACTCTAAAACAAGCGCACCAGTGGCTATGCCACGTTGGCGTCAATATTGGGTTTTAACTAAACCCAGAGTGACTCAGCTCGCTGTTTTTTGTGCAGTGATTGGTATGTTCTTAGCGACGCCTGGCATGGTTCCGTATCCAGTGCTATTTGGTGGCGTTGTTGGTATCTGGCTTTTGGCTGGCGCTGCATTTGCAGTGAACTGTTTGATTGAGCAAGCTGTTGATGCCAAGATGAAGCGCACTGCTTGGCGTCCATCAGCCACCGGCGAAGTCACACCTTTTCACATTATTATTTTCTCAATTGTTCTGGGTTCACTCGGAATGATTATTTTGTGGAATTTTTGTAACCCATTAACGATGTGGTTAACACTTGCTACCTTTGTTGGTTATGCAGTGATTTACACCTGGTTACTAAAACCTGCCACGCCACAGAATATTGTGATTGGCGGTTTATCCGGTGCGATGCCACCGGCCTTGGGCTGGGCTGCAGTGACTAACACCCTTTCTGCAGAAGCCTGGCTTTTGGTTCTGATTATTTTTGTGTGGACCCCACCACATTTCTGGGCACTGGCTTTGTATCGTCGTGATGACTACGTTCAATCGGGTTTACCAATGCTGCCAGTGACTCATGGCGAGCGTTTCACACTTCTGAATATTGTTCTCTACACTCTTATATTGATTGCAGCTACGATGCTGCCATATATCTATGGCATGAGCGGTATGGTGTATTTAGTTTCGGCAATCGTCCTAGGCTTAATGTTCCTGGCCTATGTCATCGCCTTATTTATTTCCTATAGTGATGCTTTAGCCAAAAAGACCTTCCGCTTTTCTATTACCTATCTTTCGCTACTCTTTGCAGCGCTTTTGATAGACCATTATTTCCTCTGAGAGTCATATGAATTTTCTGCGCATTTGCTTTTTAGCAATTCTTTGTTTCGTATTGACTGCTTGCAGCCCAAAACCAGAGTTTAAAAATATTGATATCACTGGCAGCACCGCTTTCGGAAAAGACTTTAGTTTGGTAGATCCTGATGGCAAGGTGAGAACCTTGGCGGACTTTAAGGGAAAAGTAGTGGTGATGTTTTTTGGGTATACCCAGTGCCCTGATGTTTGCCCGACCACCTTAACTGAAATGCAGCAAGTTATGACGCTCTTGGGGTCTCAGTCCGATAAGGTGCAAGTACTTTTTGTCACTGTAGATCCTGAGCGCGATACTGCAGAGATTCTCAAGCAGTATGTCCCTGCCTTTGATCCTCGTTTCTTGGGTTTGCGTCCCGCAGATGAGGCAGCTTTGGAGAAGGTGACGAAAGACTTCAAGATTTATTACAAGAAGGTTCCAGGATCTAAGCCAGGCTCTTACACCATGGATCACACAGCGGGTAGCTATGCATTTGATCCTGAGGGTCATCTACGTTTGTATATCAAGCACGCTCAAGGTCCAGAGACCTTGGCGCATGACTTGAAAGAATTGCTTAAGTAAGAGAATTAAAGAAGTTTGCTGCCTGCAAACTTCTTGCTTGATTAAGCTGCTTGCAACAGGCCGCGCATCTTTTTGAGAGCGGCCGTTTCAATTTGACGAACACGCTCTGCTGAGATGCCATATTCGCTAGCAAGATCATGCAACGTCTTAGCGCCATTACCTTCGGCATCCATGGCCAACCAACGAGATTGCACAATATTGCGACTACGCTCATCTAAGGCCATCAGTGCTTGGTCTAGCTTCGGGCCTTGCAAGGCATCTGCTTCAGCGCTAGCAATGCGAGCGGTAGGCTCCTGAGAGTTATCCGCTAGCCATTGAATAGGGGCGTAAGCAGATTCATCATCGCTGTCATCGCCTTCTAGAGCGACATCTCCACCAGCAAGGCGCATTTCCATTTCTTTAACATCGGAACCTTTGACATCAAGTGCTTTGGCCAAGGCTTCAACTTCGCTCGGAGTAAGCGCACTTAATGTAGGTTTATTGCTGCGTAAGTTAAAGAATAGTTTGCGTTGTGCTTTGGTAGTTGCAGTTTTTACTAAGCGCCAATTCTTAAGAATGTACTCATGAATCTCTGCTTTGATCCAATGGATTGCATACGACACTAAACGTGCACCATTGTTTGGGTCATAGCGTTTAACGGCTTTCATCAAGCCAATATTGCCTTCTTGAATTAAGTCAGCATGCGGGATTCCATAGCCAAGATATTGGCGAGCAACAGAAACTACTAGGCGTAAATGAGAGAGCACTAAAGTTTTAGCGGCATCGACATTTTCAGTACGACGAAATTCCTGCGCAAGATGTAATTCTTCTGCAGCACTAAGCATTGGCACGCGATTAACGTACGAAATATATGAGTCGAGAGTGCCAACCCCAAGAGTTGGCAGCATCGGAAATGCAGACGCCGACGCAGTCTGCGCGACTGGCAGCGTTTGCAAATTCGGTTTGTCGGATTTCTTTTGAACCATTTTTTCTTATAAATATGATGTATTAGTAGAAGTCTATTTTAGCACTCTTGTCAAGAGAGTGCTAATGGTTTTAATGACCTCTAAGCTATTGAATTAATTGAATAATTCAGATGAATATTGTTCTGCTGTGAAGGGGGCTAAATCTTCAATCCCTTCGCCCTTGCCTAGGGCTAGAACAGCGGGTTTTGGGCCATCTTGTAGGGTGTGGGCTAGGGCGCAGATCACGCCGCCCTTAGCGGTGCCATCAAGCTTGGTAACAATGATTCCAGTGAGGCCAAGGGCGGCATGGAAGGCCTTTACCTGGCTCAAGCCGTTCTGTCCGGTATTGCCATCCAAAACAAGCAGGGTGTGGTGAGGCGCCCCAGGTAGCGCTTTACCAATGACACGTTTGACTTTCTTAAGCTCTTCCATGAGGTTGTCTTGGGTAGCAAGACGCCCTGCAGTGTCAATGATGAGAATATCGTTCTTACGAGAGATGGCAGCATGAATGGCGTCGTGTGCAACGGCTGCTGCATCACCACCTTCTTGAGTAATAACGTCAACCTGGTTGCGTCCACCCCACTCCTGAAGCTGGTTACGTGCCGCAGCTCTAAAGGTATCGCCAGCAGCCAAAAGAACTGACTTACCTTGAGACTGAAAGAGTCGGCAGAGTTTACCAATGGTCGTAGTCTTACCTGCTCCATTTACCCCTACAACCAACCACACCTCTGGGGTGTTAGGCTTATCACTTGTAAATAGTGGGTTTGGCGAAGGTTCAATAGCAGTTAATAGGGTGCTGACTTCTTGAATGAGAAGAGCTTGTAACTCCTCTGGGCTAGAAGCCTTTTCAGACTTTGCTGCTTTACGTAGTTTGGTGATGAGTTGTTCGGTCGTAGGTAGACCCACATCACTTTGAATGAGTGATTCTTCTAAAGTTTCAAACCAAGATTCATCAATCTTGCTTGATTTAAAAAGGGATCCGAGGGTTTTACGTAAGCCGAACATAATCGATACAATTTAAACCTTGCATCTTATCAATTTAATTCTAGGGATATGGTGATTTAGCAGATGCTTTCCAATTTACTTCGAATTTCCTTTTTATTCTTTGTATTTAGTCAACTTACTTGGGCTGCTGGTCCTGATTCAGAGGATACGCATGAGTATCAGTTGAGCAATGGCCTCAAATTGATTGTCAGGGAAGATCATCGTGCGCCAACGGTAGCTCATATGGCTTGGTATCGTGCTGGATCAATGGATGAGGTCAATGGGAAGACGGGCGTTGCACACGTGCTTGAACACATGATGTTTAAGGGTACCGACAAAGTGAAGGCAGGCGAATTTTCTCGCTTGGTAGCCGCGGTCGGTGGGCGCGAGAATGCATTTACCTCGCGCGATTACACCGCTTATTTTCAGCAAGTTGAAAAATCAAAATTAGAAGACGTGATCAAGCTTGAAGCGGATCGTATGTCTAACCTCAATTTTGATGATGCAGAATTCTTAAAAGAAATTCAGGTCATCATGGAAGAGCGCCGTTTACGAACAGAAGACAATCCTAGTAGTTTGCTCAACGAATCATTAATGGCAACTGCTTATATGAGCTCCCCATATCGCCATCCGGTCATTGGTTGGATGAATGACTTAGAGAATATGAAAGCATCCGATGCGCGAGATTGGTATCGCAGTTGGTATAAGCCAAACAATGCAACCGTAGTCATCAGCGGTGATGTGGATGCTAAAAAAGTGTTGAATATGGCAGAGAGGTATTACGGCGCTGCCGCTGCCCATGAGTTACCAGTGCGTAAGCCACAAATTGAGTCGCCTCAAAAAGGGATTAAGCAGGTTCAGGTAAAGGCGCCAGCTGATAGCGCTCAATTGGCCATGGCTTGGAAGGTGCCCCGTCTCGAGCCTGGCAAGCTGGATGACCCCGAGCCATATGCCTTAGAGCTTCTGACAGCAGTGCTGGATGGCTATGACAATGCCCGCTTAAATCGCACTCTCGTTAAGCAGGAAAAAGTAGTGAATGATGTGGGTGTTGGCTACGACATGATTTCTCGTGGGCCAGAACTATTCTTAATTAGCGCCACGATGGCTAAAGGAAAAACAGTCGATCAGGCTCAGGTAAGCATCCGCAAGGCGCTTGACGAATTAAAGCAAAAAGGGATTCTGGAGTCTGAACTCAAGAGAATTAAGGTACGCATTCTGTCTGAGCAAATCTATAAGCGCGACTCTATCTTTGGTCAAGCAATGGAAATTGGTAGTACAGAGATGGCAGGATTTTCTTGGAAGGACATCGATTACATGCTAGAGAAAATGCAAACCATTACACCTGAGCAAGTGCAGGCAGTCGCAAAAAAATATCTGGTTGATGAGGGTTTGACGATTGCGGTATTGGATCCTCAGGCGCGTCAAACTGCAGGTAAGGAGAGCAAGTGATGAATGTCTTCGTTAAGAGTATTTCAGTTTGTCTCTTTACTTTTTGCTTGTTTAGTAACGCGCACGCCATCTTGCCGATTGAGAAGTTAGATTCTTATAAGGGCGCCAAGGCATATTTAGTGCAAACCAAAGCGCTGCCGATGGTAGACATTGAAGTGAGCATTGATGCGGGCGATCGCTATGACCCGGCTGGCAAAAGTGGCCTAGCCGATATGGTTGCCGGCCTGATGAATTATGGGGTGAAGAGCGAAAAAGGGGTTCTCACTGAAGCTCAAATAGCTGATGAAATCGCTGATCTAGGAGCCAATATTGGCTTGTCTGTGAGCGGCGAGCGAGCAATCTTGCGCATTCGCAGTTTGAGTCGAAAAGACTTGCGCGATAGAGCGGTACAACTAGCCGCTGCTATGTTGAGCGCGCCGACTTACGATTCAAAAATTGTTGAGCGTGAGAAACAAAGAACGATAACGAGTTTGCTTGAGGCGGAAACTAAGCCCGAGTTTGTTCTCGAACGTCGTTTTAAAAAATCAGTGTATGGAAACTATCCCCTAGCTGATTCGCCAACAGTGAAATCAGTTGCTGCTGTAAGTGTGAATGACTTAGTGCAATTTCATAAGCAGTTTTATCGCGGTGACCGCATGATTGTGAGTATTGTTGGCGATATTGATCGCGCTCAAGCAGAAGAAATCGTCAAAGCTTTGTTAAAGCAGATTCCTGCTTCAGGTCAGCCCATCGCAAAGTTGCCTGAACTCGAGCGCTCTCCCGTAGAGCCTCTGGCGCAAAGAGAAATTCAAATTCCTTTTGACTCTCAGCAGGCTCACATTGCTATGGGGATGACGGCGGTTGCTCGCAACAACCCTGATTACTTCCCCTTACTGGTTGGTAACTATGTTTTAGGCGGGGGCGGTTTTGTCTCTCGCTTGATGGCTGAGGTGCGTGAGAAGCGCGGTCTGGCATACAGCGTGTTTAGTTACTTTATTCCTGGAAAAGAGAATGGCATTTTTCAAGCGGGTCTACAAACCAAGAGTGATCAGGCTGCGCTGGCTTTAGAGGTGATGAGTTCTACCACTGCTCAATTTATCGCCGATGGACCTACTCCATCTGAGCTTGTGGCTGCTAAAGCAAACTTAGTGAATGGTTACCCGCTGCGGATTGATAACAATCGTAAGTTGTTGGATAACGTCTCTTCAATTGCATGGAATGACCTGCCGCTCGATACGATGGATGTATGGACTAAGCAAGTTGAGGCGGTAACTTTAGAGCAGGTAAATGCTGCATTCAAAAAATATCTTGCAATGGATCGTATGAAGATTGTTGTATTGGGAGCAAAAAATAAATAAGCTCAATAAAGCAAACAAGCTTCTAAAGACTGAGCCGCCGAAGAAGGTGCGGATTATTGGCGGCAACTGGAGAAGCCGTTTGCTAACGGTTTTGGATCTTCCTGGCCTACGCCCTACAACTGATCGTATTCGGGAAACGCTATTTAATTGGCTAGGACAAGATTTAACAGGTTTACGATGCCTAGATCTTTTTGCCGGTACCGGTGCTTTGGGTTTTGAGGCCGCATCAAGAGGTGCTGCATTAGTAGTATTACTTGAGAAAGAAAAAAGGGCTTGCGCAAACTTAACGGCCAATTTTGCTTTATTGCAGTCTTCGCCGGCCGCCGGCCTCGTAAAAATTTTGCAACGAGATAGCCTTGAGTTTCTGAAGCAGCAGGCAGATCGTTCCAGCAATTTAATTTTTATTGATCCACCATTTCAGGATTCGGGCTTATTAGATCGCGCCGTTATCCAGGCAGCTAGGGTGTGTGATGACTCTGCAGGCGGTGGTATTTATGTGGAATTTCCCTCTAGTCGTCCACGCGAGGAGGTAGAGGCCCTACTACCGGACTGGCATTGTGGAAAATACTTAGAGGCTGGACAGGTAAAAGCTTGTCTATTTCGGAGTGGAAGAGGCTAAACTCTTGCCTGTAGCCGATAAAGCCTTAGGAACGTTATGACAGTTGCCGTATACCCTGGAACATTTGATCCATTTACTCGTGGTCACGAGGACTTGGTTCGCCGCGCATCGAGCATTTTTACGGAGTTGATTGTGGGTGTTGCCGACAGTCGCAGCAAACGTCCATTCTTCAATTTAGAAGAGCGCATTGCTATCGCTAAGGAAGTGCTTGGCCACTATCCGAATGTAAAAGTCGTTGGCTTTACTGGCTTATTAAAAGATTTTGCACGCGAGCATCAAGCGCGCGTGATCGTACGGGGTTTACGCGCCGTATCCGATTTTGAATACGAGTTCCAAATGGCAGGTATGAATCGTTACCTGCTTCCTGATGTCGAAACGCTGTTCTTAACCCCATCCGATCAGTATCAATTTATCTCAGGCACTTTCGTACGTGAGATTGCTTCAATGGGTGGTGATGTGAGTAAGTTTGTTTTTCCATCAGTGGAAAAATGGCTCGTCAGGAAAATTGCTTCAGGTACTCAGAATAAAGAGTGACCAAATGAAATTTGGCGAGTAAATCATGGCATTAATGATCACGGACGAATGCATCAACTGCGATGTCTGCGAGCCAGAGTGTCCGAATGATGCTATTTACATGGGTCTGGAGATTTATGAAATTAATCCTGATAAATGTACTGAATGCGTAGGTCACTATGATGCCCCCCAATGTCGCCAGGTCTGTCCAGTCGACTGCATTCCATTTAATCCTGAGCATACCGAAACTCAAGAGCAGTTAATGATGAAGTTCACGCTTTTAACTGCTGCCAAAAAAGCCAATACAGCTTAACTGAGCAGCTTAGTTCAGTACTTAGCCCTTGGAATGCAACTCCATCATGGCGGTTTGAGTGTCGCCTTTTAAAAAGAGCGGCAAAATTTGCAGACCATTTTCAATGCTGGCATCAATGAGTTTTTGCTCGGCTAATTGAGGTCTACGTAATACATAATCTGCAACATCCATAGGACGTCCATCACCAGCTACATCTCTAGGGTGGCCAATGCCTAAGCGTAAGCGCCAATAATCTGGGGTACTTAAATGCGCTTGGATATCTTTCAAGCCATTGTGGCCGCCAGTGCCGCCACCTAACTTCAGGCGTGCAGTACCAGGCTTTAAATCCAGTTCATCTTGCACCACCAAAATATCTGCAGGAGTGATTTTGTGAAAGCGGCATAGCGCGCCAACTGATTGCCCACTTAGGTTCATGTAAGTGCTTGGCTTGAGTAAGTAAAGATCTTCGCCTTCCCATTTGGCTTTGGCTACTTTGCCATGAAAGCGTTTTTCAGATTCAAAACGAGTGCTTAGTTGTTTTGCCATTGCGTCAACAAACCAGAAGCCAGCATTGTGCCGATCTTCTTCATGCTCATCTCCAGGGTTGCCCAGGCCAACAATTAATTTAGTCATGCTGAGAGTTTAAAGATATAAAAGCATTTCGCCAAAAAAGAATGAAAACTGGGGGCAATAAAAAAGGCCCGCTTGCGCAGGCCTTCTTGTACAAGCGATTGAGCTAAGTAATTAAGCTTTATCCTTTGGCGCTTCAGCTGCAGGGGCAGCCGCTGCTGGTGCAGCAGGCGCATCTGTAGGCTCAGCAGCTTTAACTGCTGGGATACGTGCGTTAGCAAGTACTGGGTTCTCTTGCTCAACATGTAATACCAAAGTAACGCCTTTTGGCAATGCGATGTCTTTAGCATGAATACCATGACCAACTTCAATCTTCGCCAAGTCCACTTCAATGAACTCTGGCAAGTCTGCTGGCAAGCAAGAAACTTCAATTTCAGTAAGGATGTGGCTAATAACGGCACCTTGCAATTTCACAGCAGCTGAAGTGTCAGCATTAGTGAAGTGCAATGGAACGCGCATATGAACTTTCTCAGACGCGGATACGCGCTGGAAGTCAATGTGCAATACCAATGGCTTGAATGGATGCATTTGGTAATCGCGCAACAACACTTTTTGTGTCTTACCGCTAATTTCCAAATCCAAAATGGATGAGTGAAATGCTTCCTTGCGGAGAGCATGGAACAACGCGTTATGGTCTAACTCGATGACCAAGGCTGGATCTTTACTACCGTAAACGATTCCCGGAGTTTTTCCGGAATTGCGCAGACGGCGGCTCGCACCCGTTCCCTGTACGCTTCTTTCAAAGGCAACTACTTTCATGATGATTTTCCTAGTTAAGGTTAATTTCCGTTCGCGACCAAACAGAAAAGCCTTCGATTATATCGTGGGAAAGGGTGTTTTTGCCTGCAAAAGGCTTAAAACTGCCAAAAACCAGGGTAAAACGGTGATTTTTGGCTTATTCAGCAAACATCGACATCACTGAATCACCTTTGCTAATGCGGGAAAGGGTTTCAGCGAGGATCGGAGCAACGCTCAATTGGCGAATTTTGGATACTTTCATGGCCTCTGCGGTCAAGGGAATGGTGTCAGTAACAACCAACTCATCCAATTCAGAAGCAGCAATACGAGCTACAGCACCGCCTGAGAGCACGGCGTGAGTACAGTAAGCGGTAACGCCCTTAGCACCACGCTCTTTAAGCGCTTCAGCGGCTTTACAGAGGGTTCCGCCGGTATCGATGATGTCATCCATGATGACGCAATGGCGGCCTTCTACTTCGCCAATAAGGTGCATTACTTCAGATACGTTTGCTTTAGGGCGGCGTTTATCAATAATCGCCAAATCAGTGCCCAATTGCTTAGCCATTGCACGGGCTCGAACCACACCACCAATGTCTGGAGACACGATGATCAGATCTTTTTTAGTTTTCTGCGCTTCTAAGTCAGCCAAAAGGACTGGAGAGGCATAAATGTTATCTACTGGGATATCAAAGAAACCCTGAATTTGGTCGGCATGCAGATCCATGGTCAAAACACGCTCAATGCCAGCTACTGACTGAAGCATGTTGGCCACAATGCGAGCGGAAATAGCTACGCGAGCAGAGCGAGGGCGGCGGTCTTGACGGGCATAACCGAAGTAAGGAATCACTGCGGTTATACGGCTTGCAGATGCTCGTTTCAGAGCATCAATCATGATCATGAGTTCCATCAAGCTGTCATTAGTAGGTGCGCAGGTTGATTGGATTACCACGACATTTTTGCCGCGGACGTTCTCTTGAATTTCTACTTGAATCTCGCCATCAGAGAATCGGCCAACAAAGGCTTTTCCCATTGGGAGTTTGAGTTCTTTGGCTACAGCCTCAGCCAAAACGGGATTTGCGTTGCCTGTGAAAAGAGTCAATAAATCTGCGTTTGTGGAGGACATAGTCTTATGGGTTTTGTGGGGTCAAAAGGTTATCTTTATCGTTTCTACAGTACTTGGCAGGGGAAGAAGGATTCGAACCTTCGCATGCTGGAATCAAAATCCAGTGCCTTAACCAGCTTGGCGATTCCCCTACAGGTCAATCTGAAGAAATCAAATTGTAAGCGGGATTTTTATTTAGCCCCCGAACAACCCGACCTACCCACCCTTCAGGAAGATTTTGCAGAAGATTTTCTAGTTTTGCGGTATCAGTCTTAGGGTCTAAGACTGCAAAAACGCTACTTCCAGAGCCAGACATTCGGGGCTGTGAGCCCGGTACTGCCTGGGTAATCCAATCCAAAGCTTGCTTCACTTCTGGGCAAATCCGCATCGCTACGGCCTGACAATCATTTGATTGATACAACAATGGCGATGCAAGAAAGCCATCAATTGTAATCTGAGCGTGATCTCGGGTCAATTCCGGGTCTTGAAAAATGCTTACGGTTGCGATGCCCTGATTGGGAAATATCACCAAAAAATCAGGGGTTTGGAGGGAAATTTCTTGAATTTTCTCCCCAATGCCTTCAACAAAGGCATTTTGACCAAAAATGAAGAAGGGGACATCGGCACCGAGCTGAAGCCCAAGGTTGCAAAGTATTTCTTTGGAGAGATTGAGATTCCAAAGGGCGTTAAGACCAATCAATGTAGTTGCTGCGTCAGAGGAACCACCCCCCATACCTGCACCCATCGGGATTTCTTTGTGAAGATTAATTTCAACACCAGCCTCAATCTTGCAAAATTCTTTTAGTAAATTAGCTGCGCGAACTACCAAATCTTGCTCGGGCGGAACTCCGGGAATGGGATTAATGCGGCGCACTTCATTTTCAGCAATGCTTTTTAAGTGGATGGTGTCACACCAGTCAATCAGTTGAAAGACGGATTGGAGTAAGTGATAACCATCTGCTCTACGTCCGACGATGTGTAAAAAAAGATTGAGCTTAGCCGGCGAACGAAGAAATAAAGAATCGGATTTCGCCATTATTATTTTGCTTAGTCATTCGGGCGGTCAAACACGAGACGTATATCAATCGAGCCGATATTCGAGGTACGTGTCATCGTGAGCTTTTCGAGGCGATTGGTATTGCTCCAGGTATATACCAAGTCCCAGCCATCCTGACTAATTTTGCTTACTTGACCATTTGCATCTCTATCAACACTTGCCTCGCTTCCAGGACGCACTTCGCCTCTTAACCAGTTTGATAATCCGCGCGCTGGTAGTGGTAGGCCTAATGTGTTTTGCAATAAGGTGTCTGCATCAACTGCAGTAACTACTTTGCCATCACTTTCGAGTGTGGCTTCACCCGGCGTAATAGTAATTTTTGCAATCGAGCCACCCATGGGATTGCGTATTTCTAAAACATCCTTTAATGCTTCTTGGGACAAGGTAAAACCACCAGAGCCACCTTGGTTTTGTGACTCAGTTAAGCCGATGACTTTGACGGCAAAGCGCCCATCCCATGAGTTCTTAGATGCTTGGTCATCCGTTGCCCAGTCTGGCTTTAGGCGTTGCAAAGTTTCTTTCAGGGTTGGATTATTAGCGTCTATTTTTTGTCCCTGGCGCCACATCTCTTCAGCTTCCGCACGGCGATTCATGACCCATAACACTTCACCAGTATGAGCCGCAATATCCGCTTCTGGTTTCATAGCAAATGCTTGTTGTAATTGTTCTAATGCAAGGGTATTTTTACCTAGACGAAAATTGACCCAGCCCAAGCTGTCCAAAATAAAACTATCTTTTGGAGACAGCTGATGCGCTTTACTGATGAGCGCATATGCTTCAGGTAACTTCATATTGCGGTCGGCTAAAGAATAGCCAAGGGCATTAAGAGAATTTACATCGTTTGGGTTCTTGCGCAAAATGTCACGCAGTGTTTTTTCCATCACATCTATATGACCTACTTTTTCAGCAGACATGGCATAGGTATAAAGTAGGCCTGGATCTTTGAGTGGAATCTTGACGGTAGATGCGATTTCATAAAAAGCGCGTAAAGCATCCGACTCATCTTTCGCTTTAGCAAGCAATGCTTGTAATTGCAAAAGAGTATTTTCTTGTTCCGCGGGAGTTTGTTGGCGCAATAAAGTAATTGCTGGCTTGACAGCATCAGACCAGCGATTACTTAAGATCAATAGCGTTACCAGGACTTCTTTAGGTTTGGTATCCGAAGCTGGAGAGAGTTCATCCCAAGTTTTTGCTGCTTGCATAGCTAAATCTGGGGATCCTCCAGCAATTGCAATTTCCATGGCTCTTTGGGCTAGCCTGGGGTCCTGGTATTGGCGCGCCATCTCCAGATAGGTGTTGTAAGCCAAGCCAGCCTCACCCCGCTGAAGGGCGATTTCGGAGGCGAGCACCTCAAACACCGCTTCGCCAGTTTGCAATCCATTTGCCTGGGTTTGGGCATGGGCTGATGAAATGACTCCACCAGTGAGGGCCGCCAGGAATAAACCCTTTAAAAGAGGTTTCAGTGTGAATTTACTCATAAGCACATTCTAATCCGC
Organism: Polynucleobacter sp. Tro8-14-1; assembly: GCF_018881655.1. Taxonomy (GTDB): domain Bacteria; phylum Pseudomonadota; class Gammaproteobacteria; order Burkholderiales; family Burkholderiaceae; genus Polynucleobacter. Next base: position 80,797 of record NZ_JACVPX010000001.1, read on the forward strand.
GAATCTACAATCCATTTATGCCAGAACTTCCAGAAGTAGAAGTCACCCGATTAGGAATCGCCCCCCATCTGGAGGGGCGCAAGGTCAGCGCCGTCAAGATTATTGATGGACGCTTGCGTTGGCCAGTGCCCGCCAACCTCTCTAAAAGCTTGCCTGGGCAAACAGTGCATGCCATTGAGAGGCGTGGGAAGTATCTTTTATTAGAAATGGATACGGGCTACTTGCTGATTCATTTGGGGATGACGGGAACTTTGCGTGTACTCCCAGGTTCGGACCCCCCCAAGATTCATGATCGCGTGACGCTAGAGTTCGGTAAGTTCAGCTTGCGTTTGCATGACCCACGAAAATTTGGTGCCGTTTTATGGCATCCCAAATCAAAAGGTCCCATTGAAGCATTTGCGCTTTTGCAAAAGTTAGGCGTTGAGCCATTTTCTCCGGAGTTTGCGGGTGAGCTGGGCGCGGATATTTTGTATCAAAAATCCCGCAAACGCAGTGTTGCTGTGAAGCAGTTTCTTTTGGCAGGGCAAGCGGTTGTCGGTGTTGGCAATATTTATTGTTCTGAAAGTTTATTTGAGGCGGGTATTCATCCAGCTAAAGCTGCAGGAAAGCTCACACGTCCGCAATGTTCTCGTTTGGCTGAAGCGGTGAGATTGATTTTGAAAAAAGCTATTGCAGCTGGCGGTAGTAGTTTGAAAGATTTTGTAAATAGCGATGGTGATCCTGGGCACTTTATGGTCCAAACCAAGGTCTATGACCGCAAAGGCTTGCCATGTAAGGTGTGTAAGTCGCCTATTAGGCAGATAGTGCAGGGCCAGCGCTCCACTTATTTTTGTACTCAATGTCAAAAACGCTGATCAACACATTTGCATCAAAGCTTGTTGCTTGGCATGCGATCAGTGGGCGCTCAGGTTTGCCTTGGCAAGGTAATCGAGACCCTTATGCAGTGTGGGTTTCAGAAATCATGTTGCAACAAACTCAAGTGGCTACGGTCCTTGAGCGCTACCCACGTTTTATGAAACGCTTTCCAACGGTTAAAAAATTAGCCGCTGCTGATATCGACGAGGTATTGGCTGAGTGGGCGGGATTAGGGTATTACTCGCGCGCGAGAAATCTACATGTTTGCGCAAAGCAGGTCATGACAGAGTTCGGCGGCAAGTTCCCAAGTGACCCCATTTTGCTTGAGCAATTAAAAGGGATTGGGCGATCTACAGCTGGCGCAATCGCTGCATTTGCTTTTCATGAGCGAGCACCTATTTTGGATGCGAATGTGAAACGCATTCTGGCACGTTTATTTGCGATTGAAGGCGCGATACAAGATAAGAAGATCAACGATCGACTGTGGGATTTAGCAATAGATTTACTACCAACTAAGCCTACAGATATGCCGGTCTATACCCAGGCACTGATGGACTTTGGCGCTACTTGGTGTACGTCACGCAAACCAGTATGTTTAGGGTTAGAAAAAAAATGCCCATTCGCAAAAGACTGCCAAGCCAATTTAAGCGGTCAAGTCCTTTTGCTTCCACAAAAAACCAAGAAGACCAAATCCCCAGAATTTGATTGCAATATGTTGTTGATGCGTTCGGCTAACTCCATCCTCTTGCAAAAGCGCCCGAGTAATGCCATTTGGGGTGGTCTATGGTCTTTGCCTGAAGGACCGTGGACCCCTAGGGTAGCTCGTGCAAAAGTTGTTGAGATAAGCCCACAGGAATTATTGGCAGCTACATTGCCCGAAGAAAAATCGGCAGCACTTACAAAAGCTTGTAAAGCCATAAATCAGGCCGAAGAAATTAAGCATGTCTTTACGCACCGCAAATTGTGGATGCAGATATGGCAGGTAAGCGCTCCAAAAGAGTTGGTCTTTTTAAATCCAGATCTGAAGTGGGTCCCCTTGGCTCAGCTAGGGCGCCATGGCTTGCCGCAGCCGATTAAGCTTTTGCTGCAGGGATTGAATCTAGTTCGCGGTGACGATCTAAAAAATTAAGCTGCAAGTCCATGAGGTCTTTTTGGGCGCGGAAGTGTTCGCTCAAGCGGCCTACGAGATAGACAGAGCGATGTTGGCCGCCAGTACAACCAATGGCAACCGTCAAATAACTGCGACCATCAGCAATGTAATGGGGCAACCACTTGTTAATGAATTGGGTGATGTCGGATTCCATGCTCCTGACTTCTGGAATTTTTTCCAGAAATTCCTTAACGGGCTTGTCGTTGCCGGTCAGTGGTCTGAGTGCGTTGTCATAGTGGGGGTTTGGTAGACAACGCACATCAAAAACTAAGTCCGCTTCGCTGGGCACGCCCTTTTTAAAACCAAATGACTCAAAAACTACTGTGAGACCTACCGGTTTGTCTTTGAGGAGATCTTGAATCCAGGAACGCAATGCATGAGCAGGTAGGTTGCTGGTATCGATGCTGTGCGCTTGGGCACGTAAGGGCTCGAGCAAATTACGCTCTTTATCAATTGCCTCAATCAGAGTTGCCGATTGAGATTGTTTGCCATTAGTAGATAAGGGGTGGCGACGACGGGTTTCTGAAAAGCGTTGCACCAAAGTATTGGTATCGGCATTCAGGAATACCACTCTGACCTGATGATTTTTGCGTAGGTTCTCGAGAATGGACGGCAAGTTTGCAATAGATTGTCCGCGACGAGCATCTATGGCGACCGCAACTTGTTCGCACTTTTCTTTTTCAAGAGTGGAGATGAGGTTTTCGAGAAGTGAGACGGGAAGATTGTCTACGCAGTCATAGCCAGCATCTTCAAAAGCCCTCAGGGCTACTGATTTACCTGAGCCTGATATTCCGGTAATCAGATTGATCTGCATAGCTTAGAGTAGGCGTCCTTGGGACTTTGATGACTCTGACTCCGCATTCATCTGAATACGTTGACGCTCGATAAATTCTTTTAAGGTATCGATACCGCGCAATTGCAAAATGGTATTGCGTACAGCAGCTTCAACTAGTACGGCTAAGTTGCGACCTGCAGCCACCTGAATTTTGACCGTACGAATGGGGATGCCTAGTACGTCGATATGCTGGGCCTCAAGGGGTAGACGCTCAAATTCGCCATCGGTTCTGCGAACGAGCTGAACAATCAGGCGTAGTTTTAATTTACGACGCACTGCTGTTTCACCAAAGATCGTCCGAATATCGAGCAATCCCAGTCCACGTACCTCAAGTAGGTTGCGCAAGATGACGGGGCAGCGACCCTCAATGTAATCAGGTCCAAGACGTGCAAAGTCAACTGCATCATCGGCTACCAATCCATGTCCACGAGAAATAAGTTCGAGGCCTAATTCACTTTTACCTAGGCCAGATTCGCCAGTAAGAAGTACACCCAAGCCCAGAATGTCCATGAAGACACCATGCATGGTGATTTGAGGGGCACCAATTTTGGTTAAGTAAGTGCGTAAATGATCAATCACTTCCGCAGCAGAAATGGCGGTGGTGAATAGCGGTGTTGAGGAGCGCTGGCAGAATAGTTGCAAGTCTGGATCCGCACTCTTACCATCAGCCACAATGACACAAGGAGGCATCTTGGAGATCAAACTGGCAATTTGCTCTTGCCTTTGTTTTGGCTCCAGAGCTGCGTGATATTCAACCTCTTGCTCGCCGAAGATTTGAATACGGCTTGGGTGAATAAGATTTAAGTGACCTACTAAGTCGGAGCTGGCTGCAGCTATTTTTACAGCTTCTGGAGGGAAGGTGCGGTCGGCACCTTCAAGACCGCCAATCCAAGACAACTTTAATTCTGAAACATTGTCATCAAAAATCTGCTGAGCAGTTACTCCTTCTAGGAGTAATGGCTGAGTCATTTTGCTGTACCCCAGTGTTGTAAGAGTTCGCAAACCTTTAAGGGGTCTGCAGTAGACGATAAGGTCTCGCGAGCATCTGCATCCGACAGCAACTGAGCAATCGAAGACAAAATTTCTAAATGTTGTTGGGTGGCTTTTTCTGGGACTAGCAAGAAAATCAAGATGGAAACCGCTTCACCATCCGGAGCTGCAAACTCAATAGGGTTTTGCAGTCTCATAAAAGCGGCACTTGGCTGCTTTAGGCCTTTCACACGTCCGTGAGGGATGGCTACACCAGCGCCGAGGGCGGTAGAGCCTAAATCTTCACGAGCATTGAGGAACTCTATAACGGAGTTTGCTGCTATTCCTGTTTGTTTAGAAAATAGTTCTCCAGCGGCTGCAAATGCATCAGCCCTGCTTGTGGCGAGGATATCTAATGCAATGCAGTCGGGAGTAAAAAGATTGGTCAGGGCATTCATGTGAATTGATTATAGGTGTCCTGACGTACTAGATCACTCAAAATGCTTTTCGTGGTGATGATCTTGAATCTTTTCTTTGTGTTTGACAACTTGACGCTCTAACTTATCAACCACTGCATCCATAGCGTGATAGAGGTCAGCATTGTGTGCTTCAGCGAACAGATCTTTCCCTTTAAGGTGAATGGTGATCTCGGCGCTTTGACGCAGGTCCTTCTCTTTGGCTTTATCTACTACCAGGAAGGCAGACGCATCAATGACGTGATCGAAGTGCTTACGAATTTTGGTTAGACCCGCCTCAAGATGAGAGCGCATGGCAGGGGTAACTTCCACGTGACGGCTATTAATTTTCAAATTCATTAGCGACTCCTTTTATAGATGCTATAGATGCGTGCGCATAGTCATGCCCGGGGTGCGCAGCAAGCCCCTGAAATTTTTTGTGCTGTTTTTTTTGGAAAATAAACCATGAGCCTCCAGCGTATCAGCGAATTTGCCGAAAACCAAGAGGGAAGTGCAATTTTTATTACTTTAAAAGCAGGAAGCCTTGTTTGACTTACATCCGGAAGTTTTCGCCCAGATAGACTCTGCGGACGGCATCGTTCTGAATAATCTGATCAGGCTTACCTTCAGCCAATACGCTACCTTCGCTGATGATGTAGGCGTGGTCACAGATGCCCAGGGTTTCGCGGACGTTGTGGTCGGTAATTAGTACCCCAATTTGGCGGTCCCGCAGGAAGCGCACAATGCGCTGGATTTCCCCAACAGCAATAGGGTCAACACCAGCAAAGGGCTCATCTAGCAGGATAAATTTTGGCTGGGAAGCTAGCGCTCTCGCAATTTCTACCCGCCTACGTTCACCACCCGATAGGGAGAGGGCTGGGTTATTGCGCAGATGACTGATTTGGAGTTCGCCTAAGAGCTCATCAAGGCGGTTAGCAATTTCGGCCTTAGTAAGGGGTTTGCCGCCTTGAGCTTGAAGCTCTAAGACTGCCTGAATATTTTCAGCTACGTTGAGCTTTCTAAATACAGAGGCTTCTTGTGGCAAATAGGAGAGACCCATTCGAGCGCGCTCATGAATCGGTAAATGCGTAATATCTGCGCCATCTAAAACGATATTTCCACCATCGAGTGGGACTAGTCCAACAATCATGTAGAACGAAGTTGTTTTGCCTGCTCCATTTGGGCCGAGTAGTCCTACCACTTCCCCACATCTAACTTGTACGGATACATCACGAACCACGGTTCTTGAGCCATACCGTTTTTGTAGGTTATGGGCGCTTAGTGTGGGCGCATTATCGATGTGGGCTAAATCCGCTGTCATTTCTCTAGGGTTGCTTTTCGTCTTGGTGAAAGGATGGCTCTTGCTAAGGGCAGATCATCCGGTTTTGCATCTTTAGGAGGTGTGACATGATAGTACTGCTTTACATCATCGTACTCAATTTTCCAGCCCTTTAATTGATCAAGCATTTGCATATTGAGCAAGCGCTTCAAGCTGGCATCGCCTGTCAACGTCAGAAATTCTGTCTTGGCATCATAGGTAACCTGGGCGCCGCGTCCTTGCATGAACTCATCCGCAAGACCTTCGCGACGTTGTCTAAAGCTTGCAACCGTTTCCGGAGTACCCACGACATCGACAAACTCATAACCCTGAGGATCCACTTCAATGTGGCCATCCTCACCAGTAACAATAATGCTGCCTTTGATCAGTAGCACCTGACCATTGAGGTCATAGATTTGCTTAACGTCGTTTACAGAAACTTTTTCTGCTTCCAGAATGACTGGTTTGTCTTGGTCTGCTTTTTCTGCGAACGACAAAGATGCAAGGGAGAGCCCAAAGCTTAGGAGCGCAAGGCGAACCAATAAAATTTTCATTGACACCATTTTATTGGTGGCTCCGTGGGGCGCGCTCAATACGTCCTTTAACTTGGCCGCTGAGCACCATACTTTGTTCGACGTTGTTAAACACACCACCTTCAGTGGAATTCATAATCGACATGCCCTGCTCAAGGGTAATTGGCCGATCGGTTTCAATAATGTCATCGTTAATGAGCACTTTGAAGTAGCTTGAGCTGGCCAACATTCTTAAAGTTGCTGGCTGTGATGCAGTCGCTTCTTGAGCTGGGCGAAAGATGCTGGCGTTATCGTATAAATCAAGGATGGTGAGATCACCATCGAGATGTCCGGTATCCGACTTCACGGTTACAGGCGCTTTCTCAGCCTGGAACAGGCGCATGCGCGGTGTCAGGATATCGATAGAGGCATCGTCATCATAGTGTGTGACTTTGACGCCCAACACTCTGTATTTAGTATTGCCCAATTCATTAAGAGCGGATAGTGCACCATCTTTGATGGTGTAGTCAGGCTCATGCAGGCGCACGCGTTCTAAAGGAGATTTTTCTGGCGGAGTATTTTTTTCGACCAGCCAAAAAGTAGCCAGCGTGAGTGCCCCCATCAAAATCAAGGGCAGCAGGCGCAACAGAGCGCGACCGATGCCCACTTTAATTTGCTGAGGCTTTAACTGCATTGCTTAGTTACGAGCCTTAAGAAGTAATTCTTCATAGCGATTCTGTGCTTTAAGAATCAGGTCGCATACTTCACGTACCGCACTATTACCGCCATTGCGTGTCGTCACCAAGTGGGAAAATTCTTGGACAGCTTCATGACCTTGTGCCGGGCAAATTCGAAAGCCTGCATTTTTCATCATTTGCATGTCTGGCCAATCGTCACCCATAACAGCGCAGTCAGCCGCAGTCAGCCCCAGAGATTGAAGAACTTCTTTCAGGGCAATAGCTTTGTTTTCAACACCCATGTGAACATGTTTAATACCAAGCTCTTCACAGCGTGCCAAAACCATTTTAGAATTTCTGCCGGTAATGATGGCAGTCGGAATGCCGCATTGCTCTAATAATTTGATGCCTAAGCCATCTTGAATATCAAAGGCCTTTAAAGATTCTTTGCCATCAGAACCAATCCAAACTTGTCCATTTGTTAATACGCCATCAACATCCAATACCAAAAGCCTCACTTTGCCTGCGCGCTCCCAGGCCTGTGGGTATTGAGCTAGAGGGTTGGTCTTGTGAGTATTGAAAGCACTAGGCATGAAAGGGAAACTCGATTACGAATGGAAATTAAATGACTTTGGCTGCAAATAAATCATGTAGATTTAATGCGCCCAACAAATGACCTTGGTTATCTGTCACCACTAAATGATTGATGCGATGTTTCTCCATCATCTCGATCGCTTCTTCAGCAAGTAACTCTGCTGGAATGGTACGAGGATCGGCAGTGGTCGCACTCTTCAGTTTGATGCCGCCAAGGTCGGTAGTTTTTTCCAAAAGGCGACGCAAGTCACCGTCAGTCAATATACCAAATACTTTGTTGTTGGCATCTAGGATAACCACCATACCCATGCGCTTCGAGGTCATCTCTAACAAGGCATCTTGTAGAGACGCATCAATGGAGATCTTAGGCGTGTCTGCAAGGCTACGCATTACTTCGCTGACATGTATTAATTGCTTGCGACCTAGTCTGCCACCAGGATGAGAGCGAATAAAGTCTTCAGCTTTAAAGCCGCGTGCATCTAGTAAGGCAACAGCTAGTGCATCGCCCATGGCTAGTGCAGCAGTAGTGCTAGTTGTAGGCGCCAGATTCAATGGACACGCCTCTTTTTCAACACTGGTATCTAAATGCGCGTCTGCCAATTTGGCAAGAGAGGAATTTGGAGCGCCAGTGAGAGCGATAAGTTTTGCGCCAGTGCGTTTTACGATTGGCACGATAGTCAAAAGCTCATCTGTCTCGCCGGAATTAGAAAGGGCGACAAAAACATCATCTCTAGTAACCATGCCTAAGTCTCCGTGGCTGGCTTCAGCGGGATGAACAAAAAATGCCGGGGATCCTGTGGAGGCAAAGGTAGCGGCAATTTTGCGGGCAATATGACCTGATTTGCCGATTCCAGAAACTACGATTCTGCCTTTGCAGCCATGTAAAAGCTCAACCGCCAGGACGAGGGCATCAGCATTAGCGCCCTCAAGGCGATCACGCATAGTTTGCAGTGCAGCAGCCTCAATAGTGAGGGTGTCGCGCGCAAGCTTTAGGGTACGTTCACGAGTCTTAGCTATCATCAAGTAAGTATATGCCGTCAGTCCTTCAATTAACCCTCATTCTCCTGGCCTCGGGTGTGGCCGGAGTGGTTATTTTCCGCTATTTTGGCTTACCCCCCATTTTGGGCTATTTGGCCATTGGCGTGCTGATTGGGCCTAATGCCCTGGGCTTGGCGAATGATTCAGCCACAGTGAAGTATTTGGCTGAATTTGGCGTGGTTTTCTTGATGTTCTCGATTGGCTTGGAATTCAACCTGCATAAATTAAGGGCAATGCGATCGATCGTATTTGGCCTTGGTGGCAGCCAAGTCATTCTAACAATGCTTTTAGCAATCCCAGCCAGTTTGCTAATGAATTGGATTTATCCCATCTCTTGGCATGCTGCGATCGCCTTAGGTGGTGCGCTGGCAATGTCATCAACTGCAATTGTGACCAAGCTGATTTCTGATCGCGCTGAATTAGAGACAGAGCATGGTCGCAATGTCGTGGGTATTTTGTTATTCCAGGATTTAGCAGTGGTCTTCCTGTTGATCCTATTACCATCGCTCGGGAAAAATCCTTCCGATTTGTTCGTTGCGTTAACTGCAGCGTCTATCAAAATCACCATCGCCTTGGTATTGATTTTCTTCATTGGCCAAAGCTTGATGAGCCATTGGTTTAAGTTGGTTGCTAAGTTGCGCTCACAAGAGTTGTTCATGCTCAATCTGTTGTTGATTGTTTTGGGTATGGCGGCGCTTACCGAGCACTTTGGTTTGTCGCTAGCGCTTGGTGCGTTCTTAGCTGGCATGTTGATTTCTGAAACGCCTTACCGCCATCAAGTGGAAGAGGATATCAAGCCGTTTCGCGATGTTTTGCTCGGCCTCTTCTTTGTGACGATTGGCATGTTGCTCGATTTCAACGTCATTCGTGAGCAGTGGATATTGGTTTTGGTTTTACTCGTTGGCCCACTCATCTTCAAGTTTGGCCTTATTGCTTTGCTATCACGGAGCTTTGGCTCTAGTCCTGGCATCTCCATTAGAACGGGCTTGTGCTTAGCTCAAGCAGGTGAATTCGGCTTTGTTTTGCTCAATCAAATTGATGGCCTGGATCTAATTGATCCCACCTTGAGTCAAGCAGTATTGGCAGCGATGTTGATCTCCATGTTCTGCGCACCATTCCTCATTGAATATAGCGATCGCATTGCGATGCGTTTTGCCAGTAACGAATGGTTGCTGCAATCGCTTGCATTAACTCGTGTTGCTTCCAAGAGTGTTCGTAATGAAAACCATGTGGTCATTTGTGGCTTCGGTCGTTCAGGTCAAAGTTTGGCCCGCATGCTTGATCAAGAAAAAATTCCATACATTGCCTTGGATTTAGATCCTGATCGCGTTAAAGAAGCTGCGGCTGCTGGCGACAATGTAGTTTATGGCGACGCTAGTCGTGAAAACTATTTAGTAGCTGCTGGCCTTTCAAGGGCAAAGGCGGTCGTGATTACTTATGCCGATACCGCAGCAAGTATGCGAGTCTTGCGTCAGGTAGAGCGCTTACGTCCTGGTATGACGGTATTGGTGCGTACTAGAGATGATGCGGATATCGCCAAGTTGCAGGCAGCTGGAGCTACTGAGGTCGTGCCCGAACTCATTGAAGGTAGCTTAATGATCGCCTCCCATGTTCTATTGATCATGGGTGTGCCAATGCGTAAGGTAGTGAGACGCATCACAACAGCAAGGGAAGAGCGCTACAGCCTATTGAGGGGCTACTTCCGCGGATCTGCGGACGATGACTTTGGCTCCAATGAATCTTGGCGTTTACATGCCATTACGCTGCTGCCCCAGTCAAAAGCGATTGGTAAAGCTTTAGGCGAGCTTGACCTAGAGAAAGAAGGCGTCAATGTTCAGGCAGTACGTCGCAAGGGTCGAAACGCAGATTATGTGAAGTTGGACCCCATTCCGGATCTCAAGCTTGAGGCCAACGACATTTTGGTGATCTCAGGCAATTCAGAGGCAACCGATTTGGCTGAAGCTAAATTACTCTGAGATCAATCTAATAGCGCTGCGCGCTTTTATTGCTTTACTTACTTTTCTTTTTACCGGCTACAGGAGTAGGCGCTTTGCGAGTTAGCAATGGTGCTAAGTAATGACCTGTAAAACTCAATTCATTTTTCGCGACGTCTTCTGGTGTGCCGGTAGCAATGATTTGCCCACCACCGGCGCCGCCCTTAGGCCCTAAGTCAATAATCCAATCCGCAGTCTTAATCACATCAAGGTTGTGCTCAATGATGACAATCGTATTGCCTTGTTTCTTGAGTGTTTGAATCACAGTTAGCAACAACTGAATATCGTGGAAATGCAAACCAGTAGTTGGCTCGTCCAAGATGTATAGGGTTCTTCCGGTGTCACGCTTGGAGAGTTCAAGAGAGAGTTTTACGCGTTGTGCTTCACCGCCGGATAAAGTAGTTGCACTTTGTCCAAGCTTCACATAGCCCAGGCCTACGTCCAGCAATGTTTTGAGTTTGCGCTTAACAACGGGTACCGCTTCAAAGAACTCATGGGCTTGTTCGATTGTCATCGAGAGTACTTCATGAATATTCTTACCCTTGTAGCGAATATCTAAAGTCTCACGGTTGTAGCGCTTGCCGTGACAAACGTCACAAGGAACATAGACATCTGGTAGGAAGTGCATCTCTACTTTGAGGACGCCATCACCCTCACAAGAATCACAGCGACCGCCCTTCACGTTAAAGGAGAAGCGACCTGCTTCATAGCCCCGTTCACGTGATGCAGGAACGCCTGCGAAGAGTTCTCTAATCGGGGTAAATAGTCCCGTGTAGGTAGCAGGGTTAGAGCGCGGCGTTCTACCAATCGGGGATTGGTCAACACTAATGACTTTATCGAAATGCTCTAGACCCTTCATTGCATCGTGTGCTGCAGGCTCTGCATTAGAACCATAGAGGTGTTGAGCAACAGCATGATGCAGGGTGTCATTAATTAAGGTGGATTTACCAGAGCCTGATACACCAGTCACGCAAGTTAACAAACCAACGGGGATTTTTGCATGAACAGATTGCAAGTTATTGCCGCGCGCACCAATGATTTCTAAAAAGCGATCATTTACAGGAATACGTTTTTCTGGAACCGCAATTGCTTCACGGCCGGCAAGGTAGGCACCAGTTAAGGAATTCGGGTTTGCTTCTACTTCGGCAGGTGTGCCTTGAGCTACTACTTCGCCACCATGAACGCCAGCACCAGGACCGATATCAATAACCCAGTCAGAGGCGCGAATCATATCTTCATCATGCTCAACAACTAAAACACTATTACCTAAATCACGCAGGTGCTTCAGGGTGCCAATCAGGCGATCGTTATCGCGTTGATGCAGGCCAATAGAGGGTTCATCCAATACATACATTACCCCTGTTAGGCCAGAGCCAATCTGACTTGCCAGGCGAATACGCTGGGCTTCTCCACCAGAAAGAGTATCAGCACTGCGCTCGAGGGAAAGGTAATCTAGGCCTACGTCATTTAAGAAGCGTAAACGTGCGCCAATCTCTTTGACGATCTTGTCAGCGATTTCTCGTTTAGCGCCTTTGAGTTCCAGTGTTTCAAAATATTCTTTGGCCTCTTTGAGTGGTAGGGCACTAATTTCATAGATGGCACGCGATTGTTTCTTCTCACCCACTTTGACAAAGCGCGCTTCTTTGCGCAAACGGCTGCCGTTACATTCTGGGCAGGTTTGAACATTTTGATAGCGTGATAATTCTTCACGAACTGTCATGGAATCGGTTTCGCGATAGCGTCTTTCAAAGTTGGCAACAATGCCTTCGAAAGCATGTTCGCGAATGCTGTTCTTGCCACGCTCATTGATGTACTCGAAAGGAATGGTGACATCACCAGATCCCAAGAGAATCAGATCTTGCTGCTTTTTGTTGAGCGTCTCAAATGGCTTCTCCACATCAAAGCCGCCATGCTTAGCCAGGGTCTGAAGGAGTTTGAAGTAGAACTGATTGCGGCGATCCCAGCCTTTAATAGCGCCTGAAGCGAGCGATAAATCAGGGTGCGCAACGATACGCTTAGGGTCAAAGAAAGACTGGTGACCTAGGCCATCACATGACGGGCAGGCGCCCATCGGGTTATTAAAGGAGAAGAGGCGCGGCTCTAATTCTTGTAAGGAGTATGAGCAAACTGGGCAAGCAAACTTGCTGGAGAAAATCATCTCCTTGCCGGTGTCCATGTCGACGATCATGGCTTTGCCATCCGCCAAACGTAAGGCTGTTTCAAAAGATTCTGCAAGACGTTGCTGAATATCAGGGCGCACTTTAATGCGATCTACTACTACTTCAATAGAGTGCTTATCGTTCTTTTTGAGAGTTGGTAATTGATCCACTTCAAAAATCTCGGCTTTCGCTACGTTTGCTGTACCACCACCAGAGCGCACACGGAAGCGCACAAAGCCTTGTGCCTGCAGGTCTTGAAAGAGATCAACGAATTCACCTTTGCGCTCGCTCACGACGGGAGCCAAAATCATCAACTTCGTATCTTCAGGCATCGAGAGTACGGTATCGACCATTTGAGAAACACTTTGTGCTTCTAAAGGTAGATCATGGTCTGGGCAATGCGGCGTGCCTGCGCGGGCAAATAACAAACGCAAGTAATCATGAATTTCGGTGACGGTACCAACGGTCGAGCGGGGATTGTGGCTAGTGGCTTTTTGTTCAATCGATATCGCTGGAGACAGCCCTTCAATCGTATCGACATCTGGCTTTTCCATGAGTTGCAAAAACTGGCGGGCATAAGCTGAGAGAGATTCTACGTAGCGGCGTTGGCCTTCTGCATAAAGAGTGTCAAAAGCCAATGAGCTTTTGCCTGAGCCAGATAAGCCAGTAAGGACGACGAGTTTCTCTCTAGGGATGTCTAGATTGATGTTTTTGAGGTTGTGGGTGCGGGCACCGCGGATCTTGATTTCGTTATTCATGATTTTTTAGCGTAACTTGTTAATATAGCTCTTTCCCATGAATCCTTCTGAACTTCGCTCCACTCTGGCCTTAGCAGGCATCTTTGGCCTCCGTATGCTGGGCCTATTCTTGCTATTGCCCATCTTTAGCCTCCATGCGCGTGGCTTGCCGGGTGGTGAGCACGCACTTTGGGTCGGTTTGACTCTCGGAATCTTTAATATTATTCAGGCCTGTTTTTACATCCCTTTAGGCCGTTTATCGGACCGAATTGGGCGTAAACCCGTTGTTTTATGGGGTCTATCCCTGTTTGTGGCCGGAGCCTTAATTTGTGCTGCCAAAGATGATTTGCTCTGGATTGCGATTGGCCGGGGGGTCATGGGTGCTGGTGCCGTCTCAGCAGCGATTTCTGCCTGGGTAGCAGATTTGACTCGCGAGCAGGTGCGCACTCGAGCTATGGCATTGGTTGGCGGCAGTATTGCCCTCTCGTTTGCTTTGTCTTTAGTGATTGCCGCCCCGATTTATCGAGCGATTAGTCTGAGTGGAATTTTTATCGTTCTAGCAGTCTTGGGTGTGATTGCGATGTTTGTCACTTATTACGTTTTGCCAACGAGTGCGCCTGAAGCAAAAGTTCAACAGGCTTCATTGAAAGAAGTTTTCTTTCGTCCGGACTTGATGCGCTTGAATCTCGGTGTATTTGTATTACATGCAACTCAAGTTGCGATGTTCTTAGTAGTCCCTAGATTGTTAGTGCGGGCGGGATTACCGCTTTCTTCACACTGGGAAATTTATCTTCCTGTAGTGCTACTGTCATTTGTCTTCATGGCACCCGCAATTATTTATGGTGAAAAGAAGCAGAAGTTAAGAACCATTTTGTTAGTCGCAATTGTTTTGTTGCTGGTTGCAGAATTGATTTTTACGCAAGCCAATTCAGTGTTGACGATTGCAACTGCATTGCTGGTTTATTTTGTAGGCTTCAATCTGCTCGAAGCCTTACAGCCTTCTTTGGTGTCTCGTTTTGCTAAAGAATCCAAGGGCACTGCATTAGGCGTTTACAACACTACGCAATCGATTGGCCTGTTCTCAGGAGCAGTTATTGGTGGCTATTTGATGGATAGCCATGGTGATTTATCGGTCTTTGCCATGGGCGCAGCACTCTTGGTTTGCTGGCTTATAATTGCTTGGTCGATGGGTGAAATGCCAACGAGAGCAACAGATTCTAAGGATGTAAGCACAACGACATAACCGCAGCTTCATTGATTAAATTAAAGCGAGCAGTTTATTTTTTAGCAGTAATAACAGTAGTATTTTTCTTCGGGAGACAACATGGCTTCGGTAAATAAGGTCATCATCGTAGGTAACGTAGGACGTGATCCAGAGACGCGTTACATGCCAAGCGGCGACGCAGTGACAAACATCTCAGTAGCAACATCTGATCGCTACAAAGACAAACAAACTAACGAAATGAAAGAAACCACAGAATGGCACCGTGTTGCATTCTTTGGCAAGCTTGCAGAAATCGCTGGTCAGTACCTCAAAAAAGGTTCACAGGTTTATGTTGAAGGTCGTTTGCGTACACGCAAATGGACTGACGCTAGTGGCCAAGAAAAGTATTCCACAGAAATCGTTGCAGAAACAATGCAAATGCTTGGTGGCAAGCCAGTAGGCGGAAGCGGTGATGGCGGCGAGAGCTACAGCCGTTCAAAGCCGGCTGAGCACTCTGCCCCAGCACCATCAAACGCTGCATCATTAGGTGCAATGGACGACGACATTCCGTTTTAAGTATTACTAAAAACTCGCTAGTCATAAGCTGGTGAGTTGAATAGCAAAAACCCCTTCTAGGATTACCTACAAGGGGTTTTTATTTGCCTGCATTTCAATAAATTTACTGTCTTGCGTGCCGAATGTTATCTGGCCAGGGTGAGTTGTGATCTGTGCGGAAAGGATTGATATCTAAGCCGCCGCGTCGTGTGTAGCGCGCATATACAGATAGCTTCTCCGGTTTGCACTGACGCTTGATGTCAGTAAAGATCGTTTCCACACAATGTTCGTGGAACTCGCCTAACTGTCTAAAGCCAATGAGGTAGCGCAATAAACCCTCTTCAAGGATCGGCCTGCCTTGGTAACGAATTTGCACGCTCGCCCAGTCTGGTTGACCGGTCACTGGGCAATTAGACTTAAGAAGGTGCGAGACAAGACACTGCTCTATTGGACCAAACGATTCATTGACGCCGAGTAGGCCTGGGTCTGCGGGTAGGTTTGGATCTACTTCAATATCTAATCTGTCCATCAAAATGCCACCCATTTCTTGCATCCCTTTTTTGGAGACTGCTTCTGTTGGGTTGATGCGGGTGGTGACCTTGCTGCCAGCGACTGCAGATAAGTCGGTAATGAGTCGCTCTTTAACTTCATTCTCATCCTCAAAGCGTGCGCTGTTAAGGCTGTTGAGATAAAGCTTGAATGACTTGGACTCAATCATGTTCGGTGAGTCTGCAGGAATCTGAAACTCTGCCAAAGCAATTTGCGGCTTACCCTTTTGATTGAGCCAGCTGAGTTCAAAGGCGTTCCAAATATCAACACCAACAAAGGGTAGAGCTTGATCTTCTTTAAAACCCAACTTCTTTCTATTCTCAGATCTGGGGATGGGAAACAACACACTCGGATCATATTGATCTGGATATTGCGTTGATTGCCCGAGGGGTAAGGTTGCCATTACAGTATTTCGCTTACTTCTTAGGTTTATTGGATACGCCAGATACCACGTGGCCTGTAGGTGCAACAGAGGCTGCTGATTGGCAATGACCAGTTTGATCATCAAAGAAAAAGTCTGGTTCGAATTCTCGTAAGAACTCGCTCTTCGAGAGGCCGCCTAAGAACATCGCTTCATCTACATCAATGCCCCACGCCATCAGTGTACGAATAGCTCGTTCATGGGCAGGTGCAGAGCGTGCTGTAACTAATGCTGTCCGAATGCGCATACCGTTTTCACTAGTGGAGCGTTGCAGTCTGTGTAGGGCTTCTAGCAAAGGTTTGAATGGGCCGGGAGGCAAGGGAATATCGACCTTCTTACTTTCGTGATCCACAAAGGCTTCAAGACCTTTTTTCTGGAAGACTTGTTCGGCTTCATCGGAGAAAAGAACTGCGTCTCCGTCAAACGCGATGCGGATTTCATTAGGATGGGACTCGGCGGTTTTACTAGACTCTGGATACACGCGAGCGGCAGGAAAGCCTGCATCAATCGTTGCTCGCACATCATCTTCATTTGCAGACAAGAAGAGATTGGCATGTAGAGAGCGCAAGTAATGATACGGAGGCCTACCTCTTGTAAATACGCCACGCTCAAGATGTAGACCATGATGCTCGGCTGAACGGAATACACGCAGACCGCTGACCGGATCGTTGCGAGAAAGAATGACTACTTCGACACGTTGCTCACCCTCATCATTAAAAGCGAGGAGTTTCTTGACTAAGGGGAATGCTACCCCTTTTTGAGCGGCCTCACTGAGGCGCTCTAACTGCAACTTCATATAAGCGCTGTCATCGGTTGACTCGAAGATGCGATTTTCTTCCTCGAAATCAAACAGGGCGCGCGAAGAGATCGCGACGACGAGTTTTCCGGTGAGTGTGTATGACATTTGAGATTGGGCTTATTTCAGGAACAGGCGATAGGCGGGATTGTTAGTCTCATCCCAGTGTGGATAGCCTAGGGTTGCCAAGAAGCTTTGGAATTTCTTCTGCTCATTTTTCGGTACTTGAATACCAATCAGAATGCGGCCATAGTCGGCTCCGTGATTGCGATAGTGGAACAAACTGATATTCCAGTTAGGGGCCATGCTGGTTAAGAACTTCATCAAAGCACCTGGGCGCTCTGGGAACTCAAAGCGATAGAGCAATTCATCTTTAGCCAGTGCAGAATGCCCGCCAACCATATGACGTAAATGCGATTTTGCTAGCTCATCATGCGTGAGATCAATCGTTGCAAACTTGGCTTTGCGGAAATGCTTTGCAATCGCTTCGCTGTCACCGGATTTTTGTGTGCTGATGCCAACAAAAATATGGGCTTCACTTTGATCGCCAATACGATAGTTAAATTCAGTCACGTTACGTTTGCCGAGTAATTCGCAGAAGCGTTTAAAGGAGCCACGTTCTTCAGGAATAGTGACTGCAAATACCGCTTCGCGGAACTCACCAACGTCTGCGCGCTCAGCCACAAAGCGTAGGCGACTAAAGTTCATGTTGGCCCCGCAAGCCACAGCCACTAAGGTTTTCTTCTTGATACGTTTTTTCTCGACATACTTCTTCATGCCCGCAATGGCGAGTGCGCCAGCGGGCTCAAGAATACTGCGAGTGTCGGTAAACACATCATTAATAGCTGCACAGATTTCATCTGTGTCGACTGTGACGATTTCGTCTACTACTTTTTTGCAAATACGGAATGTTTCTTTGCCAACCAATTTCACGGCAGTGCCATCTGAGAACAAACCGACGTCTTTCATCTCAATACGTTTATTTGCTTTGAGCGATTGATTCATGGCATCGGAGTCAGAAGCTTGAACACCAATCACTTTTGTTTTTGGGCTAACAGCTTTGATGTATTCACCAATGCCAGAAATTAAACCGCCGCCGCCAATAGCAACAAATACCGCATCGATCGGTTTTTCATATTGAGTAAAAATTTCGTGGGCAATCGTTCCTTGACCTGCGATGACATCGGGATCATCAAAAGGGTGGACAAAAGTTAAGCCCCGTTTTTTGCCGAGAATCTCAGAATGTTTAAAGGCATCGCTATAGGATTCACCATGAAGGATGATTTCTACCCAAGATCCGCCTCTGACCTTGACTGCATCTATTTTGACGCTAGGGGTCGTGACCGGCATCACGATGACGGCTTTGCACTTCATTTTGGCGGCAGATAGGGCTACACCCTGGGCATGATTGCCTGCAGAAGCTGTAATAACCCCGCGTTTTAGGGCTTCTGGGGGTAAATGGGCCATTTTGTTGTAGGCGCCACGGAGTTTGAAGGAGAAAACCGGCTGGTTATCTTCTCTTTTAAGTAAGACCTGGTTGCCCAAACGCTTGGTCAGTTCTGGGGCGAGCTGAAGTTCGGTTTCTCTGGCTACGTCATAGACGCGAGCCGATAAAATTTTCTTTAAATAGTTCGTTGCCATCCGATGAGCGTACCACGGATGGCTCCTAAGCCCTTAGATTTGCAAGGGTTTATCCCTTT
This sequence comes from Polynucleobacter sp. Tro8-14-1, assembly GCF_018881655.1. Taxonomy (GTDB): domain Bacteria; phylum Pseudomonadota; class Gammaproteobacteria; order Burkholderiales; family Burkholderiaceae; genus Polynucleobacter. The sequence continues at coordinate 99,315 of NZ_JACVPX010000001.1, forward strand.
GGGGAGCAACTTTCTCGGAATCCTGCCACTATCAGGTTCACTCAATTAAAATGCTTATTTATCAAATATGTCGCTATGAACGCACCATTAGCTTTGAACCAGTTGTTGGATGCTGAGGCGGGCTCCCCCCGTCTTCGCGAAATTCCCTACAACTACACCTCCTTTTCTGATCGAGAGATTGTGATTCGCCTATTGGGCGAGGAGTCATGGCGTGTTCTCAACAACTTGCGTGGCGTTCGCCGTACAGGTCGTTCCGCCCGCATGTTGTTTGAAATTCTGGGCGATATTTGGGTGGTTCAGCGCAACCCGTTCTTGCAAGATGATTTGCTGGATAGTCCCAATCGCCGCAAACAATTAATTGATGCACTCTGGCATCGCTTGGGCGAAGTCAAGAAGCGCAATAGTGGTGATTCTGCTGACCAAGTAGAAATTCTATTAAGTGCCGCTTATCGCGCAATCGAAAATTTCGAAAACGGATTTAAAGAAGTTGAAGTCATTCGTAAGCGTGCTCGTAAGGAGTTAGGTCGTCATACTGCTGCAGACAATATTTGCTTTGATGGTGTGTCTCGTGCTGCTCACGTTACCGATGCAACAGACTGGCGCGTGGAGTTTCCACTCGTTGTTCTAAAGCCGGATTACGAATCTGAAATTCCTGGTTTAGTGAAAGCTTGTATTGAATTAGGGCTGACCATTATTCCTCGTGGAGGTGGTACTGGTTATACCGGTGGCGCTATTCCGCTGTATGCAATGTCGGCAGTGATTAACACTGAAAAGTTACAAGATATTGGCGGCGTAAAAGCTAAAAAACTACCAGGCTTAGATCGTGAAGTATCTACCATCTTTACTGGCGCAGGCGTTGTGACCCGTCGCGTATCTGATGCTGCAGAGCATGCTGGTCTTGTGTTTGCAGTTGATCCTACTTCTGCCGATGCAAGCTGCATTGGCGGCAATATTGCCATGAATGCGGGTGGTAAGAAAGCGGTTCTTTGGGGAACTGCTTTAGATAATCTGGCTAGCTGGCGCATGGTGGATCCGCAAGGCAATTGGTTGGATATCGAGCGTCTTGAACACAATATGGGCAAGATCCATGATGTGGCAACTGTCCGCTTTCAGCTCACTTGGTCTGATGGCAATAGCGAGCCGGGTCAGCGCATTCTAAAAACAGAATTATTAGAAGTTGAAGGCAGACGTTTCCGCAAAGAAGGTTTAGGTAAAGACGTTACTGATAAATTTTTATCAGGTTTACCTGGTGTGCAAAAAGAAGGTTGTGATGGTTTGATTACTAGCGCAACTTGGGTATTGCATCGCATGCCTAAATTCATGCGCACGGTTTGCTTGGAGTTTTTTGGTCAAGCGCGAGAAGCGATCCCCAGTATTGTGGAGATCAAAGCATACTTAGATGGCTTAAGCAAGCAAGGTGGCCCAATCTTGGCCGGCCTAGAGCATTTGGACGATCGCTATTTAAGAGCGGTGGGTTATTCAACTAAATCAAAGCGCAATAGCTTGCCGAAGATGGTATTGATTGGCGATATTGCTGGCGATGATGAAGAAGCCGTTGCTGCAGCTACTAGTGAGGTAGTGCGGATGGCGAACTTACGTGTTGGCGAAGGCTTTGTTGCAGTCAGCGCTGAGGCTCGTAAGAAGTTCTGGCTCGATCGTGCCCGCACAGCTGCGATTGCCCGTCATACCAATGCTTTCAAGATTAATGAAGACGTCGTGATTCCTTTGCCGCGTATGGGTGAGTACACCGACGGTATCGATCGCATCAATATTGAGCTCTCTCTCAAGAACAAGTTGCAAGTACTCGATGGTCTTGAGACTTTCTTGAAAAAGAGCGCATTACCGCTAGGTAAGAGTGATGCTGAGTATGAGATCCCTACAGCAGAAATCTTGGGAGATCGTGTTCAGCAAGCCCTAGAGCTTATTGCCAAGGTCCGTGGGCGTTGGGCTGAGTGGCTCATTGAGATGGACTCTTATTTTCCGCGACTGCAGGATTACAGTCTGCGCGCTTCATGGAAAGAGGAAGTGCGCTCAGAGTTGCGCATCATCTTTGGTGGTTTGGCATTTGAGCCGATTCTGGCCGAGCTAGAAGCAATTCACAAAAACGTGTTGCGTAAGCGCGTATTCGTCGCGTTGCACATGCATGCTGGCGATGGCAACGTTCATACCAATATCCCGGTGAACTCGGATGACTACGAGATGTTGCAAGATGCGCATCGCGCCGTAGATCGGATCATGAAATTAGCCCGCTCATTAGACGGTGTGATTTCCGGTGAGCATGGTATTGGTATTACTAAATTAGAGTATTTAACAGAAGCTGAACTCAAAGATTTCCGCAGCTATAAGAATCGCGTTGATCCAGAAGGCCGCTTTAATAAAGGCAAGTTGATGCCACATGCTGATCTGAGCATGGCCTACACGCCTAGCTTTGGTTTGATGGGCCATGAGTCAATCATCATGCAGCAAAGCGATATTGGTGCTATTGCTGATAGCGTAAAAGATTGTTTACGTTGCGGCAAATGTAAACCTGTTTGCTCGACCCATGTACCTCGTGCAAACTTGCTCTATAGCCCACGCGACAAAATCCTCGCAACATCACTATTGATTGAAGCCTTCCTATATGAAGAGCAAACTCGACGTGGTGTTTCGATTCGCCATTGGGAAATGTTTGATGATGTCGCAGCGCATTGCACGGTTTGCCATAAGTGCTTAACTCCATGCCCGGTCAATATCGACTTTGGTGATGTGACCATGAACATGCGTAATCTCTTGCGCAAGATGGGGCAGCAGCGCTTTAATCCTGGCACAGCAGCATCCATGTTCTTCTTGAATGCCACCAGCCCAGAATCGATTAATCTTGCTCGCAAGACGATGATCGGTTGGGGTTATAAGTTGCAACGCCTGGGTAATGATGTCTTACGCAAGTTTGCGAAAAAACAAACTGCCCATCCGCCTGCAACAGTAGGAAAGCCGAGCGTTAAAGAGCAGGTGATCTTTTTTGTAAATAAGAAGATGCCTGGCAATCTACCCAAGAAAACGGCGCGTGCTTTGTTGGACATTGAGGATGCGAACTACGTTCCAATTATTCGTGATCCTAAGACAACTTCTGCAGATACTGAGGCGGTGTTCTACTTCCCGGGTTGCGGATCTGAGCGCTTGTTCTCTCAGGTTGGTTTGGCTACTCAGGCGATGTTGTGGAATGTAGGTGTTCAAACGGTTCTGCCACCAGGCTATCTCTGTTGCGGCTACCCACAGCGTGGTAATGGCGACTTTGATAAAGCAGAGAAGATGATCACGGATAACCGTGTGTTATTCCATCGTGTTGCCAATACCCTCAATTACTTGGATATCAAGACCGTGGTTGTTTCTTGTGGCACTTGTTATGACCAGTTAGCTGGCTACCAGTTCGAACAGATTTTCCCTGGCTGCCGCATTATTGATATTCATGAGTTCTTGGCAGAGAAGGGCGTTAAGCTCTCTGGCGTAACGGGTGTGAAGTATATGTATCACGATCCTTGCCACTCTCCAATGAAGTTACAAGACCCTTTGAAGACGGTGAATGAGTTAATTCAACTCGAAGATGGTAAGGCGATTGCGAAGAATGATCGTTGCTGCGGTGAATCTGGCACATTAGCCGTCACACGTCCTGATATTTCTACTCAAGTGCGTTTCCGCAAACAGATTGAGATGGAAAAAGCGGCGACTGAATTGCGCAAAGATGATTTCACTGGCGAAGTCAAAGTGTTAACTAGTTGCCCATCATGCTTACAAGGCTTGACACGTTTTGATGCGGATAGCGACACTACAGCCGATTACATCGTTGTTGAAATGGCTCAGAAGCTACTTGGTAAAGACTGGATGCAGGACTATGTAGCCAAGGCTAACCAAGGTGGCATTGAGAGGGTCCTCGTTTAATGATTCCAAGTAATATCGTTGTGCATCAGCAATCCAAGGTCTTGGAACTCTCTTACGAGGGCGGCAAGATTTATCGCCTGCCGTTTGAGTTGTTGAGGGTTTTATCTCCTTCCGCCGAAGTTCAGGGCCATGGGCCTGGGCAGGAAACATTACAGACGGGCAAGCGTGATGTTTTGATTGCCAACATTGAACCCGTTGGGCACTATGCACTCAAGCCTAGCTTTTCTGATGGGCACGACTCTGGCTTGTTTACCTGGGATTATTTATTGTTTCTGTGTGAGAACCAGGAGCAGTTATGGAAAGAGCATTTAGATAAATTGGCCGCCGCTGGCTTAGACCGCGATACACCGATGACACAAGCAGGCAGTGCATCAGGCCATTCTTGTGGAAGTCACTAATGAGTAAAACGCACTTCGGGTATCAAAGTGTTGATGAAGCTGAAAAAGCCGGCAAGGTTGCCGAGGTTTTTCATTCGGTAGCCAGCAAGTACGACGTCATGAATGACCTGATGTCATTCGGGCTGCATCGGGTTTGGAAAAAAGTGACGATTGCTCGTGCAAATGTTCGTCCTGGCCAAAAGATTTTGGACATTGCTGGCGGTACTGGCGATCTCGCCGCGGCTTTCGCAAAAGCGGCTGATTGGGGACGCAACCCAGATGCTCAAGTTTGGTTAAGTGATATCAATGCTTCTATGTTGGGTGTGGGGCGTGACCGCCTATTGGATCGCGGTATGGCTTTGCCTTGCGTTCAGTTTGATGCCGAAAAAATTCCTTTTCCGAATAATCATTTTGACGTGGTGACCGTTGCCTTTGGTTTGCGTAACATGACACATAAAGAGATGGCTTTAGGTGAAATGTGCCGTGTGATCAAACCTGGTGGCCGTGTTTTGGTATTGGAGTTCTCTAAGCCTGATGCCTTTTTGCAACCCGTATATGACACTTATTCATTTAAGGTTTTGCCTTGGTTGGGTGAGAAGATTGCACAAGATTCAGAAAGCTATCGCTATTTAGCTGAATCGATTCGCATGCATCCCGATGCAGAAACCCTTAAAGAAATGATGTTGGGGGTTGGTTTTGATGAAGTGGAAACCCACAGGATGACTGGGGGTATCGTTGCCTTACATATTGGTATTAAATACTAATAGTCGTATAGTTTTTAAAGTCTTAAAAACTAAAGAAGTTGAGTAGTTATCAGAAGGGGTAAATCTAAAAATGAATAAACATTTTTTTAAAGCAGTTCTCTTGAGCTTTACTTTGATCATTGCAATGGTTGGTCAGGTTGATGCTGCTCGCTTAGGTGGCGGAAGAAGTCTTGGACGCGCGCCAAGTGCACCAATGCAACGTCAGACTGCTCCTGTGCAAAAGCCAGTTCAGCAAGCACAGCCGACTTCCCCAGCCCCCGCCCCTCAAGCACCTGCGCCTAGTCGTTTTGGTGGCATGGGTGGTATTTTGGGTGGCTTAGCTGCGGGCCTGGGAATTGGTTACCTCTTATCGCATTTTGGTTTAGGTGAAGCAGCCTCTTCATTAATTACTGGTTTGCTGATCGCAATGTTGGCTGGCTTTGTCATTATGTTTGTGATTCGTAGATTATTGCCAGCGATGTCTGGTGCTGGTCAAAACTCAAATGCGCCATCACAAGGCATGCAGCGCAATAGCGTTGAGATGCCCAGACAAGAACCTGCATTCACTCCTGCTGCAAATGCATTCGGTGGGGTGAGTGCAGAGCCTGAGGTATTTCAGTCAACTTTGCCCCCTGGTTTCGATCAGCAAACATTTTTGGAAAATGCAAAACAATATTTTGTCACTTTGCAAAAAGCTTGGGACCAAGGTGATCTTGCATCCTTACGTGAATTTACAACTCCCGATATGTTTGCCACGATTCAGCAAGATTTAGCTGGTAGAACTGATGGCAGTAATCAAACAGATGTCGTGACTATTAATGCTCAGCTCTTAGGGGTTGAGACGGCAGATGCCCATTATTTCTGTAGCGTTCAGTTCAGCGGCATGATTCGTGAGCAGCAGGGAGCTCCAGCGAGCGACTTCTCCGAAATCTGGAATTTAAGCAAGCCTGTGGAAGGTCCTGGCGGCTGGGTACTGGCGGGTATTTCCCAGTTGGTTTAAGCTTTAGGTACTTTCCGTCGGAAAACCCGCACTAGTGCGGGTTTTTTACACTCATGAACAGACATTTTTCGACTACCCATACGATTGCTTCTGGCGCAGCCTGCCGGGGGATTAATCACGTATTGGGTAGCGAGCCTTGGGCGTCTGCTGAATTGGCTCGTCATGCCAACAAAACAATCTTGTTACAACTTCCGCTAGGTAATCTGTGTTTTGAGATCAAGTCAGATGGTTTATTGGCTAACTTAAAAGAGATTGAGGCACCTTCGCTCACTTTGGAGGTTTCTGCCAAGGCATTGAGCGACTTGGCGGGCAGTACTGGCTCTTTGCGAGAGCAAGCTTTCAAAGCAGTCAAAATTACTGGTGATGCAGACTTAGCCCAATTATTGGGTCGTCTTGCAGGACAGTTGCGCTGGGAATACGAGGAAGATTTAGCTCGTCTGATTGGAGATGCACCTGCAAACTTTGCCGTAAGGCAGGGTAAAAAGTTTGTGTCTGCCACACGTTCTGCTGCAAGCGATTTGCTGGACAATGTAGTGGAGTATGTCAGCGAAGAAAAGAAAGTGCTTTTAAATAAACGAGACTTTATGGTTCTTAAATCCGAATTAAGTGATTTGCGCGAGTCTGTAGATCGTATGGAAAAACGTATTCAACTTCTAGAGCAAAAGGCTAAATAAATCGTGCGTCGAATTGCTCGTCTCTTTTTCATTTTCTTTACCGCATGGCGTTATGGTTTATTGCCACTGCTTCGCGATCTTCTAAAGCCGGGCATTCGTCGCGGATTCTTAACAGTGCTTTGCTGGATGTCTCCTGGCAGTCATTTACCTAGAGGTGAGCGTATTCGATTGACGCTAGAGGCACTAGGCCCTATTTTTGTGAAATTTGGTCAAGTACTTTCTACACGTCGCGATTTATTGCCAGAAGATATCGCTAATGAGTTGGCTAAATTACAAGATCAGGTACCACCATTCTCAAACGAAGAATCTCGTCGCTTGATTGAAGCGGATCTAGGTCAACCAATTGAAGAAGTGTTTATTAGCTTTGATGCAACACCTGTCGCTAGTGCCTCAGTGGCACAGGTGCACTTCGGAGTCTTGCGTGGCACAGATAAGCATCCTGAATGGGAGGGTCGTTCAGTAGCCATCAAGGTCTTGCGCCCCGGTATTTTGCCGGTGATTGAGGGTGATTTGGCTTTGATGTACGACTTAGCTAAAGTGATTGAAAAAAGCTCCGAAGATGGCCGCCGTTTAAAACCGCGTGAGAACGTTTCGGAGTTCGATACTTATTTGCATGATGAGCTTGATCTCATGCGCGAAGCCGCTAATGCGAGTCAGCTACGTAGGCAATTTGCGGATTCGAATAAGTTAATGATTCCCGAGATGTATTGGGATTTATGTCACACCAATGTGATTGTCATGGAGAGAATGTATGGCATCTCAATTGGTAAAACGGCAGCACTCAGAGAGGCGGGCGTTGACTTTAAGAAGTTGGCTTCAGATGGCGTAGAGATATTCTTTACTCAAGTGTTTGAGTATGGGTTCTTCCATGCAGATATGCATCCCGGCAACATTATGATTAGCTTAGAGCCAGAAACATTTGGCCGTTTCATTTCTCTAGATTTTGGAATTGTTGGTGCATTAAGCGAATCTGACAAAAATTATTTAGCCTTGAATTTTCTGGCATTCTTTAATCGCGATTACCGCCGAGTTGCTGAGTTACATATTGAATCGGGTTGGGTTCCGGCGAATACCCGCGTTGAAGAATTAGAGGGTGCGGTACGTTCAGTTTGCGAACCGTATTTCGATCGCCCTCTGAAAGAAATTTCCTTGGGCATCGTGCTCATGCGCCTGTTCCAAACTTCACGTCGCTTTAAGGTAGAAATTCAGCCGCAACTCACTTTGCTACAAAAAACCCTCTTGAATGTCGAGGGTCTGGCTCGTCAACTGGATCCCGACCTGGATCTTTGGAAAACGGCTAAGCCGATTCTGGAAAAATGGGTAAGCAAGCAGTTGGGTTGGCGTGGTCTCATTGATGGCATCAAGGAAGAGGCGCCTACTTGGGCCAAAATTCTGCCAACATTGCCCCGTTTGATTGCGGATAGCCTAGCGCAGGCCCGTTCCCCCATCAAAGACCAAAATGGCGAATTAGAGGTCTTAAAGGCCCTTTTATTGCAAGAAAGACGTACACATCGCCTTTTGGCAGGCGCTTTACTCTTTGCTGGCGGGTTTTTGGCTGGAATTTTGATCATCAGCCTAGGCATTTATTAGTCTCTCGCTGATTGGCTGCTAACCCGCTAAAATAGCGGGTTAGGCAGAACACATGAAAAAATACTTTATCGCTGGCATCCTCGTTTGGGCACCCTTGTCGATCACCATTTGGGTGATTGCTTGGGGCTTGGGCCTGCTCGATGGTGTTTTTGGTTCTGTAATGCACGCCATTATTATTGTTCTCCCTGAGGATGCCGCTAGAGATTTGCAGCATTTCCGCGACCTCCCGGGTGTTGGAATACTGATTGTGATTGTGGTCATCCTTCTCACTGGATTGACCGCAATTAATTTTGCCGGACAGTGGTGGTTAAAAGTTTGGGATAAATTTGTTAATCGCATACCGATTGTTCGTTCCATTTATTCCAGCGTTCAGCAAGTCTCATCCACTTTATTTTCTGGAAGTGGGCAAGCTTTTAGCAAAGCCTTGCTGATTCGATATCCCCATGCGGATTCTTGGGCGATTGCTTTTCAAACTGGCATTCCCGCAAGAGAAGTAACTGCCAAATTGGGTGAAGATTACGTCAACGTATTTTTGCCTACAACCCCAAATCCAACCTCTGGTTTTTTCATGATCGTGCCACGTGCACAAACGATTGAATTAGAGATGAGTGTGGAAGAGGCTCTGAAACATATTGTTTCAATGGGCTCTGTTCCCCCCAATAGTTCTAGTGGTTTAACTGCATCCCAGTTGCCACACCATTTTTGATTTATAGGAAATTGTTATGTCAATGCGAAGCCATACCTGCGGCCAGGTAACCGATTCACTGATTGGTCAAGAAGTCACTCTTGCTGGATGGGTTAATCGCCGTCGTGACCACGGAGGCGTGATCTTTATTGACTTGCGTGACCGCGAAGGTTTTGTACAGGTTGTTTGCGATCCTGATCGCCCAGAAATGTTTGCTCTTGCTGAGCAAGTTCGTAGCGAGTTCTGTATACAGATTAAAGGTCTTGTACGTGCACGTCCTGCCGGCACTGAGAACACGGATTTAGTTAGTGGAAAAGTAGAGATCCTCTGCCATAGCTTGGTGATTCTGAATGCTTCTGTAACTCCGCCGTTCCAGATTGATGATGAGAATTTGTCAGAGACCACTCGATTAACTCATCGCGTATTGGATTTGCGTCGCCCACAAATGCAAAAGAATTTACGGTTGCGTTACAACGTGGCGATGGAGTGTCGTCGTTATTTAGATGATGCTGGCTTTATCGATATCGAAACACCGATGTTAACTAAGAGCACCCCAGAAGGCGCGCGTGATTATTTGGTGCCTTCCCGTGTTCATGATGGCCAGTTCTTTGCGCTGCCACAGTCTCCACAGTTATTCAAACAGTTGTTAATGGTCGCTGGCTTTGATCGCTACTATCAAATTACCAAGTGTTTCCGTGACGAAGACTTGCGTGCGGATCGTCAACCTGAATTTACTCAGATCGACTGTGAAACTGCTTTCTTGAGTGAGTTAGAAATTCGTGATTTGTTTGAAAACATGATTCGACATATTTTCAAGAAGACGATGAATGTTGAGTTGCCTAATCCATTCCCAACCATGCCTTACTCTGAAGGTATGGCGCGTTTTGGCTCTGATAAGCCAGATTTGCGTGTGAACTTTGAATTCACTGAATTGACTGATTTAATGAAAGACGTTGATTTCAAGGTGTTCTCAGGTGCCGCTAACCAAGTGGGTGGACGAGTGGTGGGCTTATGCGTGCCTGGTGGTGCTGAAATTAGCCGTAGCGAAATTGATGACTACACCCAGTTCGTCAGTATCTACGGCGCTAAAGGCTTGGCTTGGATCAAGGTCAATTCCGTTGCTGAAGGCCGCAATGGCTTGCAGTCACCAATCGTGAAGAATTTGCATGATGCGGCGATCGAAGGCATCTTGAAGCGCACGGGTGCAAAAGATGGCGACATTATTTTCTTTGGTGCCGATAAAGAAAAAGTAGTAAACGATGCGATTGGTAATTTACGTTTACGTATTGGTCAGTCCGCTTGGGGTAAAGCGCATGGTCTCTTTACCGAAGGTTGGAAGCCGTTGTGGGTAGTTGATTTCCCAATGTTTGACTACGATGAAGGCGAAGCCCGTTGGGTTGCCTGCCATCATCCGTTTACCAGTCCTAAAGATGAGCACATGAAGCATCTGGAGTCTGATCCAGGTAAGTGCTTGGCTAAAGCGTATGACATGGTGTTGAACGGTAGTGAAATTGGTGGCGGCTCAGTCCGTATTCACCAAGAGGCTGTTCAAAGCCAGGTATTCCGTGCATTGAAAATTGATGCAGAAGAAGCGCAAGCGAAGTTTGGCTTTTTGTTAGATGCACTTCAGTATGGCGCGCCTCCTCACGGCGGTATTGCGTTCGGCCTGGATCGCATCGTAACGATGATGACTGGTGCAGAATCCATTCGTGATGTGATTGCTTTCCCTAAAACACAACGTGCGCAGTGCTTGTTAACTCAGGCCCCAAGCCCAGTAGACGAGCGTCAACTGCGTGAGTTGCATATCCGTTTGCGTCAAGCTACCCCTGCCGCATAAAGCAACTTCAGTAATACCATCTTGAAAATCCCTATTTCGGTTTTAGTCGTTATCTACAGATCGAATAGGGATGTTTTATTGATAGAGCGTGCTGACCGCTCTGGCTTTTGGCAATCTGTCACTGGTAGTCTTGATGCTCTCGATGAGGATCTGGCTTTAGCAGCTACGCGAGAAGTATTTGAAGAGACGGGGATTGCGGTGGTGCGCCTACCAAAAGAGGCGTTGCAAAACCTGCATCATCACATCGAGTATGAAATCTATCCTGAGTGGCGATTTCGTTATGCCCCAGGTGTTACCCGAAATATCGAACATTGGTTTGCGCTAGAAGTTCCGGATAGCACTTCAATCACACTTGCCCCAAGGGAGCATGTTGCATATGAGTGGCTCCCTTATGAAGAGGCCGCTAAGAAATGTTTTTCTCGCAGCAATGGCGAGGCTATTTTGAAATTATTTTCTGCGAACTAAGCCGAGTCAAATAGCCAATTAGGAATAAGATAGAGCGATGAGACATTCATCAGGACATCATCACGGTAGCGCAGATTCAAAAACACCAGGGCGCGGTGATTGGCGCGTCATTCGTGATCTCCTCCCTTATCTTCTGGAGTATCGCTTTCGGGTAATTATTGCCCTGAGCTGTTTAATAGCTGCCAAGGTCGTTAATCTCGGCATTCCAATTGTGATGAAAGAGTTAATTGACTCTTTGGATATCAAAGCAAGTTCTCCCCAAGCCCTTTTGGCTGTTCCCTTGGGAATTATTCTGGCCTACGGCTTATTAAGAATTTCCGCATCCTTGTTTACAGAGTTGCGTGAAGCTTTATTTGCCAAGGTTACCCAGAATGCAGTTCGTAAAGTGGCGCTTCAGGTATTTGAGCATTTGCATTCATTGGCGCTGAGCTTTCATCTAGCCCGTCAGACGGGTGGCGTGAGTCGAGATATCGAGCGCGGTACACGTGGTATTCAGTCACTGATTTCTTACTCGCTCTATAGCATCTTGCCAACAGTAATTGAGTTTTGTTTGGTGTTGGGCTACCTTGCCTATTCATACGATATTTGGTTTGCTGCAATTACATTTATAGCCTTAGTCCTCTATATTATTTTTACGGTGATGGTTACTGAGTGGCGTACCCATTACCGCCGCACTATGAATGATATGGATTCAAAGGCCAATCAAAAAGCCATTGACTCGCTCTTGAATTTTGAAACAGTGAAGTATTTTGGTAACGAGGCCTTTGAGGCCAGGCGTTACGATGAAAACTTGCTGCGCTATCAATCTGCAGCAGTGAAGTCACAAAAGACCTTAGCCGTATTAAATCTTGGCCAGCAGATCATTATTGCTACCGGCTTAATGTTGATTCTGTGGCGCGCTACTGTCGGCGTTGTCAATGGCACGATGACTTTGGGCGATCTGGTGCTGGTAAATACCTTGATGATTCAGCTCTATATTCCGCTTAATTTCTTGGGGGTCATATATCGTGAAATTAAGCAGTCATTAACGGATATGGATCGGATGTTCTCATTGCTGAATACCGATAAAGAGATTGCTGATTCTCCAGATGCAAGGCCGCTACAAGTTCATGACCAGGGACATGGCCCAGACGTTAGGTTTGAGCATGTGTCGTTTCACTATGATGCCAAGCGTGAAATTCTGCGTGATGTCAGCTTCAATATTCCTGCTGGAACCATTACGGCGGTAGTGGGTCAAAGTGGCGCAGGTAAAAGTACTCTCGCCAGATTACTATTCCGTTTTTATGATGTGCAGTCAGGAGAAATTCTGATTGCAGGGCAGAATATTCAAGATGTGACACAGGCTAGCTTGCGTAAAGCAATCGGCATCGTTCCGCAAGATACCGTTTTATTCAATGACACGATTGGTTACAACATTGCCTATGGCGATCCTTCAGCAACGATTGAAGAGGTGCAAGAGGCGGCTAGGGCAGCTCAAATCGATAGCTTTATTAAGCGCTTGCCAGAGGGGTATGACACACAGGTTGGCGAGAGAGGTTTGAAGCTTTCTGGGGGTGAGAAACAACGCGTAGCGATTGCGCGAACACTCCTCAAAAAACCGGCTATGTTGATTTTTGATGAAGCAACTTCAGCTCTAGATTCCAAAACAGAACGCGCTTTTCAGGAAGAGCTGCTCAGTTTGGCCAAGAACCGGACAACCCTCATTATTGCTCATCGTCTTTCAACTATTATTCATGCCGATCAAATTTTAGTGATGGACCGTGGTCAGATTGTGGAGCGAGGAACTCACGAAGAGTTGCTTGCAGCTCAAGGAAGGTACGCGGAGATGTGGCAGATGCAAGAGCGTGCCACGGTTGATTAGAATAGCTGGATGACTCAAAACAGTTCTTTTCCCTCTATGGCAACAAGTAAAGAAGCAATTCTTAAAAATGCTTTTTCTGCTGCAGTAGCGGTTGCTGATCCACAGGTCATTGTTCCCCAGTTCTTAGCAAAGATATTTCCAGTTGGGCAAGAGCCTAAGGGTAAATGTTTGGTAGTAGGTGCAGGTAAGGCTAGCGCTTCGATGGCTAGTGCATTAGAAGCTTATGCCAAATCCCATTGGCCACAGGTGAAGTTAGAGGGCGTTGTGCTGACGCGTTATGGTCACGGCTCACCAACCTCCTTCATCAAGATCGTAGAGGCTGGCCATCCAGTGCCCGATCAAGCTGGCATGGATGGAGCTAAAGAAATTTTTGCCTTAACCAATCAATTGGAAAAGGGCGACGTATTGATCGCCTTAGTCTCTGGTGGTGGATCAAGCCTTCTTACCCTGCCGCAAGAAGGTATCTCGATTGATGATATGCGCAAGACCACTAAAGCGCTCTTGCGTAGTGGTGCACCTATTGAAGAAATGAATGTGGTGCGTAAACATTTATCTGCAATCTTGGGTGGCAATTTAGCTAGAGTAGCTATCGCCCGTGGCGCACGAGTCGAGGCTTTATTAATTTCTGATGTCACAGGCGACTCACCAGCCGATATTGCTAGCGGCCCGTGTGCTGCAGACTACTCAACCTATTTAGATGCACTCAACATCTTGCAAAAATATGATTTAGATGATTCGGTTATCCCTGGATCAGTATTGAATCATCTCAAACAAGGTTTGGCTGGTGAAAAGCCAGAGACTCTGAAAGATTCTGATTTAATCTCCGCTCAAGTGGCCAATCATGTGATTGCAACTGCTTATAAAAGTTTAGAGGCTGCTGCTGACTATGTGAGCACGCAGGGTTATGAACCCATTGTTTTGGGGGACACTATTACTGGTGAGGCGCAAGAAGTTGGTGTGGAGCAGGCTGCGTTAGCTCGTGACTATATGGCTAAGGGAATTGATAGTCCGCTTGCCCTCATTTCAGGGGGTGAATGTACTGTGACGATTCCAGCAGACGTAAAAGGCCGTGGCGGTCGTTGCAGTGAATATCTACTCTCACTTTTAGCTGCTAGCTCTGATTTGCCAAGAATAGCTGCTTTGGCTGCGGATACCGATGGCATTGATGGTAGCGAAAAGAACGCCGGTGCCTGGTTTGATAGCGCCGTGCGCCAATCTAGCCAGACTGCAGGTCTGGTTCCAGAGAAATTCTTATCAGCACATGATTGCTATGGCTTCTTTGCAGAATTAGACGCTTTAGTGGAAACTGGCCCTACACTTACTAACGTGAATGATTTCCGCATTATCTTGCTCGATAAATAATATGTCTAATAGCCCTACACAAATTCAACTGATTCAGCCGGACGATTGGCATTTGCACATTCGTGATGGTGAAGTAATGAAAGATGTGTTGGCAGACACTGCGCGTCAATTTGCGCGTGCGATCATCATGCCCAATCTCAAACCACCAGTAACTACTGTGGATTTGGCTAAGGCCTATCAATCTCGCATTGAATCGAATTTAAAGTCTCTGGGTGTCAGTGACTTCACGCCTTTGATGACTTTGTATCTCACTGACAATACTTCTGCAGATGAGGTTCGTAAGGCCAAGGCTGCAGGCATTGTAGGTTTTAAGTTATATCCAGCAGGTGCAACGACGAATAGTGACGCCGGTGTCAGTGATCTTAAACATTGCCATGCGGCATTAGAAGCGATGCAAGCTGTTGGTATGCCGCTCTTAGTGCATGGTGAAGTAACCAGCTCTGAAATCGATATCTTTGATCGTGAAGCGGTATTCATTGATACGGTTTTAGAGCCTCTTCGTAAAAAATTTCCTGAGCTCAAGATTGTGTTTGAGCACATCACTACCAAGCAAGCAGCCCACTATGTGCGTGATGCAGCAACGGGTGGAAAGAATACGATTGCAGCCACGATTACTCCGCAGCATCTACTCATGAATCGCAATGCTATTTTTGCTGGTGGCATTCGTCCACACAATTATTGTTTACCTGTGCTTAAGCGCGAAGAACATCGCGTTGCACTTTTAGAGGCTGCGTCCAGCGGTAACTCTCGTTTCTTCTTGGGTACGGATAGTGCGCCTCATGCTAAGGACGTCAAGGAGGCAGCTTGTGGTTGCGCGGGTTGTTACAGCGCCTTTAATGCTTTAGGTTTATATGCAGAAGCATTTGAGAGTGTTGGTAAGTTAGACCGGTTAGAAGGCTTTGCTAGTTTCTTTGGCCCTGATTTTTATTCTCTGCCACGCAATAGCAAAAAAATTACTCTGGTAAAGCAAGCGCAAAGCATCCCTGCTGAATTGCCATTAGGCGACACCACCATTGTCCCTTTGCGTGCTGGCGAAACCATCGCCTGGTCACTCGTTTAAAAAACACAAATCATTACTTTCTTAGCCAAATTGGCCTGACTGCGTTAGACTGCAGGCGCAGAGTCAATTGGGCAATCGCCGCCTCTTTATTGAGGGGGAGGAAAGTCCGGACTCCATAGGGAAGGGTGATGGCTAACGGCCATCCACGGCGACGTGAGGAATAGGGCCACAGAGACGAGCGTATTTAGTTACGGTGAAACGCGGTAACCTCCACCTGGAGCAATCCCAAGTAAGCAGGCGATGAGGCGTCCCGCTGAGTCTGCGGGTAGGGAGCTTGAGCCGTCAGGTAACTGCCGGCCTAGAGGAATGATTGCCCCTAGATGCAAATCTAGGCGACAGAATCCGGCTTATCGATTGACTCTGCACTTATTCCGCAATGATTTCGACGCTGTAGGTCAGTTCTGCAGTTTTAGCCAACATAGTCGTAGCCGAGCAATATTTTTCATGTGAGAGCTTTACGGCGCGATCTACCTTTGCCTGATCTAGGTCTTTTCCTTTGACCGTAAAGTGCAAATTAATCTTAGTAAAGACTTTCGGGTCTTCTGAAGCCCTCTCAGCCTGGAGGGCCACTTCACAGCCGGTAATGGCTTGGCGGGCCCTCTGTAGGATTAAAACCACATCAAATGCAGAGCATCCGCCTGCACCCACTAAAAGCAGCTCCATTGGCCTTGGAGCGAGGTTTTTGCCACCAGCTTCAGGGGCACCATCCATGTTTACGAGGTGGCCACTGCCAGTTTCTGCAGAAAAAGCCATCCCGCCATTACCCAACCAACTTACTCGACATTCCATTATTAGTGACCCCTAACTTACTAAATTAATCAATATTATCAATAGTTTACCTATTTTATGGGAAATCAAGTTGCTGCACAGCAACATAAAAAAATTGATTTTGATCAATATTCTTGCGTCGCACCATGCATATGGATACAATAACCATATTGGTAGTCAGTCTTGTATAAGACTGCGACTTACCTCCCAGTGTCTCCTCCACCCAAACATAGGTGGATTCCAACCCAGGACTCGTTCCTGGGTTTTTTTTAGGTTACAATTCAAGGCTTTACTGAATTACCGAGCCGGTCAGCGGTAATTTGTTGTACCAAGTAAATTGCAGAATCTGCGAGCTTGCAAACATAAGCAGGGCCAAGGTGGATGTAATTTGGTTGGGGTAATTTTTTTGACTATAACAATTTTAGAAATCATGAAAACTTTTTCTGCAAAATCCCATGAGGTAGTGCATGAATGGTTCGTGATTGACGCTACGGACAAAGTCCTCGGTCGTGTCGCCAGTGAAGTGGCACTCCGTCTACGCGGCAAGCACAAGCCTGAATACACCCCACACGTTGATACTGGCGACTTTATCGTTGTCATCAATTCATCTAAGCTCCGTGTCACAGGCACAAAAGGCTTGAACAAAATTTATTACCGTCACAGCGGATACCCAGGTGGTATTAGCTCGACCAACTTCGACAAGATGCAAGACCGTTTCCCAGGTCGCGCTTTGGAGAAGGCTGTGAAGGGTATGTTGCCAAAAGGCCCACTAGGCTATGCCATGATCAAGAAATTGAAAGTTTATGGCGACGCTAATCATCCGCACACGGCTCAACAGCCTAAAGCGTTAGAGATTTAAGGAACCCAAATGGCTATTAATTACGGAAATTGGAATTACGGTACTGGTCGTCGCAAGAGTTCTGTGGCGCGTGTATTCATTAAATCTGGCAAGGGCGAAATCATTGTTAATGGTAAGCCTATCGATGCCTATTTTGCTCGTGAAACATCACGCATGATCGCTCGTCAGCCTTTGGCTCTCACAGCCCACTTAACGACCTTTGATATCAAAGTAAACGTTTCTGGTGGCGGTGAAACTGGCCAAGCTGGTGCAGTTCGTCACGGCGTTACTCGTGCATTAATCGACTACGACAACGCCTTGAAGCCAGCCCTGTCTAAAGCAGGTTTGGTAACTCGCGATGCTCGTGAAGTTGAGCGTAAAAAAGTTGGTCTGCACGGCGCGCGTCGTCGTAAGCAGTTCAGCAAGCGCTAATTCTTTCAGTCGCTCAAGTTTTATCGAAAGGGTCGCGCAAGCGGCCCTTTTTGTTTCTACAATTGAGGTATTCAGAAGTTTTAAAAGAAACTTCTCATGATCGGTATTTTGGAGAATGGCATGATTAAAGTTGGCATCGTAGGTGGCACTGGATATACCGGAGTGGAATTGTTGCGTTTATTGGCGCAGCATCCTGAGGTAGAGCTCACTGCAATTACTTCTCGCACAGAAGCTGGCATGCCAGTGGCTGAGATGTTTCCATCTTTGCGTGGCCGTGTTGCTCTCAAATTTACGACGCCAGATGAAGCCAAGCTGAATGAATGTGATGTGGTGTTCTTCGCAACTCCACATGGCGTTGCAATGGCACAAGCAAAAGAATTGCTCGCTAACAATGTGAAGATTTTGGATCTTGCCGCAGACTTTCGTTTGAAGGATATTAAAGAATTTGCAAAGTGGTACGGCATGGAGCACACCTGCCCAGAAATTTTGGCTGAGGCTGTTTATGGTTTGGCAGAGATTAATCGTGAGGCCATTAAGAAAGCGCGCATAGTTGGTTTGGCGGGTTGCTATCCAACATCAGTGCAGCTAGGTCTAGCGCCTTTGCTGTCACCTAAATCGACTGGCGGCAAACACCTTATCGATGGCACGCATATTATTTCTGACTCAAAGTCAGGCACTTCTGGTGCTGGCCGGAAAGCTGAGATCGGTACACTATTGTCTGAAGCAAGTGATAACTTCAAGGCCTATAGCGTGAAGGGGCATCGCCATTTACCGGAAATCGAACAGGGCCTGAAGGCAATCGCTGGCCATGATCAGATCGGTTTGACTTTCGTACCGCATTTAACGCCGATGATTAGAGGAATTCATTCGACTTTGTATGTCCGGTTGACTGAGGCTGGTAAAGATGTGGATTACCAAAAGCTTTATGAGAATTTCTATAAAGATGAGCCATTTGTCGATGTCATGCCAGCAGGCAGTCATCCAGAGACGCGTTCTGTACGGGGTAGCAACGGTATTCGGATTGCGATCCACCGTCCAGGCGGCGGTGATACTTTAGTTATTTTGGTAGTTGAGGACAATTTGGTGAAGGGCGCTTCAGGCCAAGGTGTGCAGTGTATGAACCTGATGTTTGGGTTACCAGAGACTATGGGCCTTACCCAGATCGCTGTTTCCCCATAATGACCCTTCAGCAAACTGGGCATTAAAAGCCTAAAATAAGAAATTGCCTTTTGAATTAGGAGTAAATCATGACCGAATTAGCTACACAACCTGCACAAGATTTAGCCGAGCCGCCAACCCCATTGGTGTTCACGGATAGCGCTGCTACGAAAGTGGCGGACTTGATTGCTGAAGAAGGCAATCCAGAATTGAAGCTGCGCGTATTCGTTCAAGGTGGCGGTTGCTCAGGATTTCAGTATGGCTTCACATTTGATGATGCTGTGAATGAAGATGACACTCTCTTTGAAAAGAATGGCGTTACTTTGTTGGTAGATTCAATGAGCTTCCAATATTTGGTTGGCGCTGAGATTGACTATAAAGAAGACATCAACGGATCACAGTTTGTGATTAAGAATCCAAATGCGCAAACTACTTGTGGATGCGGATCTTCTTTCTCTGCTTAAATAAAAACGAACTTAATTAATATTTAATTAAGCAGCGAAGTTAAGCTGGGTAACAAGCACCTAGAATTCTAGGACCCTTCGCTCCCGTAACGGCTGGCAAATTTGCTGGCCGTTTTTCTTTATGAGCCCACGCTAGCCATGCAAAAGCAAGGCCTTCCACAAGTTGCGGATCAATTCCTGCGGATTCACTCGTAGTAATTTCTAATGGCTTTTTGAAGAAATTCTGCGACTTCACTTTGAATAAATTCATCAAAGCATTATTTTTAGCGCCGCCTCCACAGACAATCAGCTTCTGGGTTTGCGGGGCATAACGGGCTAAAGCTTCGAGGGCGGAGTACGCTGTCAAATGTAGCAAGGTCGCTTGCACATCTTCACAAAGATAATTTGCACCACTCAATTTTTCTTGCGCCCAAGCAAGATGAAAGTCGTCTCTACCAGTGCTCTTGGGCGGAACTTTTGCAAAGAAAGAATCAGACAGCATTTTTGCAAGCAGTTCTTCATTCACTTTTCCCTGCAATGCCCAATTACCATTTTCATCATAGGCATTACCTTGATGTTCGTGTATCCAGGCGTCCATCAGCATATTGCCTGGACCACAATCAAAACCAGTTACTTCGCCATTCTTAGGAAGTAAGGTGAGATTAGCGATGCCACCGATATTGAGAATGGCTAAATTTTTATCTTCTACAAATTGCTGCGCATGAAAGGCTGGTACTAATGGAGCGCCATGTCCACCAGCAGCTAAATCACGACTTCTAAAGTCAGCAACAACATCAATGCCAGTCTTTTCTGCCAAGAGAGCGGGATTCAGTGTTTGATGTGTATAAGCCATATCACCTAGATGAGGTTGGTGGCGAATAGTCTGACCATGTGCGCCGATGGCGGCGATATCAGAAGGCTTTAGATTTGCTTTTTGGAGCAGCTGGCCAATGGCTTCTGCATATGCCAGGGCCAAGGCATTGCCAGCCTGTTTTTCTCGGTGAAGCTCATTTGGGCCAGGGCTTTGAAGCTCGGATAGGGTCTTGCGGAGCTCCGCTGAGAAAGGGGCGCTAATGGCGTCTAGCGCACTAGCTTCCCCATTAGCCCCTATCTTCGCTAGAACAGCATCTATCCCATCCAGGCTGGTGCCAGACATTAGGCCGATATAGAGGGAATGGAGTTTGTTCATTTAGCTCTCAGGAATGCGACAATTATGCTTTAGCAATTTAACTACTAATTTAACTGAATCAGCAATCCGAATCAGCATGACGGCTAAACCAGAACAAAAATATCCTTTGACCCCTGAAGTCTTTGCGGCGCTCGAAGTCACCAAACGTGGCTGCGATGAGCTATTGGTTGAGGCAGACTGGGTTCAGAAACTGGCTCGTAGCCAAGCTACCAAGACTCCACTCAGGATTAAATTAGGTTTAGATCCTACGGCTCCTGATATTCATCTGGGTCATACCGTTGTTTTGAACAAGTTGCGCCAGTTACAAGACTTAGGTCATACCGTAATTTTCTTGATCGGTGATTTCACTAGCATGATTGGTGATCCATCGGGTCGTAACGCTACCCGCCCTCCATTGACCGCAGAAGAAATCGCAGTCAATGCAGAGACTTACTATCGTCAAGCGAGTATGGTGCTCGATCCTTCTAAAACCGAAGTGCGTTACAACAGCGAGTGGTGTGATCCTTTGGGCGCGCGCGGCATGATTCAGTTGGCTGCTAAACATACTGTTGCTCGTATGCTCGAGCGTGATGACTTTACGAAGCGCTATCGCAATGGTGTGCCTATTTCGATTCATGAGTTTTTATATCCACTCATGCAAGGCTATGACTCCGTTGCACTGAAGAGTGATTTAGAGCTTGGTGGTACGGACCAGAAGTTCAATCTTCTAGTTGGTCGTGAACTCCAACGTGAGTATGGCCAAGAGCCTCAATGTATTTTGACGATGCCACTACTCGTTGGTCTTGATGGTGTTGAGAAGATGAGTAAGTCTAAAGGCAATTACATTGGTATCAGCGAGCCTGCTGGCGATATGTTTGGCAAGCTCTTGAGCATTTCGGATGATTTGATGTGGGACTACTTCACATTACTGTCATTCCGTCCAATGGCTGAGATTGATTTGATGAAGCAAGAGGTTGCTGCTGGCAGAAACCCAAAAGACTGCAAAGTACTGCTCGCACAAGAAATCGTGGCACGCTTCCACTCGCAAGCTGCAGCAGAAAAAGCCTTAGAGGACTTTAATCACCGCGCTAAAGGTGGCGTACCTGACGACATTCCAGAAGTAAATCTTTCTGGGGCGCCTATGGCAATCGCCAATCTTTTGAAGGCTGCAGGTCTTGCTCCATCTACATCTGAAGCGATGCGCAATATTGAGCAAAACGGCGTAAAGATTGATGGTGTAACCGTTGCTGATAAGCAATTAAAGGTTGAAGCTGGAACTTACGTAGTGCAGGTTGGTAAGCGTAAGTTCGCCAAAGTAACGCTAGCTTAAATATCCAAGCTAGCACTTCCGCTAGGCGGAGTTAATCCAAAGTGTTCATAGGCTTGACGGGTTGCCACTCGGCCGCGTGAAGTTCTTTGTAGGTAGCCTTGTTGAATGAGGTAGGGCTCAAGAACATCTTCAATCGTGTCGCGCTCTTCACCGATGGCTGCTGCCAAGTTATCGATACCTACCGGGCCACCATCAAACTTGTGCAAGATCGCTTCTAAGAGTTTTCTGTCCATCACATCAAAGCCACTTGGATCCACGTCCAGCATCTTGAGTGCAGCGTCGGCCATAGCCTTAGTAATGGTGCCGGTGCCCTTTACTTCTGCATAGTCACGTACGCGGCGTAATAGACGGTTAGCAATACGAGGAGTGCCACGAGCACGCTTTGCAATTTCTACGGAGCCTTCTGGATCGATATCAGCCTTAAGTAAGCTAGCTGAGCGATTAATGATTTTAGTGAGTTCTTCAGTCGTGTAGAACTCGAGTCTGGCCACAATACCAAAACGATCACGCAATGGATTGGTCAGCATGCCGGCACGAGTAGTTGCGCCGATCAGGGTAAATGGTTTGAGATCAATCTTCACGCTGCGCGCTGCAGGGCCTTCGCCGATCATGATATCTAGGCTGTAGTCCTCTAGCGCGGGATACAGAATTTCTTCCACAACTGGAGATAGACGATGAATCTCATCAATAAAGAGAACATCGTTTTCTTCTAGATTTGTTAGTAAGGCAGCAAGATCGCCAGGCCTGTCTAGAACAGGGCCGCTCGTTTGGCGCATGTTCACACCAAGCTCTCTTGCAATAATGTGAGCAAGAGTTGTTTTACCAAGTCCAGGAGGCCCAAACAAGAGAACGTGGTCTAAGGCTTCTTGGCGCGCTCTCGTAGCGCTGATGAAAATCTCTAATTGTGCTCTGGCCTTAGTTTGGCCAACATACTCATCGAGTTGTTTAGGGCGAAGGGCTCTTTCAAAGACGGCTTCAGTATTGCCTGCTGCACCGCTCACAATGCGGGCATTACCTTCCGGTAAATCTTCAGGAATAGAGCTGAGGTCGTCTGTATGTATTGCCATGCTGAGAGTTTAGTGCCGTTTGACTATTAAGCTTTAGATAGATACTTCAATCCCATACGGATTCCATCGGAAACACTGGTATCGGGCGGGATTTGCTTGAGTGCCAAAAGTGCTTCTTTTTCTGAATAGCCCAGAGCAAGGAGGGCTTGTAACACTTCACTGCTAGCCTCAATTGCCTGAGGTTTGTCACCTGTAATGCCTAAGTCTGGAGCTAGCTTGCCTTTGAGCTCTAGGCAGAGACGCTCAGCAGTTTTCTTGCCGATACCAGGCACCTGAGTGAGGCGCCCAGCTTCTTGAAGTGCAATGGCTTGGGCTAGTTCATTAACACTCATGCCGGAAAGAACTGCGAGTGCTGTGCGTGAGCCGACGCCACTAATCTTGATGAGCTGTCTAAATGCTTCACGCTCAGTTTCAGTAGCAAAGCCAAAAAGTTGCTGCGCATCTTCGCGAACTTGAAAATGTGTCAATAGGGTAATCTTTTGACCAGCCTGAGGTAGTTGATACAAAGTGCTCATAGGCACATCAACCTCATAACCAATACCTTGGCAATCGACTAAAAGGCGAGGAGGGTGAACTGAAACGAGGGTACCTTGAATGCGACCAATCATGTAGAGATCTTAACCTGTGATGTGTATTGTTACTTGCTACGTTTCTTAGGCGTTAGCTTAGGTGCTAAAGCTGCAGTAATTGCTTTTGGCATCTGCGCATGATGGGCGGCGCAGATGGCAACGCCTAGTGCATCAGAGGCGTCAGTCCCTGGGGCGCGGCTCAGTCTGAGAAGACGCTTGACCATTTCTTGGACCTGAGGCTTAGCTGCTCTACCATTACCAACAATGGACTGCTTGACTCTTAAGGCGCTGTACTCAGCTACCGGGAGTTTTTCTGAAACGAGAGCGGCAATAACAGCACCCCGTGCCTGACCCAACATGAGTGTGGAACGAGGATTGACGTTTAAGAAGACTTCTTCGATCGCAGCAGACTCTGGTCTATAGGTCTCCAGAACTTCCTTAACACCGGCATAGAGGGTGCCTAAGCGTTCAGGCAGGCCTTTAGCTGGATCGCCACTTTCAATCGTCCCCGAGGCTACGTAGGTCAGCTTTTGGCCATCGACATCGATGACTCCAAAACCAGTAGTCCGTAAACCTGGGTCGATTCCTATCCAGCGCATGAGTTTGTTTATGGCTTCTTGTTTTCTTAGTGACGGAAGTGACGTGTGCCAGTAAAGATCATGGCGATACCATGCTCATTTGCTGCCGCAATGATTTCATCATCACGCATACTGCCACCTGGCTGAATGGCGCAGCTTGCGCCACCATTCACAACGACATCTAAGCCATCACGGAACGGGAAGAAGGCATCGCTTGCTACTGCAGACCCTTTGAGGCTTAAGCCAGCGTTCTCAGCCTTGATGCTAGCCATGCGCGCAGAGTCTACGCGGCTCATTTGACCGGCACCGATACCAAGAGTCATTCCATTAGCGCAATACACAATGGCATTGGATTTCACAAACTTGGCTACGCGCCATGCAAACATCATGTCGTGCATTTCGCTTGGGGTTGGCAGACGCTTACTGACAACGCGCATTTCACTTTCGAGAACATTCTTAGCATCAGGAGATTGCACCAGCAAACCACCGCCAACACGTTTGAAATCAAAGGTATTAAATGCAGTACCCAATGGAATTTCTAGAAGACGTACATTTTGTTTCGCAGCAAAGATCACTTTAGCTTCATCACTAAAGCTAGGCGCAATCAATACTTCCACGAATTGCTTGGAGATGGCTTCAGCTGCAGTGCCATCGCAAGGCACGTTAAAGGCAATGATGCCGCCAAAGGCGGAGCTCGGATCGGTTTTGAAGGCTTTTTGATAGGCTTCAAGGGCTGAAGCACCAACAGCTACGCCACAAGGGTTGGCATGCTTGATTATGACGCAAGCTGCAGCGCCACCGGCATTGCCAGTAAAGCTCTTAACGCATTCCCAGGCAGAATCTGCATCGGCAATATTGTTGTAAGAAAGTTCTTTCCCTTGCAACTGCTTGTAATTTGCTAATGCGCCATCGACGGGGTAAATATCTTTATAGAACGCTGCAGACTGGTGTGGATTCTCGCCATAACGCATCTCTTGTACTTTTTCAAAGGCAAAGTGCAAAGTTTCTGGGTAGGCAGAACGGGCTTTGTGATCAAGATCATCACCTAATGCTGAGAGATAGTTAGCAATCGCACCATCGTATTGCGCGGTATGTGCAAATACTTTTTTCGCTAAAGCCAAGTTGGTTTTGTAAGAAACGACATTCTTATTGGCCTTCATTTCAGCCAAGACTGGAGCGTAATCTTCAGGTGAAATCAGCACGGTGACATCTTGGTGATTCTTTGCAGCGGCACGCAACATGGCTGGACCACCGATATCAATGTTTTCGACCGCATCTTCGAATGAGCAGTTTTCCTTAGTGACTGTTTCATTGAAGGGGTAAAGATTAATCACGAGCATATCAATGGTGTCTATGCCATGCTCTTTCAGGGCTGCCATATGCTCTGGAAAATCTCTACGAGCTAATAAGCCGCCATGCACCATTGGGTGGAGGGTCTTAACGCGACCATCCAGCATCTCCGGAAATTTCGTTAAAGAAGAAACTTCGACAACAGGCAGATTGTTTTCGGCCAAGAGTTTTGCTGTGCCGCCAGTAGAAATGAGCTTAATGCCTTGTTCGTGGAGGGCTTTAGCAAAAGGCACGATGCCATTTTTATCGGAGACGGAGAGTAGGGCTGTACGGATCATGGTTTTCGGAGCTTAATTTAAAAAATGGCTTTGTTATTAGTAAAGTTTGCGCTTACTTCAGAAGTTGATGTTCAACCAACTTCTTGTGCAGGGTGTTGCGATTAATGCCCAGATACTGCGCTGCCAGTGATTGATTTTGCTTGGCATGCTGCATCACTAATTCCAGCATTGGTTTTTCAACAACAGCCAATACCATGTCATAGATATCAGTTGGTGCAGTTCCTTTGAGGTCATTCAGATAACCCTGCAATTGGGTTTCAATACATTCGGTAATCGGGTGCTTATTGGTCATAACAATCTATCAATGCAAAAACAAAAAAATAAATAAAGAAACTAAACTCAGTTAAAGCTATGCCGCTTCCAAAAATAACAAGCGGTCAGAATGGGATTTCATTTCGTCAAAATAATCATTGACCATTTGCAGTTGGGTTTTGCAATCGTCGGCAGTATTCATACGCTGGCGGAAGGCATGGGAGTCACGCAACCCTTTGCAGTACCAGCCAATATGCTTACGAGCAGTACGCAGGCCAATATGCTCACCATAAAACTCGTAGTGGTCTAAGAGGTGTGCATTCATGATGCCCTGAATCTCATTGATCTCAGGGGTCGGAAGCTTGCCGCCGGTTTCAAGATAGTGGTTGATTTCACGGAAGATCCAAGGACGGCCTTGAGCGGCTCGTCCAATCATGATGGCATTGGCACCAGTGAGCTTTAAAACTTGCTCCGCCTTTTCTGGGCTGGTGATATCGCCATTAGCCACAACCGGAATGCGCACACTATTTTTGACTGCGGTAATCGTTTCGTACTCTGCTTCACCGTGATACAGGTCTGCTCTCGTACGGCCATGGACCGTCAGCATGGAGATGCCGGATTTTTCTGCAAGACGCGCTATCTCAATAGCATTCTTATGTTCGCGATCCCAGCCCGTACGAATTTTCAAAGTCACTGGTACTGCATCTGGTCCGATACCAACGGCATTCACAACTGCTTCTAGAATTTGCTGGACCAAAGGCTCATCACGCAATAGGGCGGAACCAGCGGCAACATTGCATACTTTCTTTGCGGGACACCCCATATTGATATCGATAATCTGGGCGCCGTGATCTACGTTGATTTTTGCCGCTGCCGCCATCATTGCTGGATCAGCGCCAGCAATTTGAACGGCAATCGGTTTGAATTCACCAACATGATTCGCGCGACGTTGCGTTTTTTCACTTTTCCAAAGCAAGGCATTTGAGGCGACCATTTCAGAAACTGCATACCCGGCCCCCAACTTCTTACATAGCTGTCTAAATGGGCGATCCGTTACCCCAGCCATCGGGGCCACAAATAACTTATTTGCGAGGAGGTGAGGACCAATATTCATCTAAAAGGGCGCGTGCGGAAAGCATGACACTTTAGCACAGTCAGACCCAAATCTGCCTATTTTTTAGGCAGATTGCTTATTACAGATCAAACGGAGAATGCTTAAATTTTGAGGGTGATTTAAGGGCTTTAGCGCCTACCAAACATCATCTGGCGAGCTAAGGCTGTCTTGACTGGTGGAAGCCACTGCAGGGCGCTTAAAGCCAGTCCACGGGCTGCAACAACTGGAGCTAAATTAGATGTAAATACTCTAGCCATAAAGTCCGTCAGGCCAATTGTGGTTTTTCTATCCACTTTGCGACTTTGCGCATAACTCTGGAGTGCATTTTCGACATCTGCTGGAGA
Source organism: Polynucleobacter sp. Tro8-14-1 (assembly GCF_018881655.1). GTDB lineage: Bacteria > Pseudomonadota > Gammaproteobacteria > Burkholderiales > Burkholderiaceae > Polynucleobacter. The sequence continues at coordinate 126,573 of NZ_JACVPX010000001.1, forward strand.
TTGTTTCTCTGCGGCCCCAGAAAATACCTCAACTAACTTCTCTGACAGCAAGAAGGCATCTCGTAATCCTAAGTTCAAACCTTGGCCCGCCACTGGGTGTAGAGTTTGAGCGGCATTGCCAATCCAAACCGCATTGTCATGAGTGATCTCTTTGCGATAGTTCAAGCCAAGTTCATATAAACGACGATCTTGAATTTTCAGAAATTGTCCAATACGTGAACCAAATTCTTTTTGTAGTTCAGCTAAGAAGTCTATGTCACTCAGTTGTAAACGATGCTGCGAGGATTCTGGCGAGCCGCACCAAACCAGATTCAAAATATTATGTCCGTAGTGACTTGGCAAAACTGCTAAAGGGCCTTCAGCAGTAAAGCGCTCCCAAGCTTGATGGGGCTCTGCATTCTCTACTTCAACCAAGCCTACTAAGGCTGACTGACCATAGTCACGTCCAGATTCAACCCAGTCTTGGGTCTTAAATAAACCACCTTCAGCATGTACAACGCATTTTGCGTGGATGCTATTTTCCTCGCCATCTTTGTTGATGTGCTCCCAAATAAAGTTAGGGCTCTTTGCTTGAATGGTACGTAAGGCGTGACGCAGAGCCATATGAATGTCACGATAACGAATAATGTGCCCTAACGCATCTTGCTTGAGCTCTTCTCGTGTCATCAGCGCGCGGCCAAAGCGACCCGCTTGCGAAACGTGTACTTGATGAATTTCTGCAAACTCTTTTGGCCATGCATTAATCGTATCGAGCAAGAGTTTGCTGCCATGAGATAGCGCTATACCTCGACTATCAGCATTTGCCAGATCATTGTCGTTGACGAGATTGCGATCAAGTAAAAGGATTTTTGCATCAGGAAATTTTTGCAATGTCCAAGCCGCGCAAGCGAGTCCAACTGGACCGCCGCCCTGAATCAAGATATCGCAACTAGATGAATTCATTTTGATCGGGATGGCCTTAAGCATTCTTCATGAGCGCTTCGATTTCATCGGCATTGACAGGCGCGCCTCGAGAAATCAACTCACACCCAGAATCATTGATGACAGCGTCATCTTCAATGCGAATACCAATATTCCAAAATGCCTGATCAATATCATCTGCAGGTCTGACATAGAGGCCTGGTTCCACTGTAATGACCATACCGCTTTTGAGAATGCGCCAAGGCTTTTCTTCACTTGATGAATTTTGGCTAGCTTCACGGTAGGAGCCCACATCGTGGACATCCATACCCAGCCAGTGCGACGTGCGGTGCATATAGAAACGACGGTAGGCGCCAGTTTCAATGGCATTTTCTAAAGAGCCCAGCTCTGCCAGTTTGAGAAGCTTTTCATCTAGCAAACCTTGGGTAAGGACTTTAAGTGCCGCCTCATGTGGCTGCATAAATGTATTACCAGGCTTGGTCATCGCAATCGCAGCTTCTTGCGCAGCTAATGTAATGTCATATAGAGCGCGTTGAGGCCCAGTAAATTTTCCATTCACTGGAAAAGTCCTGGTGATGTCGGAGGCATAGCCATCAAGTTCACAGCCTGCATCAATTAAGCAAAGCTCGCCACCACGTAATTCAGTTGAGCCGGCGCGATAGTGAAGAATGCAAGAATTTGCACCGCCGGCAACTATGCTGTTGTATGCAACACTTTGTGCACCACTATTGCGGAACTCATGCAGTATTTCAGCTTCGAGCTGGTATTCACGCATTCCGGGCTTACAGATTTGCATGGCACGGATATGCGCACGAGCAGAAATGGTTGCAGCACGACGCATGATGTCAATTTCATGTGCATCTTTAAACAAACGCATTTCATGAATCAGTGTCTCAACATCATGAAATTCTGATGGTGGATTGATTCCAGAACGCGCTTGGCCGCGCACCTGCTTCATCCAGTGACGTAGGCGTCTATCGGCTTCGGCGCTCTCAGCAAGGCGAATATATACCGCATCTTGATCAGCTAATAAGTCACTCAGTCTTTGGTCTAACTCTTGATTGCTGTGTGCATAGTCAATACCCAAAGCGTCAGGTGCTGCGTCAGGTCCAAGGCGAATGCCATCCCAAATTTCTCGTTCAGGATCTTTGGGTCTGCAAAATAAGTGAGATTGCAGTTGGAAGTTTTTTCCATTGCCGCCAACCTTCATGACCAGTGTTGCGCCTGGCTCTTCAAAACCCGTCAAGTAATAAAAGTCGCTGTCGTGACGATAAGGAAATTCACTGTCACGGTTGCGAGCAAGTTCAGGAGCAGTTGAGATGACAGCAATGCCTCCGCCAGTCTTGGCAAAGATTTGTTCTGCTAATTGGTTTCTACGAAGCTGATAAATATTCGTTTTATTCATATGCTGCATTAAGCTCTTGTAAGCGTTGTGGTGTGCCTACATCGTGCCATGGACCGAGATATTTTTCACCAGACACTTTATTTTGCTCCATTGCAGTCCTCAATAGAGGTGCCAGCTTGGCTGGAGCTCCGAATTCCAGATCTTTGAAGAGGTCTTTGTGATAAATCCCAATTCCAGAGAAGGTGAGCTTTTCTGCTCCAAGTGATTGGGTATTTCCAACTACTGAACCTTGGAGGTAAAAATCTCCTTCAGGATGCTGGACTGGGTTGGGAACCATTAATAAATGGGCCAAAGGCTTGTTTTCATCCATGCGCATTTTGGCAGCTGTTTCCACAAGCTGGGTAATTGGTAGGTTTGGGCTAAATACGTCCCCATTAATCACCAAGAAGTAGTTTTCGGGCGCAATGATGGGGAGCGCCTTGCAAATACCTCCAGCGGTTTCGAGGGCCTTGCCTTCCGGGGAGTATTGAATGTGAAGACCAAATTGCTCTCCATCACCTAGGGTTGCCTCAATTTTTTCACCTAACCAAGCATGGTTAATCACCACGTTTTGAATCTTTGCTTTCGCTAGGGCTTCTAAATGCCACTCCAGCAGCGATTTATTCTGAATGCGAAGTAACGGTTTGGGTAAATTATCCGTGAGGGGCCGCATGCGCTCACCGCGTCCAGCCGCCAGTAAAAAACAAGGTATGGAATTGAGCTGACTCATGGCTGATGAATTACGCTTGATTGACGCGAGTGGATTCCAAAAGTCGGGCCAATGGTTTTAGTTCAATATAACGGTTCGCCGTCGCAATCGCGTACTCCAGTACGAGTGGAATGTCCTTGATGTAGCCATCCTTACCATCACGATGAAGGAGTCTTGCAAAAATGCCCAAGACTTTAAGGTGGCGCTGTAATCCCATCCATTCAAAATCACGATAGAACTGTCCAAAATCATCTGGCATTGGTAATCCTGCTTTACGACCTTCTTCCCAAAATTTAATGACCCAATCAATCACACGTTCTTCTGGCCATGCAACGTAAGCATCGCGCCACAGTGAAGAAGCATCATAAGTAATAGGACCATAAACTGCATCCTGAAAGTCAATCACTCCGGGGTTATTTCTTTCGGTCACCATTAAGTTACGAGAATGGTAATCACGATGCACATACACTTTAGCTTGCGCTAAATTATTTTCGATAATGAGCTCAAAAGCTTTTTTGAGTTGCTCTGTTTGTTGTTCGCTCAGATTGATATTGAGATGCTTCTTTAGATACCACTCTGGAAATAAATCTAATTCTCGTTGTAATAGCGCTTCATCATAGTTTGGCAAAACCCCTGGTTTGCTTGCCTGCTGCAAGAGTACTAGGGCATGAGTTGCATCTTTGTAGAGATGGTCAGCCGTTTCATGATTGAGTTCGGCTAAGTAGGTTTTTGTGCCTAAATCATTTAACAGCAAGAAGCCTTCAGCAAGATTTTGCTCTAGGATTTTTGGTACATTTAAACCAGCCTCAGCGAGTAATAAATCGACCTTTATGAAGGCATCCAAAGGCTCATGTTGGGGCGGGGCATCCATCACGATCAAAGTCCCAAATTTGGGGTTTTTGGACTCAATTCGGAAATAGCGTCGAAAGCTGGCGTCAGCCGAGGCTGGCACCAAAGAGTCGAGATCTAATTGCCAGCTAGCTTCTAGGGCTTTTAGCCAGTTACGGAGGGTGTTTAAGCGTGAGTCAGTCATGGTCGATTCGTATAATAAGGCGGGTCTGGATCTATGAGTCATTATCGCCGTCGCGCCGGCCATTGCGCCCCTCTTTTTTTGCATGTAACCCTGCGCGTTTTGATGGGGGTGGCATTGCTTCAATTTGCCCTCTGCGCACGCGCTCAAGCGCCTGCTCCCTTAACTCCAAACGCACAAGCTAATGCTAATACGGTTTTATTGCCTGATCGTGGCAATGTCACTGTTTTAAAGTTGGACGATCAGTTGCGAGTCGGGGTTCCTTTGGATGATAGTAAGGCACTTACTTTTACTTCAAGTGATTCTATTGATGGCGTTGTAGACCGCAAGATGAAGTTGAAGGGCCGCGCACAAATGCGACGCAATGGCGGGGTCATTAAAGCGGATGAAATTATTTATGACCCTGATACTGACATTGCTGATCTCGTAGGTAACGCTGAGTTGACCAAAGGTAATACGACTTTCAAGGGGCCAACTGCCCAATTTAAAGTTGATGCGCGTGAAGGCGAAATGGAAACGCCTTCGTACGAGCTACGAGATACGCGCGGCAATGGTACGGCTAAAAAACTCACTATTGAAAACTCAGATATTTTTGTTTTTGATAAAGCGACCTACACAACATGTACGCCGCAAAATATGGACTGGTATTTTTCAGCCAGTACTTTAGAAATTGATAATGAGCAAAAAGAAATGGTTGGAACGCATGGCGTGATGCGCTTCTTTGATGTTCCTATTGCATACGTTCCTTACTTCACCGCTCCCACCTCCAATGAGCGTCGTTCGGGCATCTTGGCGCCGGTAGCAGGATACAACTCCAATAATGGCTTTGACATTACTCAGCCTTATTACGTCAACATAGCTCCCAATAGGGACTTATTAATTCTTCCGCGTTACATGAGCGAGCGCGGCCTGCAGGTGGGTGCAAATTACCGCTTTCTGGATAGTAAGGACAGCGGGACTCTGGGTGGTGATTATCTCGCACATGACAACAAGACTGGAACTGATCGCTGGCGCTATGACTGGCAGCAGCGACAAGTATTTAGTGGTGGCGTTGCTCCAGGTGGAATACCGCTCCCAGGCTCTTGGACTGGTTACGCCAATATGGCGCGAGTTTCAGATAATTTATACCCCACTGACTTCTCACAGAGTATTGCTGGAGCAGTTACTAGTCAGTTTCGTCAAGAAGTCGGTACTACTAAAGGCTTGACGGGAAGTTTAAGTAACTGGGTAGTGTCAGCTAGAGCGTTAACGTTTCAAACTCTGCAGCCGGACCCAACCGCTTTAGTTCAGGCCCCTTACAACGTGTTGCCAAATATTACCGCTGCCTATAACAACCGCCTTAGTCCTGCAGTAGCTGATACTAGCGGTAAGTACGTTACTTTACCTACTGGACCAGCAACTACGTTCTCTACAGATTACACAAGATTCTCGTACAACATTGGCGGCAATTTAGCTGCTACTGCGCCTGGTGTTTACAGTCAGGCCGATCGAACGGTCGTTAAGGGTGCGATGGCTTTGCCTCAGGTAACACCAGGCTATTACATCACCCCAAAGATGAGCTTTCAATCAAACACGTATAACGCCACTCCTTTTGCAACTGGTGGAGCGCCTGTTGCACAAGGCTTTACCATCCCTACATTCAGTTTGGATTCTGGATTGGCGTTTGAAAGAGATGCCGCTGAATTGAAGGGCTTTTACGGCCGAGATATGTTGTTAACTATGGAGCCCCGCGCTTTCTATGTTTACACGCCTTATCAAAATCAATCACAAACACCTTTGTTTGACACTGCGGATGCGGGCTTCGGTGTTTCGCAGATCTTTAGTGAAAATACCTTTATTGGTAATGACCGTGTGGCAGATAACAATGCAGCCACGCTTGGTTTAACTAGCCGCATGATTGAAGCTAGCACTGGTGCAGAGCGTGCCACGGTCACTCTTGCACAGAAGCAGCAGTTCACTGGGCAGCGGGTTGGCTTGAATGGCACGATTGTGAATCCCACTACTTATTCCGATACCTTGGGTTCTGGTTCAGTGCGCTTACTTGGTAATTTCAGTGCAGATGTATTTGGTCAATACAATACGCAGCTCAATCGTTTGGTTCAAACTACCGTGGGCGGTAGTTGGCGTCCGACTCCGGGCAGAAGTTTGAATTTTGGATACCGTAATGTGTGGTCGCCACCAGTGCAAGCATCTGTCCAAAACAATCAGCCTTTTGTGCCCTCTGCCACCACGACGGATCAATACAATATTTCTGGGCAGTGGCCTATTACCCGTGAGGTTTCTGTTTTAGGGCGCTGGGGATACGATGCCTTGACTACCAAGACTTTGAACACCTTAGTGGCCTTGGAGTGGAGTAGGGACTGCTGGACTTTTCGTGGCGCCTACTCTCAAGTCTTGAATACTTCTCAAATAACCACCACCCAGGTGCTCTTTCAGGTCGAATTTAGGGGCTTTGGTAGCGCTGGAAGCAATCCAGTTGATATCATGAAGCTAAATGTTCCTGGATATATGCCTACCTCTAAGCCTATACCACCCTCAACATACGAGAACTATCAATAATGCTTTGTATGAAACGTTTTAAACAAATGAGTGTTCATGCCATTTTTATTGGCATTGGATTATTCGCGAATGTTGCACTTGCTCAGGATTCAGCAAAGGCGAATGCTATTGCCGAAAGCAAGATTCGTAATATCGATGGTGTAGCTGCAGTCGTCAACACGGGTTATGTAACTCGCAAAGAAATTGATGACCGAATTGCTGCACTTAAAAAACAAGGTGTGAAATTGCCTGAGGATGGTACGGTTCGTAAAACCATTCTGGATAGACTTATCCTAGAAAAAATTCAACTACAAAATGCTGAACAAGAAGGTGTTGCTGTAAGTAACAAAGAGTTAGACAAGATTATTGGCGATGTTGCAGCAAAAAATAAGCTCTCTGTTGCTGAGTTCAAAGCAAAAGTAATTGCTTCCGGTACTACCTTTGAGCGCTATAAGCAGTTATTGCGGGATGACGTCATGATTACCCGTTATCGCGAAAGAGAAGTAGAGGGTAAGCTCAAAATCTCGGATGCTGAGATTGATAACTTCATTGCTGAGCGTACGCGGGCAATCGCTGGTGCTGGAGCTCAGAGGTCCGCACCTGCTGCCAAAGGTGAGCCTGAAGAAATCGACGTAGCTCAAATTTTTATTCCTGTTGATCCTGCAGCTGGGGCTGGTACTCAAGCTGAAGCAAAGAAGAAGGCAGATGCTCTGTTGAAAGATGCTCGTGGGGATGTTGACTTCCTACAGCTAGGCGCAATGGCTGCAAAAGATAATCCAAAGATTAAGTTTCAAGAATTAGGCTATCGCACTCCTGATCGTTTGCCACAATTATTTTATGAAGCAATTCGCAATACTGGTGGTGGACAGGTTGCTAACACGGTTGTGAAAAGTCCTGCTGGATACCATGTACTGAAAGTTTTGGATCGCCGTGCAGCAGGAGCAAGTGCGCCTCCGCAGCAGGCTGCAGCACCTGATGCTGGCTCACCTACTCCGCAAAATATTCCTATTACACAAACTCTCTCCCGTCATATTTTATTGCGTAGTCGTGCTGGCTTAAGTGATCAAGATGCAGAGAGGCGCTTGCAGGGTTATCGTGATCAGGTGCGAGCAAAGACTGCAGACTTTGCGGAACTTGCAAAGAAGTATTCTGAAGATGGATCTGCGCCAAATGGCGGTGAGCTAGGTTGGATGAGTCCTGGGGATTTGGTTCCCGAATTTGAGCAGGCCATGAATCGTCTGCAAATTGGCGAGGTTAGTAATCCTGTTAAAACAGAATTTGGTTGGCACTTAATTCAGGTATTAGAGCGTCGCGAAGGTCAGCTCACTGTTGAGAAGCAACGTCAATTTGCGCGAGCAGCAATTCGTGAGAGAAAGTTTGATCAAGCTTATCAAGAGTGGATGCGTGAGCTGCGTGATAACGCAACTGTAAAAATTCTGAACGTGGAAGATGAAGCAAGTAGCGCACCTCGTTAATCTCGTTGTAACTACCGGTGAACCAGCCGGTGTTGGGTCTGAAGTTTCTTTAGCTGCCTCGCTTGAGTTTCTACGTTCACATGCAGATGCTCACATCACTTTATTAGGTAACGATAAGTTACTGAGAATACCTGGGGGCCTTGGTTCAGACCTATCTAGTCGATTACAAATCCAATCCGTCCCCCTCGGAGCCCCTGTTGTTTGGGGGAGCTTAAATTCGCAAAACGCTCAATATGTGGTGAATCTTTTAGATCAGGCGATTGATGGTTGTCTGGAAGGGCGATTTGATGCCGTGGTGACTGCGCCTCTTCAAAAAAGCATTATTAATGAGGCTGGTACGCCATTTACAGGGCATACGGAATACCTAGCACAGCGCTGCAAGGTTTCTCATGTGGTGATGATGTTATGTGCGCCGTTGCCCATCGGTTTTTTAGGGCTCAAGACACCCAGAGATTTACGTGTTGCTCTAGTCACAACTCATCTTCCCTTAAAGAATGTTCCGCAAGCACTGAGTTATGACTTGATATTGGAAACGATTCAAGTCGTTAATCAAGATTTACAGCAGAAATTCGGAATCGCTAAGCCCATCATTCGGATGGCGGGTTTAAATCCACATGCAGGAGAGTCTGGTTATTTGGGCCGAGAAGAAATTGAAATCATCTCTCCGGCTATTGAAGCGGCTAAGAAGATGGGAATCCATGTTTCTGGTCCTTATCCCGGCGATACCATGTTTGATCCAGAATCTGTTGCTCAAGTAGATGCATTTATTGCGATGTACCACGATCAAGGACTCGCACCCTTCAAGTTTGTTACCTTTGGTAATGGCGTGAATGTCACTTTAGGATTACCTATTATTCGAACTTCCGTAGATCACGGAACCGCTTTGGATATTGCTGGCAAAGGGCTGGCTGACTCGGGGAGCATGCTTGAGGCTTTGCGCTTCGCATATAAGTTAGCTCTGAATAAACGAAAGCAAGACTAATCTATGCATCACGCTCGCAAACGATTTGGCCAAAACTTTTTGCAGGACAACGGAATTATTTATTCTATTGTTGCGCTTATCAATCCTAGTGCGGATATGCATGTCATTGAGATTGGTCCTGGCCTAGGTGCGCTAACACTCCCTTTGTTGAGTAATCTTGATCACCTAGACCTTTTGGAGATTGACCGTGATTTGGTAGCTTTTTGGAATGAGAAAAATCTCAAAGGCCTCTCGGTGATTGAGGGTGATGCGCTCAAGTTTGACTTTTTGACATGGGCTCAGAATAGATCGACTAAGCAAGGCTTATGTAAGGTAGTTGGCAATCTTCCATACAACATTTCTTCACCTTTATTGTTCCATTTGGTTTCTGCAGCAGCCTCAATCGATGAACAGGTATTTATGTTGCAAGCAGAGGTGGTGGAAAGAATGGTTGCGAAGGCGGGAAGCTCTGATTTCAGTCGTCTGTCGGTCATGCTGCAAGCCCGTTACGACATGGAGCTAGTGCTGGAGGTTCCTCCTGAGGCTTTTGATCCTCAGCCTAAGGTGAACTCAGCTGTCGTGCGAATGATCCCAAGAAGGGACTTCATGTTGACGGATGCTCAATGGAATTCATTGGAAAAAGTAGTTGCTGCCGCCTTCTCTCAAAGAAGAAAAATGTTGCGGACTAACTTGAGTGTTTTTTCAGACAGATTGGGTTTGACGGAGATAGAGCTTAAGGCGAGAGCCCAGGATATTTCCGTTGACCGCTATATCGAGTGGGCTAAAGTTCTCGCTTCATAAATCAATATTCAGTCCTGACTCAGCACTGAATTACTGCCTTCTAGTGAATTACTTATAAGCGCTGGGGTCAATCACGCGCATCTCAGCTTCAATCCAACCTTCTACTTCTCGTTGAAGTTCTTCGGCTGACTTATTGGTTGAGCTAATCGCAGGCCCAATTGAAAAGATGACTGTGCCCGGTTCCTTGATAAAGCTATTTTTCGGCCAGCAACGACCGGCGTTGTGCGCAATTGGAATCACTAGTGCATCCGTAGCACTTGCAAGGCGTGCTCCACCCTTACGGTAAGGTTTAGTTGATCCAATAGGGGTTCTAGTGCCTTCCGGGAAGAGCATGATCCATTTGCCTTCGCCCAAGCGTTTGCGGCCTTGGGTCGCTACAGAATGAGCTGCAGTCTGCTTATTAGAGCGATTAATGTGGATCATCTTCAGTAACGCCAAAGCCCAACCAAAGAAAGGAATCCAGAGAAGTTCACGCTTAAAGACAAAGCAAAGTTGTTTTGGCAGTAGTGCGATGTACGCAATAGTTTCGTAAGCTGACTGGTGCTTACTTAAGATGATGACCCGCTCATTAAGTACAGCCCGCATGTTTTCCATACCGCGAATTTCATAATGAATGCCGCACAATGGCTTTAATAGGGCGATAACGATTTTGTTCCAGAGCCCAATAAATGTGTAACGGTTTTCTGGACTTAGGAATGGAAAGGCCAGCATGCATAGCACTGACCAGATGGGTGTAAAGATAACTAAAAATAAGGCAAAGAGGATGGAGCGAATCAATTTCACGATGGGTCTAAGCCTTATTTTCTAAAAGTGCATTTGCAAAAGCCAGTAGATCAGCATGAATTTGTGTGCCTTCAGGTAGGTTACCTTTTGTAAGCGTTTTTTCACCCTTACCTGTGAGCACTAGGTGAGGTGAAGCTCCTAAGGCTACTCCAGCTTGAAGATCCCGTAAAGAATCCCCCACTATAGGAACGCCTGTCAGTGGTTTGGTGCTATCCGTCCTCTTATAGCGCAATGCAATTTCTTTCATCATGCCTGGTGCCGGTTTACGGCAATCACATTGATGTGAATCTTGATGAGGGCAAAAGAAGATGCTGTCGATATGACCGCCTAATGGCTTTAGCAAAGTCTCCATTTTGCTATGCATGGCATGTAAATCATTAATTGTGAAGTAGCCTCTGGAAAGACCTGACTGATTGGTTGCTAAAGCAATTTGATAGCCCGCTTGATTGAGTAAGGCTATCGCCTCTAAGCTTCCTCGAAGGGGAATCCATTGATCTACTGACTTCACATAATCATCGCGATCTTCATTGATCACGCCATCTCGATCAAGAATGACTAATTTAGAAGAGCTGGAGCTCATGCTAATTTGCCGAGATCGGCAACGAGATTCATTTTCTGGTGAAGTTGTTGCAGGAGAGCGAGGCGATTATCTCGTAGCTCAGGATTAGGATCCATGACCATCACATCTGCAAAGAATTGATCAATTGGTCCGCTCAAGGCGACTAGCGCTCTTAAGAGTTCAACAAATTGACGTTTTTCATAAGCAGCATTGAGTGCAGGAGTCACCGCTTCCAATGCTTTGTGTAGTGTTGCCTCTGCTGGAATTTGCAGTAATTTGGCTGAACACGCTGCAGGAATAGCGGTAGTGGTTTTCTTCAGAATATTGCTGATGCGCTTATTGGCGGCAGCTAATTGAGCCGCTTCTGCTAGAGCATTAAATTCACGCAGGGCAGTCAATCGCTCGATCAAGTCATTAATTTGTGCTGGGTCTTGGCTCAGGACAGCATCAATCTCTGCGCTAGTAAACGCTTTACCAGCAACTGATTGGTCCCGCAAATAGGCGCGCAAGCGATCAATAATGAACGCATAGATATCGGCAGCTTTTGCTTTTTCTTGCACATCAGCCTGGGGAAACTGCGCACGAGCTAATTCGATTAATTCAGGCAAATTCAGCGAAAGATTCTTTTCTAAGAGCAAACGGCAAATACCTAAGGCATGACGACGTAGGGCATACGGGTCTTTATCGCCAGTAGGGGCAAGCCCAACACCCCAAATGCCAACCAGCGTTTCTAATTTGTCGGCAATAGCTAAGATCGTGCCAGTTTGGGTTTGCGGCAGAGTGTCGCCTGCAAAGCGCGGCATATAGTGTTCGCTGCAAGCACTAGCAACATCAGCATGCTCGCCATCATGGGTAGCGTAATAACGCCCCATAATGCCTTGCAACTCTGGGAACTCGCCAACCATATCAGTTAGTAAGTCTGTCTTAGCAATTTCTGCAGCACGTGAAGCGAGCTTTTCATCGGCACCCAGTCTTTTGGCGATACCTACAGCTAACCCTTGAACGCGCTTTGTGCGATCTAGCTGATTGCCTAACTGGTTGTGATAAACCACCTTGCCAAGATCTGCCACACGAGAAGCCAAAGGGCGCTTTTGATCTTGCTGGAAGAAGAAGCGAGCATCGGACAAGCGTGGGCGTACAACGCGCTCATTGCCTGAGATGATGGCGTCTGGCTTACTTGTTTCAATATTAGAAGCAATCAAGAAACGATTACGTAATTTGCCTTGTTTGTCTGTCAATGCAAAATACTTTTGATTGGTTTGCATGGTCAAAATCAAGCATTCTTGAGGTACCTCTAAGAACTCTTGATCAAAATGGCATTCGTAGATGGCCGGCCACTCAACAAGGGCTGTTACTTCATCTAGAAGGCTATCCGGCATTAATACCAGATCCTCGCCAGCCGCTTTTAATAGGGCAGCTTCAATTTGCGCCCGACGCTGATTAAAGCTAGCAATAATCTTGGCTTTGGACTGGAGCTCGATCTCGTATTGGTCTGCATTCGTAATGGTGATGAGGCCAGGAGCTAAAAAACGATGGCCTTCAGTTTGATTGGCTGCATCAATACCTAGAGCACTGATGTTTAAAGTAGTAGCACCATGTAGTGCAATGATGCGGTGGGCAGGACGAGCAAATTGCACGTCGGCCAATCGACCATCCTTTTGTAGCACTTGGTAGTGCATCATTTTTGCAATGGGCAGCTTGCTTAATGTTTGTTCAAGCGCAGCCTGCGCCGTTTGCTCAAGAGCAGCACCTTTAGCAATGACATTAAGGTACAGGGCTTCATTCTTACCTTCACCCACTTTTTCTAAAGTCGCAAGATCAATATCCCCATACCCTAGAGCACCCAATTTTTTGAGTAGTGGTGGGGTTGCTTTACCTTCAGCGTCAAATGCAATGCTAGTAGGTAATAATTTTTCCCGCACAGGGTAGTCAGGCGCTTGATCAAGAACCTTAGTGACTTGTACGGCTAAACGACGCGGGGTTGCAAAGCCGGTCATCTTGGATGATTCGGATGCAAGACCAGCTGTTTTGAGTGCTGCAAAGATGCCTTCGCTAAATGCATCACCTAAGCGACGCAGAGTCTTAGGTGGCAGTTCTTCGGTAAATACCTCGATCAATAAAGTCGCTGATTGAGGATTTGAATTAGATGTGCTCATAAGTGGAATACAAAAATCTCGATGCGCTTAAGCCTGAGCTTTAGCTTGACGTTGACACATTGGGAAGCCCAGTTTTTCTCTAGACTCAAAGTAGGCCTGCGCCACTGCCCGAGAAAGATTACGAATGCGGCCTATGTAGGCTGCACGCTCAGTCACCGAGATAGCGCCACGCGCATCCAGCAAATTAAATGTGTGCGCTGCTTTAAGTACCATCTCGTAAGCAGGTAGTGCCAGTGGAACTTCCATCAAACGCTTTGCTTCACTTTCATAGTTTGTGAAGTTGGCAAAGAGTAAATCAGTATTGGAGTGTTCAAAGTTGTAGCAAGATTGCTCCACTTCATTCTGGTGATATACATCCCCATAAGAGATGCCGTCGGCCCATACTAAGTCGTAGACGTTAGAGCAGTTTTGGATATACATTGCCAAACGCTCAATACCGTAGGTAATCTCACCAAGAACAGGCTTGCAATCTAAGCCACCTACTTGTTGGAAGTAAGTGAACTGCGTCACCTCCATGCCATTGAGCCAAACTTCCCAGCCAAGACCCCATGCACCCAGTGTTGGGTTTTCCCAATCGTCCTCTACAAAACGAACATCATTCTCTTTAAGGTCTAAGCCTAAAGCGGCAAGAGATCCTAGGTAAAGATCGAGAATATTTTCAGGTGCTGGCTTGAGGACTACTTGATATTGATAGTAGTGTTGTAAGCGATTTGGATTTTCACCATAGCGACCATCTTTAGGTCGGCGGGATGGCTGAACGTAAGCTGCTTTCCAAGGCTCAGGACCAATGGCGCGTAAGAAGGTTGCGGTATGGGATGTACCGGCACCAACCTCGAGGTCGATAGGTTGCAATAGGGCACAACCTTGTTGGTCCCAATAATCTTGAAGTTTGAGAATGATTTGCTGAAAAGTAAGCATGATTAACCTGGCTAAGCCTTTGATTTTACATGGCTAGAGCACTCTAGAGTTAAAAATGCTTAAAAACGCCTGTGACGAATCAGACCCCAAAGCAAGAGCAGGCAAGAAATACCCAAAATCGGTAAATTGCCCCAAATGACATAAGGTGTTTTTCCAGAATACGCCTGAACCTGGGTGCTGAGGGTTGTTTGGGTAAATTCCGGGAGCGCTTTTAGTACTCTGCCATCAGGACCAAGAACTGCAGTAATTCCGGTATTGGTGGCACGCAAGGCGGGAAGTCCAGTTTCCAGGGAGCGCAATTGTGAAAGCCTGAGTTGTTGAGTGGATGCTTGAGAATCCCCAAACCAGGCTAGATTGGTCATGTTAATAAGTAGGTTGACTGGCTGGTCGCTATGTTGAATGCGGGAGGCGAGTTCGCCACCAAAGACGTCTTCATAGCAAATCGTAATTGCCGCATGAAGATCATCTTGATCCTTGCGCACAATCGCAAAGGGGGGTTGATCTAGTTTTCCTCTTGCAAAGTCGCTCATGGGTACATGAAAGGCTTTAACGAACCACTGAAAACCTAGAGGGATAAATTCTCCAAAGGGAACGAGGTGGGCTTTATCGTATTGATAGGGCAATGCATTGGGCGAGAGTCCAGTAGCGCGATTCGAATACTGCATACCGCCTTCTCCAGGCACTTCGCCGATCAAGCCAAGCAGAATGTTGCTGTTACCTTTATTGGAAAAATCTTGCAGGTAATTAAATAAGCCAATTGGCAAATTGGGAAGTGGCCATGGAAACGCAGTCTCAGGAATGATGATAAGGTTGGCTGCTTCTTTAGTAATTTCTCCAGCATAGAAATCGATTTGCCTGCCAATAGCTTGAGGATTGAATTTCAGACTTTGTTCAAAGTTGCCTTGAATTAAGCGAACGCTAATTGGCTCTCCAACTGGCTTGGTGAAAGTAAATAAATTAGCGCTTTGAGAAATCCCAATGACAGCCAATATGAGGAACATGCTAGAAATGACATGCTTACGGGCTTGGTAAATTTCCCAGGAGGCCCATACTGCCAAAAAGGTACATGCTAGCCCGCCAAAGAAGGGTGCGACAGGCGCAAATGGGCCATTGAACTGGGTTTCTGCAAAGCCCATCCAAGGAAATCCAGTGAAGATATAGCCTCGTAGAAATTCCGCAAGAACCCAACTCGCTCCCAGCAGCAGACCAAATAAGCGACTCTGTTTAAACAGTGGAATAGCAAGTGTTGCCAATGAGAAATAGAGCGCCACATAAGCAGAGAGCAGGAATACACCCATACAAGCAAGTGGCGCACTCATGCCACCAACATCATGCAGGCTGATGTAAAGCCACCATAGACCTACAACAAAATAAGCGATGCCGAATGGGAGGCCTAAGACAAATTGTTTTTTAAAGGAGATGGGCTTCTGATCAAGACGCCACCACAGAAGGCTGAGAACGGGGATCTGAATCCAGCCACCATAGGGTAACTCAGCAACGGCAGCAAGGACCGCTCCCAATACAAACAGAATGCAAACTGAAAAGATTTTGATGCTCATGCCCGAATGATTGGAGTGCTGATCAAACAATGTAAATCTCAGTCTGATTTTTTATTGGATTGTCGTGCAAGCAGAATATGAATTTGTCTTGGGTCGGCGCGCTGCACTTCAAATTCAATGCCACCTATTTCAATGAGCTCACCCATTTTAGGGACGCGGCCTAAATGCTGAATCACTAAGCCCGCCACAGTCTCAATATCTTCTACTTCAAAATGAGTGCCAAGTCTTTCATTGAATTGCTCAAGCTCGGTAATGCCTTTAACGCGAATGTCGCCGTTATCCAAAGCGATGAGGTTGTCCGCTTCTTCATCGACGTCATGTTCATCCTCAATGTCGCCAACGATCTGCTCGAGCACATCTTCAATGGTGATGATGCCGGCAACGCCGCTATATTCGTCAACTACGATAGCTAAATGGTTGCGGTTATCTTTGAAGTCCCGTAATAGGACGCTAAGACGCTTGGATTCTGGAATGAATACCGCAGGACGTAACCAATCGCGGACCTGAAAATCTTTCTCAGTAGCGTGACGTAATAAATCTTTTGCTAACAAAATGCCAATGACGTTATCTCGACTACCTTCGAACACAGGAAAGCGGGAGTGAGCTGCTTCAATAACGCTTTTAATGATTTCAGAGAGGGGCTGGCCAATATCGATCCAATCAATTTGGGCGCGGGGTACGAGGATATCGCGAGCGCATAACTGCCCTACTTGAAAAACACCCTCAATCATGGAGAGGGCATCGGCATCAATTAATCCCTCAGCCTGAGCTTCCCGAAGGGTATCAATCAGCTTTTGGCGGCGTTCACTGGGTTCCGTTGGCTGCGGAGTTAAAAAATCAGCCAAGCGATCTAAAAGGGATTTATTGGGGTCAGGCATATAGCAAGAATAGCGTAGAAATATGGCAAATCAAGAATAGGGGTTAGCAAAGCCCAATTTTTGGAGGATTTGGATTTCCAGGGCCTCCATCTTTTTTGCATCCCGGCCTACCTCGTGATCATGGCCTTGAGCATGAAGGCAGCCGTGCACAATTAAATGGGCCAAATGGGCTTTTAGTAATTTACTTTGCTCTTTGGCTTCTTTTTGTAGAACCGGTAAGCAAAAAATAATATCTGCTACTACAGCTTCTTTTGAAAGCTCGTAAGGAAAAGTTAAAACATTGGTTGCGTAATCTTTTTGACGAAAAGCGAAATTTAGCTTTTTACCTTCCGCAGCATTCACAAAGCGAAGGGTAATTAGGCCACCAAGTGCCGTGGAACTCTTGACCCATTTCTTGATCAGGGTTGAGGAAGCTGCTTTATTGACGGCAGACTCAATCGCTGGACTGGCGTATTGCAGCTCAATCGCTAGCTTCGAAGAGATGCTTTTTTTATTGACTGACATGGGCTTCTACCAACTCACCTCTGAGGGTGTAGTTCAGAACTTCCGTAATGCGAATGTCTACGAATTGACCAATGAGACTTTCAATATCTTGATCGGGTGCTGTGAAATGAATGACGCGATTATTTTCAGCACGACCCTGTAAGTTGACGCCATCCTTAGCAAGACCCTCAATTAATACTCTTTCGGTATTACCCAGCATTTTTTGGCTAATTTGGTTTGCCTGTCCCTCAACCAATGCCAATAAAGTTTGGAGGCGCTTGAGTTTGACTTCATAAGGCGTGTCATCGTGAAGGTTCGCCGCAGGAGTGCCTGGGCGCGGACTAAAGATGAAGCAAAAGCTGTTATCAAAGTTCAGCTCTTTCACCATCTTCAATAGTTTTTCAAAGTCAGCCTCAGTTTCACCTGGAAAGCCCACAATGAAATCACTCGACAGTGTCAGGTCGGGGCGAACAGCGCGCATCTTACGAATAATGCTCTTGAACTCTAGGGCTGTATAGCCGCGCTTCATCGCTGAGAGCATAGAATCCGAGCCATGTTGTACAGGCAGATGTAGGTGACTTACAAGCTTAGGCACTTTAGCGTAGACGTCAATGAGGCGTTGTGTAAATTCTTTAGGGTGGCTGGTGGTAAAGCGAATCCGTTCAACCCCAGGAATGTCAGCGATGTATTCAATCAATAGAGCAAAGTCAGCGATTTCTTCGGTATCACCCATCTTGCCAAGATAAGCGTTTACGTTTTGACCAAGCAGCACAATTTCTTTGACGCCTTTGCTAGCAAGGCCAGCGACTTCTGTCAGTACATCATCAAATGGCCTGGAGACTTCTTCGCCACGCGTATAGGGCACAACACAATAGCTGCAATACTTAGAGCAACCTTCCATGATGGAGACGTATGCAGAGCCACGAGTTTGGCGAGATGCGGGAAGATGGTCAAACTTTTCGATTTCGGGGAAAGAGATGTCTACTTGAGAGACTCCAGTTTTGCGACGCTGTGCAATGAGGTCGGATAGGCGATGGAGTGTTTGAGGCCCAAACACAACATCGACGTAAGGAGCACGACTAACAATTTGTTGACCTTCTTGGCTGGCAACGCAGCCACCAACGCCAATCAGTAAGTCGGGCTTCGTTTTTTTGAGTTCACGCAGCCGTCCTAAATCTGAAAAGACTTTGTCTTCCGCTTTTTCGCGGATAGAGCAGGTGTTGAGAAGAACCACGTCGGCATCTTCAGGGCGATCTGTTATGACCATGCCTTCGTCGGCATGCAGGAGGTCTGCCATTTTTCCCGAGTCATACTCGTTCATTTGACAGCCAAAGGTTTTGATATAGAGCTTTTTCATATGCCGTTCTCAGGTTTATAGCTGGGGGCGAAGCTGAGATTTTACTGCCTAAGACCCAAGTTGTTCTTATATGAGCCTGTAAGCCAAGATTGCCACAATAGTGGGCGGAATAGCCGCCATCAATAGATATAGTGCTGAAACCGTATGTCCAGGAAAGTGGCCACGCAAGATCGCAATACCTGCTGGGTTGGGAGCATTAGCAATGACGGTGAGGCCGCCACCAGCAACTGCTCCACCCACTAATGCCAGCTTGAACTCCGGTGAGGTGCCAGTTACCAATGATCCTAAATAGGTGAGTGCCGCATTGTCAGTGAAAGCAGTCAAAACAAGACTGCCATAAAAGACTGCGGTAGGGCTCATCATTTCGAGAATAGGTTGCAGCCACCATCCTTGTAATGCACCCAATACTACTAAACCGCCCAAGAAGAATCCCACTAAAAGGGCCTCTTTCAGAATCAGGGGGCTTTGATGTTTTGGGTATGCCGTGGTGTAACCAATAAAGAAAAGCAGAATCCACGTGAAAATAATCGGATCATGCGCAAAGTAGACCACTCCAAACAGGAAAAGCAGGTGCGTCAAAATAACTGCTAAAGGAATTTTGGCTTCCTTTTTGTCAGCATTAGGTTCAATTAATTGGCGATGAAATAAAAGTGTTGCTGCCAGAGCGTTGATGAAGATTGCTATGCAAGACTCTAGACCAAAGTTGCTAAACATGAATGCTGAACTCCATCCCCAAGTGGAGGCCACCATGAGAACGGGCGGAGCGGCAAAGTTAGTGAGTGTGCCTCCAATGGAGATGTTCACAAAGAGCACGCCAAGAGTGCCAAACAGAAGCGCTTTAGAACATTGGTGACGATAGACAAGATCGCGCAATAAAAAAGCAGCCAGAGTCATTGCTGCAGGTTCGGTAATCAAAGAGCCAAGGAGGGGCGTAGCGCCTAGGATTAAAAAATATAAAGCAGGAGCACTTCTGATGCGCAAAAGGTATTGCAGGCCATTGCCTAGCACATGCAAAATTTGCGTAGAAAAATACAGAATAGGTTTTGTGCCGGCGACAATCATGATGGCAAAGACAAAGAGTGGTTCTGTGAAATTGCGTTTATTGAGAAAGTACTTTGCTGTCCCTAAGTCGTCATATAAGGAAATGAAAATAACCAATATGGCAGCCCAAAAACCAAAAACAATTTCTACTTCGCCAAGCAAATGCCAAAGACCAGCATGCCGAGGCGATTTTTTAGCAATCGTTTCAAAATAGCCCGTGCAAAAGGTATGCAAAACAGCAATTGCAAAAATAATGCTCGCGCCAAGTTCTGTAGGGGTAAAGTTCATAGCAGAATGGTAGCAGGTGCTTGGTGACACTAAGGCATTGTTAATTTAGGAGATTTTGGTGAAATTAAAGATTGGATATCAAGCGCTCATTCAGGAAGCAATGGCTGAAATTGAGACTCTTCCTGTGGAAAAGGCGTCAGATTTACTGGCGGATCCAAATGTGGTGTTTGTGGATATACGGGATGTTCGTGAGTTAGAGCGTGAGGGCATGATTCCGAATGCGATCCATGCCCCCAGGGGGATGTTGGAGTTTTGGGTTGACCCAGATAGCCCTTATTACAAGCCAATCTTTGGTGAAGGCAAAAGGCTGGTGTTGTATTGCGCCTCGGCTTGGCGTTCGGCCTTAGCAACACAAACTCTTCAGAGAATGGGTGTACCCAATATATGTCACTTAGAAGGTGGCTTTAGTGCTTGGAAGAAGGCGCAATTACCCGTTACAGAAAAAGCAAGTAAATCCCATTCGGGTTAAATTCAGTCTTGATCATTTCTACGGATTAATAATTTTTTAGGATTCTTATGAGAAAAGTAGTTTCGCAATTTGGCCAAGGCCCCCTACAGCAGAAATTGACTGCTGGTGATTTACATTTTTTGTCTGATGCAGAAGTGTCTAAAGGCGGCTCTGGTACTGGCCCAAGTCCTCACGAGTATCTTGGCGCTGCTTTGGCAGCATGCACCTCAATGACTTTAAAGATGTACGCTGGGCGCAAAGAAATGAAATTAGATAATGCAATTGTGACTGTCAATATTGAGAGACATGAAGATATCGAAACATTCTCGCGTGATATTCAGTTGCAAGGCAATTTGAGTGCTGAAGAGAAAGAGCGCTTACTTGAGATTGCGCAGAAATGTCCAATCCATAAAGCGTTGGCAGGACAGATTCAAATAAAAACCCAGCTGGTAAATTAATACGAGCTGGGTTGGTATTGCTGAACTCGGGCCTCAATAGGCCTGGGTATTTTGCTTAGCTAGGCTTATTAATTAGGTGCCTGAGCTGGCTGATTATTTTTACCAGCGTTATAACCAGAGTTGTAATTAGCAGCTTCATTTTTCTTGTATGCATCATAGACATAGCCAGATGCTGCACCAACTGCTGCACCACCAACTGCACCCCAAATAGGATTGCCGTGAAAGATTGCGGTGCCAACAGCACCAGCTGCTGCGCCAATGCCTGCGCCTGAAAGTGTGCGCTGCTCTGTGTTGCTCATATTTGAGCAACCAGCGATAGCTAAAGTTGCTGCGGTAATTGCGATAATTTTTTTCATCTCAACTGATCCTTTAAATGGGTATTAGTTTGTCTAAGTTGCTTAGATTATTTTCTGGCGCAAGGGAAGCGTGAAGCTAAGAAGCCCAAGAAAACGCCTGCCGCTGGTTTGTCTGCAACTTGTGGAGTGCTGTTTGCAAACTTCACAAAATCACCAATGACTTCATCGCGTGCTGGAGCAGGTTGCTTAACGCAAATAAATGGCTTTGCACGTTGTGGATGACGAGTTGCTAGATAGGTTTCATAAACAGCGGTAGTAAAGCCAATACAGAAGCTTCGTGACTCGGGGCTTGCAGGAAGTTTGCAAACATTCGCGAGCTCTTGTGTGCTCAATACTTTGATGGTTTCTTGTGCTTGAGCAAGACTGGAAAATGCAGCTAAAGCGGCCAATGCGATGAGGATTTTTTTCATGGGTTCTCCCTTGGGTGTATGTAAAAACGATGATAAACCATAAAAATCTCTATTTATGCACTAAATAAGTGCGCTATGCCCCTTTTTGGGATTTTTCGGTCCCCATAATGATGCAAAAAATAAGAGGGAGAAATGTCATGGAAACTTTGAAATCTGGAAGTGATGCTTTATTTATCTTGCTTGGCGCCATCATGGTTCTTGCCATGCATGCAGGCTTTGCATTCTTGGAGCTGGGAACGGTACGGAAGAAAAACCAAGTCAATGCCTTAGTCAAAATCTTAGTGGACTTTGCCGTCTCAACGATTGCCTATTTTTTTATTGGCTACAGCATTGCTTATGGCGTGAACTTTTTCTCTGGGGCAGAGTTGCTGGCAGAGAAAAATGGCTACGAGTTGGTCAAATTTTTCTTCTTACTAACTTTTGCTGCTGCGATCCCCGCAATTATTTCTGGTGGCATTGCAGAGCGCGCTAAATTTAATCCACAACTAGTGGCTACTTTTATATTGGTGGGTTTTGTTTACCCCTTCTTTGAGGGTATTGCTTGGAATCAGCATTACGGCATTCAAGCTTGGATCAAAGGCTTTACTGGTGAAGAGTTTCATGACTTCGCAGGATCAGTTGTGGTTCATGCGGCAGGTGGTTGGATTGCCTTGCCAGCTGTCATTTTGCTAGGCGCGCGTCGTGGCCGTTATACAAAAGAAGGTCAAATCTCTGCTCATCCACCATCAAGCATTCCTTTCTTAGCCTTGGGTGCTTGGATCTTGGCAGTGGGTTGGTTTGGTTTTAATGTGATGAGCGCACAAACGATCGATAAGATCAGCGGTTTGGTTGCGATGAACTCGTTGATGGCAATGGTTGGTGGAACATTGGCTGCTTGGGTGGTGGGCCGTAACGACCCTGGCTTTACTTACAACGGGCCACTTGCAGGTTTGGTTGCGGTGTGTGCGGGATCGGACTTGATGCATCCTCTTGGTGCTTTATTTGTTGGTTTGATTGCCGGCGCATTGTTTGTATATATGTTTACCTTGGTTCAAAACCGCTGGAAGATTGATGATGTTCTCGGTGTTTGGCCTTTGCATGGTTTGTGTGGTCTTTGGGGTGGATTAGCTGCTGGTATCTTCGGCACAAAAGCTCTAGGTGGAATTGGTGGCGTTACTTTTACTGGCCAGCTGATAGGGAGCGCCTTGGGTGTTGGCATTGCATTGCTTGGTGGCTTCGTTGTTTATGGCACCCTGAAAGCGGTCCTGGGCATTCGGATGTCTCAAGAAGAAGAATTTGAAGGTGCGGATTTAAGTGTGCACCGTATTTCTTCTACGCCCGATCGCGAGCCAAACTGGTAATTTACAGGTAGTGCATAGTCGTTCATCTATAGCCTGATTCATACCTATAATGAGTCATGGCTATATTTGAACTAGACGGAAATGCCCCTCATCTAGCTGAGGGTGCTTGGGTTGCTGACAGCGCAGAAGTGATCGGCAAGGTTGAGCTTCATCAAGATGCCAGTATCTGGCCCAAAGTTGTTATTCGTGGTGATAACGACCTTATTCAAATTGGCGAAGGCAGCAATGTGCAAGACGCTTCTGTTTTGCATACCGATCCAGGTTACCCACTCATCATTGGCAAGCATGTCACTGTTGGCCATCAAGTGATGCTGCATGGTTGTCACATTGGAGACGGTAGCTTGATTGGCATTGGCGCAGTCATTTTAAATGGCGCAAAGATTGGAAAAAACTGTCTCGTTGGTGCGGGCGCACTTGTTACCGAAGGAAAAGAATTTCCGGATGGCTCCATGATTTTGGGAACTCCCGCTAAGGCGGTAAAAGAGTTAACCCCGGAGCAGATTGCTGGCATCCACGATATTGCTGGTCGCTATGTCAAAAATGCGCAGCGTTATGTCAAGACGCTGAAGAAAATTTCCTAATCCCTTAAATATCACCCGTTAAATATTTTGCTCTACGTATTTAATGTAGTTCTCCCAGTGTTCCTACTCATCTTTATTGGGTATGTTGGTGGGCGTGCTGGTAAGTTAGGCATTAACGCTTCAGTTGAGCTCAATCGTTTTGTGGTTTGGTTGGCATTGCCTGCGCAACTCTTTAACTTTGCCGCCAATAGTGGCTGGCAAACACTATGGCAACCCGGTTTCATTACTGCATTTTTTCTAAGTTGTTTAATTGTTTTTGTCCTGGTGCTCTTGGTGAGTTGGCTACGTCATCGCGATTTAGCGGCAGCTAGCTTTGATGGCCTGAGTGCCTCTTATTCAAATACTGGGTATATGGGCATTCCTTTGTGTGCACTTGCCCTTGGCCAAGATGGTTTGGCACCCGCGATTATTTCCACCTTCATTGTGTTTGTCATGTTTGCTTTAGCAACAGTCTTGATTGAGATTGGCATCTTGTCGCATAAGAAGCCGCATGAGATTGGGTTGAGCGTCATTAAATCGCTTTGCACCAATCCCTTATTAGTAGCTCCAGTGGCGGGTCTGTTATGGTCTTCCAGCGATTTAACTTTATACGATCCCATTGCACAAGTGATTGCATTCTTAGCAGCCGCATCGACACCTTGCGCTCTTGTTTCCATCGGTCTATTCCTGATGCAAAAAAGTACTGCCGGTCCTGCTCAGGCTTGGGGTATCAGTTTGGCAAAGCTGCTTCTGCAACCTTTGATTGCTTGGGTCATTGCGGCCCCCATCTTGGGGCTACCAGCATTATGGGTGAGCGCTATCGTGATACTTAGTGCGCTACCAACTGGTACGGGGCCCTTTATGTTGGCGCAGTACTACAAAGCTGACGGTAGCGTGATCTCTAGAGTGGTACTAATTACTACTGTGAGTTCTTTGCTGACGCTCTCTTTATTTTTGTGGTGGAACAGCGGGATTTAATCCTTCAGCATCCAATTGTTTTTCCCAAGAGGCATCAATAAAGGCGGGTAGCGTCATGCACTCATGAAAAATTCGCATGAGAGTGGGGTAGGGTTTCACATCCACTTTTGCGCTCAGTGCGTTAAATAGCTGAGGCACTAAGCAGACATCAATCAAGCCCGGTTGATCTCCATAGGCAAATTTCCCAACACGAGAATCAATGCTTAATTGTTTTTCTAGGCTCTCCAGTCCGACCTTGATCCAGTGCCCATACCACTCATCTTTCGCCTCACTGCTGATACCTAGTTTTTTGATGAGGTAGCGTAAGACCCGCAAATTATTGATTGGGTGAATATCACTTGCAATATCCATTGCGACAGAGCGAACCCATGCTCGGTCAATTGCTATTGTTGGTAGGAGTGGTGGCTCAGATTGAATCTCTTCGAGGTACTCAATAATGGCTAAGGATTGATGAATGCTTTTTTCACCATCTTCCAGAAGAGGTACTAAGCGATTGGGATTTTTCTTGCCATATTCCTCGCCCAATTGATCCCCGCCATTTTTACCGAGATGAATGGGGATGATTTCGTAATCTATGCCCTTGAGATTAAGAGCAATACGAACACGAAAAGCAGCGGAGCTGCGCCAAAAGCTATAAAGCTTGTAGGTCATATCAACACCTTATTTACACTCATAGCTAACAGTATATTCAGGGCGGTCATTCAAGTCTGCGTTCAGACAAAGTGCATTAGACTCATTGCTATGAAAGATATTAATTTCTGGATTGGCATCATCGCCACTATGGCCTTTGCGGTAACAGGAGTCTTGGCCATTGCGGATCGTGGTGTGGACCTCTTTGGTGTTTTAGTGCTGGGCTTGATTACTGCAATTGGCGGCGGCACTATCCGCGATATTATTTTAGAAGCACCTATTTTTTGGTCTGAGAACCAAATATATGTGTGGCTTGCGCTCGGTGCTAGCATCCTCACCTTCTTTGCAGAATCTTTCTTTACCCAGCCGCAAATTTATCGGTGGATGCTTTATATCGATGGCTTTGGTGCCGCTCTCTTTGCGATTCAGGGGGCTGATAAGGCATGGAGTATGGGTTATGGCCTGCCTGTGGCGCCAGTCATCTTGGGTGTTATTACTGCCATTGGCGGCGGCTTATTGCGCGATGTCTTGGCTGGCAGAAAAACACTCATCATGTCGCATGAGCTTTATGCCATTCCAGTGACTTTCGGTTGTTGTGCATATGTCCTGGTGCTGAACTTCTTGCCTCAGTATGTTGTCGAGGGCTCTGTGATTTGCATGCTCGGAATTTTTGGACTGCGCGCAGCTGCTATTTATTGGGATCTGCGCGTACCCAAAATGTTCATTACTAAAACACGCTAACTTTGCCATTTTTTTATGGTGTGGTTTCATATCCCCGCTACATAGAGGTTTTGATCTGGCATTAGACGCTCGGCTAATGCATGTTGCGTAATTACCTCTAGTTTCCCGATTTCTCGGGAAAACCCCGATCTTATTTGATGGGGAATTACCCTAACTAGTGGATTTCTTTGAATTTTTTCAAAGCATAATCGATCCGTTGTTATTTATTTAATAAAAATAGTTAGGAGCTACTGATGTCAACATCAACTAAAGCAGCCCCAATGACCGCTGAAGAACGCAAAGTTATCTTTGCATCATCTTTAGGTACGGTTTTTGAGTGGTACGACTTTTACTTGTACGGTTCACTTGCGGCAATTATTGCTAAGCAATTCTTCTCTGGCTTAGATGCTGGCTCTGCCTTCATTTTCGCTTTGTTAGCTTTTGCTGCTGGTTTCATCGTGCGTCCATTTGGCGCGTTGGTGTTTGGTCGTCTCGGCGATTTGATTGGCCGTAAATACACCTTCTTGGTAACCATCTTATTGATGGGCGGCGCAACTTTCATCGTGGGTATTCTGCCTAACTATGCAACTATCGGTGTTGCTGCTCCAGTAATCTTGATCGCATTGCGTATGCTTCAAGGTTTGGCTTTGGGCGGCGAGTACGGTGGTGCTGCTACTTACGTTGCAGAACACGCTCCTCATGGTCGTCGTGGTGCATACACAGCTTGGATTCAGACAACAGCTACTTTAGGCTTGTTCCTCTCCTTGCTCGTGATTTTGTTCACACGTGAATTCACTGGTCCAGACTTTGATGTTTGGGGTTGGCGCGTTCCTTTCATCGTTTCTGTTGCATTGTTGGCGGTTTCTGTATGGATTCGTTTGTCCATGAATGAATCCCCAGCTTTCAAGAAGATGAAAGAAGAAGGCAAATTGTCTAAAGCTCCTTTGACAGAGTCATTTGGTCAATGGAAGAACTTGAAGATTGTGATCTTGGCATTGTTTGGTCTGGTTGCAGGTCAAGCGGTGGTTTGGTACACAGGACAGTTCTACGCTTTGTTCTACCTCACACAAGTTTTGAAAGTAGATGCTAAGACGGCGAACTTGTTGATTGCTGGTTCATTGGTAATCGGCACACCATTCTTTGTGGTCTTCGGTAGCTTGTCTGACAAGATCGGCCGTAAAGTGATCATCATGGGCGGTTTGTTATTGGCTGTAATTACTTACATCCCTAACACCCCAGTTTCCGTGTTCAATGCGTTGACACACTTTGCTAACCCAGCGCTGGAAAAGGCAATGGCAACTTCACCAGCAACCATTACTGCTGATGTGAATGAATGTACATTCCAGTTCAACCCAACGGGTACAGCAAAGTTCACAAGTTCTTGCGATATTGCAAAACAAGTGATGGCATCTAACTCTGCTAGCTATAGCACCATTCCTGGCCCTGCAGGTGGTCTAGCAGTTGTGAAGATTGGCGATACAGAAATCACTGGTTACACACCAAAAGGTATGGACCCAGCAGATGCTAAAGCTAAAGATGCTGAGTTCAAAAAGCAAATTCGTGATGCATTGAATGCTGCTGGCTACCCAACTAAAGCTGATCCAGCTGGTATCAACTACGTTGCTGTATTGTTCTTGTTGGTGTACTTAGTACTCTTGGTAACCATGGTTTATGGCCCAATTGCTGCGATGTTAGTGGAGATGTTCCCAACTCGCATTCGTTACACCTCTATGTCCTTGCCATACCATATTGGTAACGGTTGGTTCGGCGGCTTATTGCCAACGATCTCCTTCGCCTTGGTAGCGCAAAACGGTAACATTTACTACGGTCTCTGGTATCCGATCATCATCGCTGCGATGACATTGGTAATCGGTACGTTGTTCATACGTGAAACTAAAGATGTAGATATCTACGCACGCGACTAAGCGGATTGACTAAGATTCTTTAGTCTGCATCAAATAAGAAACCCGATCAGAAATGGTCGGGTTTTTTTATTCCCACAAATCTTTTTGATTGCGATTATTTAAGAGTTTTTGATTTTGCTGGGCGATAGAAGTTTCTCTTGCCCCAGGGATTAAAGTAATTTCGGCACCAGCCACAAGAACTCCAGTTTTGATAACGCGTAAATACCAACCACTAAAGCCGGACTGCAGCATTGCTTTGCTTGCACCCTTGTAAGCAACAGCAGCGTTGAATTTGAAACAGGGTTCGCGGAGTTTGACGACAGCAAATTCAAGTTCGCCAATAACCAATTTATCCCCAACAAACACTGCTGTTTCTAGTAGGCCTTCGATTGTGAAGTTCTCGCCGATAGCACCATGTTGTAAATCAACCGGCTGCTTGGTTTCTCGAGTGAGCAGTTCATTCCAGAAGATGTAATGCTCTGCTGGATAAACATAAATGGCTTTTTCAATTCCGCCATGTACCGATAGGTCAGCTTGTTCATCGCCTTTAATGCCTAGTGGAGTAATTTTAACTGGAGCAGGATTTTCTGAATCACTTACCACCTGCTTGCGAATAGCTGAAGCAACTGATTTGTAATTAGGATGGTGATTGCCAAATAAAGGAGCTACCTTACCGGCGGAGATGGAAAGAAGTTTCATGAAGTAAAGAGGGTGATTAAAAGATGTTTATTAGTAGCGACAGCGCGCATCACTCTTGTACTTAGTGAAGTACACAATAAGGTCTGCCTCGGATTTGTATTGGGTGTAGTAAATCACGGCACGGGCATCGCTTTTGTATTTCGTATAGAACCAAACGCCCGGCTCGTTATCGCTGGAGTATTGGGTGTCATACACAATGCAGTTCGCCTCAGACTGGTACTTGGTGACAAAGACCTTGGCATTGGCCTCTGATGGGTAATTGGTAATGAAGACTTGAGCTGCAGAAGCGATCGTAGGGATGCAGCTACTCAAGAGCAAAAAGCTGAGTAGGCGCAAGAGAAATGAATTCATCATTTGGGAATATTACGCTTTCTACTTTTTAGGTGTTCATCTGGCTGATATGATCACAGGATGAATTCCTCTCAAAAGAAATCTTTTTTTATATTGAGCCAATTGGTCTTGGTATTTCTTTGTGCCATAGCGAGTTCAAGCATTTACGCTAAGTGGGATGAGGAGCGCGACATGACTACCAATGGCAAAGAGGAGTTGGTCTACTATTTCAAGACTAATGAGCAGGGTCAAAAGCTGGTCTTAGATAAATATGTAAAGCGCCTTATTTTTATACGTCCTGATAAATTTTATAAGCGCTCAATCAAGCAAATTAAGATTGATGGGGTGGTGGTAGACGTCAATAGCGACCCTTTTTCGCATTACCCTGAACAAACCGCGATTGTTTTTGAGAACAAGGATGAGGTCCTGAAAAAGCTCTTTTTGGCCAAGAAAATCGAATTTAATGTCCTTTATGGCCGAGATGAGGCTGTCAGCACCTTTCAGATCAAATAGGGATTTGAGCACCTCCAGCGGCCATAGGGTTGGATTGGTTTAGACAGATGCATTCCGATCATTTACAATAACGAGTTCGGCGAATTAGCTCAGCTGGTTAGAGCGACGGAATCATAATCCGCAGGTCCGGGGTTCAAATCCCTGATTCGCCACCAGAATTATGTTGTAAATCAAAGACTTAGAGCCAAAAACTCTAAGTCTTTTTTTCTTGCTTTTCATTACACACCCATTACACACTTTTTGACTAAAAACCGTACAGGGTATATGCTGTATGGGCTGGACGGCTATTAAAGTATTACTTAAGTAACCCTTTTTCCACCCATTTATCCCTTATACGCACAATGGTAGAACGCAAAGCTACAAGCAAAAGCATCATAGACGGCGAGTTGCTGGTGGTATTGCGTGAAAGAAGTAGCGTGTATCAGTGTCACTACAAGATAGATGGGAAGTGGCAGAGAACCAGTACAAAGCAAAGAGATATTAAAAAAGCGCAAGAAGTAGCTAAAGACATATACAAAGAAGCGCACTGGAAAAAGAAAAACCAAGTAGCACCCATCACACGCTACTTTAGAGATGTAGCTAAAACGGTTGTAAAGAGGCTACAAGACGCTTTAGACAGCAAAGAGGGTAAAGCTGTGTACAAGGACTACATCACAGCTATAAACCGCTATCTCGTCCCTGCGTTAGGAAAATACTATGTAGATAGTATTGACTACAAAGCATTTGCGCATTTTGAAGAGGTGCGTAAAAAGAAGATGAAGGGTAAGGACGCAACCAAAAGTACCCAGTTAACGCATAACGCCGCACTTAACAAAGTATTTGATGAAGCTATATACAGAGGCTATATGGTTGAATCAAACAGACTTGTGCTGAAAGCAAAAGGTAAATCAAGTGAGAGGCGCGTGGAGTTTAGCGTAGAAGAAGTTAAAGCTATGCGTAGCAATTTTGATGCGTGGATTGAAAAGGGTAGGGTTGATACAAGAGAGTTAAGGGCGCTACTAAAAGATTATGTAGAGGTGTTATTAGATACAGGCGCAAGGGCTGGTAAAGAAGTGCTGGATTTGAAGTGGGTACATATAGAAATACAAGACGATCCTCAAATTACAAATACAGGTGAGATTGAACCGCCTGATGATGTTGATGACAGGGGTTATGAAAAGCAAGAATGGAGGCGCAACCGTACAGCGTATATAAAAATACTAACTGGTAAAACCTCAAAAAAGAATGGTGCTTTAGTTGGAAGGTTAGCTATTGGTAACTTAGCTACTGTACAAGCGTTTGAAAGAATAGCGCAACGCAATTATGGGATGTCGCTACAAGAAGTAATAGATAAGCATCCGCAAGACGCTGTATTCAGATATAAAGAATATCAAAGCAAGCGTAACAATAAAATCAATACACCTATTAAGTTGTTACCCCCAACAGATTTAGTGAAATTGTTTAGACAGTATTTGGAAGAACATAACTTATACATTGACCCTGTTACTGGTAAAGGTCGTCCTCCTTACTGCTTAAGACACACCTACGCAACTATTAAGTTATTACACGACAACATCCCACCATCCATCATTGTTAAACAGATGGGTACATCGCTGGGTATGTTGGAAAAACATTACGATCACATCAACACCATTAAAGCCGCCCACCATTTGCGTGATGATGAAAGCAGACAGTTGATACGGGCTGGCGGTAAGGTGAATGAAAAGTATGAGTACAGAGAGGTAAAGCGTAGTAAGAATAAAAAAGTATCTTAGCTATGCCTCTCGTCCCCACATTCACAAAAATAAAAATACATATAAAAACCACCAAAAACCCACGCTTTTTGCGTCAAATCACACAATTTCCGTAATAAGAGTTATTAAGAATTAGAGGTGGGGTGTTAGATTAAAACTGGTGGGGGTTAGGTTCTCCACACACGCAAAAAACTGCGCACTAAATTTTTGGATGAGTAGCTTTGAAAATTTGTTACTCTGCTTTTTTGTAACTTATATTAATAACTAATAATATTTTTATAGATATTAATGTAGTATATATATAAATGTTAGGGCTAATTGAGAATATAGATATGAATAAAATTTTATTTGTTATGTTGCTAACTTTGGTATCGGCATCGAGCAATGCAGATGTTGTAGCTATAGGAAAATTAGACAATGGTTGGACTGTGAAGCTTACAGATGAACAATGCTTAAGAGATCCTACGCCTTTTGTTAAGAGAGCATATCTACTTTCTTATGGCAAACAAACAGCAGATGGTTGTTATGTAAATATGTTTATAGAAAATCAAAATTTTCCTAATGTAAGTGTTAAATGGAATGGTGGTGTAGAGGCAAATTACGATAGAGCATTTTTTGAATTTCACAAAAAAATCAATCCGCCAATTCTTAATGATGAAAATATACTATTTCTAAATAAAACACAGAGTAATAATATCTACGTAGAAAAAAATACAATTAAGAAAAATGGAGATTTACTAACTTTTACAGAATTAAGAGATGACTTTAAACCAAGTAAGGATGGAGTTCGTTCATCACGTTGGTATACAACAATAAATTGCCGAACAAATCAATTTAAATTTGACAAGGCAACTGTTTATTATGAGCAGATGGGTAAAGGCGGTATTGTAGGAAAAGAATTTGTTGAAATAAAATTTCCTTTTACACCAATTCTCCCAAATTTTGCTGACATACAGTTAATGACAAAATTTTGCCAGATTAACTAATTATTATTTTTGCACTAATTGCTGTGCATTAGCTACTGTCTGCCTATCCTTCTCAGCCTTATAAGCCTTCTTAGCCGTGTCAACATTACGCTTCAAATTAGCTACACGGGATTGTTGGGGGTTGAGGGGCTTGATAGGCTTAATGGGTTTGATAGTGGGGGTTAAGTTAAATTCACAAAAGCGCATAAAGTATTTAACCTGACCCCCACTATACGTAAGTATTACCCTCATACTTCCGTATAGTTCAGCACATTACCCACACCATACATATGTTCCCCTAACTGCTTTGCTGTGTAAGCATTTTCAGCATACACAATGGTGTCAGCTGTTTGTAGTTGGTTTATGCGTACCCATAGCCTATACTGTTTCATTTACCAAAGCCCTCTCTTGTAGCTGTACTTACTTCAGCAATAGCTTCATCCAGCGCACCATTCAGCACATCAGTCTTTAATGCTTTCAATGTACTAATCAATTCCTCACCACTGTTAAGTTCAATACAGTTAGCTTTAGTTTTCTTGTTTAGCGTAAGTGTTTTAGCACCGTACTTGATAGCTAGATTGATTTTTCCGCTATCGCTAATCCAAAACCATTCCTTTACACGCTTAACAGTTTCAACAGTCATCTTTTCACCTGTTTGCTTATTTGTATAAGTCTTTAAGCGTTTAGGTGCGTAAGCATTACCAGCTTGCTTAGCTTCGCATAGTTCAATCTGTTCGTGTAGCTTAGCTACTAACTTATTGCGTCTATGTACTACAGGGCTGACAGTTTGATGACGCTTACTTACTACTAATTTCAAGTTATTCAATGTACTCATTACTAACTCCTTATGTGTTGTATGAGTAATAACTTTAGTTTCAGCAATACGGCTTGGACAACCTGATTTTTCCAGTCTTTTCTCAGCAGAATGTAATAAATCCACAAATAGTCACTCTTTTATTTGGTTCTGCTAAATATCTTTATGAAAGCAACAGCAGAAACAATAAGAAATTTTTTAGATAAGCAATCACAGCACATCACGCACTACTTAGTAGCGCATAGTCATTACTTTGCTTATCACAAAGACGCTGTAAGCATTGAAAGAATGACATTTAACTTACGCAAAGACTTTAGGCACGCAAGAAACTGTTTTAACAAAGAACTTTATGGCAACGGCGCAAGACGCAAACCACTCTTACTACAACCATTACTCATCCCAACAATAGAAGGCACGAAAGAATTAGCAAACCCACAAATCTCCATCCACTACAACATTTACTTAGGCAACTTACCAAAAATACTAACAACAGAAGATATAAAAACATTATGGGCATATTGCTGGGTGAACAAAGCACAGCAAAAGAATGACATATACATCACAGAACCGTTAGATAACACTCAACCACACCTATTACATTACGGCACTAAAGAGGCACAGTTTGGAAACCTTAGCTGTTGGGATTTTGAAAATACACAAATCCCCTACAGCGCACTAAACATTGACTGAAGTTGTGTTTAGGTAGTTATGGACTAAGCATTGGACACAATGCTTAGTTATATGACTATTGGTTGAAATAATGAAAGTCTTACTTGAGTAATACTTGAAATACTGATAGCCTGAATAGAGATCAAGTAAATGGACGAACGATATGTCTACAGTTTGGGAGCTACAGGTAATAAAGTATTACCAACAATACTGTGAATCTGAAAAAATATTGTTAGAGAAAAATAATTTATTCAAAGCAATGACTTATTTTAAGATTATCAGGAATTTTAATGGGATAGGTAGTAAAGAAAACAAAGAAGAATTTTTACAAATTATTAATAGCGTTGTAAATAACTCAAAGTTGTCTAGCGAACAAAAATATATTGAATTATTTAACAAGCTAAAACAACGCTATAACAAGCAATTTATCTCTGCTACATCAAAAATTCTTTGGTTGCGTGACAATAAAGAGCAACATATTATTTTTGATGATAATGCGATTAAAAATGTAATTAAATTACGAGGCAAAATCAAAGCAAGTGGATACGAAAAATACTTTATGTTTTGTAAAAAATGGAGAGAACTATTCAAAGAAAATGAAAAACAGATTCTGAAATCCACCCAAAGAGTTAAGGAATTTTACTTAGATACACCTAACTTTAGCAGTTCAGACATTGATGTAATGGACAAGCTGTGGTTCAGAATGCGTGTGTTTGATATTTACTTGTGGGGGCTTTAATTTTTGAAGTTGAAATTAAAGTCATTAAATCATTAATTCTCAAATAACTGACAAAGCTCTCCATAGACTTCGGCACACTCTAAGCGATGCTTATCATTCTGTGCGAGATATTTACCCATTACACTCGTCTCCTCAAACCAGCCAGTATCTCCTGGAATATCGCCAAATAATTTCTCTGTAATGATAGATAAAAGACTTTTAGGTTTAGGTTTTTGATTTTTTATTTCATTGTTGTAAATTATGTTTACCAATTGATGAGTTTTAGCATAAGTTTCACTTTCATCTTTTTGTACTATCAGCCTGCCAAGTATGTAACCCAACCTACTAACTAGCTGTGCGTGAGTTTCGTTGCTAAAATTATTTTCAGATGTTGCGTAAAATAACTCCGAAATCTCATTTAAGTATTCCTTACAGTCTCCGCTAAAATTGTCATAGCTATTGAGTATGTCTTTTACACCAAAAACAAAACCTCTGTAATTTTCTACAAATTTATTTTTTTGAGTTTTATTCATAACTTAATTTTCTAAATATTTTTAATGAATTTGGTATTTCCTCGTTCATCATATGTAGTAATAGTTCCATTGCCGCGAACTGTAAAGGTTGATCCTGTGTAGCCCGCAAGCCCGCCACCCGAGGGCACATTTTTAATGCATAAAGTCTGACCTTTATCATCATATACATAAATGGTTGATCCTTTTTCCACAGCCATCGCAATCATATTGCCTCCTCAGTTAGTATCTAACAAAAAAATATAAAATTTAATATCATCTCTTTATATTCTTACACAACTTTACTGTCAATAGTGATAGTAAAAATAACACTCAAATTCAGGCTACAAGCGCATAACGCATAACAGCTAATAGCATTACAGCAGAGAACGACTTAAACAGCGCATAGGGCTTATAAGCAAGTCCGTGTAAATCTGTAGTCAATAAGCCACAGCCCCAATAAATACAACAATGTAAGGATTTAAGTAAAACCTTACATATACGCATCCAAACAGCGTAACCAATTGATTTATGGAAAGAAAAAGCATTACTTAAGTAATACCCAAAAGAGGTAGGAATTTTGAAACAAAGAAAACATACTAAAGACATAGCAAACATTACATACGGGGAGAGTGCTATGTCAAAACAAGCAAAGACGCTTAATACAGAAGAGTTGCGTAGGGTTTTAGATTACACGGCTACTCGCAAGCACAGCACACGCAATCGTGCTTTAGTGCTTATGTCCTTTTATAGTGGTTGTAGGGTGAGTGAGTTAAGTAGCTTAACTTACGCAGATGTAGTGGATGATGAGGGTAAGGTGCGTGATGAGATAAGACTTAAAGCTGAAAACACCAAAACCAAAGAAGCGCGAATAGTGTTTGTGAATGCTAAGTTGAAAAAAGAGTTACAACAGTACGCTAATGTGTATAAGCCTTTAGATTCAAAACTTAAGTTCTTTTATAGTCAAAAGCGCAATAGCAATGGATATAACGCTAATACACTTACACAGTTTTTTCATTACCTATACAAGCGGGCTGGTGTGTTTGGTGCTTCGTCACATAGCGGACGCAGAACATTTATCACCAACTTGGCTAATAAAGGCGTGAGTGTGCGCTTGTTAGCAAGCTTAGCAGGACACCGCAATATCAGTACAACGCAGGCTTATATTGATGTGAATGATGATATGAAGCGTAAGGCTGTTGAGCTGGTTTGATTTGCTCAACTCGCCTAATTTTTAAATTACCTACGAATTTCTTATAGTCAAAAGTAATATTTCATTACTCAGATCGTGTACGCACTTTGCTGCATTATCCATAGACTCGCTGTCAGCTTCAATATTAAAGTGTAAGTGAGCACCGTAAATACTTTCAATTTCATCCTCATTTATATATTCATCCTCCTCACCACTACCGCTACTGTAACTAACTGAAAAGCTGTTACTGAATCGATATTTTTCAACAATGTCAGCCAGCTTGCCTGTCATTCGAAAATTTAAATCAAAATCTCCTCCCTTTGTTGGCTGGCTTACAGAGTCGATTTGAAAATTATATTTTTTATATACCTCTTCACTCAATTCGTGCTTATGCCCACTAAAACTACTTATTCTAATTTCCCAATAACCAAAATTACTCAAATTAATTTCTTCTTTAAAAGCCATTTGTACTAACTTAAGTAAAGAATTATTTAATTTACTAATTTCTTCCTTAATTGTTGTGCGTATCTCTTTTTTTATTTTATGTTGCACAAAAAA
This sequence comes from Polynucleobacter sp. Tro8-14-1, assembly GCF_018881655.1. Lineage (GTDB taxonomy): Bacteria > Pseudomonadota > Gammaproteobacteria > Burkholderiales > Burkholderiaceae > Polynucleobacter. The sequence continues at coordinate 162,918 of NZ_JACVPX010000001.1, forward strand.
TTCTAATTTCACATCTTCTAACTTGTTTTTTTCTAAATACTTACCAAAGCCTACACCCAAGTTGAAAAGCTCTTCAGCCTCATAATGATTCTTAAAAAGCTCCGTTAATTCATTATTAAATTTATTAATTTCATTACTCATTTCTTTCCTCCAGTATCTTTACGCAGTTTTTAAATCGTTTATCACAGTACTTCAGCACCTCATTAGCAAGCCTAAAGTACAGCGCCTTATCAGTTTTATTTTTCACACCACCCTTTGTAGCTGTAAACACTCCGTGCGCATATAAGTTTCTAATAGCGAGAGCCAAAAAAAGCACGTCATTTGTATTGCCTCTAATAAACTTTTCTATTTTGATTTTTAACCAATCGTCTTCTTCTCGTAAGTTTTCACTTATAAATCCAATTAACTCTGTTTTCTTCATTAGCTGTAAAGCTAACTCTTTATTAGGAATTTCATTTTCATTTTTTTTCTTAACGTTCTCAACTCCTAGCTTATAAGCCGCATATATCAAATCCTCATAAGCTGTATAAGCAAGAAACACTTTCATACCAGCTTCATAACCAATTAATGTTCTACCAACTTCTTTAGCATCAATTCCATTAAATGATTTAGCAAGACGATAGCGATATGGGAAGCGAGATAAGCGTCGTTTTACTTCGGCATTTATTTTTATAGTATCAATCTTTAGTTTTTGTTGGTAGTCTTTATATGACGATGGCATATTGTCATATTTGTTCCATATGTAATCCTCTTTACTTTTTTTGGTAGTCATTTCTTCTTCTTTTTCTCTTTTACAAACTTATCAAAGTCTTGCTGATTCTCAAATAATTGCGCTTGTTGTCTATTAGCCCAATACTCGTCTTGCTTTTGACTCTCTTCATATCCAGCACTAACAAGCTGTTCCCATAATTCATCAGCCCATTTCTTTTCTTCCAAGTCGCTCATCCATTTTTCGTGTTGTTCCAAGTTATTCACTATCACTCTCGCATAGATGTTGAGTATGTGCCTCTCCATTTCAGCATTCACAGGCAACATCATTACTAAGTTCATACTCGCATTGAAGTTATGTCCACCATCTAATATTCTGTAAGCATTACCTAAACCTATCCATAAGTTATCTTCGCTTGTTTGTTTTTCTGCGTGCCACGATGTAGTAGTCCAGCTGTACATTGGCTCTCTTTCTTTTACCTGTATCAAACGCATAATCACATCACGGGCACGAGCCATTCTTTCAGCTCTTGTTTCTTTATTGTTTTCAATGTTGCGCTGATCCTCTACCACTCTCGTCATTGTCTTGTGCTGTACCCAAGCAATGAACTGTTCTTGTTTTATGTTGTTGTAGTCTGCGCCTTCTAATACTTTTGCGTAGTTACTAACTGTTTTTGTGCTTATAGTTGCGCCACAGATATAGCGCACAACAAGTGAGGCGTTTGGAGTGTTGCTTTGTACTTTTATTCCGTCTTTATATAGCTGATTCCACAGCGCACCAAAAAAGTCATCAGCTAAATCACTTTTAACCACTTCCCTATATACGCTATACGCTTCATTCAGTAATACAAGTAGTAACTCCTCATACTTCTTGTTTAACTTCTCCATCCTTACTTTTGTTGTAGCAAGTCTTCCACCCCAATCCTTCATTACCAACTCATTAGCTGTTTCTGTCTCTTTCCAAACAGCTAACTTATGTTCCTTACTTTGATTTACAAGCGCACTAATTTGTTTTTGCGTTTTAACTGATTTAGGTTTGGTGGCTTTTGGAGGAATTGAACTTTTGACAGCTTTAGTTGCTGTTGTTTTGTTTTTAGCTACCACTTTGCGTGACGCTTGTTTTTTAGCTAAAGCCATATCCCACCTACTGTTTTAAGTAATAGTATGATTATGTACAGGGTGGTTGCGTTATGAAAAAAGTATTACGCAAGTAACACTTTACAAACCAAATATAAGAAGAAAATCATTACACACTTTATTACACACCAAATTAAAGTGCTTAATAATCAAAGACTTATGTGCTTTGGATGTAATCATAATCCGCAGGTCCGGGGTTCAAATCCCTGATTCGCCACCATATTCAGTTTTACGGATGCCTAGCATCTACCAAAAAGCCCTTACAGAATAAGCCCTGTAGGGGTTTTTTGCTTTCTGTAGCCAACCCTAGGAAATGTGAGTAATATCAAATGAGTGTGAGTAGAAATGTGAGTAAACCTCTCTCTACTCATCAAAGTTACTCACAAAAAGGCTTTAAATGGCTTCAAAACTGCTTACAGACTCGTTAATTAAGTCGCTAAAGGGTAAGGCCAAGCAATATGCTCAGAACGATGGTGATGGGCTCTCCTTGCTTGTTTTACCCAATGGCACGATGTCATGGCGGTATCGCTATCGGTTTGCTGGCAAGGCAAAGATGCTTTCTTTGAGGGGCTACCCTGAAGTCACCCTTAAACAGGCTAGAGAACATAGGGATGAACTTAAAAGAATCCTCCAGTCAGGCAAAGACCCGTCCGTTTTCCGTAAACAAGCAGATAGGGAGGTGTTGGATGCTCAAGCCAATACCTTTGAAGGTGTGGCTGGAGTGTGGCATGCAAGATGGAAGGTCGACAAGACCTCAGAGCATGCTGAGAGGGTTTGGAGAAGGCTAGAACTCAATATCTTCCCCCATGTAAAAAATGTACCCATTTCCGAAATTACCCCCAAGGCTTTGAAGCAGATTATTCAAAAGATGGAGGATAGGGATGCAACCTCTATGACACGAAGAGTCTTAAACACTTGCTCACAAGTTTTTGGTTATGCGGTACATGAGGATTTGATGGACATTAATCCAGCCAAAAATATTGACGCCAAGTTAGCCTTTAAGCCCCATGTTGAGAAGAATTACAAGCGAGTAACCGTCAAAGAGTTGCCCATCTTACTCAGAGAAATTGATAAGTATGGTGATGAATATGCTGGGACTGAACTCACTCGCCTAGGTTTGCAGTTGCTTGCCTATACCTTTGTTAGAACTGTGGAATTAAGGTGCGCAAGATGGGATGAGATAGACCTTGAGAAGGGGGTATGGCAAATTCCGGCTGAGCGCATGAAGATGCGTAATCCTCATATAGTGAAGTTATCCACCCAAGCCTTGGTAATTTTTAAAAGACTTCACGATATAACTGGTGGGAGAGGCTTGGTATTCCCCAATGCTAGAAGCCCCAAGAAACCGATGAGTGAAAACACTTTAGTTTATGCGCTTTATCGTCTTGGTTATCACTCCAAGATGACTGCGCATGGCTTTAGAGGTATTGCATCAACTAGCTTGCATGAGCAGGGATTCCCTCATGCCCACATTGAATTACAGCTAGCCCATAGCGAAAAGGACAAAGTTTCAAGTGCCTATAACTATGCCGAATATTTGGAGCCCAGAGCCAAAATGCTTCAGGCTTGGGCGGACTATCTAGATGGCATTAAGGGCGGTGCTGAAATTGTGAATATCAAGAGCGCATGATGGCAAAGGCACAAAAAGCTAAAAATGTGATCCCTATTGGCAAGATCAAGATTGATGCTGGCTTTAGGCGAAATTACAAAATGTTGAAAAGCAACCCCAATGACAGTAGGTCTCAAGTTTACGAGATGCTTGAGAACATGCTTTTAGACAAGGCGCAAAAACAAGATAGTTTTACGAGTGGTCGCTCACTGGGTGCAAAGGCTCAACTTACAAAGCACATCTTGAATATATTGAAATCTAATCCAAATGATTCAAGTAAAGAATTACATAGGAAATGTGAAAACGAAATTGCTGATTTTGAGATGGGGCTTAGTTCGTTTAAAACAAGAATTAGTGAGTTAAGGGCGGAATATCAAATATTAAAGATGCTGAAAAAGGATTGCAAATAAAACTATTTGTAACTGTTTAGCGGTAATGTAATTTTAATGAGATGACATTGATTCAAAGTCGATAAAGAATTGCTCCCAATGGTAGCCACTTCAGGCAACCAACTACCAATGAGGGCAATATGAGAAGCAAGCAATTAACGATAGAGCCAGAAGTTTTGCCTTTATCTGGCATGAGTAGGTTTTCACAATTCCAAAAGTTCCTTCCTCTTTCAAGGGAGAAATTTCGTCAGCTTTCTAAGGCTGGTAAAGCCCCAAAAGGCATGCGCATGGGTAGTCGATTAACCATGTACTCCAATCAAGAGCTTCATCGTTTTTTTGCTAATCCGCTGAACTATAAGTCTAAAGAACTATGAAGGACGTCCCATACTTCCCGTTATATGCGGCCAATACCATGGCGAGTAAGCCATTCAGGCTAATGACTTTAGAGCAAAGGGGGCTTTGGATAACTCTGATGATGGAGTGTTGGGTTAATGGGGGCGTGCCATCTGACTTGGGTGAAATGGCAAAGTTTCTTGGATTATCTGTTGAGGAGGTATCAAGATCCTTTACCGATTTGCAAACCTTTTCACTTGATAAGCAAGGCTCTCAGATAATTTCAAATGAATTAGAGGAGCAGCGGCAAAAGTATTTGAGTAGTCGTGAGGGAAAAAGTAAAGGAGGGAAGCTGGGAGCAGAGCGAAAGAAGGAAAAGCAAAGACAGAGAGAGTTAGCTGATCCTAAAGGTATACCTGAAGGTCAAGCTAAAGGTTCTTTAATTCAAATTAATTCAAATCACATTAAATCAAATCAGCTTATAAATAAAGAAGTAGAGAATCAAACAGTTGATGAGTGGGTAAGTAGATATAGTGACGCTCCTGAGGCTGGTGATTATGCAAAACAATCAAGAGGCAGCTAGAAAGTTAGTATGCATAAATTTTCTTTGGTAATTAATGCGCTACTCATAAGCCCAGCATCAAAATTGGATTGAGGTGATCTCATTTGTTGAATAATGCCGAAGATAACTCACCGAATGATGTTAGCTAAGGCTGAGTAGGGTAGGCTTTTGGCGCTTGCTGTTGAAAAATTACGCAACAAAAAGCCGAATATAGGAGAGTGTTTAAGGTGTTAATCTAAATACAACATCTCAAATACGGGTACGGTGACTGAAGCCCCTGTAACCAAAGGTAAATCTTTGTTTCCCACATATTTTCCTACCAGTCTTAAGCCAACCCCTACCCTAGCGGTGTTTTGATAACTAGCCTGAAAAGCTGGCGGGACTAAAACAACAAACCTTGTATTAAAAGGCATTGAGCCAATGACTTGCGCTGGGACAAAAGTGGCGATAAAGGTCGTACTTGTATATTTTTCTAAAAAGCCATCAATGCTGTAATTTTTCCCATCAGGTTTGATTTTTGGGTTTGTGATTAATGATCGACCATTTGAGGCATTAAATTTAACTTCGGCATCTCGTAAGTTATTCACCTTTATGGTGCCAGACTTCAGGCCTTGAACCCGAGAATCATCCATTGGATTTGTTGATGAGATTGAAGATACTGTTGCAGAAGGGGTTTGCTGATTTCGTTGCGATTCACGGATTTGTGCGAGATTTCGCTCCTGTTCGTCTTTGAGAAGCTTTTCACAGTCATACATGCCATTTGCAATAAGTTTATAGATCCCATGCCTATGGCATGCTTCAAGGCCTGCTGCATCATCATCTGCTGTAGACAGCTTTGGTGATTCAGTAGTCTCCATCTTAAGAGGGTAGGGTGAGGTCTGCTGCTCAGCAGGAGGTGTCCTTGTTGCTGGGGGTTCGACATAAAGCATCTTATTCATTCTCTCGATGATCTCTTTGGGGTTTCCCTCATCGATATCTTGTCCATGAGCATGTGCAAGCCAAAACATTGCTGAAAAACAAACAATCCATTTCATTTTAATAATCCTTAAATGATTTGGAGGTACATTGGTGCCAATCATATTGAGCTCTGGACTGACCCTCCATTCCAAAGCAGATTCCAGCGCTATTTAATTTTTTTCTAATATCGGCATCCCAATAATTTTCAGGATTTTGACGAACTCCATCGAGCCATTTTTTGATTAGCTCTTGATTTTCTATGGAGAATTTTGAGTAATCACTTTTACTCTCTGAGCTTTGTCGCAAAGGAGGGGTGAAGGGGTCACCATATTTCCCTGATGGGTTATTCGTTAAATCCCCCGAATAAACCATGAGTAAATCAAGCCCTTGGTTCAATGGTCGATGCTGAAAGAATATAAAGCCAACTTTATTTTCCGCTTGCAGCTGATTTATTCTGGCTAAATCAGGATCTGATATGTGAACCTCAAGTCCCCCCTTCCATTCTTGACAGCCTACCTCTTTAATTTTTTCAGAGCGGTTAGTGAAGGAGGTGGCAATTTCAAACAGTCTTTTTGGGCTTTGACTTAAATTTTTGTTAGCAAGCAGCTCCATTGGACAAACCATTGCGCCATGATTATCCCCAACTTGCTGCGTGTAAATTGGGAGTGAAGTGTCAAGTTGAGGCTTTTGATCTTTGTATACGGGTTGGTTATTTGATTTGAGTGTGGAGAGCCAATAAATTCCAGACGCTAGTGCAATGGCAACTAAAAAGTACTTAATGAGGCGTTCTTTCAAAATTGCTCCCTTTAGACATCGTTTATGAGGTCACTCACTAATCCAATGAAGCTAGCAAGGCAATCTTCTTGGGATTATTGGCGGTCTATTTGACAACCTTGTTGTGCTCGATTTAGATAGTGGATATCTTCTAGATATGTATCTAATTCCTACTATAGTGGGAAGACTTATGGGAGTCAAAAACCAACAATTCCCCCTCAACAGGGGAAAAGATGGAAGTTTCAGCAGCTTTTGGGGTTGTAATAAGAAGGCTGAGAATTGCTAAAGGACTGACGCAAGAGCAATTAGGTTTTGAAGCAGGCCTCAGGCGCACATTCGTTAGTTCTTTAGAGCTAGGTCAAAAAGAGCCTTCGCTAACAACGATTTTCAAATTGTCTAGTGCGCTTAAATTTGATGTTGCTGAGTTACTTAGGTTGGTTGAAAAAGAGCTCGCTCAATAAGGCTCATTTGGCATCCATTGGCTAGCTTGATGAAATGCTTGAGAGCATATTTCTCTATTGGGTTTCCGAACAACTGTTCTATATAACCAAATGGCTATGCGACAGTTTTGAAATCATTTCCGAACAGCGTTGTTGAATCGACACTTATGCCTTTTAGGGGTAACCTTAAAGCAGGGAGGTGTTATGCCTAAAAAAATGAGTTTTGAAGATGCTAAGGCTGCATGGCTGAAAGAATTTGTTAAGGGAAGAAGCTGGGCTCAGATGATGGATGATCGTGATGCCGAGATGGATGCCAAGGCTATTGCGTCAATGACTCCTGAATACCTTGCTATCTGGAAAAGGGCAGCCAAAGAGACTGAAGCTGAAAATAATCAGTGATAATGGGGTCGCAAATAAACAACGCCTCAAAAACCCAGTTTTAGAGGGGGGACATTGAGGATTGTGAGTAACTTTGTGAGTAATAAATTAAGGGGTGAGTTAAGACAGTCATATAAATCAATGGGTTATAAGCTCAATATGAATGTCTGATTCGCCACCAAATCTAAAGGCCATTGCCCCTCGGCAGTGGCCTTTTTCTTAGGTTGCTAGGTATATGGCTAAATTTTGGAACTTTGTTATTTTCCAGCTTGGTTGGTTTGCCTGTGTATTGGGCGCAGCCAATAAAGACGTGCTTTGGGCGGTAGTTGCTACCCTAGCCTATATTGCTTTCCACGCCTGGCGTTCACCTTCTCCCAAAACAGAAATCAGTCTTTTATTGAAAGCCTTTGTTTTTGGTTTGGTGGCCGATACTCTCATCATGCATCTGGGCTACCTGGATTTTCGGAATGATTGGCCTTCACCGTATTTATCGCCTCTCTGGATGTGGGTCTTGTGGGTTTTGGTGGCAACCACCATTAATGGCTCCTTGACCTGGTTGCGCGGCAGACCTGTTTTAGGGGCTATTTTAGGTGGCATTGCTGGTCCGATGTCCTATGAGGCTGGTATTCGCATGGGGGCCGGATCCTGGGTTCCTGGTAGCGAAGTCACTGGATTTATCCTGGTAGGGGTGGTTTGGGCCTTCGCTATACCCCTCTTTTTCTATTGGGACCGAGTCAATCAAGTGCAGCCTAGTCAAAAATCCGTAAATTCAGTTTAAAAGACGCTTGCAAAGACCACTGTTTTTATATACAGTAACTCCTAAGTTGTTACACAGTAGATAAAACTTCGGGAAAAAGCCCAGTACATAGCGAAAAGGGAATAAAAAATGGCCTTGGATAACAAAAAGCAATCAGCCTCTTCAGAATTTGAAGGAATGAGCGGAGACAAGCAAAAAGCATTAACTGCAGCACTGGCACAAATTGAGAAACAGTTTGGCAAAGGCTCAATCATGAGATTGGGCGATGCTGAGATTAGCCAAGACATTCAGGTGGTGTCTAGCGGTTCACTCGGATTAGATATTGCTCTTGGAGTTGGTGGTCTTGCGCGTGGTCGCGTGATTGAAATCTACGGCCCAGAATCTTCTGGCAAAACGACTTTGACATTACATGCGATTGCAGAAATGCAAAAGCTTGGCGGCACTTGCGCATTTATTGACGCAGAGCACGCTTTAGATGTGCAGTACGCATCACGTCTTGGCGTGGATGTAAATAATCTGTTGATCTCTCAACCGGACACTGGTGAACAAGCATTAGAAATTGCAGATGCATTAGTTCGCTCAGGTTCTATTGATTTAATCGTCATCGACTCGGTTGCTGCTTTGGTTCCAAGGGCTGAGATCGAAGGCGATATGGGTGACTCCTTACCAGGCTTGCAAGCCCGTTTGATGAGCCAGGCTTTGCGTAAATTGACTGGTGCTATCAAGCGCACCAACACTACTGTGATCTTCATTAACCAGATTCGCATGAAGATTGGTGTGATGTTTGGTTCTCCAGAAACCACTACTGGTGGTAATGCGCTGAAGTTCTACGCCTCTATGCGTTTAGATATCCGTCGTATTGGCAGTATCAAAAAAGGCGATGAGGTTGTTGGTAATGAAACCCGTGTGAAGGTTGTGAAGAACAAAGTTTCTCCTCCATTCCGCGAAGCAATTTTTGACATCATGTATGGTGCTGGTATTTCTAGAGAAGGTGAAATTATTGATATGGGTGTCGAAGCTGACCTCGTTGAAAAGTCAGGCTCTTGGTATAGCTATAACGGTGATCGCATTGGTCAAGGTAAAGACAATGTGCGCGAGTTCTTAAAAGAGAACCCAGCCATTGCCAAAGATATCGAAGCAAGAATTCGCGAGAAATTGGGCGTTAAATCTGGTTCAGCAGTAGTAACGGATGTGCTGAGCGAGGAAGAAGAAGTCGAATAATTCAATGCAAGAGTTAAGCAGTAATCAGAAGGTCAAACAAAGCCCGAGTCTCAAAGCTCGGGCTTTGCGCCTTTTGTCGCAGCGAGAATACAGTCGCAAAGGCTTAGCTGCAAAGTTGGCAGAATCAGAAGCGAGATGGGGCAAGTTAGGCGGCGAGCAGGCTGAGCAAACGCCTGAATCCAGAGATTCTCAGATTGAAGCGGTTTTGGACGACTTTGAGGCAAGAGGTTGGTTGTCTGATGAGCGTTTTGCTGAGGCGCTGGTTCGCCGCCGCAGTGAGCGCTACGGGATGAGGAAGATTGCTGATGAGCTCGATAGGGCTGGAGTGGACGCCAAAAAGTCCGCTGCACTCCTTGGGGTCTTAAAAGAGACCGAGTTTCAGCGTGCCTTTGATCTCTGGACCAGGAAATACGGTGTGCGCGCTCAGGACCAAAAGGAGCGAGCTAGGCAGTATCGCTTCTTGGCATCGAAGGGTTTTGGCTCCGAAGTGGTGGCAAAAGTGATTGGCGGACAGAGTCCGGATTAGGGCAATTACGGATCCGCAGAGGCTATTTGCGGCATTGCAGCATGCTAGACTAATGGAGTCGGTCAAGCCGTTCGCATTTATTCAAATTTGGCTAATTTAGCTATTTCTAGAGTAAGTATGAGATCAAGGCAACATCGGTTTAACTAATCCTCATCGCTTGCTAAAAAAGATACCGTTTCGGAGTAATTATGAAAATTCACGAGTACCAAGGCAAAGAACTTCTTCGCCAATTTAATGTGCCAGTTCCTAACGGCATTCCTGCATTCAGTGTTGATGAGGCGGTGAAAGCTGCTGAAAAACTCGGTGGCCCTGTATGGGTTGTAAAGGCCCAGATTCATGCTGGTGGTCGTGGTAAAGGCGGCGGCGTGAAATTGGCAAGAAGCATGGATGAAGTGAAAAAATATGCTTCTGAAATTTTGGGCATGCAGCTCAAGACACATCAAACTGGGCCAGAAGGTCAAAAAGTAAATCGCCTTCTCATTGAAGATGGCGCTGACATTAAAAAAGAGTACTACTTCAGTATCGTTACAGACCGCGGAACACAGAAGAATGTGATCATGGCTTCTAGCGAAGGTGGTATGGATATTGAGGAAGTCGCTGAATCACATCCAGAAAAAATTATTAAAGTATTTGTTGACCCGATGGTTGGTTTGACTGATGCTGATTGCGATATCGTTGCTAAAGGCATCGGTGTCCCTGAAGCCTCTATTCCAATGGCTCGCGATGTATTTAAGAATTTGTACAAGACTTACTGGGATACCGATGCTTCATTGGTAGAAATCAACCCATTGATTCTTGAAGGTAACGGCAAGATCAAGGCTTTGGACGCGAAGTTCAACTTTGATCCAAACGCATTGTTCCGTCATCCAGAAATCGTGGCTTACCGCGATATCGATGAAGAAGATGCTGCTGAAATCGAAGCCTCTAAATTTGACCTCGCTTACATCTCATTGGACGGCAATATTGGTTGTTTAGTGAACGGTGCAGGCTTGGCGATGGCTACTATGGACACCATTAAGTTGTTCGGTGGCGAGCCAGCAAACTTCTTGGACGTTGGTGGTGGTGCGACAGCAGAGAAAGTAACCGAAGCATTCAAGATCATGTTGAAGAACAAGAGCGTTGAAGCAATTTTGGTAAACATCTTCGGCGGCATTATGCGTTGCGACGTAATTGCTGACGGCGTTGTTACTGCATGTAAAGCAGTTAACCTCACAGTGCCTTTGGTTGTGCGTATGAAGGGTACAAACGAAGAGCTAGGCAAGAAGATTCTTGCAGACTCTGGTTTGCCAATTATTAGCGCCGATTCAATGGCTGAAGCTGCTACCAAGGTAGTTGCTGCTGTTGCCAAAAACAAATAATCCAGGAATTTCAATATGTCTATTTTGATCAATAAAAACACCAAAGTCATTACACAAGGTATTACTGGTAAGACCGGTCAGTTCCATACTGAAAAATGTCAGGAATACGCAAACGGCAAAAACTGTTTTGTTGCTGGTGTAAATCCTAAAAAAGCGGGCGAGTCTATTTTCAATATTCCTATTTATGGAACTGTAAAAGAGGCTGCTCAGCAAACGGGTGCAACGACTTCTGTTATCTATGTTCCGCCTCCTGGTGCTGCAGCTGCGATTTGGGAAGCTGTTGAAGCTGACCTTGACTTCGTAATCTGTATTACTGAAGGCATTCCAGTGCGCGACATGCTTGAAGTGCGTAACAAGATGCATGCTAAAGAAGCTGCTGGTGGCAAGAAGACTTTATTGCTTGGCCCTAACTGCCCAGGCATCATCACTCCAGATGAGCTGAAGATCGGCATCATGCCCGGCCATATTCATAAGAAGGGTCGCATTGGCGTTGTTAGCCGTTCCGGTACCTTGACTTACGAGGCGGTTGGTCAGTTGACAGCCATTGGCTTAGGTCAGTCCACAGCAGTTGGTATCGGTGGCGACCCAATCAATGGTCTGAAGCACATCGACATCATGAGAATGTTCAATGAAGATCCAGAAACAGATGCTGTGATCATGATTGGTGAAATCGGCGGTCCAGACGAAGCAGAGGCTGCTCGCTGGTGCAAAGACAATATGAAGAAGCCAGTAGTTGGCTTTATTGCCGGCGTAACAGCGCCTCCAGGCAAGCGTATGGGTCACGCAGGTGCCTTGATCTCAGGCGGTGCTGATACTGCAGATGCTAAGCTTGCCGTTATGGAAGAGTGTGGTTTCAAGGTAACCAAGAACCCTTCAGAAATGGCTGCTTTGCTAAAGGCAATGTTGTAATTGGTAATGAGAAAAAGGATGCTGATTAAACAGCATCCTTTTTTGTTGTATCAGTAGTTAAAACATAAAAATAACGCAGGGAGACAACTCATGGATTTTTCAGTATTTTCAGGCCCTGCATTTTGGGCTGCACTTTTGTCAATCATTGTTGCCAACATCTTGTTATCTGGTGATAACGCAGTAGTGATTGCATTAGCATCACGCAATCTGCCAGCAAATCAACAAAAGAAAGCGATTTTTTGGGGTAGCGCAGCAGCCATTATTTTACGTGTTGTTTTGACGATCACTGCGGTACAACTCCTCAGCCTTCCTTATCTAAAAATCGTTGGCGCTATTTTGCTGGTCTACATTGGCGTGCAATTATTGGCTGATAGCGATGATGAGGCTGAGATGGATGGTCACTCCAATATTTGGGGTGCGATACGCACAATATTGGTAGCGGACTTAGTGATGAGTTTGGACAACGTTATTGCTGTAGCTGCCGCTGCTCAAAAGGGTCCTGAAGAAACTCGTTTAGCCCTTTTAATCATTGGTCTTGGCCTGTCTATTCCATTGATCATCTTTGGTAGCACCATGCTTTTAAAGGTGATGGATCGTTTCCCGGTCATCATTACTTTGGGCGCTGGATTATTGGGTCTATTGGCTGGTGGTATGTTGGTGGAAGATCCGGCGATCAAGGATTCCATTCAAGGCGCGATGGAAGATGCTCATATGATTTTTGAGGGTATTGGAGTCGCTATTGTGATCTTGCTAGGCACCTATTTGAAGAAAAAGAATCAAGCTAACGCATAAGCTTCTTCAACCTTCTTCTGAATCAGAAAAGCCAGCGATAAAAGCTGGCTTTTTTTACGACTAAGTTTCTTGAGGATTAAAGGCTTAGACTGGATGATGAGGCATTTGACCTCGGGAGCTAGAAAATATGCAGATTAAAGACATTCAAGATATTCAAAATTCAGAAAACGATCCAGAAACAGGCTTTACCTTGATTGAGGTGATGGTGGTGGTAGCCATTATTGGCATTTTGGTTGCGGTAGCCGTTCCTCAGTATCAAGACTACATTGCTCGAAGCAGGGTTGTGGAAGGTATGAATTTATCCTCTAGCGCTAAGCTTGCTGTGACAGAGGCTTTTGCAAGTCGCGGCACAGTGCCCATGGATGATGCAACAAATGGGGCTTTTACTTTTACGGCAACACGTAGCGTCAAGTTAATTGAGATCACACCCTCGGGCGCAATTACGATTGACTATCAAGTCAGTGTGGCGCCTGAAGGAAAAAATACACTTCATCTAGTGCCAACTAACGAGCCTGATGCGAATTCTCCAAAGCCTATAGATCTATCTAAGCCGGAGGGGGCAACTTGGGCGGGTGGTTGGTCATGTAGGTCTACGGAGACTAATTTGATTTCTCAGTTATTGCCTTCGGAATGCAGAATAGGTAAATAATCAACTAAATAAAATGCCGCTCATGAAGCGGTTTTTTATTTATAGCCATAGTAAGGCCCTGTACCAGCATTGGCGCTGGATTTTCCGGAAATTCCAAAGAACACTGTCTTGCCGAAGAAAAATGGCAGACCCCAATCGAATTGACCTTGTTGGGTGCCAGCCAAATTCGAGTAAGCATAGTTACTAGAAGCAAATAAAGTATCTGCATTAGCGACTGAGAAGTTAATAGTGCCGGTCACATTATTTCTGAGTGGCACTGAAGCGGTATAGTTTTGCGTAGAGCTGGGGCAGTAAAAGCCGGCGCTTAAACTGCATGCTTTCAGGACAGTGCTTTGACTGCCGGCTGGGAAGAAAAGTCCATTACTTCCGCTGTCAATAAAGCTTCTACTAAAGCTAAGCCCGTTAAAAGTAGTGGTGAATAAACCAATGCTATTGGTTGGGATGATGCTTGCTCCACTTGAGGAGTTATTGCTCTGAGTATCCACGCCAAAGTACAAAGTCCCTGTGGCTGAGCTTGCTCCCTCAGGGCTAATGGCGGGGGTTTGCATTACCAGGCCATTATTATTTGCAGCAAATGCTGCCACAGGATTTTTGACTTGTAAGCTAGCGGTTTGAGTGATGGCTGTGCAGGTAGCATTCTGAGTGCCGCTGCAGGAGAAATAGTCTTGATTATCTGAAATAAGTAAGGACACACCCAAAATGCCGTTTGCTTTGAGGGTAGTCGTATCCTGTAATGGAGGCAAACCATTGCAATAGCTATTTGGGGCGCTTAGATAGTCGGAGTCACCGATTACTTGAATGGGTATAGCGCTTGCGACCTCCGAACTCATTTTGATATCAGCGGTTTTGACTGGTCCCCATGTAAGTCCAGATAAAAAAGATGCGCACTCTAGAACTGGTAAGTTGTTGTTTGTTTGTGTATTGAGTTGTAGAGATCCCAGCGCTGATGACAGTACCCTTAACCCGCTAGATCCCGTATCTAGAATAATATTTCCGACAGTTTGGCATTGAGTGGTACCTGGTTGACAGATGGTCACACTGACATAAGGAATATTAACGCTGTTGCCAGAACTTTTTTGCACGCTAAAACTAATTGCGTTCGGAGCGATATTGCTGCTTATATAGTCAGGTATAGGAACTGGAGTATCGGGAGTGGGGGTGTTGCTCGAGGTGCTTGAGCTGCTTGATCCGCCGCCTCCGCCGCCACAGGCAAAGAGCGTCAAGACCAATAGATAGATGCAAACCCCTTTGAAAAAATATTGGGTTTTCATTGGGGTAGATTGTTTACGGTGAAGCCAGTAGGGGCTTGCTTAGGCAGAAAAGCAAAGCCCTGAAATGCACCCATCATCCCTGTCGACTGAATGACAAGAGAGTCACTGCTGCTGTAAATGGAGCGACGGGATTGCTGGGCAGCAGATAAATAATTGCCATAGTAGCTCCCGAAAATAGCTTGAATATTTGGGAGGGTTGGACCGCTCCAGCTGATTGCAAAAACAATGCCACTAGGTGATACATATTCCTGAAAGCTAGTTCCAGAAGCGAGGGTTTGGGTATACAGCGAATAACCGTTTTGCTGTGTAGAGGTCAGCTCTGAATTAAATTGTTTTTGCTCTGCCAATATAGAAGCAGTAGTGCCGCCTAATTCTGCAAAACAGACTCCCGGTAGAACGAGCCCTAAAAAGAAAAGGCTAGTAAAAACATATTTTTGGCATTTCATAAAACCTTCTTTTGTAAGCTTTACTTCTCGGACTTCCACTCCCCACTCTTGCCACCACTTTTCTCGAGTAGCTTGACATCACCCATCACCATGCCTCGGTCTACGGCTTTGCACATATCGTAGATTGTGAGGAGAGCAACTTGGACTGCAGTGAGCGCTTCCATTTCTACACCGGTTGGTCCTGTGGTTTCTGCTCTGACTTGGCAGTAAATGCTGTTTTCACTTGGATTAGTTTGGAACTCCAGGCTAACGTGAGTTAGCGCCAGCGGATGGCATAGAGGAATGAGATCTGATGTTCTTTTGGATGCCTGAATACCTGCAATTCTGGCGATTCCTAAAACATCACCCTTTTTGTGGGTACCAGCATCTACCATTTTGAAGGTCTCGGGAAGCATGGTGATCTTGCCCGTAGCGACGGCTATACGGTGGGTATTCGGTTTATCGCCAACGTTTACCATATGGGCTTGCCCGCTGGCATCAAAATGAGTTAGTTTGTTCATGGGATAAGTTTTACCATATAGAGATGCAAGACATAAAGTCAGTTCCAAAAACCTCTTTTTTGCGCCGTGCTTTGGCTGTTCAGCTGATGTTGGGGTTGGCTTGCTCTGGGTTTCCTGCATATGCAGCTACCCCTGCTGGAGATGTGTCAGTGGAGGGTAATTCAGCCGCTATTCAGAATATCGGTAGGGCAATGCAGTCACCCGATGCACGTCCCGCTAATGCGCCTACACGTAGCACTATGCAAAGTCAGCCCACTATTGTTTTGCCTGATATGGGCGATCCAGGTGGCGATGCCTTAAGTCGAGTGGACGAGCGTAAGTATGGCGAAATGATCATGCGCCAGATTCGTCCAGATCCTGATTATTCAAATGATTTGCCGCTCTACGATTTTTTAAATCAGATGGAGCGTCGCTTATTACAAGCCGCTAAAAAGTTACAACTTGGTGGTGCCAACGAGCAGGGCAGTGGCGCATATAACTTTGAAGTATTTGCTGTTAAAGACAGCAGTATTAATGCGTTTGCATTGCCTGGTGGATTTATTGGCTTTCATACGGGTTTAATTGTGAGTGCTGAATCCGATTCTGAAGTTGCTTCTGTAATGGGTCATGAAACAGGTCACGTTTTGCAGCGCCATTTAGCGCGTCAAATGGATAAGCAAACTACCAATATGATGATTGCGATTGCCGGTATGGTGCTTGGTGCTCTGGCGATGTCTCGCAACCCGCAGGCCGGAGCTGGTTTGATGCAGGGTGGGCAAGCAGTGGCAGTGAATAATCAGCTCTCCTATTCGAGGGATGCAGAGCGCGAGGCTGATCGGGTTGGCTTTCAGATATTGGACGCCAGTGGATACGACGTCAATGGTGCGCCAGGATTTTTCCAGCGCCTGCAAAAAGCCACCGGAATTATGGATAAAGGGGTGCCCTCTTATGTACGCACCCATCCTTTAACAACCGACCGCATCGCAGATATGCAAGATAGGGCGCGTACCGTTGCAGCCCGTAGTGTTCCTACATCAGTAGAGTTTTATTTCATCAAGGCTCGTGCGCGCATGGAGCAAGCTGGAACCTCCAGTGGAATGTATGACTTAAAAAACACCTTTGAGAGCTTGAGTAAACAGCAGCCGATTGGAAAACAATTAGAAGGTTTTTATGGGCTAGCCTTGATAGCGCAGCGCCAAGGAAAAATAGACCAAGCAGAGGCTGATTTGCAGCAAGCACGCAATCTAGCTCAGAAGGCAAGTGCCCCAGGGTCGCCTATTCAAAGACAGAGCCTATCGCTGGATATCACCGCCTCTGAACTTGCTCTAGCAAAAGGCAAGGGAGAGGAGGCATTACAAATAGCCCAAGCGACTTTGCGCACCTATCCTCAGTCATATGCTGCTGGTGCCGCCATGATTAATGCGGATTTAAAACTCGGCCGCACCAATGATGCGATTACTTGGTTAAAAGCGCGCACAAGAGCACAGCCTAACGAAGTGGTGTGGTGGGACCTGCTATCTAAATCCTATGATCAAGCTGGCAATATCCCTATGCGCCATTACGCACTCGGGGAAAAATATGCCTTAGAGGGTGCTTGGCCTTCGGCAATTGAACAACTCCGTATTGCTAGATCAGCAGGTGGCGCTGATTTTTATCAGGGCTCGAGCATTGATGCCCGTTTACGAGAAATGCAGCGTCAATACCAAGATGAGCTCAAGGAGCAGGGCAAGCAGATGCCTGGCTAAGGTTGTGGCTGCGCTATATAGTTAAAGCGAGAGGCTAGCTCTTCGGAGTGAATGGGGTCTAGAGGCAGTTGTTTGTCTTGCCATGTCCAGGAGCCACCAAAGCTGCAAGTCTCTTCACGCAGCTTGGCTAGCTCAGAAAAATGATCAAGATCGTGATCGTGTAACAGGGCAACTGTTTGACTATCTCTTTTAACAAATTGATTGTTGTCATTTTTATTCCTGCTATAAATCGTTTGATTTACTGTGCCAACAATATAAATATTGCCTTTCTCATCGCTTAGAGCAGCAGTGGGCTCCATGGTTTGATGGCATTGATTAGTGAGATGCGTTCCGGCGTCACTTGGAATAATTCGTACTATCCAAGGGGTCGCATCTAAGGTAATAAAAACGCGTTGCGGGCCATTCTGGAAAAAGTATCTACCGCTCTCATCGCAAGCATAGTTACGCTCAATGAAATCATTAAGTGCAGCATGTTGAATTACTTGCCCTGGGAGATTATTTTGTTGTGCGAACTCATCCCGCATGCGCCATTGGCCGCGGCGATCTAATGCAAGCCAGCCATAGCAATCAGGTACATTGGGCCACTTCATGAGTGACCGAAGCACTTGATCATCCATGATGTTTAGTGCAAGCCGTGGGGCGTAGAGGGAGCGTCGAAAGTTTCTTCGGTGGAGTGACTGGCATGTAAATGCGCGATGCGCCAGCCTTGACTGTCTTGTAGAAGCACGAGTGTGATATTCAGAAAAAATTCTGCTTCTATTTGATCAGCCCTCAGATGAACTGCTTCAGTAGTGTCGTATACCGCAGCACCTAAAACAGAATGACTAATGCAAGCAATGGGCTCTAAGAATAAAGGTTGCTTTGCGAGCAGTCTCTCTAGGCCCTCACGAATTTCTGCGTGACCTGTTAGGCGATGACCTTCTGGCAGAACGCAGGTAATAGAGTCATCATCCAGCCAAATATCCAGAGCACCTTGAATATCGCGATGACCTAATGCATCTCGCCATGCTTCGACAACATCATCCGCATTGTGAAAGAGTCTGGCAAGTTTGGTCATGGCTTACTGTTCCTGGGTTATGGCTGCAAGGTATTGAGTGTAGCGAATACTTGTTCTGGCAAGATGTCGTTTAAGCACTTTAAGTGACCCAGTGGGCATTCTCTTTTATGGCATGGACTGCAAGGCAGGTTGAGCCAAATTACCTTAGCTTTATCTGATAAAGGTGGGGTATGGGCTGGGTCGCTTGATCCAAAAATGGCAACTTGAGGGGTTCTGAGGGCTGCCGCAATGTGCATTAAGCCGGAGTCATTGCTGATAACCGCTTTGCCCATGCCAATCAAGGCAATCGCTTCATCTAGTGAAGTATCTCCACACCAGTTATGAATGTGACTATCTTGCTTTGCCTGGGGCTGAATTTCTTGGGCAAGTGCATGGTCGCCTTTGCTACCCAAAAGAATGATCTGACTATGCGGATTGCTGGCAATGAGTTTTTGCGCCAATTGTGCAAAGTGACTTGTGGGCCAACGTTTCGTTGGGCCGTACTCAGCGCCAGGGCACATCACGTAGACGTTAGCTGGATCAACTTTGGCATTGAGTAATTTGGTCTGCACCGATTGATTAGCGGTAGAGGATACATTTAACTTGGGTACGAGATTGCTTCCTGTTGATGCAGATTGCCCTTCATTAAGCAGTTGGCTTAATGCAAGATAGTGCTCGACCATGGGCGGGCGATTTACCTTGCTTGGATTATCTAGTGATAAGTTAATTAAGCCAAAGCGTAATTCACCGCGATAGCCAACCCGAAAAGGAATATTAGCGAGCCAAGGAATGAGTGCTGACTTAAGACTATTGGGTAAAACAAAACAAGCTTGATATTTTTTTATCGCCAGCTCTTTTGCTAGTTGTTTGCGTAAGCCCCACTGCAATTGTTTGTGTTCAAACTTAGCTTCGATGACTTCATGTACTTCAGAGCAAGCGCGATAAATTGGAGCAACCCAAGTGCTGGCGAGTACGTCAATGTTTGCTTCTGGATATTGTTTTTTGAGGGATGCTAATAATGGCTGAGTCATCACAGCGTCCCCAATCCAGTTTGGGGCAATGATCAGAATACCGTGCATGTAATGTATCCCGACTCAGCACCTCAAGAAGAGGTGCTGATAAGGCTTAGTGACCGTGCGGCTCAGTGCCGGGAATGAGTTTGTACTCTGTGCCACAGTATGGACACTTGGCTTCACCGGTCTCAGTGATATCTAGAAAAACGCGTGGATGCGAGTTCCATGCTGGAGTTTTATTGGTGGGGCAATGTAAAGGTAAATCTTTGCCATCCACCATAACCACTTGAGCTTGAGTCATGTGCTGTTTCCTAATTGCTGAAATTACTTAATGTTTTACTTAACGTAAGTGAGCCAAGATTTGTATTGGTCATTTCTTCCGTACACAGCATCAAAATACGTCTTTTGAATTTTTTCAGTGATAGGACCACGCTTGCCATCACCAATAGTGCGGTCATCTAATTCGCGAATAGGAGTTACTTCAGCAGCAGTACCAGTGAAGAAGGCCTCATCAGCGGAATAGACTTCGTCGCGAGTCAGACGTTTTTCACGAACTTCATAGCCAAGATCTTTGGCGATCTGGATAACGGAGTCACGTGTGATGCCATCTAAACATGAGGCTAAATCTGGTGTGTACACAATCCCGTTGCGAACCATAAAGAGGTTTTCACCGGAGCCTTCAGAAACATAACCTTCGGTATCCAGCAACAGAGCTTCGTCGTATCCATTGGCAGTCACTTCTTGGTTAGCCAAAATGGAGTTGATGTAGTAGCCTGATGCCTTGGCACGAACGAGTGAAGAATTGACGAAATGACGTGTAAATGAGGAGGTTTTAACTCGAATACCCTTATTTAGGCCATCTTCACCCAAATAAGCACCCCATTCCCAGGCGGCGATCGAGGTGTGGATGCTGTTGCCTTTGGGGGAGATTCCGAGTTTTTGGGAGCCGATAAAGATAATTGGGCGTATATAGCAGGCTTCGAGCTTATTGCTGTTAACTACGTCAATAATGCCCTTGGTGATCTCTTCTGGGCTGTAAGGCATATTCATTTGGAAGATCTTAGTGCCGTTAAAAAGGCGCTTTACGTGCTCTGGAAGGCGGAAAATCGCGGTTCCCTGGGGGGTTTTATAGGCTCGGATGCCCTCAAATACGCCCATTCCGTAGTGCAGGCTATGGGTTAGCACGTGAATATTGGCCTCGCGCCAAGGAATTAGCTTCCCATCAGTCCAAATAAAGCCATCGCGGTCGGACATCGACATTTTCTTTACCTTTTGTGTCTATTAAGTATCTGTAACAGCGGTTTAAGCAGAGCACTAGGCTGGCAGTGTTTGGTCTTCCGGCCCAGAATGCATTTAAGTCCTTATTGTAGAGCAGGCAGGGCAGTCTGTCGGCTCCGATCCTCGGGGGTGGATGGGCCAAGAGCCTTTAGAATGGAACATTCCCCATAAACCACTTCTTTACCAAAACTCATGCCGGAATCCTTATTTAAAGTTAAGCGTTTAAGTGAATTAGCCCAATCAGGTCAATTAAAGGGTAAGCGGGTATTTATCCGTGCCGATTTGAACGTTCCGCAAGATGAGGCAGGCAACATTACAGAAGACACGCGTATTCGGGCATCGATGCCTGCTGTACAAATGTGTTTGGATGCTGGGGCAGCAGTGATGGTGACTTCGCATTTAGGTCGTCCAACCGAAGGGGAATTTAAATCCGAAGATAGTTTGGCTCCTGTAGCCGATCGCATTGCCACTTTGCTGAATCGCAAAGTTCCATTAATTAGCGACTGGGTGAATGGCGGCTTTGAAGTCAATCCAGGCGAGGTGGTCCTACTGGAAAACTGTCGTCTCAATGTGGGTGAGAAAAAAAATAGCGACGAGCTGGCCAAAAAAATTGCTGCATTGTGTGATGTGTATGTCAACGATGCATTTGGAACTGCGCATCGCGCTGAAGCCACCACCTACGGTGTAGCGAAGTTTGCACCAGTAGCGTGTGCCGGCCCTTTGATGGCTGCTGAATTAGATGCGCTAAGTCGTGCACTAGCCAGTCCAAAACGTCCTTTAGTCGCCATTGTTGCTGGATCTAAAGTTTCATCCAAGCTTACTATTTTGAAGGCCTTGTCTGAGAAAGTGGATGAGCTCATCGTTGGTGGCGGCATTGCAAACACCTTCATGCTGGCCAAAGGTTTGCCTATTGGTAAATCTCTTGCTGAGCCTGATTTAGTGGACGAAGCAAGAGAGATTATGGAGATCATGGAAAAGCGTGGCGCTCATGTGCCGATTCCTGAAGACGTAGTGGTTGCCAATGAGTTGTCTCCATTAGCCCGCGCAAACCGCGTACCTGCGGATCAGGTTGCAGAAGACGACATGATCTTGGACATTGGTCCAAAGACTGCTGCACGTTTATCCATCATGCTCGCTCACGCTGGCACGATTGTTTGGAATGGTCCATTGGGCGTATTTGAAATTGATCAATTTGGAGGCGGTACCAAGATGTTGGCCGCAGCCATTGCGCACTCACCTGCATTCTCGATTGCTGGTGGCGGCGATACTTTGGCGGCGATTGCAAAGTACGGTATTGAGAATCAAGTGGATTACATCTCTACTGGTGGCGGCGCTTTCTTAGAGTTCTTAGAAGGCAAAACCTTGCCAGCCTTTGCGGTACTTGCTGAAAGAGCGAAAGACTAAATATGTTGAGAGCAACCAAGATCATTGCAACCTTAGGACCTGCTTCCGAGAAGCCCGAAGTGTTGCGTGACATGATTCGTGCGGGTGTAGATGTAGTGCGCATGAATTTCTCTCACGGTACCGTTGCTGACCATAAAGCGCGTCACGATTTAGTGCGAACTATCTCCGCTGAAGTGGGTAAAGAGGTTGGCATCATGGCCGACTTACAGGGCCCCAAAATTCGTGTGGGTAAATTTGCAGATAGCAAAATCCTCCTCAAAGAAGGTGAAAAATTTACCCTGGATGTGGCTTGTGAGCTCGGCGATCAAACTAAAGTGGGTCTTGATTACAAGGAGTTGCCAGGCGATGTAAAGCCGGGTGACCGTCTTTTATTAAATGATGGCTTAGTAGTTCTTACGGTTGAGAGCGTTAAGGGCGGCAAGATATTTACCATCGTTGAGCAGGGTGGACCACTCTCCAATAACAAAGGCATTAATCGCGCTGGTGGTGGCTTAACCGCCCCTGCGCTGACTGAAAAAGATATTGCTGACTTAGACGCTGCAATCTCAATGGGCGTAGATTTCTTGGCGATCAGCTTTCCAAAAGATGGCGCTGATATGGCCTATGCCCGTCAGTTGGCAGACGCAGCTAGCGCCAAGTATGGCGTTGGTAAAGTCAGAACGATTGCGAAGGTAGAGCGTGCAGAAGCGATTGAGCCTGAAGCCCTTAAAAGTATTATTGCTGAGAGCGACGGCATCATGGTTGCTCGCGGCGATCTCGCCATTGAAGTGGGTAATGCAGCAGTGCCTGCATTACAAAAGCGCATGATTGCTTGGGCGCGTGAGGCAGACAAATTTACGATTACGGCTACGCAAATGATGGAGTCGATGATTAATGCGCCAGTACCAACGCGTGCTGAAGTCAGCGACGTTGCTAATGCAGTATTGGATGGTACTGATGCAGTGATGTTATCTGCTGAGTCTGCTGCAGGCATGTATCCCGTGCAGACTATTAAAGCAATGGCAGAGATCTGCGTTGAGGCAGAAAAGTCAGATCGCGTGAAACTCGACACCGACTTCTTAGATCAGACTTTTACTCGTATCGATCAAACGATTGCCCTAGGAGCTTTGTTTACTGCTCATCATTTAAATGCCGATGCTATCGCAGCTTTAACTGACTCTGGCTCAACAGCCATTTGGATGAGTCGTCATAATATTCACGTCCCGATTTTTGCATTGACCTCTAAGATCGCTACACAGCGGGCATTAAGCACCTATCGTAATGTCACACCGATTGGCCTGGATTACACAAAAGATCGTGACACTGCTTTGCAAGAGGTCGAGGCTTGTTTGAAAAAATCGGGCGCTGTAAAAACAGGTAATACTGTTGTGCTTACTTCTGGCGAACCGATGGGCGAGCCCGGTGGTACCAATACCCTCAAGATTATTCACGTGAAGTAATTCACATTGAAAATGACTCAAAACAAATTTATTTTTAACCTCATTACTATTTATTAAGAGAACATCATGGCTTTAGTATCTTTAAGACAACTCTTGGATCATGCTGCTGAAAATGGTTACGGCCTGCCAGCATTTAACGTGAACAACTTAGAGCAAGTAACGGCGATTATGGAAGCAGCAAATGAAGCTGACTCCCCTGTCATCATGCAAGCTTCTGCTGGTGCACGTAAATATGCTGGTGAGGCGTTCCTGCGCCATCTGATTTCTGCTGCGGTTGAGGCTTATCCACATATTCCGGTAGTGATGCACCAAGACCACGGTCAAAGTCCAGCAGTGTGTATGGCTG
Source organism: Polynucleobacter sp. Tro8-14-1 (assembly GCF_018881655.1). Taxonomy (GTDB): domain Bacteria; phylum Pseudomonadota; class Gammaproteobacteria; order Burkholderiales; family Burkholderiaceae; genus Polynucleobacter. Next base: position 186,874 of record NZ_JACVPX010000001.1, read on the forward strand.
CGATTAAGAGTGGCTTTACCAGTGTGATGATGGATGGCTCCTTAGAGGCCGATGGTAAAAGTGTTGCTAGCTACGAGTACAACGTAGACGTATCCAAAGAAGTGGTGAAGTTCTCTCACTCGATTGGAGTTACGGTTGAGGCTGAATTAGGTGTATTGGGCTCACTAGAGACCATGCAAGGTGATAAAGAAGACGGTCATGGCGCTGACGGCAAGATGACTCGTGAGCAATTGCTGACTGACGTTGAGCAGGCTGCTGATTTTGTGAAGGCTACTCAGTGCGATGCCTTAGCAATTGCGATCGGTACTAGCCATGGGGCATACAAGTTCACTAAAAAGCCGACGGGCGATATTTTGGCAATCGATCGCATTAAAGAAATTCATGCGCGCATACCTAATACGCATTTGGTAATGCATGGTTCTTCTAGTGTTCCACAAGAGTTGCTTGCTGAGATCCGTGAATTCGGCGGTGATATGAAAGAAACTTACGGTGTTCCGGTTGAAGAGATTCAAGAGGGCATTAAGAATGGCGTTCGTAAGATCAATATCGATACGGATATCCGCTTGGCAATGACCGGTGCAATTCGTCGTTACTTTATTGAAAATCCAAGCAAGTTTGACCCACGCGATTATTTGAAGCCAGCCCGTGAAGCCGCCAAGAAGGTTTGTATTGCACGCTTCCAGGCCTTTGGTTCTGCAGGTCAAGCCTCCAAAATTAAACCGATTTCTTTAGAGAAGATGGCTGAGCTATATAAGAGCGGCAAATTAACTCAAATTGTGAAGTGATTTAAATATGCCTGCTTTGTACGCTACCTCTATTAAGTCATTACCTTTGTTGTCCAAGGGTAAAGTGCGTGATGTTTATGCATTAGATGACAACAAGTTGCTGATGATTACTACCGACCGTCTTTCTGCGTTTGACGTAGTGATGGGTGAGCCCATTCCTGAGAAGGGTGTAGTTCTCAATCAAATGGCCAATTTTTGGTTTGATAAATTGGCTGCAGTGATTCCTAATCATTTGACTGGCATTGATCCAGCTACTGTAGTGGCAGCGGATGAGATTAGCCAAGTCAAAGGTCGTGCGGTAGTTGCTAAGCGCTTAAAGCCCATTTTGGTTGAGGCAGTGGTCCGTGGTTACTTAGCTGGTAGTGGCTGGAAAGACTACAAAGAAACTGGCAAGGTTTGCGGCATTGCTTTGCCGGAAGGTTTAGAGAATGCCCAGAAATTACCTGAGCCTATTTTTACTCCTGCTGCTAAAGCAGAGTTTGGTCAGCATGATGAAAACATCTCATTTGAGAAAGTCATCGAGCTCATTGGTGAAAAGTTAGCCAATCAAATTCGTGAAGTGAGTATTCGTTTGTACAAAGAGGCTTCTGAATACGCAGCTACTCGTGGAATCATCATTGCTGATACCAAGTTTGAGTTTGGCTTAGATGCCAATGACCAACTGGTGTTGATGGATGAGATCCTGACAGCCGACTCTTCTCGTTTTTGGCCTGCAGAGACCTACTATGTAGGCTCTAACCCACCTTCTTATGACAAGCAGTTTGTGCGTGATTGGCTAGAAACCGCCATGGTGGATGGTAAGTTATGGCCTAAAACAGCCCCTGCACCGCAATTGCCAGCAGATGTGATTGAAAAGACTGCCCAAAAGTATCGTGAAGCGCTTACCCGCCTTACTGAGACTTCTTGAGTCAGGGATAATAGAGTCCTTAATGGTTATAAGGCATTTGGAGAGGTAAATGAGTAAGAAGCCAATCGTCGGAATAGTGATGGGATCCAATTCAGATTGGGACACCATGCAGCACGCCGCTCAAATGCTTGAGCAATTCGGCATTGCTCATGAGGCAAAAGTACTCTCCGCACACCGCATGCCAGATGACATGTTTCAGTACGCTGAAAAAGCGCAGGCGAATGGTTTGCAAGCCATCATTGCTGGTGCAGGTGGCGCAGCTCATCTACCAGGCATGCTCGCCTCAAAAACGATTGTTCCCGTTTATGGCGTACCTGTCGCTAGTAAATATTTGCGTGGAGAAGATTCTCTCTTTTCTATTGTGCAGATGCCTAAAGGTATTCCGGTTGCTACTTTTGCGATTGGTGAAGCCGGCGCAGCAAATGCTGCCTTGCATGTGATTGCAGGTTTAGCTTTGCATGATGCTGATTTAGCAAAGCGCTTAGAAGATTTCCGTGCCAAGCAGTCTGATGCTGCACGCTCAATGAATTTGCCGGGATATTAATTACATGGCAGATCGTATGGAACCCATTTTGCCGGGTTCATATTTAGGAATTTTAGGTGGCGGTCAATTGGGGCGGATGTTTACTCAAGCCGCTCAAGCGATGGGCTACAAGGTTTGCGTGCTCGACCCTGGCTCTGATAGTCCTGCAGGCTCTATTGCTGAAAAATTTATTCAAGCTGACTACACTAATAGTGCCGCTTTAAAAGAGATGGCTGCACTATGTTCATCAGTGAGTACTGAGTTTGAAAATGTTCCCGCTCAAGCTTTGGATGAGTTGGAGTCTTTGGGTGTATTTGTGGCGCCACGCAGCAGTTGCGTGTCTCTTGCCCAAAATCGTATTGCTGAGAAAAATTTCTTAGCCACTTGGAAGTCAGAGACCAATATTGGCCCAGCTCCCAACTTTGTGATTGAGCATGAGGCTGATATTGCCCATGCTCCAAAGGAGCTCTTCCCTGGAATCTTGAAGACTGCTCGAATGGGTTATGACGGCAAAGGTCAGGCTACTGTTTACAGTGCAGATGAATTGACTACTGCATGGAATGAGTTCGGGCGCGTGCCTTGTGTTTTAGAAAAGCGCATGGAATTAGATTTTGAAGTGTCAGCTTTGGTAGTGCGTGGTTATGACGATGCTGTAGTAGCCTATCCAGTGGCCCAAAATATCCATCGTGACGGTATTTTGCATACCTCGACTGTGCCAGCCCCTTCACTGAAGCCTGCTCAGGAAAAGAAAATCATTGATGCAGCCAAGGCGCTGATTCGGAAGATCGATTACGTTGGTGTTCTTTGCGTAGAATTCTTTGTGCTGAAGAACGGCGACATCGTGGCTAATGAAATCGCTCCACGCCCTCATAATTCCGGCCACTACACCATGGATGCTTGTGTGAGCAGTCAGTTTGAGCAGCAAGTCAGAGCAATGGCAAGATTGCCTCTAGGTGATACACGTCAGCTTGCTCCGGTATCCATGTTGAACTTGCTTGGAGACCTTTGGTTTGAGGGCAGCGAAGACCAGCCAAAAGAGCCTGCCTGGAATAAAGTACTAGCTCATCCAGATGCAAAGTTGCATTTGTATGGAAAGTCTGAGCCACGCATGGGCAGAAAAATGGGTCATATCAACTGTTTGGGTGAAGCTCTTAATGAGGCACGTCAAAACTGTGCAGCTGTTGCTGCTGAATTAGGGATTGAGCCCTAGAAATGTCCGCAGACAGTGCCCACTTGCAATCTTCTGCAGTGATTAATGAGGCAGTACAAACCTTGCGTGATGGCGGATTAGTTGCGTTCCCTACTGAGACCGTTTATGGCTTGGGCGCGGATGCTAAAAATCCTGAAGCGATTAAGAAAATCTTTACCGCTAAGGGTCGCCCATCAAATCACCCCCTAATTGTTCATTTAGCTGCGCCAGATAAATTTGATCAAGCTCAAGTCGACTGGGTTGCGCTATTGGCACCGTGGGTAAGAGATTTATCCGAAGAAGCCTTAAAGCTCATTAATGCCTTTTGGCCAGGACCATTAACCCTGGTCTTCAAGAAAGATAAAAGTGTTTTAAATGAACTGACTGGCGGCCAAGATACGGTAGCGATTCGGGCTCCTTCTCATCCTGTTGCACAGGAGTTATTACGTAAATTTAAAGGCGGAGTTGTTGCGCCATCAGCCAATCGCTTTGGTAAGGTATCGCCGACTAGTGCTGCCGACGTCCGTAATGAGTTCGAGGGTATGTTGGATTTAATGATTTTGGATGGTGGCGATTGTGAAGTCGGTATCGAGTCAACCATCATTGATTTGTCATCTGGCGATAAGGCTGTGCTACTCAGACCCGGCGCAATCACTCCAAGTGAAATTTTTACCAAGACAGGTGTAAAGGTTTATCAGCCTGGAGAAGTAAAAGGGAATGAAGCGCCCAATGAAGCAACGGCAGATCTACCAAGGGTATCTGGAAGTCTCAAAGCCCATTACGCACCAACTACGCCTTTGCGCCTATATGCCCCGGGTCGTGTCTTGGATGCCTTGACTGAATATCCAGATATTAAATCGCGCGTTGCTGTAGCGGTGTGGGATTCAGAATCCTCCTTAAGCGAAGATGGGCATCCTTCGGCCCACTTTGAGGAGGTTGAGGTTCCAAGCGATAGCGGTGCCTTTGCGAGTCGGCTATATCGCTCCTTGCGTGATTTAGATCAGCAAGGTTGGGATTTGATTTTGTTCCCTGAACCGCCAGCGGGCGAGGAGTGGGACGGCGTTAGAGATCGTCTTCAGCGCGCATGCTTTGGTTCTGGCCCATCTTCAAGCAGCCACGATAGCAACTGATCGTGCGCCTCTAGACCCTTCCAAGCATTGGGGTGGTTGATGAATGAAGTCACCGCATACATCTTTCCAGATTTACTCATTACATAACCTGAGATAGCTCGCACATCTGCAAGAGAACCGGTTTTAATTCTGGCTTCTGGTTTTTTCTTCAGATGTAAAAACTTGCGTAGTTGAACCATTAAGCGATTGCGCATCGTGCCATCGGTACCTGCAATTGGTAGGCTGTTATATAAAATATCACCCACTGGTAAATTACGAGCAGTGAGCAAGAGCTGATTCATTTGACTGGCAGAGATTGCTTCGTTGCGAGATAGCCCAGAGCCATTCTCAATCACCAGCCCCTGAAAGTCCAAACCATTTTGTTTGAGCCAACTCTGAATCACTAACTCACCATTGGCAGTTGTTGCTGGCTTACCCATTTTCTCTAAAGCCATAGTCAAAAGAACTTGGCGTGCCATGACGTTATTTGAGTACTTGTTGATGTCTAAGACATCATCGGCAAGTTTGCTGCCTTCAAATTGCAAAAGAAGTCGGGCGGCTAAAGGAACTGAACCATCTTTACCGATAGGAGCTTGTGCCCAGCTGCCACCAGCTAATTCCCAAGCGGCAGCAAAGCCTTGCGTTAGAAAGGTATTGGCGTCAAGCGCAACAACGTTAAAGTTCACTCCCTTACAGGAGCTTGGGAACGCCCCAGAGAACTGTGCAGTTAAAGGCTGATCGGTATTGGTGACACCTTCCGGATCTAAATTAAAGCGGATATTGCTTTTCCAGTTATCGCATGAGCGATCGACCAGCTGCATTTGGTTGGATACCTTTAGCTGGGAGAGGGATGGGGTGTAACTAATGTCAATAAAATCCGCAGTGCGTGACTTACCTAGTTGAAACGACAAAGTTCTAAATGCATAGAGCAGAGGATCTGGCGGAACGTTGTATGCACGCAGAGCTTCGCCATCAATAGTATTTTGCTCCATGACATTAGCCGCATAAGCACTGCGATCAAAGAATAGATTGCCATCAATCTTCTGGATACCCAGACCTTGAAGGTCCTTCATCATCTTAGCTAACTCTTCCGGAACAAGCTTGGGATCACCAGTTCCCTGTAAATATAAATTACCTTTCAGAGCTCCCTGACGAATAACACCATCGGTATAGACATTAGTGCGCCAACGATATTGAGGACCTAAGATGTCTAAACCAGAAAGCGTTGTTAATAACTTCATCGTTGAAGCGGGGTTCATTGGATCGCCACCGCGCCAATCTAAAACTTTCTTAGCTACATTCTTTCCGGGGCGACCGGGTTCGATCTCTAGAACTGAAATACTTACCGTATCAAGAGGAATTTGATTGCGCTCGAGGCTACTCGCTACGGATGGTGGAATTACTGGGGATGCAGTCTCGCCGGCAAAGGCTAAAGAACTAGCCGTCCAAAGGAGGATTGCGATAAAAGCAGATGGGCGAAGAGGAGAAAAACGCATCCCCCATAGGATAAACCCACCGCATCAAAGATTAAAGCTTTGCATATTGAGATTGATACCTAGTAATAATTAGATTTTGGTCCTCCAGTAATTGAATAAAGGTGGTAATTCGAGCATCTAAATTCTTCTCTTGCTCCAGGACCTCACATGCCCTAGTAAAGTTTTTGGCATTGAGGAGCTGAGCCCCTCCTTTGACTTTATGAACCATGTTTCTGAAGGCGCCTTCATCTACGGCTTCATTTCTTAGGGTGAGTAGGGTCTCATCATGCACCTTTTTAATTTCTTCCAAGATCACCAGAATGTACTCTGGGCTATTTCTGAGGAGGTTTCCAAAGGCATCAAATGAATACTCCTCCAGACCTCCAGTTTGAGTTGTAGTCTCAGTTAATTCTTCGACTTGGAAATAGCGTGACAGCTCATTCTCTAAAGTCATGAGACTTAAAGGTTTGATCAGGACACCATTCATGCCCGCCTCCAAGAATTGATGGCGTGAATCTAGGGCATAGATATCTGCAGTAATGCCGATGATGATGAGATCTTGATTGCCTGTATTACGTATGTGCTTGGCAAGCTCTGAACCCTGCATGCCTGGGATAGATTGATCGGTTAGCAGAAGATCAAAATGCCGTTGACTGATGAGATCCAGAGCTGTGGTGGCGTTATCGCAAACCGATACTTCAATCCCTAAGGCTTGAAGTTGAAGCGAGATAATTTGGCGACTTGCAGCATGATCTTCAACAACTAATGCTTGTAATGAGGACTCATTATTTTGAGCATGCTTGGAGACTAGCTTTCTGGATATATTGCTATGTTCAGGTCTTGAGGCTCTGTTTGCAGCAATGCTGGTGCGTGGAAATGCAACGCAAAAATGAATATTGCTACCAAAGCCAGGTGCGCTCTCAAAGTAAAGTTGGCTGTTCATGGAGGTAACTAAGTGGTTGGTAATGGTAAGGCCAAGACCAGTGCCATTCGCTTGTTCGGTATTGCCTGGTATTTGCTCAAAAGCTTGGAGTGCTATGGCAATCTCTTCTGTACCCATGCCAACACCGGTATCAATGACTCTGAATTCAACTAATTGTCCCGCATGATCATCTGCCAGCACGCTGATAGAGAAATAGATTTCACCATGATCAGTGAACTTAATAGCATTACTAATCAAGTTCTGCAGTATTTGACGTAGACGCAAAGAATCTAACAATAAAACTTCTGCAATGCGTGGATCTTTGGAGGTATATAGCTTGAGACTCTGCCTATGGGCAACCGTTGAGAATGCCGAATCGATGTCATCAATCAAAGCATTGAGATTACAAGGCTCAATATTGAGTGTGAGCTTGCCTGCCTCAATCTTTGAAAGATCCAAAACCTGGTTTAGGATTCCCAAAAGAGATTCTGCTGATGAGTGTGCGCTCTTCAGTAAAGTTTTTTCATTTGCAGGTAGGGAGCTGCTGAGCAATAACTCTTGCACCCCCAAAATGGCATTCATTGGCGTGCGAATTTCATGGCTCATGGTGGCCAGGAAGGCAGACTTTGCGGCGTTTGCATTTTCTGCCTGCTCTTTCGATGAAATAAGATGTTTCGCTTCTTGTTTTTGAATTGTTTGTCTCTGATGCATGCGCCAAAGCAAGGTAGAGCCTATCAGTAGGATTGCCAAAGTGGAGAGCCAAGGTAAATGGTTGGGTGGGGATGAGTGGCCTCTTTCAAAAGTACACACGTTGATGTTAAAAAGATCTCGTGATGCGATTGGATCTAGATTATTGAGAAACTGCTCAAGTACTCCATGCAAAGCTTCATCTTGATTCGAGATAAGCCAGCGATATTCAAAGGGCTCTCTACTGTAAAGCCCGTCAACCTGTAACTTGTCTGCGTTTAATTTCTGAATGAGTTGTTGCGCAAGACGAAGCGGTAAGACAAGCGCTTCAATATCGTTTTTGAGGAGATCAAATATTAATTTTTCCGCATGGCCGGATACGCTGGCTTGGGGGTGATTGGGTATTGGTGGATTTTCAAAGCCACGGTCAAAGTAGGCGATATTAATTGGCTCAATAGGCGCATCGTTTTTGGACCGTTTAGTCAGAATAGCGTCATGCCCCCAAAAGATTGCTTCTGATAAGGACCCAAATTTCAGATACTCATCATCTATAGCGGGCGGATCAATGATGAAATCCACCTCTCCATTGGCTAGTTGCTCAAGTCCCTCCTGATCACTCTTACGCCACGTCGGTAAAAACTCTTGGTGGGTAAATTCACCAAGTTTTCTTAGAAAGCTATGGAAAACTCCAGATTCACCCTTTTCATGCACATCTAAGTAAGGCGCATATTTTTCATGAATACTAAAACGTACTATGGGATGGGCATCGATCCACCGTTGCTCTGCTGGGTTCAGTAAGTTCGCATAGGCATTGCTTAATATCCCATTGAATAGGATAAAAACGGCAATACGGGTGATGGACCGACGCATGCTGAATTAGCTTTCGATAATGTTGTTCATACGACAGAACAAAATCAAGTCTGCAATATTGTTAATGCCCAGCTTGTCAAAGACTCTGGTCTTATAAGTAGCTACTGTCTTATTGCTGATATGTAGCATTTCAGAGATTTGTTGGTTTGAGTTCCCTTTGCCCAGATATTTCATAACCTGTAACTCACGATCAGAAATTAACGCAAGCTTATCGTTGTCACTTAATGAGCTATTGCCATTTTTGCCATGAGTGAAAAAGTTATAGCCTTGGGATATGGCAACGCAGGCGGCTAGGATGACATCTGCACCTGCAGTTTTATTTACAAAACCATGTCCACCTAATGAGCGCACTCTCCCGCCATAAACAGCCTCGTCCATACTGGAAAGAACCAGCATTCGAACTTCGGGATACATTAATCCGATACGGCGTATAACATCAAAGCCATCCGTCTTGGGCATATCGAGATCCAAGATCACCATATTGGGGTTCACCTCTTTCATGGACCTAAGGCACTCCTCTCCATTCTGAGCTTGCCCTGCGATCTCAAATAGCAACTGGTCCTGCAACATACTTTTAAGAGCCATCAGCATTGCCGGATGGTCATCTACCAACATCACGCGTTTTCTCATTACTTGTCTCCGTTTTGGTTTGGGTGTTGATGAGGGTGCAGCGAAAAAATGGCTTTAGCGATACGGCTATCGTTAATCTGCAGCATCTGATGGCGGCTTACAGGCGACATCATGAGACCACCATAGGAATGGTCGGCAATCAAAGTGGAGGCATTTTCTAAATCTTTTACTAATCCAATATTGCTGGCATAAATTTGTGTAGGTGAGTAGGGTGATTGCCTGAGTTGAGAAAGGGCATCACTTGCCATCTCACGCTCACGCATTTGACTCATATCAATATGAACACCTTCCAATTGCATCTCCGTGATCCACTGCAACTCTTCAATGCTTCCGGTGAATGTGAGGAAATGTAGTAATACACCAAGCCGTCGCAAACGAAGTAATCCTTCTTTGCAAGCATCAGCGCTGTCGGGCTCAGGAATAGTTTGAATGCCGATACTGACCAAGCCCACTGGTAGACGTGAGTTCAGAATCAGCTCACTCATGGCATCCACGTAGCCGCTTGACGCTATGGCATACGTTGGTATTGGCAAAATTCCAGGAATAAAACGACCACTGCGATACCAATAGGCAATGGTGTCTAGGCCTTCCATAAAAAGGCGTAGCAATTGCATATCAGAGGTAGTCAGTAATGGTCTAAATAAAGATCCTGTCAGTTTGGTTCCCTTACAGTTAAAAATGGGTTCATGACTAATCGCTTGTCGTTTAGACCAGGATTGGTGTTCTTCAAGGGCTTGGTTACTAAGGCCAAGCCAGGGATCGCCACAGGCGTCTCGTACTTCCTGGAAGGGTTTGTTCTTCCATGCCTTTACAAGCGTGTACAGCCGGGATTTCGGGCTCATCAGCATTCTCCAATCGGTGACTATCCAGTCTAGGCAGGACGGATTGGAGCGGTAAGGGCTTTAGGCTGATTTATCTGTAGGAATTGACCTACCAGCCTGTCCCTATTATAAAAATAGGCTAAATCCTTAAAGAATTTATGGTGATCCGCCCTTGAAATCCAGGGAATCAGACCTATATAATCAGCACTCCCTACATGCGAGTGCTAAAGAGGCGATTTATACCTAAATAACCCTTGGCTTCCGTGTGAAGAGATTATAAAGCATTGATTTATATAGTTTATTTAAATAGTTAACACTTACTAACATAGGAGAAGAGATGAATTTGCGTCCCTTACATGATCGCGTAATCATCAAGCGTTTAGATCAAGAATCAAAAACTGCTTCCGGAATCATCATTCCTGACGCTGCTGCAGAAAAACCTGATCAAGGTGAAGTATTGGCAGTAGGCCCAGGTAAACGTGATGACAGCGGCAAATTAAACGCACCTGACGTCAAAGTAGGCGATCGCGTGTTGTTTGGTAAATATGCAGGTCAAACAGTAAAAGTTGACAGCGAAGAACTCATCGTGATGCGTGAAGACGACATCATGGCTGTTGTACAGAAGTAATTTCGGTATTTAAGAGAGGAATTTAATCATGGCAGCAAAAGACGTTGTATTTGGAGATAGCGCCCGCACCAAGATGGTCGAAGGCGTCAACATTCTTGCTAATGCAGTGAAAACAACTTTGGGACCAAAAGGTCGCAACGTGGTGATTGAGCGTTCATTCGGTGGACCAACAATTACTAAAGACGGTGTATCCGTAGCAAAAGAAATCGAACTCAAAGACAAGCTCCAGAATATGGGCGCGCAGATGGTTAAGGAAGTTGCTTCCAAAACTGCTGACATCGCTGGTGACGGTACAACTACCGCTACTGTATTGGCTCAGTCTATCGTTCGCGAAGGTATGAAGTATGTTGTTTCAGGCCATAACCCAATGGACCTGAAGCGTGGTATTGATAAGGCTGTTGCAGCCGCTATCCAAGAACTCGCAAAAATCAGCAAGCCTTGCACCACTACTAAAGAAATCGCTCAAGTAGGTTCTATCTCTGCAAACAGCGACCACAGCATTGGTCAGCGCATTGCAGAAGCAATGGAAAAAGTAGGTAAAGAAGGCGTTATCACTGTTGAAGATGGCAAGTCATTAGAAGACGAGCTTGAAGTAGTTGAAGGTATGCAGTTTGACCGCGGTTACCTCTCTCCATACTTCATCAATCAACCAGAAAAACAAGTTGCCGTATTGGAAAGCCCATACGTTCTCTTGTTTGACAAGAAGATTGCCAACATCCGTGATTTGCTCCCAGTTCTCGAGCAAGTAGCGAAGTCTGGTCGTCCATTGTTGATCATTGCAGAAGATGTTGAAGGCGAAGCCTTGGCAACTTTAGTCGTCAATAACATCCGCGGCATCATCAAGACTTGTGCTGTTAAGGCTCCTGGTTTCGGTGACCGTCGTAAAGCCATGTTGGAAGACATCGCGATTTTGACTGGCGGCACAGTAATTGCTGAAGAAATCGGCCTCACACTCGAGAAAACAACTCTTGAGCATTTAGGTCAAGCGAAGCGCATCGAGGTAGGTAAAGAAAACACCATCATTATTGACGGTGCTGGCGATGCTAAAGCAATCGAAGCTCGCGTGAAGAACATTCGTGTTCAGATCGAAGAAGCTACTAGCGACTACGACAAAGAAAAATTGCAAGAGCGTGTAGCCAAGTTGGCTGGCGGTGTTGCAGTGATTCGTGTTGGTGCTGCTACTGAAGTGGAAATGAAAGAGAAGAAGGCTCGTGTTGACGACGCATTGCACGCAACTCGTGCAGCTGTTGAAGAAGGCATTGTTCCTGGCGGTGGCGTAGCATTGATTCGTGCAATGCAAGGTATCAAAGGCTTGAAAGGCGATAACGCCGATCAAGACGCTGGTATCAGCATCGTATTGCGCGCTATGCAAGAGCCATTGCGTACGATCGTTAGCAACGCTGGTGAAGATGCTGGTGTGGTTGTTAATGCAGTACAAGCAAGTACAGGCAATAACGGCTACAACGCTGCTACTGGTGAATACGGCGACCTCGTTGCACAAGGTGTTATCGACCCAACTAAGGTAACAAAAACTGCATTAGTAAATGCTGCTTCTGTTGCTGGCTTGTTGTTGACAACCGATTGCGCGATCTCTGAAGCACCAAAAGATGAATCTGCTGGTGGTATGCCTGATATGGGCGGCATGGGTGGTATGGGTGGAATGGGCGGCATGATGTAATAGCCGTTACTTTCCTCAGCCATCTGGCTGTAGAAATAAGAGCGCCTGGTTCAAAAGACCAGGCGCTTTTTATTTATAGGAGTAAGCTGTACCCAACATTACCACTGGAACGGGCGTCAAGATGACTGGTCGCAATCAAGCAACTCTCCTCATTTCAGCGGGTTTACTCTTACTGAGCTCCACTCTTCTTTGCGGGACTTCACTCGCTCAATCAGCTGACTCTCAGCCAGTATTTCAGAAAAGCGTCTCAAATCTACGTAATCAGCGTTATTGCGAAGTTCTGGTAGGCAAGCGAGCTTGGCTCAATTTGGAAGTAAAGGTATTTAATACGCAAGGGCTTAATCTTTGCCCTGAAGCCCAGTGGAAGACTTTGACCAAGGAATCTATTGAGAAGTCTTTTGATGCCTCATTTGTTTTGTTAAATGGTCCTCGCTATTGGACTATGGATGAAATACAAGCGGCAGGAACTACTGTCAATGACGTAAAAGAATCTTTTGGTGGCATCGAGATGAATTTGCGAGCAACTGTGCAAGTGAGTTTGCTTAAGCAATTGATGGGTAGTAAGCAGTACAGCCCAAATGAAGTTACCCGCACTACCAATTTTGTATATAGAGCCGGTAGTGCTGTATACGAGCTTACCTCTCCCGCAGGAGAGGTTTATGTTATGCAGTCGTACTCACAGATTGTGAATCCTGCACTCAGTATGAAAGATCTACCGGTACTGAGTGAGCAGTTGAAATTACCCGCTGGTTGGACTTACCGAAGCCGCGTACTCGATCAAGACCTTTCTTTGGTAGTCAATGGCATTGCCTATGTACTGCAGGACAATTTACTCAATAGCTACCAGAGAAGATAGTTTGCACGGCAGCTTATTCCATTAGAGTTTGAGCTCTCAATAAGTCTGCGTTAAAGGAGTCGTACGGAAATAATTCGTTCGGGAACTCTAATGCGAAGATCACATAGAGAGCGAAGCCCATCAGTCCAAGGTAGATAAAAGTTAAAAACCAATCTTCTTCATTCTTGACTGCCATAGCATAGCCGCTTAAGAGTGCGCTAATAGATAGTAGGGCAAATAAGAAGCGCTCAAGAATTACAGGGGGGTGATGTCTTGCATTCAACATTCCATCCCTCAAGACTACCGTGAGATTATCGGCTTGGGGTCTCAAGATCTTGTCTGCCAATTCCCTGTTGCCAATGGGCGCGCGAGGAATACTCAGCATCATTAATTCATTAAACTCATTTAACTTATTGCCTAGGCGAGTGATGTTTTCATTCAAGTCGTCGAATGTATTAACCTCTTTGTACAAAGCAAGACGATCTGCAAGAATTACTTTAAGAGAGTTGTGTACTTCAATCTGATCTTTTGGGCTAAGGTACTTGCTCGATTGGTAGACTTGGCTAATGGCATCTGCTTGTGCGCGTATGAGGCTAATGCGCTTATCAAAATGCTCATTTGCACCCGAGAATGTAAAACCGAGAACCAGTGCCGATAATCCAAAGATGGAAGCTGCCAAAGAATCTCGAACAATTACCTTATCCGTGCGAAGCAGGCGGTATCTCCCAAACATCCAGCCTATCAATAAGAATGCCAGGATAGAGGTAAAAAATATTAGGAGGGCATCTTTAACAATATTTAGGTGATTCCCAACGAAATTTGGCATAGCAAGCTCTTATAAGATGGTTTCGCTTTAATTAAGGAGTTTGCTTAGTGTAATAAAAAACCGCCCGAAGGCGGTTAATTATTTGATGATTCTTGACTCAGGCTTATTCAACCGCCTTGACCATCTCTTCAACCACCTTCTTCGCATCACCGAAGACCATCATGGTCTTATCCATATAGAAGAGCTCGTTATCTAGGCCGGCATAACCAGCTGCCATAGAGCGCTTGTTCACGATGATAGTTTTGGCTTTAAATGCTTCCAAGATCGGCATGCCAAAAATTGGGCTACCTGGAGTGCGTGCAGCAGGGTTCACCACGTCATTCGCACCAAGGACTAACACTACGTCAGCCTGACCAAAGTCGCTATTGATATCTTCCATCTCAAATACTTGATCGTATGGAACTTCAGCTTCAGCCAAGAGTACGTTCATATGACCAGGCATACGGCCTGCCACTGGGTGAATCGCGTATTTCACAGTCACGCCATGATGAGTTAACTTTTCAGTCAATTCTTTGAGGGCATGTTGAGCGCGAGCCACTGCCAAGCCGTAACCTGGAACAATGATTACAGTGTCAGCATTTTCCATGAGGAACGCCGCATCTTCTGGTGAACCTGTTTTGTAATTCTTAGGGCCACCATCATCGCCACCGCCGGCAGCAGCTTCAGCGCCAAAGCCGCCGAGCAATACAGCCAGAATGGAACGGTTCATTGCCTTACACATGATGTATGAAAGAATCGCACCGGATGAGCCTACGCAAGCACCCGCAATAATCAACACTGGGTTGTTTAAGGTGAAGCCAATACCAGCCGCTGCCCAACCAGAATAACTGTTCAGCATTGATACAACCACTGGCATATCAGCGCCACCGATAGGGATGATCAAGGTCACGCCCAATACCAAAGCAACGGCACACATTGCCAAGAAAGCTGCGTGGCTATCACCCATGTAATAAGCAATACCAGCGCCAACCATTGAGACGGCCAAAATCAAATTCAGCAAATGTTGACCAGCGAAAGTAACTGGCTTACCACTGACTTTGCCGGATAACTTACCAAATGCAATGACAGATGCAGTAAAGGTGATGGCACCAATAAACGCGCCAATGAAAAGTTCAATCTTCTGTGCGCCAGTATGGTCATGCGCTGGATTAAATACAGCAGCAATCGCAATTAATACGGCCGATAAACCTACGAAGGAGTGCATCAAAGCAACCAACTCAGGCATCTTGGTCATTTGCACGCGCTTAGCAGCGAGCGTACCAATGATGGCGCCAGCCACAACCGCAACACCAATCAACGAGACGACTGGCTTGAAGTCGGGAATGAAGAAAGTGGTGACAACGGCTAACAACATGCCAATCATGCCAAAAGTATTACCTTGACGTGAAGTGGTTGGTGAAGACAAGCCACGCAAAGCGAGGATGAACAACACCGATGAAATGAGATAAGAAATAGCGGTTATGTTTGACATAGTTTTGGTCTCTATATAGGTCTTGTTCTAGGTTTATTTGGTTCCAGCCGCATCAGCTTTAGGAGCTTTTTTCTTGAACATTTCAAGCATGCGACGGGTGACCATAAAGCCACCAAAAATATTGATAGACGCGAGAAATACCGCCACTGCACCAATGATGCTGGTGAGAGTGATTTCATCGCCACCGATAACTTCAGTTTGGAGCAATGCTCCAACGATGATGATGCCGGAGATGGCATTGGTCACCGCCATTAAAGGCGTATGCAATGCTGGCGTAACGTTCCAAACTACGTGATAGCCAACAAAAATGGCCAATACAAACACAGTAATGTTTTGAACGGTGAGGATGCTTTGAAAGGCAGCGAGATCCATAGTGTTTCCTTAGTATTTTTACTATTAGTTTTTGCGGATGGCTTGGCCATCACGACACATTAAGCAAGCAGTAACAATGTCATCATCACTTGGGATGACTAAATTGGCTTCTTTATCCACAATGAGTTTCATGAAATCGAGCAAGTTACGTGAGTACAGTGCAGAAGCATCTCCTGCAACCATGCTAGCTAAGTTGGTGTAGCCAACAATTTTCACGCCATTCACATCAATTACTTTATCTGCTTGCGTTAACGGGCAGTTACCTGAACCGTTATCACCTTTGCCTGCAGCTAAGTCAATTACGATCGAGCCTGGCTTCATATTGGCAACAGTATCGCTATGCAAAAGAACAGGTGGCTTACGCCCCGGGATCAATGCAGTGGTAATTACGATGTCGGCTTGTTGAGCGCGCTCTGCAACCAAGGCTGCTTGACGCTTCATCCAAGCTTCAGGCATTGGGCGAGCATAGCCACCAACGCCTTGGGCAATCTCACGCTCTTCATCGGTTTCATAAGGAACGTCAACAAACTTGGCGCCTAATGATTCGATTTGTTCTTTCGCTGCTGGGCGCACATCAGATGCTTCAATCACGGCGCCAAGACGTTTTGCTGTGGCAATGGCTTGTAAGCCTGCAACACCAGCACCCAAGATTAGTATGCGAGCTGCTTTAACAGTTCCTGCAGCAGTCATCAGCATTGGCATGAAGCGTTGATATTCGTTAGCTGCAACCAATACTGCTTTGTAACCAGCAATGTTTGCCTGGGAAGACAAGACGTCCATGCTTTGTGCGCGTGTTGTGCGTGGTGCAGCCTCTAAAGAGAATGCAGTAACACCTTGAGCAGCCATGGCTGCAATCATGTCGTTATCAAACGGATCGAGCATGCCCAGAAGAACGGCACCGGATTTAATCTGTTTAAGTTCGGCTGCCTCGGGCGCACGTACTTTAAGAACGATCTCTGCACCAAACGCATCTGCAGCGCTACCAATGCTTGCGCCGACAGATTCGTATGCGGAGTCAGGTTGACTGGCTTTTACTCCGGCGTCTTTTTGAATGACGACGGTATGACCTTGACCAATTAATTTTTTAACGGTTTCTGGTGTGGCGGCTACTCGAGTTTCCCCGGGCCTTGTTTCCAGTGGCACTCCTATGCGCATGGCATGTCTCCAAAAGCAAAAATTTATAAAAAATCTATTTTAGTTAAATAGGGCTCGTTGCGCCTATTTACTCACCCCTAAGTCCTTTTGCTTGGTTTTTGCCCGAAATTCTGTGAAATCAGGCTAAGACTTCTACAATATGGCCTGTAAGCTTATATTGAATTCTCGCATTTTTTGATGATCCCGCTCAATTCTTCCTCAATCCCGTCCTCCCAGCCCAAGAAAGTCGTTATTGGCATGTCTGGGGGGGTAGATTCGTCGGTGGCTGCCTGGATGCTCAAAGAGCAAGGCTTTGAAGTTATTGGCCTTTTTATGAAAAATTGGGAGGATGACGATAACGACGAGTACTGTTCTGCTCGTCAAGACTGGCTCGATGTGGTTTCAGTCGCCGATATGATCGGAATAGACGTTGAAGCAGTCAATTTTGCTGCCGAATATCGTGAGCGCGTATTTGCTGATTTCTTACGCGAGTACGCCGCAGGGCGAACGCCCAACCCCGATGTCTTATGTAATGCCGAAATTAAGTTCAAGGCTTTCTTAGATCACTCCATGAGTTTGGGTGCGGATGCTATTGCCACCGGTCACTATGCGCGCGTTCGTCATGAAGGTGGCAGGGTGCAGTTGTTGAAAGCTGTCGATGCCAGTAAAGACCAGAGTTATTTCTTGCATCGCTTAACGCAGCAACAATTGGCAAATGTGATGTTCCCACTTGGAGAAATTCCAAAAACAGAAGTCAGAAAAATTGCAGAGCAAATTGGTTTGCACAATGCTAAAAAGAAAGACTCCACCGGCATTTGCTTTATTGGTGAACGTCCTTTTAGAGAATTCTTAAATCGCTATTTACCGCGCGTACCTGGCCCGATAAAAACCCCAGAAGGTAAAACAGTTGGCGAGCATATGGGCTTAGCCTTCTTCACCTTAGGTCAGCGCAAGGGTATTGGTTTGGGCGGCAGTCAAGATGGCAATGGTGACGCTTGGTATGTGGCGCGCAAGGATGTTCCAAATAACACTCTGTATGTAGCGCAAGGCCACGAACACCCGTGGCTATTGGCTAATCAGCTTGCTGCGATGGATGCCAGTTGGGTTTCTGGTGCTTCACCAACACCCGGAAATTATTCTGCTAAGACTCGTTATCGACAAGCAGACTCTGCTTGTACTTTGAGTGCTGGTGCTGAAGCACTAAGCTTCGACTTAAGTTTTCCAGAAGCGCAGTGGGCTGTTACTCCAGGGCAATCTGCTGTCTTGTATGACGGAGATATTTGTTTGGGTGGCGGAATTATTTCTGCATAATCTTCATTAGCAAGTAGCAGATACAAAAATGCCAATCAGTTTTGATTGGCATTTTTTATTCAGCGGCAAGTTAATTAAGCAGCCGGTGGTTCGGTTTCAATAAAAGAAGGTCGCAGTAATAATTTTTGATACAGACGATCTAAATTTGGGTATTGGGTTTGCCATTTCACTTCTGGAAAGCGAAACAATAAATATCCGATTGCGCAACCTACGGCGATATCTGCCAAGGTGATTTGATTGCCGTGACACCAAGCATTACCACCCAGCTGTTCAGACATTTGACGTAGGGCGTCATTAATCTTGCCCATCTGGCGGTCATACCAAGCTTGGCTTTGTTGTTCTGCTGGGCGCAAGGTGCGCTCTAAACGGGCCAAAATGCCGGCATCCATCACGCCGTCTGCCAGTGCCTCCCAGGTTTTCACGGCTGCGCGCTCACGGTTATCAGCCGGAATGAGCTTGCTGACTGGGCTTAGGCCATCAGCGTATTCGGCGATGACGCGGGAGTCATAAATAGCCTCTCCATCGTCAGCCATGAGGCAGGGAACCTTCCCCAGGGGGTTGGTAAGGGCTATTTTGGTGTCTGCAGCCCAAACATTCTCTAATTCGAGGTCAACATCGACCTTTTTCTCGTTAAAAACAATGCGTACTTTACGTACATAGGGGCTGGTAAGGGATCCGATAAGTTTCATGGGCTCAAGTATAGCCATCCTATTTGGGCTTTGCTGTACTCCAGAACGCATTAAAATCAGCTTTTATTGACATATTCAATGCAAAGGCAATATTCGTGAGTCAGCCGCTTTCAACCCTCAATGCCCTTTCCCCCTTAGATGGCCGTTACGCCGGAAAACTGGATGCCTTACGTCCCTGGCTTTCGGAGGCCGCTTTTATGCGCCAACGTGTTTTTGTGGAGATTCATTGGCTCTTGGCTTTGGCTGCTGCCGGCTTGCCTGATGTTCCAAAAATTAATGCTGCTGACGAAGCCTTTTTGCTTTCGCTCCCAGAAAACTTTTCTGATGCAGATGCTCAGCGCATCAAAGATATCGAAGCAGTAACGAATCACGACGTAAAAGCGGTTGAATACTTCTTAAAAGAAAAAGTTGCTGGACGACCAGATTTGTTGAAAGCAAGTGAGTTCATTCACTTTGCCTGCACATCAGAAGATATTAACAATACTTCTCACGGTTTAATGTTACGTGGTGCCCGCGATGAGGTGCTCTTGCCCCAACTCAGAAAAGTACTTTCAGTATTGACCGATCTCGCGATTGAGAACGCTAAAGTACCTTTGCTCTCTCGCACGCATGGCCAGCCAGCTTCCCCAAGCACTTTGGGTAAAGAGATTGCCAATATTGCCAAGCGTTTAGAGCGTGCGATCGAATCTATCGCTGCAGCTCCTTTGCTGGGCAAGATGAATGGCGCAGTGGGTAACTACAACGCTCACATGTCAGCGTATCCTGATTTTGATTGGGAAAATTTTTCCAAGAGTGTGGTTGAGAAACGTCTAGGTTTAACGTTCAATCCTTACACCATTCAAATTGAGCCACACGATGGTATGGCTCAGCTCTTTGATGCGATTGCTCGCGCTAATACGATTCTTTTGGATATGGATCGCGACTTCTGGGCCTACATCTCTGTTGGTTACTTTAAGCAGCGCACTAAAGCAGGTGAGATCGGTTCATCGACGATGCCGCATAAAGTGAACCCGATTGATTTTGAAAACTCTGAAGGTAACTTGGGTGTTGCTAATGCATTGCTGCGCCACCTTGCAGAAAAATTACCAATCTCTCGTTGGCAACGCGACTTGACTGACTCCACTGTTTTGCGCAATCTAGGCCCTGCTTTTGGCCACAGCGTACTGGCTTATGACAGCGCCTTGCGCGGCCTTGGTAAGTTAGAGGTAAATCATGCTGCAATCGCTGCTGATTTGGACGCTTGTTGGGAAGTATTGGCTGAGCCAGTGCAAACGGTGATGCGCCGTTACGGCATCGAGAATCCCTATGAGCAGTTAAAAGAATTGACTCGTGGCAAAGGGATTAATCAAGCAGACCTGCAAACCTTTATTCGTGGTTTGAAGATTCCTGAGGATGCAAAAGTACGTTTGTTGGAGATGACACCATCTTCTTACTTAGGTAAGGCGGTCGAGTTGACCGAACGTCTCAAAAAGTGAGCTTGACTCCCAATTCAGAATACGGGGCGCGTCCCCGGATCTGGTTTGCTGCTTATCAATTGCTATGGCACCTCTTATTGCCATTAGCATTTATACGTCTAGCTTGGCGTGCACGTCATGCCTTCTCCTATCTTCATCACATTCCTGAGCGATTGGGCTTTGGCTACAGCAAGCCTATTGCTCTGGGCTCTATTTGGATTCATGCGGTATCAGTTGGTGAGACGCGCGCTGCACAACCTTTGATTGAGGCTTATTTAGCTAAGGGCGAATCTATTTTGCTCACCCACATGACTTTGAATGGCCGCCGTACTGGCAAGCAGTTATTTGCTAACGAGATTGCTGCTGGGCAAATGCGTCAAGTTTATTTACCTTACGACCTTTGCTGGTCTGTAGAGCATTTCTTGAAAACATTTAAGCCAAAGTTTGGCCTCTTCATGGAAACCGAGGCGTGGCCGACGGTGGTCTTTCGTTGCAAAGAAATTGGCTTACCCCTATTTCTAGTAAATGCTCG
Source organism: Polynucleobacter sp. Tro8-14-1 (assembly GCF_018881655.1). Taxonomy (GTDB): domain Bacteria; phylum Pseudomonadota; class Gammaproteobacteria; order Burkholderiales; family Burkholderiaceae; genus Polynucleobacter. The sequence goes on from NZ_JACVPX010000001.1 coordinate 207,722, forward strand.
CCTCTCCGAGCGAAGCGCCAGACGCGTTAATCGATTTGGTGAAGCGGGGCGTGCATTATTTCAAGCCTTTGCGGGAATCCTCGCGCAGACTGAGTTTGATGCAGGGCGTTATCGCAGCCTAGGCGTTAAAAATGTTGTTATTACCGGCAATCTGAAATTTGATGTTCCACTCGATCCGAAATTGCTTGCTGAGGGTAAGGAATGGCAGAGGGAACTACATGCAGGAAATCGCTTGATGGTGTGTGCAGCGAGCACGCGCGATGGAGAAGAAGCCATCATTCTGAAGGCTTGGAAAGATTTACTCCTAAGTAATGCATTTCCAATTCCACCTCTGCTTTGTTTGGTACCGCGCCATCCCGAGCGCTTCACAGAAGTAGCAGATCAAATTAATAATGCTAGCTTTAGATTTCGCCGTCGTAGCGAGTGGCCTGGTACTCCGAGTGAGTGCGCTGGATTGGATGTTGTTCTGGGTGACTCCATGGGTGAGATGCCGATGTATTACAGTGCTTCTGACTTAGTGCTAATGGGCGGAAGCTTACTGCCCTTTGGAGGTCAAAACTTGATTGAGGCATGTGCAGCAGGATGCCCTGTTCTTTTGGGTGAGCACACCTATAACTTTCAACAGGCTGCCTTAGATGCGATTGATAGTGGCGCTGCTAAACGCATTCATGGCGAATTACTTTTAACGGAGCCAATAGCCTTAATGGAGGCCTTGAAAGCATTGCTTCTGAATACTGCTGAGTTAGCGAAGATGGGCGCCGCTGCTAAGGCTTATTCAACTGAACACCAAGGTGCAACTAATAGAATATTAGCTGCCCTTGAGCAACAAAACTTACGCTGAACTAAAAGACTGAGTTAGACCCGTGCTCCGTAGTTGGGATCATCTTTGCGGGCATCATCATCAGGTTTTTTATCGCCCCTCACTAAATCTTCACGTGTCACACCAAGCCACATGGCCAATGCAGCAGCCACGAAGACTGAGGAGTAAATACCAAACAAAATACCAATGGTCAGCGCTAAAGCAAAGTAGAAGAGCGTTGGACCACCAAAGACCAGCATTGCCAGGACCATCATCTCAGTACTACCGTGAGTGATTACGGTACGGCTGATAGTGCTTGTAATTGCGTTATCAATGATTTCACGAGTATTCATCTTGCGATATTTGCGGAAGTTCTCCCGAATACGGTCAAAGATCACCACAGATTCGTTTACTGAGTACCCTAGAACTGCGAGAACAGCCGCCAACACTGAGAGGGAGAACTCCCACTGGAAGAAGGCAAAGAAGCCCAGGATGATGACAACGTCATGTAAGTTCGCAATGATGCCGGCAAGCGCAAACTTCCACTCAAAGCGGAAGGATAGATACACCACGATGCCAATGATTACAAAGATGAGTGCTTTTAAGCCGTCAATAGCCAACTCTTGACCCACCTGTGGGCCAACAAACTCAACGCGTTGCAATTTCACGCCAGTCGTTGCTGGTTCAAGCGCTTGCATCACTGCCGTGCTTTGATCAGCAGAAGAAATCAATTTGCCTTCAGCATCTTTTTGCAATGGTAGGCGAATCATGACATCGCGTGAGCTACCAAAGTTCTGAATTTGAGTATCTGCATAGCCCAGCTTCTCAACCTTGGTGCGAATGGAGTCCAAAGGCGCAGTTTGTGGATAGCTGACTTCCATCACCGTTCCACCAGTAAATTCGATGGAGAGATGCAGGCCGTTATGCCAGAGGAAAAAGACTGCAGCTAAAAAAGTAACTAAAGAAATCGCATTAAGCACCAATGCATGGCGCATGAAGGGAATATCTTTTTTGATCCGGAAAAATTCCATGGCTTATTTCTCCTGTGGACGCCAAACTTGGCCGATAGCGAGTTTTTGAATCTTCTTATGTCTGCCGTACCAGAGGTTAACAAGGCCACGTGAGAAGAAGACAGCCGAGAACATTGAAGTCAGAATACCTAAGCAGTGAACCACTGCGAAGCCTTTGATAGGGCCAGATCCAAATGCTAACAAGGCCAGACCAGCAATTAAGGTTGTTACGTTAGAGTCCAGGATTGTTGCCCAAGCTTTATCAAAGCCGACAGAAATGGCTGTTTGTGGTGAAGCTCCGTTACGTAACTCTTCACGAATACGTTCGTTAATCAACACGTTGGAGTCAATAGCCATACCCAGAGCCAAGGCCATCGCAGCGATGCCCGGCAAGGTGAGCGTGGCTTGCAGCATCGATAGCACTGAGATGAGCAAGAGCAAGTTCACCGCCAAAGCGACAACGGAGAAAGTGCCAAACAGTAAGTAGTAGACCATCATGAAAATCGCGATCGCAGTAAAGCCGATCAAGAGCGACTTAAAGCCCTTCTCAATATTTTCTGCGCCAAGGCTTGGTCCAATAGTGCGTTCTTCAATGATTTCCATTGGTGCCGCTAATGATCCAGCGCGCAAGAGCAGGGCTAAGTCATTAGCGCTCTCGGTAGTTGGCTGACCAGTGATCTGGAACTTAGAGCCAAACTCACTTTGAATGGTGGCGATGGTGAGCACTTCACCTTTATCCTTTTCAAATAAGATCATGCCCATCGGCTTGCCGATATTTTCGCGAGTCACTTCTTGCATGACGCGACCACCAGCGGCATCCAGGGAGATGTTTACTGCTGGGCGTTGGTTTTGGTCAAAGCCAGCACTAGCATCGGTAATGCGATCACCACTGAAGATGACTGATTTTTTAAATACACCCAAGCGATTTTCACCAAAGCGGAAAGTATCCATGCCTGGAGGAGGGGTTTCGCCTAAGCTGATGGTAGACGCCAAGGGGTCAGCTAAGCGAGACTCTAGAGTTGCTGTGCGACCGATGATGTCTTTGGCACGAGCGGTATCTTGTACGCCAGGTAACTGCACCACAATGCGCTCAGCACCTTGTTGTTGAATCACTGGCTCTTTAACCGCTAATTCATTGACGCGCTTATTGAGGGTGATGATATTTTGTTTGACGGCGTTATCTTGAATGGCCTTGAGAGCAGCTGGCTTAAATTCACCCACTAATTTAGGTAAAGAGCCATTGGATTTGATTAACCAAATGAGCTCAGGTTGCCCCGTTGTAAGTACTGCGCGCGCTTGATCTGCATCTTCGACATTGGCGAAGTTAATGGAGATAAAGTCAGCGCCACGTTCAATACCTTGATGCCTGATGCTCTTATCGCGTAATTGACTGCGAATATCGCCTGCCAAGGAAGTCACTTTTTTCTGGACTGCCCCCTTCATATCCACTTGCAAGAGGAAATAGACACCGCCACGCAAATCAAGGCCTAGTGGCATTGGTAATGCATTGATTGCACTTAACCAGCCCGGTGTATTAGACAGCAGGTTTAAGGCAACAGTGTAGTTGGGATCATTTTGATCTACATTTAATTTCTGCTGCAATAGATCGCGTGCGCGCAACTGAATGTCAGTGTTATTGAAGCGAACTTTGATCGAGCCTACATTGCCAGCGACTTCGAAGAAGAGACCGGTGTTATTAATGTTGGCTTCTGCAAGAATCTTTTCGACACGAGCCTGCGTTGCCAAATCAACCTTGATGGTTGGCTTGGCAGACGAGACTTGAACCGCTGGTGCCTCACCATAGAAATTGGGCAATGAATATAGTCCGCCGATCAGTAATGCAACGGCAATGACTAGATATTTCCAGAGAGGGTAGCGATTCATATTGAGATACTTTTAAACAAATAAATTAAGCAGACTTCAGAGTGCCTTTTGGCAATACTGTAGTGATGGCACCTTTTTGCATGTGCACTTCAGTGCCAGCAGAAATTTCAACGGTAACTATTTGGTCTTTCAATGCCGTTACTTTGCCCATGATGCCGCCAACAGTAACAACTTCATCGCCAACGCCTAATGACTCGAGCATTACCTTAGTTTCTTTTTGACGCTTCATTTGTGGGCGAATCATGATGAAGTACAAAACTGCAAACATCAAAATCAAAGGGAGAAAGCTCATCAAGCCACTGGAATCTGCGCCCGCTGCAGGAGCTTGGGCAAAAGCGTTACTAATCCACATACAAAACCTCCGTTAATTACCAATTAAAAACTGCGATATTTTTCGACCTTTAAACCGATGGCCGTAACCCGCAATTCTAAACTGTGTGGGGCTTTGGAGGTGATTTACAGGGGGTTTTGCCCCCTGTAGGGCTATTAGTCCTGTCCAGGCTCAACACCACGCTGGCGATTGCTATGAAATTCCTCACGATAGGCGCTAAAGCGGTCTTTGCTGAGAGCCTCGCGGACCTCAGTCATCAGCTGGAGGTAGTAGGACAGGTTATGAATGGTGTTTAGCTGGGACCCTAGGATCTCATTCGCCTTTTGGAGGTGATTTAAATAGGATCTGGTGAAGTTTTGGCAGGTATAGCAGGCGCAGGTAGGGTCTACTGGGCGATCATCGTCCTTGTACCCAGAATTACGGAGCTTTAGGTCGCCAAAGCGGGTAAAGAGCCAGCCATTGCGGGCGTTGCGGGTTGGCATCACGCAATCGAACATATCAATGCCTAGGCTAACGCCCAATATCAGATCTTCTGGAGTGCCAACGCCCATTAAATAATGAGGCATATGTTCTGGCAATTTGGGTGCAGTGAAATTGAGAATCCGCTCAAACTCGGGTTTAGGCTCTCCAACTGATAAGCCACCAATAGCAATCCCATCAAAACCTTGCTGACTTACGGCATCTAAAGAAAATTCACGCAGATTCTCAAACATGCCGCCTTGGACAATGCCAAAGAGTCCGTTGCCTGTATTCAGTTCGCGAAAACGCTTGAGAGAGCGATCGCCCCAGCGCAAAGACATCTCTAGTGATGCACGAGCTGTTTTTTCAGAAGTGGGTTGACCTTTGATTTCATAAGGAGTGCATTCATCAAACTGCATCGCGATATCGCTATTGAGAACCGCCTGAATTTCCATTGACACTTCTGGAGACATAAATAATTTGTCGCCATTGATTGGAGATGCAAAGGTCACGCCCTCTTCAGAGATCTTGCGCAGCGCGCCCAAACTAAATACCTGAAAGCCGCCAGAGTCAGTGAGGATCGGTTTGTCCCAACCCATAAAACGATGCAAGCCACCATGTTTTTTAATCACATCTAATCCCGGCCTTAACCAGAGATGAAAGGTATTGCCTAAAATAATTTGGGCTTTGGCTTCATTCAAATCACGCGGTGTCATTGCCTTGACGGTGCCATACGTTCCCACGGGCATGAAGATTGGTGTTTGCACGCTGCCATGTGGAAGGTCAAGCTGACCAAGGCGAGCTGGGCTTTGCGAGTCGCGTGCCAGGATATTGAAGTGAACAGGTTTGGTCATAACTTTGGATTCTCGAGTCGACATAGAAACATCGCATCTCCATAGCTGAAGAAACGATACTTCTGATGAATGGCATGTTGATAAGCGGCGCGAATGTTTTCCATTCCCGCAAAAGCACTGACCAACATTAATAAGGTAGATTTTGGCAGATGAAAGTTCGTAAGCAAACAATCTACGGTTTTAAATTGGTAGCCGGGGGTAATAAAGAGATTGGTCTCGCCGCTATTTTGCCCGCTAGCAGCCTGACTCTCTAGTGCGCGCAGACTGGTAGTGCCTACCGCAACAATTTTGCCACCATTTTTCTTGGTAGTCTCAATGGCTTCTAATGTCGCATTGGGAATAGAGAACCATTCGTAGTGCATCTTATGTTTTGAAAGATCTTCTTCACGCACGGGCGTAAATGTTCCGGCTCCCACATGTAATGTGACGGCCGCTTGATGAACACCTAACTTCTTGAGTTCTTGCAAGATAGATTCATCAAAATGTAAGCCTGCTGTTGGGGCAGCTACCGCCCCTGGATTTTTGGCAACTACCGTTTGATAACGCTGCGCGTCTTCTCCATCAGGTTGATGCTCAATATAGGGGGGCAATGGGAGCTCACCAAAACGCTCAAGCAAAGAAAACACATTCTCCGGAAAGCGCACCTCATAAAAACGTCCGTCATACCCAATCATCTCTACAGGAAAGGTTTCGCCAGCCTGATTGTGAATATGAACAGTGGTTCCAGTCTTAGGTACCTTGGAGGCTCTAATTTGTACCCAAGCCTGCTTTTCACCGCTAATGCGTTCAATGAGCAGCTCCACGTTCCCGCCAGTTTCCTTTTTGCCGTGTAAGCGCGCAGGAATAACCTTGGTGTCATTAAAGACTAATAAGTCCCCGGGCTGAACAATGCTCAGAATGTCCTTAAACTGTCGATCTACCAATTGGACGTGATTTGGCTCATCAGCCTTGACCTCTAAGAGGCGGCTATCGGTTCTATTCGCCAAGGGATGTTGGGCGATTAGCTCGGGTGGGAGTTCGTAATTAAAGTCGGAGAGTTGCATAGCATTACCATCAGGTATTAGATTTTAACGATGACTACTAAACAAGCGCCAAGCACACTCCAAAAGATGGGTTTAGATACCCCTATGGCCCTTGCTTTGCACTTGCCATCCCGTTACGAGGATGAGACCGAGCTGCTCACTATCGAGGAGGCAATACATCAGGGTCGATTTAACTCCGCTCAGACTCAAGGTGCAGTTATTCGTAATCAGGTCTTATTTAGACCCAGAAGGCAGATGATAGTCACTATTGAGGATGAAACTGAAACCTTAAATCTGCGTTTCCTGAACTTCTATCCTAGCCAGCAAAAACAAATGGCTGTTGGGGTCAATATTCGAGTCCGCGGTGAAGTGCGTGAAGGTTTTCAGGGTCCAGAGATGGTGCACCCTACGGTGAGAGCTGTCGCTCCAGATGCACCTTTGCCCGTTAGTTTGACTCCAGTTTATCCAGCAAGTGTTGGAGTCTCGCAAACCATTATTCGTAAGGCAGTGACACAAGCCTTGCGTGAACCAAGTCTGCAAGATAGTTTGGCTGAGTTCTTGCCCAAAGAACTGATGGCAGAGTTGCTACCAAGTCATGATTGGCCAAACTTGCAAGCGGCGATTACCTATTTGCATCAACCACCTGCTGATGCAAATACCCAAGCATTGCTAGAGCGTACTCATCCTGCTTGGCGTCGAGTGCAGTTTGAGGAACTCCTTGCTCAGCAAATTTCGTTAAAGCGTGCCCATGCGATTCGTCGGGAGCGGCATGCACCAAGCTTTCCAAGGGCAAAGAAACAAAGCCTTGAAGGGGGTTTGTTAAAGGTATTGCCTTTTAAATTAACTAATGCTCAAGATCGTGTTTGGTCTGAAATTAGTAATGATCTTTCTCAATCATTTCCGATGAATCGCCTTCTACAAGGAGACGTGGGTAGCGGCAAGACCGTAGTGGCTGCTTTAGCTGCAGCGCGGGTGATGGATCATGGTTATCAAGCAGCTATCATGGCGCCTACGGAGATCTTGGCTGAGCAGCACTACCTCAAAATGAAAGAATGGTTTGAACCTTTGGGGGTAAAAATCGCTTGGCTGTCAGGGAGTCTGAAAGCCAAAGAAAAACGATTGGCGCAAGAAGTGATCGAGAATGGGCAAGCCCAACTCATTATTGGTACGCATGCTCTTATTCAAGAAAATGTGAGCTTTGCCAAACTTGGCCTCGCAGTGATTGATGAGCAACATCGCTTTGGAGTGAGGCAGCGTTTAGAGATTCAGCAACGGGTTGGCTCAGAATTGTTCTACTGCCATCAGCTGATGATGTCAGCGACACCAATACCACGCACTTTAGCGATGACCTACTATGCGGACTTAGATGTCTCTGTCATCGATGAATTACCTCCTGGCCGAAAACCGATTGCTACCAAGGTAGTTAAAGCCAGTCGCCGTGATGAGGTGATCGGTGGTTTGCAAAGTTGGTTATCCAAGGGGTTGCAAGCGTACTGGGTTTGCCCTCTCATTGAAGAGTCTGAAGTGCTGCAATTGCAAACCGCAGTTGAGAGCTTCGAGCAACTGACGCAGGCTTTACCTGACTTCAAGGTTGGCCTGGTACATGGCAGATTAAAAGCAGAAGAAAAAGCGGCAGTCATGGCTGCCTTCAAGGCAAACGAGATTCAGCTCTTAGTGGCTACTACGGTAATTGAGGTTGGGGTAGACGTACCTAATGCGGCGTTAATGGTGATTGAGCATGCTGAGCGTTTTGGTTATGCCCAGATTCATCAATTACGCGGGCGCGTGGGTAGAGGGTCTGCGGATTCGGTCTGTATTTTGATGTATGCCGAACCACTTTCAATGGCCGCCAAGGAGCGTCTACAAACTTTACGTGAGACCTCAGATGGTTTTGTGATTGCTGAGCGAGATTTATCACTGCGTGGTCCGGGTGAATTATTGGGCGCAAAGCAATCAGGGGATGCGATGTTGCGCTTTGTTGATTTGCAACGCGACGCCTGGTTAATTGAGTTGGCTCAACAGGCGGCTGAGCGCTTACTCGCTGAGCATGCAGATCTGGTAGAGCGTCATTTAGAGCGCTGGCTCGGATCTCGAGCTGAATTTCTGAAGGCCTGATAATTACCTTATGAATTTAAAAGATCGTTTTATTTCTTACGGGTACCTAATCAGGCTAGATAAGCCAATTGGTACGCTATTACTGTTATGGCCTACGCTCTGGGCTCTTTGGTTGGCAAGCAGTGGCGTGCCTGATTTATCTATTTTGCTGATCTTTACGGTTGGTACTTTTTTGATGCGTAGTGCGGGCTGCGCAATCAACGATTATGCTGATCGTGATTTTGATCGGCATGTTAAACGGACCCAAGGTCGCCCAGTCACGAGTGGAAAAATCTCCGGCAAAGAGGCTGTAGCCGTAGCTGGTATTTTGGCACTACTCGCCTTTTTACTCATTCAGCCCCTGAACCTATTTACAAAGCAGTTATCCGTGCTTGCTTTGCTAGTAGCCTTCGTCTATCCCTTTACTAAACGCTTTTTTGTCATGCCTCAAGCTGTCTTGGGTATTGCCTTTGGCTTTGGCATTCCGATGGCGTATGCGGCTATTTTGGATTTCATCCCCCTAGAGGCTTGGTTCTTATTTATTGGGAACATCTTTTGGGCGATTGCTTATGACACCGCTTATGCCATGGTTGATCGCGATGATGATCTGCGCCTAGGGTTGAGAACATCGGCCATTACTTTTGGTCAGTACGATGTCGTCGCTATAGCAATAAGCTACGGGATGCTTTTTCTGAGTCAGCTATGGGTGGCGCAATTAGCCAACTTAAGCAATTATTATTTAGTGGGTTGGTTCGCTGCATTGGCTTGCGCAATCTATCACTTGAAGTTGGTTTCAACTCGCAATAGAGATAATTGCTTTAAAGCATTCCGCCATAACAACTGGTTAGGCGGATTTTTATTTATAGGAATTGTGCTGGGTTTAGGTATTAACTAACTCTGGCCGAGTTCATCGCCCATCGTTTTGCCACGCTGACTGGCTGCATCAATCGCTTTTTCTAAAATTTCATGCCAACCTTGTTGTTTCATGACATCTAGAGCAGCAGCAGTGGTTCCGCCTTTTGAAGTGACTCTCTCGCGGAGAACGCCAGCGTGCTCATCAGAGTTATGGGCGAGCTGTGTAGCGCCTTCAAGAGTGGCATACGCCAGCTTGCGAGCCGTCTCTGTATCAAGACCGAGCTTCTCTCCAGCAGATTGCATTGCCTCTAAAAATGCAAAGACATAGGCTGGGCCACTACCAGAAACAGCAGTTACTGCGTCCATCAATTTTTCTTCTTTTACCCAAACGGTTTGACCTACCGCATTACAAATGGTTTCAGCTAAGGCGCGGTCAGATTGATCTACAGCTGCATCTGCAAAAAGACCGGTAATCCCTTTACCAATTAAGGCTGGAGTATTGGGCATAGCGCGCGCACAGCGTGTGTGATCAAGCCAGCGACTCATATCTTTTAGGCGAATACCGGCAGCGATGCTCAGAATGAGTGGGCCGGGAGCGCTAGCATGCTTAAGTTTAGATGCCAAACCTTTGGCGACGACATTGAAGTCTTGGGGTTTGATCGCCATGACAAGCACATTATTTTTAGAGAAGTCAAAAGAGATATGTTCTAAAGCGCTAATGCCTTGAACGCCAAAATCTTCGTGCAGCTTGAGGGCGGTTGTAGCATTTGCTTCTACAACAGAGATTTGATTGGATTCGAATCCACTAGCAAGAAGGCCGCTAATGAGGGCGCGCCCCATATTGCCGCCACCAACAAAGGTGATGTGCGCATTGCTATTATTTTGTGCGATTTTGTTTGTGCTCATTTGCTAATCTTATCGCGCTTCCCGAAAATGGCTGTACCAACGCGAACTAAAGTGCTGCCTTCAGCGATGGCGGCCTCTAAATCATCGGACATGCCCATCGAAAGGGTGTCAAAGAACTGGTAACCAAGTTCAGTGAAATGGCTGGCTTGTATGCGCTTGAAACAATCTTGTACGGCTGCAAAAGCCTGGCGTTGCAAGGCAGGGTCTGGATTAGGTGCGGGAATTGCCATCAAGCCCCGCAGAACTAAGTTTGGTAAAGAGGTAATAGCGTTACAGAGTTCTTCAACTTCAACCAGAGAAATGCCGCTTTTGCTCTCTTCCTCGCTAACATTGATTTGTACGCAAACCATCAATGGCGGTAAATCTGGAAACTCGCCACGTTGGGCGGATAGGCGTTCTGCAATTTTGAGGCGGTCCACACTATGAACCCAATCGAAGTGTTGGGCTACTTCTCTGGTTTTATTGCTCTGCAAAGGTCCAATGAAATGCCAGTTCAACCAAGGGCGTAATTTGGCTAACTTCTCAATTTTTTCAACGGCCTCTTGCACATAGTTTTCACCAAAAGCCGATTGACCAGCATGCATAGCTTCTTCAACGGCAGCGGCAGGAAAGGTTTTGCTAACAGCTAAAAGTTCAATATCTTCCGGCTCACGCTTTGCTGCTAGGGCAGCAAGTTCAATCCTTGCTCTGACTTGCATCAGATTGACAACAATGGAATTCATGAGGCCTTAGAAGATTTGCTAAGTAGTTGATCTACGATTTCAATCCAATGCACTACTGGGGTGTCTTCTTGCTGCAGATGGGTGATGCAGCCAATGTTTCCAGAAACAATGACCTCTGCACCAGATTCCTCGCAGGCGGCATTTAAGTGGGTTAACTTATTTTTACGAAGTTGCTCAGAGAGTTCTGGTTGAGTAACAGAGTAAGTGCCTGCAGAGCCGCAGCAAAGATGGCTGTCCGCACATAAACGCACACCAATACCGATACTAGAAAGTAAGCCCTCAACCTTGCCGCGAATTTGTTGGCCGTGTTGCAAGGTGCAAGGCGGGTGATATACGACGCCTGGTTTTGGATCTGTACCTACCAGCTGCACCAGCTCATTTTGCAAGGAAGGCAGTATTTCAGAAATATCCTTGGTCAGATCTGAAATCTTTTTCGCTTTGGCTGCGTAGATGGGATCATTTGCAAAGAGATGGCCATAGTCCTTCACCATCACACCACAACCAGATGCAGTCATGACAATGGCTTCTGCACCACTTTCAACCAAAGGCCACCACGCATCAATATTTTGCTTGGCATTATCTAAACCGCCAGCTTGATCATTAAGGTGATAGCGTAGTGCTCCACAGCAAGTGGCATTGGGCGCACTAGTCATTTGAATCTTTAACGCGTTAAGCACACGTGCTGTTGCTGAATTGATATTTGGGAGCATGCCAGGCTGTACGCAACCTTCGAGTAAAACCATTTTGTGCTGATGGGTTGTAGTAGGTCTTGCGTAAGCATCAGTGGAATCGGCCAGTGCTTTATTAACAGTTAGCGGAATCTTGCGCTTGATGCCGCTTGGCATTAACGGACGCACTAAGCGACCTAGGGTCATAGCCGTATTAAATAAAGCAGGCTTAGTTAAACCTTCTTTTAGGGCCCAACGGGTCAAGCGTTGGCCGATTGGGCGCTCAGGCGTATTTTCTTCTGCCCACTTGCGACCAATGTCTATTAAGTTGCCGTATTGAACACCGCTCGGGCAAGTACTCTCGCAATTGCGACAAGTTAAACAGCGATCTAAATGCAGGCGAGTCTTTTCAGTGGGTGCCTGCCCTTCTGCGATCTGCTTAATCAGATAGATGCGTCCGCGAGGCCCATCTAACTCATCACCTAGTATTTGATAGGTAGGGCAGGTGGCCGTACAAAAACCACAGTGAACACATTTGCCCAGAATGCGGGCTGCCTCGATACCTTCCGGTGTGTTGGCAAATTGAGGGGCGAGTTGAGTTTGCATAGAAATACTTATGGAAGGCGTTTAGTAGCGAATACACCTGCAGGATCAAAAGCTGATCTCAGGCGTTCTTGCACTGCCTCAAGGGCAAAGGAGTGAGCTTGCTCGGATAGCAAGGTAAAGCGCTGATTGCTAGGATCTACATTGGCACCCTGTTTAAAGCGAGTTGCATGTCCGCCATGGGAATTAGCAATGGCCTTGATGGCTTTAAAGGTAGCATCATCGCCAGGCGCTGTAATCCAACGTTGTTGACCATGCCACTCTAGAACAATTTCATCCGAGGCACCACTGATAGTAATTGGCCCACTGGCTGCAGGGAGTGCTAAGCGATAAAGCGTTTGATCGGCACCTAGATTGGCAAATGCAGAAAGTTTTTGCTCACGTAAATCATTCCAGAAATGTTCTGCGGTTTCAGGATTAACCTCAGTAGCCATAACCAAAGAACTCATGAGAGGAATTGCGGCTTTAACCGCGGCTGCGGCACCCGCAAGACGGAAAGTTAACTCTCCATCGCCGCCTGTAGTGGAACCAATCCAGCAGCTTGCAGATAAAGGTAGTGGCTGTCCAGCCCATTCGTTCAATATCTTGAGGGCTTTCTCTTGGGAGATCTGGCACCGTAAGGTTGCGGTCGCCGCAGGTTTAGGTAAGACCTTGACTGAGGCTTCCAACAAAAGAGCAAGCGTTCCCAAAGAGCCGGGCAGTAAACGAGAGACGTCATATCCCGCTACGTTCTTCATGACCTTACCGCCAAAGGAAAGATCTTGGCCTTTGCCATCAATAATGCGAGCACCCAATACAAAGTCACGGAAGTTGCCCACAGCAATGCGCCCTGGGCCAGCAAGTCCGGCGGCAATTGCACCACCAAAGGTTGCATGTTCACCAAAGTGTGGTGGTTCAAAAGCAAACACCTGATTCTTTTCTTTTAGAGCTGCTTCAATTTCTTTTAGCGGAGTGCCTGCACAGGCGGTGATGACTAATTCTTCTGGCTGATATTCCAAAATACCGGAGTAAGTACGTGTATCTAGCTTTGTATAGCTATTCGGATTGCCATACCAAGCTTTAGTGCCACCGCCTTCAATCGAGAGCGGGGTTTTATTCTTTGCTGCATTGAGAATTTGCTCTTGGAATGCATTAATTTGTGGATGGGAGTGACTCATCAGAAGCGCTCCAATTCTGGGTGAGGCAATTGGCCGCCGCTAATGCGCATGCGACCATATTCTGCGCAGCGACTTAAAGTCGGAATAGCTTTGTCTGGGTTGAGTAATTTTTCTGGATCAAAGGCACTCTTCACGCCCCAGAAAGATTCGCGCTCACCTTCACCAAACTGAACACACATCGAATTAATTTTTTCAATGCCAACACCATGCTCACCAGTGATGGTGCCGCCAAGCTCAACACAGGCTTCTAATATTTCAGTGCCGAATTCTTCTGCGCGATGCCATTCGTCTTGATCGGCACCATTAAATAAAATCAATGGATGCATATTGCCGTCACCCGCATGGAAAACATTTAAACAACCAAGGCCGTACTTTTCTTCCATGCCCTGAATGCGCTTGAGGAGCGTAGCAATATGGCGGCGCGGAATAGTGCCATCCATACAGTAGTAATCAGCTGCCAGCCGACCTGCAGCAGGGAAGGCATTCTTGCGCCCACTCCAAAACTTTAAGCGCTCGCTTTCATCTTTGGAGATCTGAATGCCACTAGCGCCAGATTCTTCGAGTACTTTAGTCATGCGTTCAATTTCTTCAGCCACTTCTTCAGGAGTGCCATCAGATTCGCAGAGCAAAATAGCTGCAGCGTCTAAGTCATAGCCAGCATGTACAAACTCTTCTACAGCGCGGGTAGTAGCCTTGTCCATCATTTCAAGACCGGCAGGAATAATGCCAGCAGCAATAATGGCGGCAACTGCATTACCACCCTTTTCAATGTCATCAAAACTCGCCATGATGACACGTGCTAATTTTGGTTTAGCAACCAATTTGACCGTAACTTCAGTCACAACAGCTAGCATGCCCTCGCTGCCCATCATGATGGCTAATAAATCAAGGCCTGGTGCATCGGGTGCTAGGCCGCCAAATTCAACAATCTCACCATTCATGAGGATTGCACGCACGCGAAGAACGTTGTGCAGAGTAAGCCCATATTTAAGACAGTGCACACCACCGGAGTTTTCATTGACGTTGCCACCAATTGAACAGGCAATCTGAGAGGAGGGGTCTGGAGCGTAATACAAGCCAAGATGGGCAACTGCTTCAGAAATAGCAAGATTGCGCACGCCAGGTTGAACAACTGCAGTGCGGGTAAATGGATCAATGCTGACAATTTTCTTGAGCTTGGCTAATGACAGTACCAACCCCTGAGAAATAGGCATTGCACCACCCGAGAGACCAGTTCCCGATCCGCGAGGCACTACGGGGATTTGCATTGCATAGCAAATCTTCAAAATTTGGGTAACTTGCCCTTCTGTTTCTGGCAGAGCTACTGCCAAAGGCATCCGACGGTAAGCGGCCAGACCATCACATTCATAGGGAATGGTGTCTTCTGGCTCCCATAGAAGGGCATGTTCCGGCAGGATTGGGCGCAAGGTCGCAACCAATTTGGACTGAAGGGCGCTAATAGCGGCTAATTCGGGGGGTGGGGTCACCATATTCATAAGAATCATTTTAGCCATTTACCTATAATTAAGCTTATGGGAAATCGACTATCAAAAATCGCCACTAGAACCGGTGACGCAGGAATGACGGGCTTGGGTGACGGAAGTCGCGTAGAGAAGGATCACCTTCGGGTCTGCGCCATGGGCGATATCGATGAGCTGAACTCAGAAATCGGGGTTTTAATGACTGAGGAGATCCCAGCGAGCATTTCTGCTGAATTACAGGAGCTTTTTCTGCAGGTGCAGCATGATTTATTCGATTTAGGGGGTGAACTTTGCATCCCTAATTACAAACTGCTCAATCCTGAGCATGTAGCGCAGCTAGATGTTTGGCTCGAAAAATACAACAAACAATTACCCCCTTTGACTGAATTCATTTTGCCGGGCGGTACTCGTGCTGCTGCACAAGCCCATGTTTGCCGCACCGTATGTCGCAGGGCAGAGCGTTCGATTGTTCGCTTGGGTTGGGAAGAGCCTTTATATGATTCCCCTCGTCAATATGTCAACCGCCTATCTGATTTGCTCTTTGTGCTTGCACGTATTTTGAATCGTGCGGCTGGCGGTTCGGATGTGTTGTGGAAGCATGAAAAAAAAGAGACTAAATAAATTAGTCTCTTTTATCAGTGGTACTTAAAAAATACTGCAGTATTACTTTTTCTTGCTTCTACGTTTCTTAACGGCTGTAGCTAGACGCTCTAGTACCTTCACAGAGTCATCCCAGTTGATGCAGGCATCCGTAATGCTCTTGCCGTATTCCAATTTACTTGGGTCATCTTTTCCTGGCGTAAATTTCTGAGCACCATCATTTAAATGACTCTCAACCATCACGCCAAAAATCTGGTGTGAGCCAGACTCAATTTGCTGCGCCACATCGTCAGCAACCACAATCTGACGCTCATGCTTCTTACTTGAATTGGCATGGGATAAATCAACCATCAAACTGGCTGGAAGCTTGGCTGCCTCTAGCTCAGAGCAGGCCGCTTGCACAAACTGAGCTTCATAGTTTGGCTCTTTGCCACCACGCAAAATCACGTGGCAATCTTTATTGCCTTTAGTTTCCACAACCGATACTTGACCATTTTTATGAACGGATAAGAAATGATGAGGGCGACCTGCTGCTTGAATCGCATCGGTAGCAATTTTGATGTTGCCATCAGTACCGTTCTTAAATCCGATAGGTGCGGATAGGCCAGATGCAAGTTCGCGGTGAACTTGGCTCTCAGTAGTACGCGCACCAATAGCACCCCATGAAATCAGATCCGCAATATATTGCGGAGAAATCACATCTAAGAATTCGCTACCAGCAGGCATGCCAAGGCGATTAATTTCCATTAACACCTGACGCGCAAGGCGAAGACCTTCTTCGATGCGATAGCTTTCATCCAGATACGGGTCGTTAATCAAACCCTTCCAGCCAATAGTAGTGCGTGGCTTTTCAAAATACACGCGCATCACAATTTCTAATTCACCGGCAAAACGCTCGCGCTCAGCTAAGAGGCGTTGGCAATATTCCAACGCTGCTTTTGGGTCATGAATGGAGCATGGTCCGATGATCACGAGTAAGCGGTCATCTTTGCCATGAATAATGTCGCGGATCTTTTTGCGAGTGTTGCTGATCAACGCTTCAGTAGGTGTTCCAGAAATCGGAAAGAAACGGATTAAATGCTCTGGCGGAGGCAGAACAGAAATGTTGTCAATGCGTTGATCGTCAGTATCTGAAGTCTTGTCGACAGCAGAGTACCAATTGGCGGGATTCGTATTTTGTTGGCTCATCCGGCTATTTTAAGCCGTAATTAGCCAGTATTAGGCAGTCCCACCCACAGTCAGGCTATCAATCCTCAGGGTAGGCTGCCCAACCCCGACTGGAACACTTTGCCCTTCCTTGCCACAAACCCCAACCCCACCGTCTAATTTCAGGTCATTTCCGATCATAGAAACCTGTTTTAGGGATTCTGGCCCGCTACCAATAATGGTCGCGCCTTTGACGGGGTATTGAATTTTGCCGTTCTCAACCCAGTAGGCCTCTGAAGCAGAAAACACAAATTTGCCACTAGTGATATCAACCTGACCACCACCAAAGTTCACTGCGTATAAACCGCGCTTGATGCTGGCGACAATTTCTTGAGGATCCTCTTTACCGGCCAACATATAGGTATTTGTCATGCGCGGCATTGGCAGCGAAGCAAAACTTTCGCGGCGACCATTGCCGGTGAGGGGCATATTCATGAGTCGGGCATTCAGGCTGTCCTGAATGTAACCTTTCAATATGCCGTCTTCAATTAAGGTGGTGCATTGAGTGGGAGTACCTTCGTCATCGATATTCAGAGAGCCTCTGCGTCCAGATAAAGTTCCATCATCCACAACGGTGACACCTTTAGCTGCAACACGTTGTCCAATGCGACCAGCAAAAGCAGAGGATCCTTTGCGATTAAAGTCACCTTCGAGACCATGACCTACTGCCTCATGCAATAGAACGCCAGGCCAGCCTGGTCCCATTACAACTGTCATTGGACCAGCAGGCGCTGGGCGCGATTCCAGATTTACTAGGGCTCCGTCAACAGCCTCATCGACATAGCGATTAATCAAATCAGTATTAAAGTAAAGATAGTCATGACGTGCACCGCCGCCAGAAGAGCCTGATTCACGTCGACCATTCTGTTCTGCAATAACGTGTACCGAAACGCGTACTAGTGGGCGTACATCTGCCGCTAATAAGCCGTCTGCACGCACAACCAATACAACATCAAATTCCCCAGCCAGACTGGCCATCACTTGGATGATCCGTGGGTCACGTGCTTTAGCGCGACGTTCTATGCTTTCCAGAAGCGCGATTTTTTCTTTGGGCTCAAGAGAATCTAAAGGATTCACATCCGAGTAGAGCTTATTGGATACGGGGTTAAACAGCTTGCTTGCAACCGCTTGCTTGCCACCCTCTGGCCCAATTACTCGAGTAGCTTTGGCTGCTTTATTTAATGCTTCTAAATTAATCTCATCCGAATAAGCGAAAGCCGTCTTATCGCCATAGATAGCGCGCACACCAACGCCTTGATCAATATTAAAGCTGCCGGATTTAACGATACCCTCTTCAAGACTCCAACTTTCACTCCGAGTATGTTGGAAGTAAAGATCTGCATCATCAAGGCGATGGGCAAATAGGTTGCCAAAGGTGCCGTGCAAATCTTGCTCGGATAAGCCGGTTGGTTCGAGCAAAATAGATTTGGCTAGTTTGATGAGGTCTGCTTGCTTTTTGGCTTTGGTCCAATTGGCGGGGAATAGTGCTTCTGGTGCATTCATGTGATTCAGCAAATCTTTCTTTAAAGCTTGCGATGCGCAAGTGCGGGTAACTTAGAGCGTACCTCGTTTAATTTATCTTTGCACAAAACTCCGGAAATAAAGCCTTCCCCCTCAGGGAGGTTAGCCAAGATACTGCCCCAAGGATCAATCAGCATGCTGTTACCCCAAGTGCGACGTTGATTTTGATGGATGCCGCCTTGGGCAGATGCTAATACGTAACATTGGTTTTCGATAGCGCGAGCACGTAAGAGGATTTCCCAATGATCCTTGCCAGTTGTATATGTAAAAGCGGCTGGGATGATATGGCAGTCTACCTGTCCAAGGGCGCGATAGAGCTCTGGAAAGCGCAGGTCATAACAAATACTCAAGCCAAAGGTCCAATCATTTCCATTAATTGAAATTTTTAAGAGGCCTGGCTCATTGCCAGCCTCAATCGTTTCGGATTCTTGGTAGCGTTCGGTTGCTGTTTGAAAACCAAATAAATGGATTTTGTCGTAACGAGAAATTTGCTCGCCTGCAGGATTAAAGGCAAGCGTTGTGTTGAGTACTTTATTAGGATCTTTTGCTTCCAGTGGAATAGTGCCTGCCACTAGGTAAATATTATTTTGTTTTGCAATATCCGAAAGTTGTTCTTGGATGGGGCCGTTTCCAATACTTTCGCGGGCGCGCACTTTATCGGTGTCCTTGAGACCCATTAAGCAAAAATACTCTGGCAAGACGGCTAGTTGTGCGCCGTCAGTTGCAGCTGCGGCGATGAGCCTGCTTGCTGCAGATAAGTTCTCCCGTAAATCAGGAGTGGAAACCATCTGAATGGAGGAAATCTTGAGATCTGCGCTGTTTGCTGATGGGCTCATGATGATTTAGTTGGAAGTTTTATTGAGGTTGCCTGAATTGGTTGGGTTACTTTGTGGTCCAGAGTTAGTGCTGTTTGGCTTGCTTTGTTCTTTTAACAAGTCTTTGCTGCGAATAGTGTCTAATGTTTTCGAGTCAATTGGCTGACCCTTTTGATCAAGGGGAATCACTTCTGGATCATCCCAAGAGCCCTGGACCAGATAGTCTGATTGGAGATTTCGGTTAATTTGACTCGTAATTAAGTACTGCCCAACCAATGCGCCCAGACCTACGATGGGATTAATAGCAAAGGCAGCCAATGAGCCGGCTGTTGCATCAATTGTTGGGAATATAGTGACACGTAAATCTTGCGTTTGTTTGGGGATATTGATTTGTCCATTCATGGCAACCCGTGCTTGGTCTAAACCCATTGTGAATTGTTTTGTTTGAGCAACTCCAGAGCTAATATCAAAAGAAGCATCAATCGAATTAAACGGAGTTCCCTTAGTCACAATATTGCCCACGCTTCCCTTGAGGTCCAAAGTAGCAAATCTAAACAAACTTTGTAGACTGAGAACATCCAGTAGCTTAGCGCCGCTAGTATTCACCTCTAACAGGCGACCTTTTTCAAGATTCAAAGTTACCTTACCGGCTAGAGTGTCATATTGAGGTGTGAAAGGAGTGCCATCCCACTCCACGTTACTTGTGAGTTTGCCCTGGCCACCTTCGACTGATTTTTGGCTGGTCCAATGTCCAATAATTTGACCAGCATCCTTAATGTCTAAATCAACATTCACCGTTGTGTGCTCAGCTTGATTCTGAGCAGCACCAACCCAGCGACCAGTCAAAACAGAGCTACCTTGGGGGTTATTAAATTGAATGGAATCCATATTGAGGACGTTGTTGTTTGTCCTAGTTTTAATTTTCACCTGACCAAGTTGAGCCTTGCCCCAGTTGAAGTCATCAATAGCTAAGTCAATACTGGGAATGGAGTCAGGATTAACCGCAGTTTTGACAGGAAGATTTTTTGAGGCTGGCTTTTTGACCTCAATTGGAGCGCTGACTTTCTCGGGAAACTTGAGTTGTGCTAGACGGCCACTAATCAAGCCACTTGGCTGCGACTTATTAGGCTCTGTGTATTGCAGTTGGCCGGCAATGGAGGGTGAATTAATGCGCATTTGCCAAGCAGCATTTTTATTGCTTGCTGAAAAATTCAGATCCTGCCAATTGCGCTCAAACAAAATGACTTTTTTTACTTGGGCGGCAATTTGAATATTGCTTGGATTATTTTCTTCCGCTTTAGAGGAGCCTTTCTTCTTTTGGCTTTCTAAAAAATCTTGCCATACGTCGAGATTGAGCTCTGAAGTTGCAAGATTGAGTTGAAATCCTTGAGCTGGTGGCACTGCGTTAGTGCCAATGCCTACGGCATGACGAAGAGTGTCATCACTGCCAAGTTCACCTTGAATAAAGTAGGCGTCACCAATTTTCCCATCCCATGTAAAGCGACTGGAGGTGGAGGGTGATTTCGCAAAGGACTTCAGAGTTAATTGGCCTGACATGGGTGCCCCCATCTGCTTTTTCGCGGGTGCTGGCGCCGAACTGGCCCAATCACGCATATCAATCTTGAGATTGGTTTCGCTATTGCCTTTATTAAAATGAATGGCACCCTCATACCTTGCTACGCCGCTCATTGCTTGCAAAATCGGCGCCACCTGAACCGATGCATCTTTTGCAAAGTAGTCTCTAATAAAGCTAGCGCTAATATCGCCTGAGATGTTGTAGCTCTGGCCGCCTTGATTTGGCGTTGCGCTTGAAATCTTAATAGCGCCACCTAGGAAATTAGCGGTGATATCTTCGAATTCAGGATTGATCTCGGTTATACGAATCTTTCCTTTGAGGTTATCCAGAGGAGGCAAGTCATCCCACTGGACTCTGTTGCCAGGAAAACTTAATTGAATGTCAGTTTTGGTGTCTTCATTCCCTGATAGGGGAATGCTAAGAGCCAAATTGAGCTTGGTAGGTCCTGTAACCTTTAGATTGCGCTCAAGCGCAATCTGTTTTTTACCAACAGGTGAGGCAAATAGATATTCAAGTAGTTGTGGGGCGTCACCTTGAGCCTCACCATTCACCGTCAGAAGTAATTGCTTTGCGCTCACACTAGGAATTTCTGCATGAAATTTGCTTAGTGCAACTTGTTTGTAGTTTGCTTGATCAATGTCTACCGTAAAGTTGGCATTCTGCATATTGATCATGCCATTTACTTTATTGAATGCGGGCCAGATACCTTGTGCGGTAGATGAGCTTGGCACTGGGCTGAAAGTAGCGTCAGTAACTGGAAGTTTGAGGCTAAATTCTACGGTACCCGATTTGGGGAAGGGCACTTCATTAGGATCACCTTTAATATGCAAGCTACCATTTTTGATGATGCCTGCATCAAAGGCTTTACTTAAATAGGATTTGGCATCACCACCCATGCCAACGGGTAAATAACGATAGGCGGTTTTGAGGTCAGCCTGAGCAAAATTCATGTCCAGGTTCATGAAGTCAGGATTTTTACCTTCACCAATGATGTAATTGAGATTGAGCGTGGTTGAAATCTCAGAATTACTAAGCGCCAACTGCTTTGCATTAACGACCCAATTCCCTTTTTGTTTTGCCCAAGAAATTTGACCATTGGCTTGATCAAGCTTGATTTTTGGATCAACCAATAGGTCCTTAACCTCGAGCTCTAGATCGCTGGATTTAATCGAGAAGCTGCCCTTGTTTTGGTCGGCAGAAAGGAAGCCAGACAGTTTGGATACTGAAGGCATAGCTTTATTGATGCCAACAAAGCTGAGGTCGATGAGTTTTCCGCTCACAGTAAAGTCTACTTTGTTCGACTTGAACCAGCCGCCGGGAATATTGAGGGCAGATAAGGGTGATTTACTTTCAGACCAATTGATATCGAGATCTTGTAACTCACCATCAGCTTGTGAGGCTTTAATCCACTGATGAACTTTTTTAGATAGCGGTAGGTTGAGGGCAAATAAGGCAACATCTTCAACCGAAATCTTTGGCGATGAAAAACCAAACTCTTTAATTTCCCCGTCTCCTGCTGGTGGTCTCCAGCGGAAAGTCATTGGGCTTAAATTCTCGAGGGGGGTAGATACTGGACTCTCAATATCACGCCAGGCAAATGTCTTGGTAGTAACAGATATCAATCCATTATCAGTTTCTTGAACCAGGTTGGTTTCTAGCCTTCCAAGAGCAATAGCATCTTCATCTTTAGATAGTTGAATAGTTAAACGATCGGCAGCAAGATAAATTTCTCCGCCATCAGGTTTGCCGTTGTCAATTTTTAATTTTCCATTGGAGTTCACTACTCCCTCAAGCGTATTGAGCGAGAGAGCAAATTCATTTGCTATTTGAGTGAGCTGGAGTTCATTTATATTCCAAGAGATAGTCCCGATCCAATCGCGCCAATTACCCGCTTGGCCGCCGATATGGTGAACAAGATCAATATCAAGCGAGACCGGCCCTTTGGTCCAGGGGGTAATGACACTCAGTGAGCCTTGATGGCTACGAATGCCGTTACTAAGAGAAAGCTTTTGAATATCTATTGAAGTAATGGGTTTCTTTTTGAGTTGATCATCCCAAAATAATTTGACATTACTTACACGAATCTCATTTTGAGAAAAGAGCCAATTCTCAGTAGAGTAGTCATTGGATTTTCTATCTATGGGTATGCCAGCAACAGTAATGACGCCTTTGCCATTACGTTGCCCATAAATTTCGGCGCCCTCGATATTAAGCTCATGAAAGAATGGTGCTAGGTGATAAAAAGTTGCCCAGCTGAGTTGTCCATTAATCTTCTGAATGAGTAAGAGCGGTTTCGCTTTATCGGGCGGGTTGAAGCGCAAACCTTCAATTTCAAAATTAGGTCTAATGCCCGTCCATGAAACTTGTAGAGAGTCCATAGATACATCGGCACCAATGCGAGCACTAATGAGTCTTTCAACGGAGGTTTTGGATTTCTCAATTTGCGGCCAAAGAACAAATCGCACGCCCACATGCACCAGCACACAAAGAGCCAAAACAACGCCCGTCAAGATGAGGGCACGCTTACGCCAAGCCCCGTTCGAACCTTGAGGACGTTTAGCAAGCACGCTCTTGAGGCGAGGCGGGATGATGTTTTGCAGCATGACCTCCATTATCCTTCAGCCCCAGCCTGATCGACAAGCTTCTGGCTTGGGTCTTGGGGTCGGATTAAGATGGGGGAATGGATGATTTTTCCCAGCAAATCGATTTTTTAGAGCAGCACTCGACTTATGCGCGACGTTGGCTAACTGCTCACCCTGAGTGGCTTGAGTGGCTCCGTATTCAAGGGCAGAAAAAAGTCGATATACAGGGCATTAAGGCCTTGCTAAAAGACTGTGGTGTCGATGAACGGGCTGATGCGCAAGACGAGGCCCTATGGATGACCAATTTGCGCTTGGCAAGGCAGCGATTGATGCTCTGGGTTGCATTCAGAGACTTAAATGGCATGGCCGCCTTGCAAGAGGTGACTCAGGCGCTGAGCCATTTTGCTGAATTAGCAGTTTCCGCATCGATTGCCTTTATTCGGCAAGACCTAAAAACCCGTTTCGGCTTGCCTTGGAGTAACGCAACGCAATCAGAGATGCCGCTCATGGTTGTCGGCATGGGTAAATTGGGTGGCCTTGAACTCAACCTGTCATCAGATATCGATTTGATTTTTCTCTATGAGCATGAGGGTGAAACCACTGGTGGGCCTAAGAGTTTATCCAACCAGGAATGGTTCACGAGAATGGGCAAACGCTTAATTAAGCTGCTTGCTGAGCACGACGCCAATGGGTTTGTTTTTAGGGTGGATATGCGCCTTCGTCCCAATGGAGATTCAGGACCCCTGGTATGTAGTTTGGATATGCTGGAAGAATATCTATTGGTTCAGGGGCGAGAGTGGGAGCGCTACGCCTGGATTAAAGGTAGATTAATCGCGCCTCTACCTGGTGCCCCAGATTTTTCCCGCTGCCAAAGAGAGCTTGACCAACTGATTCGTCCCTTTGTGTATCGTCGACATTTAGATTACGGTGTGATTGCCTCCATTCGGGATTTGCATGCGCAAATTCAGGCAGAAGCAGAAAAACGCTCTTCGGGTCATCAGGGGCGTTCACGTGACATCAAGTTAGGGCGCGGGGGCATTCGAGAGATTGAGTTTTTGGCGCAAATGTTTCAACTCATGCGGGGCGGTACAGATCCTCGCTTTAGAGTCCGCCCAAGCTTGGAGGTCTTAGATCTCATTAAGCAATGTAGCATCTTGCCCGCCGATGAGGTAGATGCCTTACAGGCGGCCTATGTTTTCTTAAGGCGCTTGGAGCATCGTATTCAGGTATGGGATGACCAGCAAACCCACTATCTGCCTGATGATGCTGAAGTACGGTCACGGTTGGCGATTTCGATGCAAGGCCAACAAGCGCAAGTAAACGCTTTTATGACCGAACTAGAGCGGCATCAAAATAAGGTTGCTCAACTTTTTGAAAAAGCATTTTTACTGGACGATGGCTCGCGTCTCGAGATTGCGCCCTTAGCTCGGGACTGGGCGCCTGACCCAATATTTTTCCCTGACTCCTATATTCGTTGGCAGTCGTGGATTGATAGCCCAAAACAAAAATTACTGCCGAAAAAAAGTCGTTTAATTTTCGATAACTTGATGTGCAAGGCGGCAGAGAGTTTACAGATTGAAGCTGCTACCTCGGCACATGCTGACCAAACACTATTGCGTTTGTTTGATTTGCTTGAGGCAATTGCGAGGCGTAGTGCCTATCTTTCCATTTTGGCCGAGTATCCCAGGGCATTATCTAATGTGCTTGACTTACTCAAGGCGTCACAATGGGGTGCGCAATATCTTACGCGTCATCCACATTTACTGGATCACTTATTGAACTCTCAAACCGAGAGAACTTTAATCGAGGATCCATCAAGATATTGGACCGAGGTGCGAGCCAATCTCAATATGCGGCTCGATGATGTTGTGGCCGATAGTGATGGCTCTGAGCAGGCGATGGATATCCTACGAGTCACCCATCACAACGAAACCTTCATCACGCTATTGACAGATCTAGGTATTGGCGTGCAACAAGCGTTGCCGGTGGAGCGGGTTAGTGACCACCTATCTGCTTTAGCGGATTTAATTTTGCAGACGACATTTGAGCGGGTTTGGCCTAGTGTGGCTCAAAAGTTTGATTTACCTCTCGAGGCTAGCCCTCCATTTGCAATTATTTCTTATGGCAAATTGGGTGGCAAAGAATTAGGCTATGCCTCTGATTTAGACATTATCTTTTTGTATCAAGCGGAAGACTCAGACTATGCGGCTCAAGAAGTTTATGCTTTGCTAGCAAAGCGCATGATTAATTGGTTAACTGCGTTTACTTCTACTGGTAGCTTATTTGAGATCGATACGCGTCTTCGTCCTAATGGCTCCGCTGGATTCTTAGTAACGAACGCGGATGCCTTTAAAAAATATCAACTTCGAGAAGGTGATAATGCGGCTTGGGTCTGGGAGCATCAGGCCCTTACGCGAGCTCGTTGCTCGGCCGGTAATCGGGGCGTGGGCAAATTCTTTGACTTAGTTCGTTCCGAGGTGTTAAGTCAGAAACGCAATATTGGTCAGCTCAGGACAGAAATTTTAGAAATGCGCCGCAAGGTGCATGCAGGTCATCCCAATACCAAGGCTGATTTTGACTTAAAGCATGATTCTGGTGGTATGGTCGATATTGAATTTATTGTGCAGTTCTTAGTCTTGGCTTATGCCCATCAGCATGCTCAACTCATTGGCAATCTAGGTAACATTGCTTTGTTGCGAATTGCTGGTGATGTGGGCTTAATTACGCAAGAGGCTGCACTCACTGTTGGCAATGCGTATCGATTGCTGAGGGCCCGTCAACATCGCTTGCGTTTGGATGGGGCTGAAAAGACCCAGATCAATCTAGAAAATGAGATTGAGCTCATTGCGGCAAGAAATGCAGTTCAAGCGCTTTGGCTGGAGATTTTTAAAGCGCCCTCAAGTATTGGCTAGAGGTAATGCAGCTTTAGTTTTGCTCTAGTAACTCACGGGCATGACGACGAGTGGTGTCGGTAATGGTAGCGCCACCAAGCATGCGGGCCACTTCTTCCACCCGTTCAGCCCTACCCAAAATCTGTACTTGCGATACCGTCTTCTCACCGTTTTGAGATTTGCTCACTTTGAGGTGATGGTTGCCTTGAGCCGCTACCTGTGGCAAATGGGTTACACATAAGATCTGGTGAGATTGACCCAATTGATGCAATAGTTTGCCTACTGTTTCAGCAACTGCGCCACCAATCCCCGCATCCACTTCATCAAAGATGAGCGTGGGGGTGAATGATGCTTTACTTGTAATAACGCTAATTGCTAGGCTAATGCGGGCTAGCTCTCCACCTGAGGCTACCTTAGCAAGTGAGCGAGGAGTGCTACCAGCATGACCGGCTACTAAAAATTCAATTTGCTCAAGACCTTGGAATCCACCCTCGCTAAGGGGTGCCAAACCAATCTCTAGGCGCCCACCTGCCATGGATAAATCTTGCATGGCATTAGTCACTAAATCGCCTAGCTCTTTGGCGGCCTTGCTGCGTTTTTGTGAAAGCTGTTTTGCTAGCTTTAAGTAAACCGCTTCTTCTTGTTTGACTTGATCTCGGAGTGCTTCAATATTTTGGGATGCGGTTAAAGCATCCAGTCGCTCTGATGTCTCCTGAAGAAGTTTTGGTAGTTCCTCAACTTCTGCACGGTATTTGCGAGCCGTGCTATGCAATGCTTGCATCCGCTCTTCTACTTCGGAAAGTCGAGCGGGATCTAAGTCAATCTTTTGCAGGTAACGATTGAGCCCATGAATGGCTTCATCTAGCTGAATGCTGGCTGACTCTAGTGCTTGATTGATCTCGCCTAAGGCTGGGTCATGCTCCGCTAGGGCGCCTACATTGGCGCATACTTTCGACAAGGTAGATTCCAGGGAGTTATCGGCATCACTCAACACTTCAATTGCTTCTTGGCAACCACCAATTAACTTTGCACCATTTGCTAAGCGGGCGTGCTCGCTTTGAATGTTGACCCATTCACCTTCTTGCGGGGAGAGTTCGGTGAGTTCTTCCAGTTGCCACTTAAGGCGCTCACGTTCGCGTTCAACGTCTTGGCCTGCGTTTTCTGCTTGCTCAAGACGGCGACGAGAATTGGCCAGTGTTTTGAAGGTTTGGGCTACCTCTGCAGAGAGTGGTAGCAAGCCAGCGTGGCGATCGAGAAGTTCGCGTTGAGCACCACCCTTTAATAAGAGTTGGTGGGCATGTTGTCCGTGAATGTCCACTAGCTGATCACCAGCTTCACGTAATTGCGCTAGCGTCGCAACGCTGCCATTAATAAAGGCACGACTACGTCCATTACTTTCTACGGTTCTTTTGAGTAATAAGCTTTGGCCCTCATCTTCAATGGGGAATCCTTGCTCATCCAGCCACTGACTAAACGATTGCACTAGCTCTGGCTCAATCCGAAAGAGTGATGAAATTTCTGCGCGGTTACTGCCTTCACGTATTTGGCTGCTATCAGCACGCTCACCCAGCACTAAACCAAGGGCGTCTAGCAGAATTGATTTGCCTGCACCGGTCTCGCCGGTGAGCACAGTAAACCCGCTTGAGAAATCTAGCTCTAGCTGATCAACAATGACAAAGTCACGGAGTGAGATGGTTTGAAGCATGTATTAGCGTAGCAAAAAACTCGACATCAGAAAGTCGATGGGTATTCATTCCAGTGCAATTTCTCACGCAAAGTCTTGTAGTCACTGTGATTGCTGGGGTGTAATAGATCAATAGTTTTATCAGACTGACGCACTTCAATCTTGTCACCGCTTTGTAAATTCGTTTGTGATTGCATGTCGAAATTGACAATCACTTCAAGTCCATTGACCACCTCAATCACCGTGACACTATCCTCCGGCAAAACAATTGGCCGATTAGAAAGTGAGTGTGGCGCAATCGGGACAAGCAATATACCTGCCACATGCGGATGCAAAATAGGTCCGCCTGCAGAGAGTGCATAAGCGGTTGAGCCGGTAGGGGTCGATACGATCAAGCCATCAGATCGTTGGTTATACATAAATGAGCCATTGACGTGAACAGCCAACTCAACCATTCCTGAAATGCCAGAGCGATTCACGACAACATCATTAAGTGCTAATGCGCGATTAATTTCTTTGCCATTACGAAGCACTACAGCATCGAGCAATGTGCGTGTATCGGCTTCGTATTCCCCGGAAATAATTTTGGGTAGCGTAGTCTGAACCGACTGAATTGGAATATCAGTCATATAACCAAGGCGACCCATATTGATTCCAACGAGCGGAACATTGCTGCCTGCCAATTGACGTGCAATGCCCAGCATGGTGCCATCGCCCCCCAAAACAACAACAAGGTCAATTGCTCCAGCAAAGTCTTTCGCAGTTTTTGTGGGGTAGGTGTTCAAACCAAGGTGAGTGGCTGTCTCAGACTCAATAAAGACCTCACAACCCAATCCTGAGACTACTTTGGCTAGGTCTTTTAGGTGCTCCTCAATGCCATCAGCATGAAATTTGCCGACAAGCGCAACCCGGCTAAATGCCTTTTTGCTGGAATTTGGGGATGGGCTTAACATATAACGATTAAACCATAGGCATAAAATCCCTTCCACCATGGATGAACGTTCCCGCGCCTTACTAAAAACTCTCATCGAGCGCTATATCGAGGAGGGTCAGCCTATTGGCTCGCGCACACTGTCTAGATTCTCGGGTTTGGACCTCTCCGCAGCCACTATACGTAACGTGATGGCGGATTTAGAGGAGATGGGGCTTGTTACCAGCCCCCATACTTCAGCTGGCCGCATTCCAACCCCCCGGGGTTATCGCCTGTTTGTGGACACCATGGTGACGGTGCGCCCATTGGAGGCGATGGCTGCTAGAGAGGTTGAAAAAGGCCTTCTACCGGATTCTCCTCAAAGGGTCCTGAACTCGGCGGCGCAGATTTTGTCCAACTTGACCCATTTTGCTGGTGTTGTCATGACGCCCAAACGAGCCCAGGTTTTTAAACATATTGAGTTCTTGCGCTTGGGCGAAGGCAAGATATTGCTCATCATGGTTACGCCAGAGGGCGATGTACAAAATCGTATATTGCCAACCACTCAGGATTACACGCCAAGTCAACTCATTGAGGCGGGTAACTTTATCAACGCCCAGTTTGCTGGAAAAAGTTTTGATCAAGTGCGTATGCATCTGAAATCCGACTTAGATAATTTGCGTACAGATATTGCTGGGTTAATGGCTTTGGCCTTGCAAACCGGTGTTGCTGATTACGACATGGGGCGGGGCGACATGGTTTTGTCTGGTGAGCGTCGCTTATTGAATGTTGGAGATTTAAGTTCCAACCTCGATAAATTACGCAAGATGTTTGATATGTTGGAACAAAAATCGGTACTTATGCAATTGCTCGACGTATCAAGTCATGCGGACGGTATTCAAATATTTATTGGCGGTGAAAGTGATTTATTGCCTTATGAGGACCTCGCTGTAATCAGCGCCCCATATAGTGTAGACGGTCAAATAGTGGGAACGCTTGGGGTGATTGGGCCAACACGGATGGCATATGACCGAGTGATTCCGATTGTGGATATCACCTCAAAATTACTATCGGGCGCCTTAAGCTCCTGAGTCCAAGTCTAACTTTTTATATTTAAAACTCATTACCAGAGACAGAACATCTTGAATCCGAATCCGCATCTACGTGCTTCCAAAACCGCAGTATTGCTTTTGAACTTGGGGACACCATCCGCTCCAACATCTAAAGCGGTACGTGCCTATTTAAAAGAATTTCTTTCGGATCC
Source organism: Polynucleobacter sp. Tro8-14-1 (assembly GCF_018881655.1). GTDB lineage: Bacteria > Pseudomonadota > Gammaproteobacteria > Burkholderiales > Burkholderiaceae > Polynucleobacter. Next base: position 237,616 of record NZ_JACVPX010000001.1, read on the forward strand.
ACGCGTAGTAGAAATTCCGCGCATTATTTGGTGGTGCATTTTGAATGGCATTATTTTGCCAATTCGTAGTGGTGCTTCTGCGAAAAAATATGCCTCTATTTGGTTGCCAAAGTTAGGTTCTCCCTTAATGCACTACTCACGCTTGCAGGCGAAAGAATTGGGCGAGAAATTTGCCAATGAGGGTCATGCAGTTTTAGTGGATTTGGCAATGCGCTATGGCCAGCCCTCTACACAGGTCGTCCTAGAGGGCCTGAAGGCACAAGGTATGGAACGTTTATTGTTATTGCCTTTATACCCTCAATACTCCGCCACAACCACGGCGTCTAGCTTTGATGAAGTCTTTCGTGTTTTAGGTACTTGGCGCGATCAACCTGAGCTGCGTTCAGTAAAGCACTATCACGACAACCCTGCTTATATTGCCGCATTGCGTGATCAAGTGTTATCGAGCTGGGATAAAGATGGCCGTCCAGATTTTGCAAAAGGCGATCGTTTTGTAATGTCTTTCCATGGTTTGCCAAAGCGTAGTTTAATGAAGGGTGACCCCTATCATTGCGAGTGTCTGAAAACAGGTCGCTTGCTGGGCGAGTCTCTGGGTTTAGAGCCTGGACAATATATTGTGACCTTCCAGTCCCGCTTTGGTAAGGCGGAATGGTTAAAGCCCTATACAGCTCCAACAATTGAAAAGTTAGCCAAAGAAGGTTGCCAGCGCATCGATATTTTTTGCCCTGGATTTCCGGCCGATTGCTTGGAGACCTTAGAAGAGATCGCCATGGAAGCCCGCGAAATCTTCCTAGAGCATGGCGGTAAAGACTATCGCTATATTCCCTGTCTAAACAGCAGCCCCAAGTGGATAGAGGCTCTGAGCGATATTGCTCATCATCATCTGCAAGGCTGGTCTTTAGGCGTGGAGTCTGACGCTGAATTAGCGAAGCGTAATGAAAGGGCTGAGCTGGCTGAAAGAATGAAGTCTTGAAATTGCAACAATCAGCCCCATATTGCAAAGTAATAGCCATCTTTATAGAAAAGTAAAATAGCGCCCATGACACAAGAAAACCAAAACCCATCCCCAGAGCAAGAGAATTCTTCTGCAGAACCACTCAATGAGGCTGCAGCAGAAACTCCGCCTGTAAAAACGCCTGAACAGGAAATTGCAGAACTCAATCAAAAGATTGGTGAGCTGCAAGATAACTTCTTGCGCGCTAAGGCGGAAGGAGAAAATATTCGTCGCCGTGCCGTGGAAGATATTGCGAAGGCGCATAAATTTGCGATTGAAAGTTTTGCAGAGCATTTGGTACCCGTGACGGACAGTCTTTACGCTGCATTGAGTACCGATGCTGGTGATGCCAAAGCTTTTAAAGAAGGCTTGGAAATCACCCTTAAGCAGCTACTGTCTGCCTTTGAAAAAGGCCGTATGACAGAAATTAACCCTGCGGTTGGGGATAAGTTTGACCCGCACCACCATCAGGCTATTGCTTCCGTGCCTTCCGAGCAAGAGTCCAACACAGTGGTTTCTGTATTGCAGCGGGGTTATACCGTGGCTGATAGGGTTTTAAGACCTGCTTTGGTGACGGTCAGCGCTCCAAAATAAGCTAAAAAGGGGCTAAAACCCTAAAAAGTCATAAAAAAGGTAGAAAAAGGCAGATTTCTGCCTTTTTTGCTCTTTGTCCCCTTGAAATCCCTTTTTTAGACCCCACTTACTGGGTATCGAAATATTTATCAGTACAACAAACAATTTAATTTTTTGGAGCAATTATGGGAAAGATTATCGGAATCGACTTAGGAACCACGAATTCATGCGTTTCAGTCGTTGAAAACAATGCACCTAAAGTTGTCGAGAGCGCTGAAGGCGGTCGCACAACTCCATCCATCATCGCTTACGTTGAAGATGGCGAAGTCTTGGTTGGTGCGCCTGCAAAGCGTCAGTCAGTAACCAATCCTAAAAATACTATCTACGCAGTGAAGCGCTTGATGGGCCGTAAATTTACAGATCCTGAAGTGCAAAAAGACATCAGCTTGATGCCTTATTCAATTATTGCTGCTGATAACGGCGATGCTTGGGTTCAAGCACGCGATAAGAAAATGGCGCCACAACAAGTGTCCGCTGAAATCTTGCGCAAGATGAAGAAAACTGCCGAAGATTACCTTGGCGAAGAGGTGACAGAGGCCGTGATTACTGTTCCTGCTTACTTTAACGATAGCCAGCGCCAAGCAACTAAGGATGCTGGCCGTATCGCTGGTTTAGATGTGAAGCGCATCATCAATGAGCCTACCGCTGCTGCATTAGCGTTTGGCTTGGATAAACAAGACAAAGTGGATCGCAAGATTGCTGTGTATGACTTGGGTGGCGGTACATTCGACGTATCCATCATTGAGATTGCTAACGTTGACGGTGAGAAGCAGTTTGAAGTTCTCTCTACCAACGGCGATACATTCTTAGGTGGTGAAGACTTTGACCAACGCATCATTGATTGGATCATTGCTGAGTTCAAAAAAGAGCAAGGCGTTGACTTGAGCAAAGACGTATTGGCGTTGCAGCGTTTGAAAGATGCTGCTGAAAAAGCCAAGATCGAATTGTCATCTGCACAACAAACTGAAATTAATTTGCCATATGTAACGGCTGACGCTAGCGGTCCTAAGCATTTGAACTTGAAGTTGACCCGCGCTAAGTTGGAGTCTTTGGTTGAAGAGTTGATTAGCCGTACAGCTGGCCCTTGTTTAACTGCGATTAAAGATGCTGGCGTAAACGTAGCGGACATCGACGACGTCATCTTGGTTGGCGGTCAAACCCGTATGCCTGCGGTTCAAGACAAAGTAAAAGAAATCTTTGGTAAAGAACCACGCAAAGACGTGAACCCAGATGAAGCCGTTGCTGTTGGCGCTGCAATTCAGGGTTCTGTATTGTCTGGCGATCGTAAGGACGTATTGCTCTTGGACGTTACCCCATTGTCATTGGGTATAGAAACTCTTGGTGGCGTCATGACCAAGATGATTCCTAAGAACACCACGATCCCTACCAAGCATTCACAGGTTTACTCAACTGCGGAAGATAACCAGCCTGCTGTAACCATTAAGTGCTTCCAAGGTGAGCGCGAGATGGCTGCTGCAAACAAGTTGCTAGGGGAATTTAACCTTGAAGGTATTGCTCCTGCGCAACGCGGTATGCCACAGATTGAAGTAACTTTTGACATCGATGCTAACGGTATTTTGCATGTAACAGCAAAAGACAAGACCACTGGTAAAGAGAACAAGATCACCATCAAGGCAAACTCTGGTTTGACTGAAGAAGAAATTCAACGCATGGTGAAGGATGCTGAAGCCAATGCTGCTGAAGATAAGAAAGCGCTTGAGTTGGTAACTGCTCGCAATACTGCAGATGCCTTGGCTCACTCAACCAAGAAGGCTTTGGAAGAGCATGGTGCTAGCTTAGAGGCTTCCGAAAAAGAAGCGATTGAAGCGGCCTTGAAAGACTTAGACGAAGCCATTAAAGGTAGCGACAAGGAAGCCATTGAAGCTAAAACAGAAGCTTTGGGTAAAGCAAGTCAGAAGCTGGGCGAAAAAGTCATGGCGGCTGAACAAGCTAAAGCTGGCGGTGCCGCACCTGGTGCAGCTCCTGGTGGTGCAGCCCCTGGCGCTGCCCCTGATGCGGATGTTGTTGACGCTGACTTTAAAGAGGTTGATGACAAGAAGTAATTCTGCAATTGGACATTCATTAACGTAGTTTTGATGTACTTAAATAACAAGTCGGCCTCGTGCCGACTTGTGTCATTCAGGTTGTTGAGAGGAATAGGCTGTGCCTAAAAGTAAACGCGATTTTTATGAAGTGCTTGGTGTAGCAAAAGGTGCCAGTGACGATGAGCTAAAAAAGGCTTATCGCAAGATGGCGATGAAACATCACCCTGATCGCAATCCCGATAGCAAAACGGCTGAAGCCCAATTTAAAGAAGTTAAAGAAGCTTACGAAACCTTAACCGACCCCAATAAGCGCGCGGCTTACGACCAATATGGTCATGCTGGCGTCGACCCATCTATGGGTGGCGGATTTGGCGGTGGCGGTTTCGGGGGCGGTGGATTTTCTGATGCGTTTGGGGATATCTTTGGTGATATCTTCGGTCAAGGCGGCGGCCGTCACTCTGGCCCTCAAGTTTATAAAGGCGCAGATTTACGCTACAACATGGACATTACGCTTGAGCAAGCGGCTGAAGGCTATACAACCCAAATTCGTGTACCTAGCTGGAGTAATTGCAAGCCTTGTCATGGTACCGGCGCAGAGCCTGGATCTAAGGCTGAGACTTGCACAACCTGTAATGGTCATGGTCAAGTGCGTGTGCAGCAAGGCTTCTTCTCCATGCAGCAAACTTGCCCTAAGTGCCGTGGCACTGGCGAGTACATTCCTAAGCCATGTAAAACTTGCCACGGCAGTGGAAAACACAAAGAACAAAAAACACTTGAGATCAAAATACCGGCAGGCATTGATGATGGAATGCGTGTCCGCTCAGTGGGTAACGGTGAACCAGGTGTCAATGGTGGACCATCCGGCGATCTTTATGTAGAGGTGCGTGTTAAGCCGCATAAAGTCTTTGAGCGTGATGGTAGTGATTTGCATGTACAAATGCCAATCTCTTTTGCGACAGCTACTATCGGTGGTGAAATCGAAGTGCCAACACTCTCTGGTCGCGTGGAGTTTCCAATCCCTGAGGGAACTCAGACGGGTAAGACTTTCCGCTTGCGAAATAAAGGCATCAAAGGATTGCGCTCAACCATGGTGGGCGATCTCTTTGTCCACGTTCTGGTAGAAACTCCGATTAAGCTTACTGAAGAGCAAAAGAAATTACTACAGCAGTTTGACGACAGTCTGAAATCTGCTGGCGACAAACACAGCCCTCAACAAAAGGGTTGGTTTGATGGTGTAAAGAGTTTCTTTAGCTAGTAACTAATTGGCAGCCAAGCTGCCAATTAGCCAGCAAAGCCATGCTCGGGTCCGGGGAATTTCCCGGACTTCACTTCGCGCACATAAGTCTTGATGGCGGCTTCAACGGAGTGATGGCCATCCATAAAGTTTTTGACAAACTTCGGCGGCTTACCGGGGCTGATGCCCAACATATCCTGCAGAACCAATACTTGACCAGAGCAATCTGGACCAGCACCAATTCCGATAGTGGGAATATGAAGTTCGGCAGTAATCTTTTCGCCCAATGAAGAGGGAATTGCTTCCAACACTACCATTTGGGCTCCAGCTTCTTGGCAGGCAAGTGCTTGCTCAAGCATGACGCTTGCAGCATCTTTAGATTTGCCCTGCACTTTGTAGCCGCCCAAGACATGAACTGATTGAGGTAGTAATCCTAAGTGAGCGCAAACAGGAACACTGCGCTTAACTAAATGACTAATGACATCAATCTGCCAGTCGCCACCGCCTTCAAGCTTAACCATATCTGCACCAGCACGCATTAATTGAGCAGAGGATTCGAGAGCCTGCACTGGATCTCCGTAGCTTGCAAATGGGAGGTCAGCGATGAGAAATGCATGGGTATTAGCACGAGCTACACATTCGGTGTGATACGCCATTTGTTCAATGGTCACTGGCGTAGTGCTGGAGTGTCCTTGAATCACATTCCCAAGAGAGTCGCCAATCAAGATCGTTTCAACAGCGCAGCGATTGAGAAGCGCTGACATAGTTGAGTCGTATGCCGTGAGCATGGCAATTTTTTCACCCTCAGCATGCATTGCGAGGAGCTTAGTAATTGTGATTGGCTTGTCGCCTTGTAAGTAACCCATGGCGAGAGTTTAATGAATTAATGCGCCGTTTGGCTATAAACGTCTTTTTCCCCGCAATTACAGTTCCTGCAGGGGAGTTTTTCAATTCTTTGGTGTGCCACGTTGGGTAGGTAGGCCTTGAGTTCGCCCCAGTTAGGCAAAAAGATATCGGGAGCGATTTCCAGCAGGGGTAGGAGTACAAATGAGCGCTCGATAATTCTAGGATGCGGCAACATCAATTCTGTTTCGCTTTGAGTAACCCCTTCAAACGAAAGGATGTCTAGGTCAAGAGTCCGGGGGGCATTTGCATATGGGCGCTCACGACCAAATTCTTGTTCAATGGTTTGGCAAACATGTAAAAGGCCGTAGGGGCTTAACTCGGTTTCGACTTCAATGACGGCATTAATGTAGTCGCCGCCTGTAGCTTCAACAGGCGCGCTTTGATAAAAACAGCTTTTTGCCAAGATTTGAAGTTCGGACCGCAATGCCAAGCAAACAATGGCATCAGTAATAAGCTGACGCGTGTCGCCGATGTTGCCGCCAAATCCGATATATGCCCGTGCCATAGGTTTCCAAACTAGAGATGAAACTACTTTACTGAAATTTCTCTAAGTCTGCTTAGCTTGCTGCACTCTCTGGGGGCACTGCCGCTTTTGGCTTTCTTCGACGCCGTCTTTTGGCAGGACTTGGACTGCTACCAGATTCATTTTTGACGCCAGCCATCAGCTTATCTTGCCCTGTGACGTCGGTTGCAATGAAGTCTGTCCACCACTGCCCGATTGCTGGGTTTAATTCCTCGGTGGCGCAGCGGAGCAACATAAAGTCATAACCCGCTCTAAAACGTGGGGATTCGATGAGGCGATAAGGGTATCGCCCCACGCGTCTCTCAAAGCGGGGTTGCATAGACCAAATTTCGCGCATATCGCTTTCGAAGCGTCGTTGAATCGTCATGCCGCTACTTTGAGTGGCAATCGTGTCGTCCATCGCATCATGCAAGGCAGGAATATTAGCCATTCCTTTAGCGGAGTTGGCCTTCCAATTCTTTAGTAGATCAGGCCAGAGTAGGGTGGCAAATAAAAATCCAGCAGAAACGCTTTTACCGGATTGAATGCGTTCGTCAGTATTGGCCAAAGCCAGCTTTACAAAATCATTGGCCCCCTTGGAGTCTGCGCCTGTATCCAGAATGTGGTCTAAGAGCGGGAGAAGACCATGATGCAATCCAGCATCTTTGAGCCCTTGGATTGCTGCCCAAGAGTAGCCGGACATCAAGAGCTTCAAAATTTCATCAAAGAGCCTCGCAGAGGGGACGTCGTTTAATAATTTGCCTAGCTTTGCGATGGGCGCGCGTGTAGCACCATCTAATTCAAAGCCAGTCTTTGCTGCGAAGCGTACTGCCCTGAGCATGCGAACAGGATCTTCGCGATAGCGCTTTGCTGGATCGCCAATCATGCGCAAAGTTTTCTTTTGCATATCTGCCATGCCGCCGTGATAGTCCAAAACAGTTTCGGACGAAGGGTCGTAATACATTGCGTTGATTGTGAAATCGCGTCTTGCAGCATCCTCACCTTGCGAGCCCCAGACGTTATCGCGCAGGATCCGGCCGCTCTCAGCTACGTGATCTCCAGCGTTATCTAATAGGGCCCTGAAGGTGGATACCTCAATGATTTCAGGATGGCCTTTGCCAAAAAAAGTCACGTGCACAATTTGAAAGCGGCGACCAATTAGGCGCGCTTTGCGAAAGAGTCTTTGCACTTGATCTGGTGTTGCATTGGTTGCCACGTCAAAATCTTTTGGACTGATACCTAGAGCAAGATCTCTAACAGCGCCACCGACAATAAATGCCTCAAATCCTGCCTGCTGCAATGTGTGCGTTACCTTGACTGCATTCTTAGAAAGCAAATGCGGATCAATTCGATGTGCTTTTTTAGGGATGCGCTTTGGGGCGCCAGTATTGTTGGCCTGCGTATGTTTGACCATCGGGTCACGCCGCAAAATACGTTTAATAAATTTAGTGATCATGCAAACAATTCAAGAATGGGCCAGTTGCGCTGCTTAGCTTCGTTGCGAAGACGATCATCTGGATTGGTGGCAACAGGATGACTTACTTTTTCGAGTAAAGGAAGATCGTTCATCGAGTCAGAATAAAAATAACTATAAGGTAAAGCATCTAGAGACAGTTTTTGCGATGCTAACCAGTCGTGTAGATTTTGAATCTTACCTTCGCGGAAATTGGGAATGCCTTTGACTTCCCCAGTGTAGTTACCTAATGGATGGTTGTCTGCGGTGGCTGGCTCTGTGGCAATCAGGTGCTCAATGCCAAAGCTTTCAACAATAGGGCGTGTCACAAAGCTGTTGGTGGCAGTAATCACGCAGCAAAGATCACCAGCATCTTGGTGACGTTTTACTAGATCGATTGCTTGTTGTCGGAGTTGGCCATTAATAACTTCTTTCATAAACGCGTCGTGCCACTCTTTGAGTTGCGCGCGTGAATGTTCTGAGAGTGGCTTAAGAGCAAAACGCAGAAACTCATGAATATCCAGATTGCCTTCTTTATAGTCTTGATAAAAGCGCTCGTTTTGTCGTGCATAGTATTCGCTGTCTACAACACCAATGCGAGCCAAAAATTGACCCCATTCGTAATCGCTATCGCAAGGCAAAAGGGTGTGGTCTAAATCGAAAAGGGCTAGCTGAGTCACGAATTGATATTTAATAAATTATTTGGGCTGCAAGAGCTCGCGAACAAGGGGTAAGGTTACAGCACGTTTTGTTTCAAGGGAGTAAGCGTCTAAAGCATCCATCAATGCCATCAAGCTGGGCATATCGCGATAAAAGCGACTTAACAGCCAGGGCAACACATCGGGGGATAAAACAAGCCCTCGCTCTTTGGCCGCTTCCTCTAGTGCTTGTATTTTCTCATCATCATCCAAAAGCTGCGTTTGAAAGATTAAGCCCCAGCCCAGACGGGTTCGCAGGTCTTCTCGAAGCTTGAGATTGGCTGGAGCAGCGTTTCCGGCCATAAAAATATGAATCGCTTTGCTTCCTTGAACGCCATTCAGGATCCGAAATAAGGAGCCAACAAGACGATCATCTAGCTGGTCAACATCATCAACGGTGATGACTGAAGGGGTATCACTTTCAGTCATTGCATTCATCTTTTCTTCTAAGCGAACCCAAGCAGTAGGTTCGAGTGGAGAGAGGGCAATGTGTAACAGGCCAGCATGCTTCGCCGCATTTTCAATGGCATTTAGTAGATGAGTACGACCTGAACCCTCTGGCCCCCACCAATAAATCCAGCGCTGATTGAGCGGGTTATCAGAGCTTTGAGGGCTGACCTTGCCCCAAGATTTTTCAATATTTTGCAGAGCAGAAATTAAGGCAAGATCTTTCCCGGGAAGATAGTTTTCTAAACTAGCTATGGGTGAGTGACTAATGTCTAGCGCAAATTGTTTTGGAAGCGAGGGTGTATTCATTGCTACCAAACTTATTTTTGATACCAAGAGCTTTGCGTATAAATAGACCATAAGTACTGGACTAAGACTAAGCTGACCGCACTAATTGGTAGGGCGAGTAATACACCAAAGAAGCCAAATAGCTTGCCAAAGAAAAGCAACGCAAACAAGACGGCAACGGGATGCAGGCCAATGCGCTCGCCCACTAGGCGTGGCGTCAAGAAGAAGCCTTCTAAGAATTGCCCAATTCCATAGATGACTAGTACACCGATGATTTCTGAGCCCGGACCAAATTGAAGAAGGGCCGAAACTATAGCAAGCGTGAATCCTAGTGCAATGCCGATATAAGGAATCACAATCATTAAGGCGGTAAAAATACCCAAAGCAACCGCACCTTTGATGCCAATCAAAGTCAAGCTAATGCTATAGAAAGCGGACATGATGGAGACAACGATTACCATGCCATTGAGATACTGCGAGAGCAGTCCATCGGTATGCATTGCAAGATGATGTACGGTTTCTTGGGCGCGCTTGGGTACTAAATTTTTGACGTACTGAAAAAATTGATTCCAATCAATCAATAAATAAAACATCACAAATAGAATTAATACGGAATTTACAAAGCCAGTGATAACCGAGCTGCCCGACATCAGTACGGTGTCTATCGTGGTACTCATTAGTGAGTCGGCATTGTCGCTAATATGCTCTGAAATTTTTTGCGATGCTGTGTTTTTTAAAGTACCCCAATCAACATCAATATGAAATTCAGCTAATTTAGGACCCAGCCATGCCTGTGTATTTGAGATCCATCCTGGGAGCTGGGCTTTGATTAGGGGAATTTCTGTTTTGAGGAGGCCTATAAAGAGGCTCAATATCGCCGTTACTGCAGCCAACCCTAAGATGACAGTGAGTCCTGCAGCCAGGGATGAGGGAATGCGTCTTCTTTCCAGCCATAGAAAAGCAGGCCTCAGGATGTAGGCAAGGATGAATGCAGCCAGAAAAGGGGTAAAAATTTCAGCCATGACGAGTAATCCTCTAGAATTCAATGATTCTACTGACCTAGTAGCATTTTTTACTAATATTCCAGCGCTGACATGACCTCATCTACTAATTCTTCCTCAAAAGGCCTTTCCTACCGTGACGCTGGTGTCGATATTGATGCTGGAGATGCCCTGGTTGACCGCATTAAGCCGCTTGCCAAGAAAACCATGCGCGAGGGTGTTTTGGCCGGAATTGGCGGCTTTGGGGCCCTTTTTGAGGTACCTAAGCGCTATAAGGAGCCAGTATTAGTATCCGGTACGGATGGTGTTGGTACTAAGCTAAGGCTGGCTTTTGAGTGGAATCGTCATGAAACCATTGGTCAAGACTTGGTAGCCATGAGTGTGAATGACATCCTGGTTCAGGGTGCTGAGCCCCTTTTCTTCTTGGACTACTTTGCATGCGGCAAGTTGACTGTGGATACCGCAGCAACGGTTGTTGGTGGCATTGCCAAGGGTTGTGAATTATCTGGTTGCGCATTAATCGGTGGTGAGACCGCAGAAATGCCGGGCATGTACCCACCAGGCGAATATGACTTAGCCGGATTTGCCGTGGGCGCAGTTGAAAAATCCAAAATCATTACTGGCGCAACGATTGTTCCGGGTGATGCGGTATTAGCAGTTGGCTCTAGTGGCGCACATTCAAATGGCTACTCATTGGTCCGTAAGATTATTGAGCGTGCTGGTGCAAAGCCTACTGATGATTTGGGCGGTCGTCCATTGGGTGATGTGGTGATGGCGCCAACAGAAATTTACGTAAAGCCACTGCTCAAATTGATTTCTGAAATCAATGTAAAAGGAATGGCGCATATCACGGGTGGTGGTTTGGTTGATAACGTGCCACGCGTGCTCCCAGAAAACACTCAAGCAGTTTTGCATCGCGATAGCTGGCAAATGCCAGACCTCTTCCGTTGGTTGCAAATGAAGGGTGGCGTTGCTGATGCAGAAATGGTGCGCGTATTTAACTGCGGCATCGGTATGGTTGTGATTGTTGCGCCTGATCAAGTGGATACAGCAATCAAATCATTAACTGCGCAAGGTCTCAAGGCTTGGACAGTTGGTGAAGTGGTTGAGCGTCCAAAAGATGCGCCACAAACCATCGTTATCTAAACGATCTACCTTTATTTTTGGATGAGATTGCTTTTGCAATAATCTAGCGCCGCCTTCAACTCTTCGGGGTTGAAGGGGTCAAATGTGCTTCTTCCATCTATTGCACGCAGCCATGTAAGTTGACGCTTACCAAGTTGGCGCGTCGCTGCCAATGCTTTGTAACGCATTTCTTCAGCGTCAATTTCACCATTGAGAAACTCCCAGGCTTGGCGATAACCAACCGAACGTATCGCTGGAAGATTTGCATGCAATCTAGTATTGGTACGAAGAGTTTTGACTTCATCCATAAATCCAGCGGCAAGCATTTCATCAAAACGCTTTTCTAAGTTCAGATGCAATCGCTTACGATCACTTGGTTCAAGTGAAATTAACTTAATCCATGGTGGAATCGCTGAACCTTCTCTGCCATCTTCACTGGGTGAGTCAGCCAGCAATAGAGACATGGGTTTGCAGGTAATTTCATAAACCTCTAGAGCACGTTGCACTCGTTGGGAATCGTTTGGCTTTAAGCGCGCTGCAGTTTTGGGATCAACCTTGGCAAGCTTGTCGTGCATTGCTGGCCAGCCAATGGCTTTACCCTCTTCATCCAAACGAGCACGAATTTCTGGATTTGCTGGAGGGAGCGAGGAGAGGCCATGCGCCCATGCCCGCCAATACAACATCGTTCCGCCAACCACCACTGGAATATTGCCTCGCGCACGAATCTCGGTGCAAAGTCGTTTTGCATCATTAGCAAAACGTGCCGCTGAATACACTTCAGTCGGATCAATGATGTCAATCAGATGATGAATAACCGCAGCTTGCTCTGACTTAGTTGGTTTGGCGCTGCCAATATCTAAACCCCGATAGACTAAAGCGGAATCCATGCTGATAAGTTCAATCGTTAAGCCAATGGATTTCGCATGCTCAGCCAAAGACATGGCGAGATGGGTTTTGCCTGCGCCAGTAGGCCCAACAATACAAAGCGTTGAGACTTCATTTGGAGCATGCATAGGCTGAATGTAGGGTTCAGTTTGCATACCTGATTATAAGAGCCTGTTAATATCCGCAACAACCCATAAGTTAAAGAGCGAGTTGATGGATACCCTTTTGCAAATCAGTGATTTATTGCTGCATATTGATAAACATTTAGATGTGGTGATTCAGCAATACGGTCCTTGGGCCTATGGCCTCCTTTTTGCTATTGTTTTTGCAGAAACAGGCCTAGTGGTCGCACCTTTCTTACCAGGTGATTCGCTTCTGTTCATTGCAGGCGCCTATTGCGCTACCGAGCATTTCAATATCTGGACCTTGTGTATTGGTTTATTGATTGCTGCGGTCGCAGGCAATACCGTGAACTACTTCATTGGCCGCTGGATTGGTAAGCGAGTATTCAGCAGTCAATCGCGCTGGATTGATCAAGGCGCTTTATTAAAAACCCACGCTTTTTATGAAAAGCATGGTGGCAAAACAATCATCCTTGCCCGCTTCTTGCCAATTATTCGTACCTTTGCACCCTTTATTGCGGGTGTATCCGAGATGAACTTCTCACGCTTTCAGTTATTTAATATCGCTGGTGCGGCGTTGTGGGTCTTTGGTTTGGTCATAGCAGGATATTTCTTTGGCAATATCCCTGTCATTCGCCAGAATCTCAATGTGATCGTCCTGGTAGGCGTGGGTGCAGCTGCTGTGCCGGTTTTATTTGCAGCAGCCTACAAAATTTTTCAGCGCAAGAAAAACTAACAGAAGTTTAAAAAACCAAAGTGCTTACACTAACGCCCACTCGGCTTTAGTGCAGCTTGGTTTGACTTTCAAGTGTGGCAATGTGCTCGCGGATGTCGCCAGCATCCTCAGCTTCTGGAACTTCGCTGAGATAGCGATGCATATCCGCCAATGCGGGACGTAAGTACTCAAGTTGCGCAAAAATCAAACCCCTGTCCCGAATCTCTTCAATAGAGTCTGGTAACAGGATCACCAAACGCTCTTGAATGCCTAGTAAACGCTCCCAGCGCTCATGTTCTGAGTAAATCATTTTGAGGTTTCTCAGAAAGCGCGACAGAATCTCTCTTGAGCTAGAAGCACGTAGGAAGATATTGAGCGGCAGACTCAACTCACCCCGATAGCCTTTGGCGTCCAGGTAGGGATCAAGCATTTCTTGTAACTGAGTCTTTGATAACGATTCACCGGTCAAGGGATCCATGATGACTTCACCCTGTTGCAAAGAGATTCGCATCATGAAGTGATTCGGAAATGAAACACCCCGAATTTTCAAGCCAATTTGATTGCCTAATTCCATCATCAAAATAGCTAATGAGATGGGGATCCCTCTGCGATTTTCAAGGATGTAATGCAAGTACGAATTTTCAGGAGCATAGAAATCATTTGGGTTCGGACCAAAACCCAGCTCGGTATAAAAGAAATGCTTCAAAATTTGTAAGCGCTGAACGGGTGAGGTATCAGGCGTGATGCGAGTTTTGAGTTTGTTACCCATCTCATCAATTTGATCGAGAGCCCCTTGAACATCTAAATCAGGATAAGCGTGCTGTGCGACAGCGATTGCTGCCTCCGTTAAAGGAAGATGTTCGTCTTCAGCAACTAGGGAGGTGAAATAGTCGAGTTGTTGTGTTGGCATACTGGCTATTTTGCATGACGCAAGAATTTTTGCCAGCGAATTCCAACTAAACCTAGTGATGCGAAGTAAACAATGGCCGCAAGACCTAGCCATGCTCCCACCAAGCCAATACGTAGCCATGGCTCAGCTTGGAGGGCAATCCAATTGTGTGTGCCAGCAGCATAAAAAAGCACTGCTGCGAAGGGGATGAGGGCTAACAATAGCTGACCGAGGTACTTCAGCCAGCCTGAATTAGGTAGAGCTCCGCGTCGATGCAGGCCAACCCATAGCAGGGCGGCGTTTAGACAGGCGCCAGTACCAACTGAAAGGGCAAGGCCAGCATGCCCAAGCCAGGGAACAAATACTAGGTTGGCTAACTGGGTGGCTACTAAAACGAGTAATCCAATCTTGACGGGGGTGCGGATGTCTTGACGTGAATAAAATCCGGGTGCCAAAATTTTTACCAGAATTAAACCAATGAGGCCAACACCATAAGCCGCTAATGCACGTTGCGTCATCACGACATCAAGCGCACTGAATTTACCGTAGTGATACAAGACTGCTGCTAAAGGCTCGCCAAAAATAAAGAGTGCAATTGCGCAAGGCGCGGCCAGTAAGAATGTGAGTTGCAATCCCCAGATGAGTAATTCGCCGGCATGTACCAAATCGTTTTTGGCGTTGGCCTTGCTGAGGCTTGGTAAAAGAACGGTTCCCAAGGCAACACCCAGTAGTGCAGTTGGAAATTCCATTAAGCGATCTGCGTAGGATAGCCACGACACACTTCCCGCCTGCAGACGTGAAGCAATGTTGGTATTAATGATGAGGGAGATTTGTGCGACAGAAACAGCAAATACTGCCGGCCCCATTAATTTCATGACGCGCCGAGCTTCCGGATTGGTGACGGCTGATTTGATGGCGCCAGGCAATAAACCAATGCGAGGCAATAGGCCGAGGCGAGCAAGCGTTGGAACTTGAAGGGCAAGTTGCAGTATTCCACCAAGTAAAACACCAATACTTAAGGCATAAATTGGTTGCTCTAAGTGGGGTGCCAAAAAGATGGCGCTACCAATTAAGGCAAGATTGAGCAAGACAGGCGTAAATGCCGGGATTGCAAAGCGGTGATAGGTGTTCAAGATCCCCGCTGAGAGGGAGACCATAGAAATTAGCCCGATATAGGGGAACATGATTCGGGTCATAACGACGCTGGCGTCATAGGCTGGACCACCTTTAAACCCTGTGGCAATGACCAGAATGAGCACTGGGGCGCCAATGACTCCCAGTAGTACCGTAAGCAGCAAGGCCCAAAATAAGAGCGTGGCGACTGCATTTATGAGGATTTTGGCCTTAGTTTGATCTTCGTTTGTGGCAATTTCGCCCAAAATCGGCACAAAAGCTTGAGAAAAGGCCCCTTCGGCAAATAGCCGACGTAGCAAATTGGGTAGTCTAAAAGCCACATTAAAGGCATCTGTCCACTCGGAAGCCCCGAAACTACGGGCAATGAGGGTCTCCCGGAGCAGGCCCGTAATACGGGACAGCATAGTTAGGGAGCTGACCTTGGCAGCGGCAGAAAGCAGATTCATGAGGCGATTTTCACCTATTTATCGGTCGGCTGGGCTTTTTTGCCCCTTTAAGGTAAAATCTTGGGTTTTGGCGAGCTTGCTTATGATTCTGGCAAGTCCGCAAGATTTTTAACTAATCGCATTTTGCAATTTATAGAGGCAAGGTTTAAAGATGGCCAATACAGCACAAGCGCGCAAGCGTGCACGCCAAGCAGTAAAACAAAACGAACATAACTCCAGTTTGCGTTCAAAGCTCCGCACTTCCATTAAGGCAGTTCGTAAAGCGATTGAAACTGGTGACAAAGCTTCTGCAGCGAAAGTTTTCGCGGCAACTCAAGCAACAATCGACAAGATTGCTGACAAAAAGATTGCTCACAAAAACACTGCAGCTCGTCAGAAGTCACGTTTGTCTGCAGCTATCAAGGCGATGGCAGCGTAATACAGTTTTAGTTTTAGGCTGGTCGAAGTAGTTTCGACCTAAGCCCGCTCCTCATCAGAGCGGGTTTTTGTTTTTAAGGCTGGGCTGGGGTTGTTGGGTTGAACTCACACGCCTCTTCGATTGGTAGGCTATTGTCTTTGGCAAAGTTCATGACAAAGTCTAGCGCTCGGGGATCTAGATCCCTCAGTCGAGTATCAATAACAACGCATTTCACTTTTGCAATAAGCACTGGTCTGACATAGGGCGAATAAGTGAAGCGAGGGTCCCCGGAATCACCGGGAGGGCGAAAAGTAGCCATCACCCCGCACAGACGCTCCGCCCAATCGCTGGGTCGAAATGGTTTGCCAGAAGTGGTAATGCCTTGAATGAAAAGCTTTTTGTGGTTCAAGTTCGCGTAATGATGGTTGTAAGAAATAGTATTACTAAGTCCTCTAGCTTAACAGCCCAAGTTGGCCGTAAGATGGCTTTAGGGTCTATTTTCGTGCAGCCGAATGTTTGAAGAAAAAAATGCAAGCCAAAACTTTAGTAGAAAGCTCAACTATGACATCGCTGGCAAAGCCTCAAGTGCCCGGTAAGGTAAAGCACTACCTGCAGTTTTCCGACCTGACTCGTCAAGAGTACGACTATTTACTCAAGCGTTCGGCGTGGCTTAAGGCCAAATTCAAGAGCTATGAAACTTGGCATCCACTGCATGACCGCACTTTGGCCATGATTTTTGAGAAGCACTCCACCCGTACTCGTCTGTCCTTCGAGGCGGGCATCCATCAGCTTGGTGGTCATGCGGTATACCTGAACACCAGAGATACCCAATTGGGTCGTGGCGAGCCTGTAGAGGATGCTGCTCAGGTGATTTCAAGGATGACTGACATCATCATGATTCGCACCTTTGGCCAAGACATTATTGAGCGTTTTGCATCGAATTCACGGGTGCCGGTAATCAATGGCCTAACAAACGAATTTCACCCTTGCCAAGTATTGGCCGATATCTTCACGTTTGTAGAGGCCCGTGGCCCGATTCAAGGAAAGACGGTAGCTTGGGTAGGTGATGCCAATAATATGGCCTATACCTGGATACAAGCGGCTGAATGTTTAGATTTTCAGTTGCGCTTCTCTGCGCCAGAGGGCTATCAGTTGGATGCAACACGTTTGTCGCCGAAATCCGCCAAGCATTTAACCATTTGCGCCGATCCTAAAGAAGCCTGCAACGGGGCTGACCTAGTGAGCACCGACGTCTGGACCAGCATGGGTTATGAAGACGAAAATACTTTACGCATGAATGCTTTCCAGGACTGGATGGTGGATGAAGAGTTGATGGCATTAGCTAAGCCTAATGCGCTGTTTATGCACTGCTTGCCAGCGCACCGTGGTGAAGAGGTTTCAGCAGAAGTGATTGACGGACCACAAAGTATTGTTTGGGAAGAGGCGGAAAATCGTTTGCATGTCCAAAAGGCCCTAATGGAATATTTACTCTGTGGTCGTTTGGATTAAGTAATAAAACTTCAGCAATAAAATAATTAACAAATAACAAGCAATTCGTTTTCATTAATTTTGATTGAATAAGAAAAACATGTCCGATATTAAAAAAGCAGTCTTAGCGTATTCTGGCGGTCTAGATACCAGCGTGATCTTGAAGTGGCTTCAAGATACTTATGGCTGCGAGATCGTGACCTTTACCGCTGACTTAGGTCAGGGCGAAGAGCTGGAGCCAGCACGCGCTAAGGCTTTGCAATTTGGCATCAAGCCTGAAAACATTTTTATTGATGACTTGCGCGAAGAGTTTGTTCGTGACTTTGTGTTCCCAATGTTCCGTGCGAATACGATTTACGAGGGTGAATATTTGTTGGGCACCTCTATTGCGCGCCCATTAATCGCTAAGCGCCAAATTGAAATTGCTCGCTTGACTGGCGCTGACTCTGTATCGCACGGCGCGACCGGCAAGGGAAATGACCAGGTTCGCTTTGAATTAGGTTACTACGCCCTTGAACCAGGAATCAAGGTAATCGCTCCTTGGCGTGAATGGGATCTTCTCTCACGTGAGAAGTTGATGGCTTACGCAGAAAAGCATGGCATTCCGGTTGAGATGAAGCATAAGCAAGGCGGTTCACCGTACTCA
Organism: Polynucleobacter sp. Tro8-14-1; assembly: GCF_018881655.1. Taxonomy (GTDB): domain Bacteria; phylum Pseudomonadota; class Gammaproteobacteria; order Burkholderiales; family Burkholderiaceae; genus Polynucleobacter. The sequence continues at coordinate 255,664 of NZ_JACVPX010000001.1, forward strand.
ATGGATGCGAACCTCTTGCACATTAGCTATGAAGGCCGTCACCTCGAGAATCCAAACGCAGAGGCAGAAGAGTCTATGTGGCGTTGGACCGTTTCTCCTGAAAAGGCTCCAGATGCCCCAGAAATTATCGAGCTCGAATTTAAGGCTGGCGACCCGGTAGCAATTGATGGAAAAGCCTATAAGCCACATGAGTTGTTGGCTGAATTAAATCGTCTTGGTGGTAAACATGGCATTGGTCGTCTCGACCTAGTAGAAAACCGCTTTGTTGGCATGAAGAGCCGTGGCTGTTACGAAACGCCTGGCGGCACCATTCTTCTAAAGGCTCATCGTGGTATCGAAAGCATCACCTTGGACCGTGAAGTAGCCCACTTAAAGGATGATTTGATGCCTCGCTATGCCAGTTTGATCTACAACGGTTTGTGGTGGGCGCCAGAGCGTCTCGCACTCCAAACCTTGATTGACCATACACAACTGGCTGTGAATGGCGTTGTGCGCCTCAAGCTCTACAAAGGTTCCGTCTCCGTGATTTCACGTGATTCAGCAAATACTTTGTTTGATCAAAATATTGCAACCTTTGATGATGACGGTGGCGCATATAACCAAGCAGATGCTGGCGGCTTTATTAAGCTCAATGCATTACGTATGCGTATTGCTGAAACAGCTAGACGTAAGCGCGCCAAGAAATAAAAAACAATAAAACAAGCAAACTATTAGAACCTAACAGAATAGAAAGAACCAAGATGCAATTTGACCAAGTTTCCGTAGGCAAGAAGGCCAATGTATTTTTTGATGGCAAGTGTGTTTCTCATACTGTGACATTGCCTAATGGCGTTCGTAAGTCAGTTGGTGTGGTATTGCCAAGCACCTTGCGTTTTGACTTAAGTACTAAGGAGATTATGGAAGTAGTTGATGGCAATGCTTTTGTCAGCATCAATGGGGCCCCTGAGCAAGAGTTCAAGGCTGGTCAAAGCTGGGAAGTGGAAAAGGGCGGTTACTTCATTATTCGTGCTGAGCAACCAGTGCACTACGTTTGCCATTTTGAATAAATCAAAGGTGCCCACAAACAAATCGCAGACCTCGGTCTGCGTTTTTTATTGGCCTAACATCAATGGATTTGAGTGATGTTGAATTAATTTCTCGGCAAACCCGTAACAACCGTCCCTGGGACGATCACACGCTCAGAGAACCACTGCTTGTTCATTTCCAGTGCATAGCGCACAGCTGCTTTAGGGCAGTGATTGTTGGTAGTTTCAGCCTGCATCTCTTCAATGTTCACAATCTTGCCATCATCTGCAATGAACGCAATCGAGAGCGGGATCTTGGTGTTGTTCATCCAGAAGCAGTGACCAGCTTTTTGTTCGAATATAAATAACATTCCAGAATTGGTTGGCATGCTGGCTCGGTTCATGAGACCAACTTCTCTAGCCTTCGGTGTATCGGCAAGCTCAGCCTGAATACGGTAGATGCCCGTCTTTAATTCAATGTTGGGTAGACCGACGTTAACCTGGGCGAGCGTTAGGGTGGAGTAAAGAAAGAGCGCAGTAGAAAATACTTGGCGCAATAATTGTGAAGTGCTGGAGATTGATATAGACATGCTGTGTATTTTAAGTCATACAAATTGCAGGCGAAAAAAAACCCAGGAACGAATCCTGGGTTTTTAATAATGATCTAAGGACTATTAAGCCGCTTGGATATTGGTAGCTTGCTTGCCTTTAGGACCTTGGGTAATGTCAAACGTTACCTTTTGGTTTTCCTTGAGGGTTTTGAACCCAGGCATAGTAATTGCGCTGAAATGCGCGAACAACTCTTCTTCACCATCATCAGGTTTGATAAAGCCAAAACCTTTTGCATCATTGAACCACTTAACAATTCCGGTCGCCATGCGAACTCCATTACATAAACTTAAAACAACCGTGATGAGGGTAAATACTTTTTAATCAGTCTCAATCCACAACACGCCTAAATAGAACCTCTCTTGAAGCCTACCCCCCGATTGTTTGCCCTTTTTCGAGGGGTGTCAAGGAGTTATATGTCCCTACCCCCTAGTAATTACCCCTTTTTTTATCGAAAAATGCCCCAATATGGGTTTAAGAGGGGTTTTTGCGTGTTTTTCGCAACATGGCCTCTGTAAATTAAAGTTTGGATATCTGTGTTTAGAATGTTTCTCATGAGTCGCGCTCCCAAAAATCCCACCACTGGCAACCCCAGCAATCCGTACGTTGAAGATACCCTTCTGCTCGAAAAGCAAATCGAGCAAGTTAAGGCGCCTTCGATGTATAAAGTTTTATTAATGAATGACGATTACACGCCAATGGAATTTGTGGTGATGGTGATTCAGGAGTATTTTAATAAGGATCATGAAACAGCTACACGCATCATGTTGCAAGTACATTTAGTTGGCAAGGGCGTTTGCGGAGTATTTACCCGCGATGTTGCCGCTACGAAAGTGCATCAAGTTATCGAACTCTCCCGTGAAGCGGGTCACCCACTACAGTGCACTATGGAGGAAGCATGATTGCCCAAGAATTAGAAGCGAGTTTGCACATGGCGTTTGTTGACGCAAGGGCATCGCGACATGAGTTCATCACAGTCGAGCATTTGCTCGCGGCTTTGCTGGATAACGCTACTGCGGTCGAAGTCTTAAAGGCTTGCGCAGTCAATATCGCAGAGCTACGCGCTCAACTCAAAAACTTTATTAACGACAACACACCTGTGGTGCCAGGCAATGATGAGGTTGATACACAACCCACGCTAGGATTTCAGCGTGTGATTCAGCGCGCCATCATGCATGTGCAGTCAACATCGAATGGTAAGAAAGAAGTGACTGGTGCAAATGTGCTGGTCGCCATCTTCGGCGAAAAAGATTCGCATGCGGTTTATTTCTTGCAACAGCAGGGCGTTACCCGCTTAGATGTTGTGAACTTCATCAGTCATGGTGTGCGTAAAGATCAATCAGAGCATGTCAAGTCCGTTGAGCCTTCGCAGGAGGCTGAGGAATCTGCATCTTCTGGTAAAGAAAGCCCTCTTGAGCAATATACCCAGAACCTCAATGTAATGGCCCGTCAAGGCAAGATTGACCCATTAATTGGGCGCGAGAGCGAGGTAGAGCGCGTGATTCAAGTGCTCTGCCGTCGTCGCAAAAACAATCCGTTATTGGTGGGCGAGGCTGGCGTAGGTAAGACAGCAATTGCTGAGGGCTTAGCCTGGAGAATTGTGAAGGGCGATGTGCCGGATATTTTGGCTAACGCGACTGTTTACTCTTTAGACATGGGTGCTCTTTTAGCGGGCACTAAATACCGTGGTGATTTTGAGCAACGCTTGAAGAGTGTTCTCAAGTCACTCAAAGATCACACTCATGGTGTTTTATTTATTGATGAGATTCATACGCTGATTGGAGCGGGTGCAGCTTCTGGCGGCACATTGGATGCGAGCAATTTATTGAAGCCCGCTTTGTCTAATGGCCAGTTGAAATGTATTGGCGCAACCACCTTTACGGAATACCGTGGCATCTTTGAAAAGGATGCAGCTTTATCACGTCGTTTCCAGAAGGTGGATGTTGTAGAGCCAACCGTAGATCAAACAGTGCAAATCTTACGCGGCTTAAAGTCGCGCTTTGAGGAGCATCACAGCGTGAAGTATGCGGCTGGTGCATTAGTTGCTGCCGCAGAACTTTCTGCTCGCTATATCAATGATCGTCATTTGCCAGATAAGGCGATTGACGTCATCGATGAAGCCGGTGCCGCTCAACGTATTTTGCCGAAGTCTAAGCAGAAGAAAACTATTGGTCGCCCAGAGATTGAAGAAATTGTGGCAAAGATTGCCCGCATACCGCCACAATCAGTCACAGTCGATGACCGTAGTAAGTTGCAAACTCTGGATCGTGACATTAAGAGTGTGGTCTTCGGTCAAGATCCTGCGATCGAGGCCTTGGCTAGTGCTATCAAAATGACTCGTGCTGGTCTAGGCAAGATCGATCGTCCAATTGGTTCATTCTTGTTCTCCGGACCAACTGGTGTTGGTAAGACTGAAGTTGCTAAACAGCTTGCCTATATTCTAGGTATTGAGTTGCTCCGTTTTGATATGTCCGAGTACATGGAGCGTCATGCAGTGAGTCGCTTGATTGGTGCGCCTCCAGGTTATGTAGGATTTGATCAAGGCGGCTTACTCACTGAAGCTGTTAATAAGAAGCCACATTGCGTGCTCTTGCTTGATGAAATTGAAAAAGCTCACCCAGATATTTTCAATATTCTCTTGCAGGTGATGGATCATGGCACTTTGACGGATAACAATGGTCGCAAGACCGATTTCCGTAACGTGATCATCATCATGACCACCAATGCCGGCGCTGAGGCAATGCAGAAATCAACCATTGGCTTTACCAATGCGCGTGAGTCTGGTGATGAGATGGCTGATATCAAGAAGTTCTTTACGCCAGAGTTCCGCAATCGCTTGGATGCCATTGTTTCCTTTAAAGCTCTTGATGAGTCGATCATCATGCGCGTGGTTGATAAGTTCTTGATGCAGTTAGAGGAGCAACTCCATGAGAAGAAAGTGGATGCAACATTTAGCCCTGCCTTGCGAGCCCATTTGGCCAAGCATGGCTTCGATCCTTTAATGGGCGCTCGTCCGATGCAACGCATTATTCAAGACACTGTGCGTAAAGCACTTGCTGATGAGCTGCTGTTTGGTAAGTTAGCTCAAGGCGGTCATGTGGATGTTGATATTGATGCTGATGGCAAAGTCCTATTGAACTTTGATGCTCCAGTATTGCCAGGAAAACGTTCTAAAGCTGATGTAGCACCTGCTGAAGAAATTTAATTCGCTAATTTTTTAAATAAAAACAACCCAAAAAAGGAAGATATGTCTCATCACGATAAATTACTAGAAGCTTTTGAAAACTACAAAGCTGAGAATGAAAAGTTTCAAGGCAAAGGTATTAAAGCTTCTGCAGCACGCGCTCGTAAGGCTTTGCAGGAGATTGCTGGTTCTTGCAAAGAGCGCCGTAAAGAAATTACTGCTGAAAAAGAATCTCGTGAAGGCGCTGGTGCAGGCATGTCACAAGATGCGGCACGTAAGGCCCATATTCGTAAGTAAGCAATTTGTAATCTAAGGAGAGCCACCTTCGGGTGGTTTTTTATTACTCGTTTGCAAACAATTTGCTGAAGTTCGTCGCCTAGGTTATTTAATAATAGAATCTCTTCTTTAGGCAATTTAAGCAATATTTTTATATATGAGCTCATCCGATGGTTTGGCAAAAAATTCACTAGGCGTATTTGAGTCAATCATTATGGGTATTGCGGGGACCGCGCCCGCCTTTAGTGTTGCCGTAACTAGCGCGGCTATTGTTGCCTCGGTCGGTGTTTTATCTGTAGGAAGCATTTTGTATTGCGGCCTCATTATGTTTGGGATCACCTTAGCTTTCATTCATTTGAGCAAGATTCAGCCTAACGCTGGTGCCGCCTATGCTTGGGTGGGTCATGTTTTTGGACCTGCTTGGGGATTCTTTGCTGGCTGGGGTTTATTGATTGCCTCTATTTTTTTCATGGTTTCGGCAACCATTCCTGCGGCTAGTTCTACCTTGCTGCTCATCGCTCCTGATCAAGCTGAAAACACCCAACTCATTTCAGCAATAGCTGCCGTCTGGTTAACGGTGGTTTCATTAATTGTTGGGCGGGGCATAAAGCATTCCAGTTTTATGCAAATCGCGCTCACTCTTTTTGAGTCTGTCATTTTATTCGTGCTGATTGCTGGTGGACTGATGAGTTACTGGTCAAAGCCGGCACACCCACCTTCCTTTGTATGGATTTCTCCGCTCTCTTTTTCTCCGCAACTATTCGCTACGGGTGCGCTTACGGCCATCTTTTTCTTCTGGGGCTGGGATGTCACCATGAACTTAAGTGAGGAGAGTAAGGGTGGGCAAAAAAACGCAGGTGGGGCTGCAGGTAAGGGGGCATTTTGGTCGGTACTGAATATGATGCTTTTCTTTGTGCTGATGATGGTTGTGGTTTTAATGGTCTTAACTGATCGTGAAATTGCCGACTCTGGTACCAATGTCCTTTTTGCGATTGCCAATAAATTATTCCCGGCACCCTGGAGTTATCTTGCAGTCTTTTGCACAATATTTAGTACGGTTGGAACGATAGAGACTCAGATTTTGCAGTTCAGTCGCAGTATGTTTGCAATGGCGCGAGATGGTATGTTGCATCCCGTCTACGCAAAAGTGCATGACCAATACAAAACGCCTTGGGTCGCTACTTTTGTTATTTGGTTTTTAGGGGTGATATTACTTTTTTCCTCATCCTTTATGCCTTCAGTGAAAGCAATCTTGACCAGCTCCATTTTGGCAATTGGATTTCAGATTTGTTTTTATATGAGTTTGACTGGCTTTGCTTGTGCATGGCATTACAGGAAAAAACTCAATGCCGGCTTCGGGTCAGCGATGGCATATGTTATATGGCCTGGGTTCTCAGGCGCATTCATGGTATTCGTTGCTATTTACAGCATCCCGACTTTTGATGCATTTACCATCATGATGGGAGTTGGAGGTTTGCTTTTAGGTTTTCTGCCCCTAGCATTTAGTCGCAAAAGAGCACTCGCTACCACTCGTTAGAGTGTTTTAATTAGGCACGTCCTGTGCTGCCAAAGCCACCGGCGCCACGACTACTCTCGGTGAACTCGTCAACTACCTTGAGCTCTACTTGTTGTACCGGCATGACAACCAATTGAGCTAAACGCTCCATCGGCTCGAGCTTAAATGAAGTGGAGCCGCGATTCCAAGTGCTCACCATGAGCTGGCCTTGATAGTCTGAGTCAATTAAGCCAACTAAGTTACCAAGAACGATGCCATGCTTATGGCCTAAGCCAGAGCGCGGCAGAATAAAGGCCGCATAGCGTGGATCTTCAACATAGATTGCTAATCCGGTAGGCACGAGCACCGTTTGACCAGGGGCAATCTCGATTGCTTCATCAATACAGGCGCGCAGATCTAATCCAGCGCTGCCAGGGGTGCCATAGCTTGGCAACTGATCGCGCATACGTTCGTCGAGAATTTTGACTTGGAGAGATTGCATGATGTTCCTAAAACGGGGATTTAAATTTTCTTAGCAACTAGCGCAATGAGTTGACGTGCAAGCTGAAGCTTTTCTGCTTTAGCAATTTTTTTGCTGCCGCTGGTGTCAATCACGAGCAATTGATTGAGGTCGCTGCCGAATGTATCGGGACCAATGTTGCCAACAATCATTGGGATACCTTTGCGCTGGCGCTTCTCATCGGCATGCTTTTCTAGATCTGTTGACTCTGCTGCAAAGCCTACGCAATAGGGGTGCGGCTTACCACCTTTAGTTTTCACTGTCTTAGCAACGTCAAGCAGAATGTCTGGGTTAGCTGAAAACTCTAGATGAGGCGCTTGATTACCTTGGCGCTTCATTTTTTCTTTGGCGGGCTTAGCAATGCCCCAGTCAGCGACGGCGGCGACTGCAAAGAAAACATCGCAGTCAGTTGCACTCAGAGTAGCCGCATGCATTTCTTTGGCGCTAACGACATTGGTGCGGGTGATTTGTCCGGTAGCTTCAAGTGGGGTACTGAGATTACATGGCCCAGCAATTAAATGGACTTGAGCGCCAGCCTCAACAGCAGCTCTTGCAATAGCAAAACCCATCTTGCCCGAGCTGTGATTGGTGATGCCACGCACTGGATCAATCGCTTCAAATGTGGGGCCTGCAGTAATTAATACTTTTTTGCCGGCCAATACTTTTTTCTGAAAGAAGGCAATGACTTGCTCAGTGATTTCTGTAGGCTCAAGCATTCTGCCCATACCCACTTCGCCACAAGCTTGGAAGCCGCTGGCAGGCCCAAGAAGGATAACGCCATCGTCCGCAAGCCGTTTGATGCTTCTTTGGGTAGCTGCATGCTCCCACATCTGCTTGTTCATCGCCGGAGTCAGCAAGAGAGGGCAATCTCTTGCAAGGCATAAGGTGGTCAATAAGTCATCAGCTAAGCCCAGAGAAAGCTTGGCCATGAGATCAGCGCTTGCAGGGGCAATCAGAATGGCATCTGCAGAACGAGATAACTCAATGTGCGCCATATTGTTTGGAATGGTGCTATCCCATTGACTCAGGTAAACCGGATTACCTGTGAGGGCTTGCATGGTCACAGGCGTTACAAATTGTTGTGCAGCCTCGGTCATCACTACTTGTACGGATGCACCATCTTGCATGAGTTGACGTGCAAGCTCAGGGGCTTTATAGGCCGCTATCCCACCAGAGATTCCGAGAACGATCTTCTTATTAATAAGTGATTGCATGGCGCCAGCTTAATGGGATTGGGCGGATTTGCCAAATGACTTGCGTAATTCACCCCAAATAATGAGGGCAGCACCGATGCAGATGGCGCTATCGGCCATATTAAATGCGGGCCAATGCCAATTGCCGTAATGTAAGTCAATAAAGTCGACTACAGCACCATACATAACGCGATCTAAGACATTACCAAGTGCGCCACCCAGAATGAAGCTCAAGGCTATGCAGAGTAGCTTATCGCTTTGGTTTTTATATAGCATCCAAATAATGTAAACAGAGGCTACTAGCCCAAGAATGGTGAAGAACCAGCGCTGCCAACCAGAGCCTTGCGCCAGAAATGAAAACGCGGCACCTGGATTAAAGAGGAGTAGCCAGTTCATAAAAGGCAGAACAGGTTCAGGTACACCCATTTGCAAATTACTGAGTGCTGACCACTTGCTAAGTTGATCTAGCAATAACACGATGACAGCAATTGCTAGATAACGAGGTAGAGCAAGACTTTTCATATGGCTGCTACTCAAGCGAAGAGGCGGTGATCACCATCACCAAACAAGTTGCTAATACAGCGACCACATAATTCTGGATGGTCGGCATTGCTTCCTACATCTTTGGTGTGATGCCAGCAGCGCCCACATTTTTTATATTGGCTACCGCGTACCAAAACTTCTAACCCCTCATTACTGAGTTCAGTATTGGCGCTAGAGGTGATGGTTACAAAGCGTAAATCATCTTCTAATGAGTGGAGGATGGCGAAATCAACATCACCGACTTTGATCGTGAGTTCAGCTTGCAGCGATGAGCCTACATTACCTGCTTCGCGCTCAATCTCAATTGCTTTAGTTACTTCAGAACGAATTTCACGAATACGATTCCATTTAGCCAGCAATTCCTCAGCATGAGCAATCTCAGGGAACTTGCCAAACTCTTCCATAAAGATCGATTCTGCAGGCTTGCTGCCTGAGCCATGGGGGAAGTCTTTCCAGGCCTCCTCTGCGGTGAAGGAGAGGAATGGCGATAGCCACTTTAAGAGGTTTCGGGTGATATGGAATAGGGCGTTCTGAGCAGCGCGACGGTCAGGAGAGTCGGGTGCGCTCGTGTAGAGGCGATCCTTCAGAATATCCAAATAGAAGCCGCCCAAGTCCTCGGAGCAGAAAGACAGCATGCGAGCTACTGCTGGTTGGAATTCATATGCTTTGTAATGCGCCTCCGTATCACTCTGCAATTGATTAGCAAGAGCAACTGCGTAGCGATCAATCTCAAGCCACTGCTCAGCAGGCATCGTGTGCTTGCTAGGATCAAAATCTGATAGGTTGGCTAGCAAGAAACGCAAAGTATTACGAATACGACGATAGCTCTCAGTAACGCGTTTGAGAATCTCGTCTGAGATCGTCATTTCACCTGAGTAGTCGGTAGAGGCAACCCAGAGGCGAATGATCTCAGCACCGAGTTTGTCGGCAACTTGTTGAGGCGCAATCACATTGCCCACAGATTTACTCATCTTGCGGCCTTGACCATCGACGGTAAAGCCATGCGTAAGGAGTGCCTTATATGGTGGCTTGCCATCGAGCATGGCGCCAGTCAGCAATGAGGAGTGGAACCAACCACGATGTTGGTCTGAACCCTCGAGATATAAATCAGCCAAGCGACCGTTTGGTGTTTCTGCGTCAGCAGTTAATAACTCATCACGGTGCGATCCACGAATGACATGCCAATGGGTTGTTCCAGAATCAAACCAGACATCTAAGGTGTCACGGTTCTTTTCATACTGGGCAGCTTCTTCGCCCAGAAGCTCGGCAACTTCCAATTTTTGCCAGGCTTCAATACCTTCTTTTTCTACACGCTTAGCGATTTCTTCGAGTAGTTCAACAGTACGTGGATGTGGTTCACCACTTTCCTTATGTACAAAGAACGCCATTGGCACGCCCCATTGGCGCTGACGTGACAAAGTCCAGTCCGGACGATTGGCAATCATGCTGTTAAGACGTTGTTTACCCCATGCCGGGAAGAACTCAGTGCTATCGATGCCCGCTAATGCAGTCTCACGCAAACTTGCTTTGCCATCGGACGGTTTCTTGTCCATGCTGGCAAACCATTGTGAGGTTGCGCGATAAATAATAGGCGACTTGTGACGCCAGCAATGCATGTATGAGTGGGTATACGTTTTATCACGCAGGAGACTGCCTGCTTCGCGCATAGCTTCAACAATTTTGGGATTGGCTTTCCAGATATATTCATTGGCGAAGAGTGGCAACCAAGATGCGTAAACGCCATTACCCATGACTGGATTCAGAATATCTTTATCAGCAAGCTTATTGGCTTTACAAGACTTAAAGTCCTCCTCGCCATAAGCGGGCGCAGAGTGAACAATGCCAGTACCGGTATCTAAGGTAACGTACTCTGCCGGATAAATAGGTGAGAGACGCTTATAGCCCTCATGCAATGGCGCTAGCGGATGCCAGAAAGAAATGTTTGCCAATTGAGCACCCTGGCAAGTGGCAATCACTTCGCCCTCTAGACCATAGTCTTGCAAACAAATCTCAACTCGGTCCTTTGCCAGAATTAATAACTTGTTGCCAACATCTACTAAGGCGTAAGTAAGTTCTGGGTGGACATTCATTGCTTGGTTGGCAGGAATGGTCCAAGGAGTTGTTGTCCAGATGACAATTTGACCTGGTTTATTTGGTAGCTCAGCAAGTCCAAATGCTTTTGCCAGCTGTGGGCGCTGTACATCATCAAAGGCAAAGCCAACATCCACCGTTGGGTCAGTTTTATCTTGGTATTCCACTTCCGCTTCAGCTAGCGCGGAGCCACAATCAAAGCACCAGTTCACCGGTTTCAATCCGCGGAAGACATATCCTTTTTCCCAGATTTTCCCAAGGGCACGAATTTCATCAGCCTCATTGCGGAAGTTCATAGTGAGGTAGGGGTTATTCCAATCACCTAATACACCTAAGCGTTCAAAATCTTTCTTCTGTTTTTCCACTTGAACATGAGCATAGGCACGTGCTTTGGATTGCACTTCGGCAGTTGGTAAATTCTTGCCAAACTCTTTTTCAATCTGAATTTCAATCGGCATACCATGGCAATCCCAGCCGGGTACATAAACAGAGTCAAAGCCCATGAGCCAGCGTGATTTGACGATCATGTCTTTCAAAATCTTGTTTACTGCGTGTCCAATATGAATATCGCCATTTGCATATGGAGGGCCATCATGCAGAATGAATTTTGGTTGATTGGCATGGGCCGCACGAATCTTTTCGTAGAGCTTGTTTTTTTGCCAGCCAGCTACCCATTGTGGTTCGCGCTTAGCTAGATCTCCTCGCATTGGGAAAGAAGTATCTAGTAGATTGACGGGATAAGAGTTTTCTTTTTCAGACATAAGCTTTTTTCTGGAAATAATTTCTGGCATGTGTTGCATCTGCTGCAATCGCTTGTGTAAGGGTTTCGAGGTCCGGATACTTCGCCTCATCACGGATTTTTTCTAATAGTTCTACGGTAATAATTTTTCCGTAAACATCCGCGTTGTAATCAAAAATGTGAGTTTCTAGCAATACTCTGCCTTCATCTTCCACTGTTGGTCTAACACCCAAGCTCGCCACAGCAGGCAGTGGCTTATCGCTTAAGCCTAACACTTGTGCAGTGAAGATTCCGGTCGTTGCCGGTTTGCGATGGTGGAGATGATTGGCAACCGCTAAATTCAAAGTGGGGAACCCAAGTTGACGTCCTAGCTTCTGACCATGAAGCACGTGCCCAGATATTCCGTAAGGACGCCCTAATAATTTTTCTGCTAACTGCATGTCACCAGAAGCTAGCGCAGTACGAAGTGCAGAACTTGAAATGCGTTCACCATTTTCTTGAATAGTTTGGAGGCTAGATACTTCGAAGCCATATTTTTCACCAGCAGCTTTTAAGTTAGCAAAGTTTCCTGCGCGTTTTGCGCCATAGCAAAAATCATCACCAATCAAAATCCATTTGGCGTTCAGACGTTTGACAATAATTTCTGAAACAAATTCTTCAGGCGACAGTTTGGCAAAAGCAGAATTGAAATGCTCAACAACAACGCGGTCTATACCAAGTTCGGCAAGGGCCGCTAATTTGTCACGCAAATTGAGAATGCGTGGCGGCGCCTGTTCGGGAGAAAAGAATTCTTTTGGGTGCGGCTCAAAGGTCATTACACAACTGACTAGGCCTCGATCCTTGGCGCCGTTAACCAGTTCCTTGAGTAGGGCGCGATGACCCCTGTGCACGCCATCGAAATTACCGATGGTTAGGGCACAAGCTGGTCCTGCAGAAAACTGGGTGGGGCCACGGAATACGTTCACAAAATCGCTTTCAGGGTAGCCATCAATTATATTGTGGGCATGCCTTCTATCGTCACCTTAATCTCCGGCCGCGGATCTAATTTCGAGGCCATCGTCAAAACGGCTCAAAAAGAGCACTGGCCAGTCACTTTTGCTGGGGTTATAGCGAATCACTCAGCGGCTAAGGGCCTTGATTTTGCTCGTTCGCAGGGCATTCCCGCCTTTACCATCGAGCATAAGGAGCACGCGACCCGAGAATCCTTTGATGCCGCCTTAATTAAGCAGATTGATGCCTTAGGGGCTGATTTGGTGGTTCTTGCGGGCTTTATGAGAATTTTGACCCCGGGCTTTATTCGCCATTTTGAGGGTCGATTGATCAATATCCACCCAGCCTTATTACCCGCCTTCCCCGGTTTGCATACCCACGAGCGGGCTTTGGAGGCTGGAGTGAAGGAGCATGGTGCCACCGTTCACTTCGTAAATGAGGGTGTAGACGAGGGCCCCATTATTTGTCAGGCCTCAGTTCCAGTGCTGGAAAGTGACGATGCTGACACCTTAGCTGCCCGTGTTTTGTCTGCTGAGCATCAAATTTACCCGCGGGCCGTAAAATGGTTCCTTGATGGACGATTGCGCATAGATGGTAATCAAGTGAAGTTACAACCCCCGGAGTCGCAATTTTTTAAATTATGAGTGCAGAACGTCCACCCCGCAAATCTGGTAGCAGATTAGCCCCCCACAAAAGTTACGCGGCTAAATCGAAAGATCCGCTGCGTCGTCCCGAGCGTCGCAACGCTAGCGGTAATTTAATTGCACCAGAAGGTCAGAAGAATTTCTCGAATGCAAAGGCATTGCCACAGCATGCAATTCATCTTGAGCGTTTACTTCCCGAATTGCTTAGTTTTGAACAGCCAGCTGACCGAGTAGTCAGTCGTTATTTCAGAGAAGAGAAGCAACTCGGAAATCGCGATCGTGCGTTGATTGCCGAGAGTGCGTTTGCCATTTTGCGCCGTAAGAATGAGTTCTCCCAATTTGCCTCAAGTGGCGAAGGCTCTCAGTCTAGACGCCTAGCCCTATTGGGTTTGCTGTCCGCTCTGTCTGAAGGCGGATTGGGTTCTGCGAATCGTGCGGAGAGTGCAATTGCTGACTTAGCGCATGTACTAAAGCCCGGTGAGTATGAGTGGCTACAGCGTTTTGCAACAGTTGATCCTACGGCATTAAATCCTCTCGTGCGGAACAATCTGCCAGAGTGGTTGTGGGATGCCTTTGGAAAATATCCCGGTGAAGAAGCTCGCGAAGATTTGGCTAAATCATTAATGCATCCAGCACTGTTAGATTTGCGCGCGAACACCATGAAAACCAATCGCGAAGAGCTGCTCGTGCAGATGAATGCATTGGGTGGTCGCTATCAAGCAATTCCAACTCCTTATGCGCCTGATGGTGTGCGCATTATGGGTAAGCCTGCTCTGCAAAATACCCCCGGTTTTAAAGCGGGCATGTTTGAGGTTCAGGATGAAGGTAGTCAGCTTTTGGCCTATTTACTCGCGCCTAAACGCGGTGAGATGATTGTTGACTTTTGCGCTGGAGCTGGCGGCAAGACTTTGGCCATTGGAGCGATCATGCGCTCTACAGGGCGTTTGTATGCTTTAGATACATCAGAGCGTCGTTTGGCGAATTTGAAACCAAGACAGGCCCGTAGCGGCCTTTCAAACGTTCATCCTGTGTGGATTGATAGTGAGAATGACGCCAAGATCAAGCGCTTGGCAGGCAAGATTGACCGTGTTCTAGTGGATGCCCCTTGTAGCGGTATGGGTACCTTGCGACGCAATCCTGATCTGAAGTGGCGCCAGACCCCTGCCGGAGTCTTGGAGCTCAATCAGAAGCAGATGAATATCTTGACCTCAGCCGCGCGCTTGCTCAAACCAGGTGGACGCTTGGTTTACGCCACTTGCAGCCTCTTGCCTCAGGAGAATCAAGCGATTGCCGAAGATTTTTTGGCAAAACACCCTCAATTTGAGGCTGTTCCAGCAGCTGAAGTACTTAAGCCATTGTTTCCAAAGGATAAATTACCGATAGGCTGTAGTTCGGATAATCCTTGGTGGCAGTTGTGGCCCCATATTCATGGAACAGATGGCTTTTTTGGAGCTGTATTTCAGAAAAAGGCTGCTGCCCCAGTTGTCGAGTCAGAAAAAGACCCTCAAAAAGAGACTAAGGTCAAAAACAAGAAGACCCCTAAAGAACTAAAATAGAGTTTTAGACCTCTTTAGGGATTCCCTTTTGAATACAGCTTCAAGTTTTGATTTGTTCCTCCATTGGCTAGCTAATGGATATTTAGATTGGTCTTGGTGGCAGATTACCGTCTTCACTCTGGTAGTGACTCATATCACGATTGCTGCGGTGACGATTTTCTTGCACCGCTGCCAAGCGCACCGGGCTTTGGATCTGCATCCAATCATTTCCCATTTTTTCCGCTTTTGGCTTTGGCTAACCACAGGCATGGTAACCAAAGAATGGGCCGCCATTCATCGCAAGCACCACGCTAAATGTGAAACCATTGATGATCCTCATAGCCCACAGATTTTGGGAATCAATACAGTGCTATCTCGCGGTGCTGAGCTCTATAAAAATGAAGCAGCCAATCAAGAGACCTTAAATAAATTTGGTCACGGCACTCCAGATGATTGGATCGAGCGCAATATCTACTCTAAGTTTTCTTGGCAGGGCGTTGCCATCATGCTCATCATCGATGTATTTTTGTTTGGCGCAATCGGCCTAACAGTTTGGGCAGTGCAAATGCTCTGGATTCCGATTACTGCAGCCGGCATTATTAACGGCATTGGCCACTATTGGGGCTACCGTAATTTTGATAATGAAGATGCTTCCCGAAATATTGTTCCTTGGGGTATTTTGATTGGCGGTGAAGAGTTGCATAACAATCACCACACCTTTGCAACGAGTGCGAAGCTATCAAACAAATGGTATGAGTTTGATATTGGTTGGATGTATATCCAGATCATGAGCGCAGTTGGCTTAGCTACTGTGAAGAAGACTCCTCCTAAGCCGGTGCTGAGTGATTTGCGTCCTGCTGATCATAGTACTTTAGAGGCCATCATTGCGAACCGCTATGAAATCATGGCGCGCTACAGTAAGACATTGCGCAACTTTTTTAGTAATGAAGTCCAGCACATGCAGGTCTTGGCTGCTCACTTAGGTGATGCTCGCACTTGGCTGGCTAAAGATGAATCTCGTTTGACTGAGCAAGAGAAAGCAAAGCTTGAAGAGCTCATGGCGAGCAATGCTCAGCTACGCAAGATGATTGAGATGCGTCGTGATCTACAAGCTATCTGGGGTCGCTCTAACGCTACCAAAGAACAATTACTTTCTCAGCTGCATGCTTGGTGTCAGCGTGCCGAAGACAGTGGCTTAACAAGTCTGCGCGAATTCTCTTTGAGATTACGTCGTTACGCTTAAAAGAAAAATTTCGAACTCAGTGCTTGGAAGAATTTCTAGGCAATAAAAAACCCGCTGATGAAGCGGGTTTTTTATTTGCTTGAAGTAAAGATTACTTTAGCTTTGTTTCTTTGTAAGCAACGTGCTTGCGAATGGTTGGATCGAATTTCATGATCTCCATTTTCTCAGGCTTTGTACGCTTGTTTTTTGAAGTTGTATAGAAGTGACCAGTACCTGCTGATGACTCTAACTTGATTTTTTCTCTGCCGCCTTTAGCCATTTGTGCGCTCCTTAAATTTCGCCACGTGCACGAAGATCAGACAACACAGCATCGATGCCGTTCTTGTCGATAACGCGCAAACCAGCATTGGTTAAGCGCAAGCTAATCCAACGGTTTTCAGATTCAACCCAGAAACGACGGTTTTGCAAATTCGGCAAAAAGCGACGCTTCGTTTTATTGTTTGCATGGGATACATTGTTGCCAACCATCGGCTTCTTCCCAGTGACTTGGCAAACTTTTGCCATGACATAACTCCATTAATTGCGAAAAGAAAAGATTGTATCAGTCTCAGCCTATTTTCGGCTAGCCCTAAATAGCTTTGTTTGGGGGGAATTGGGCATAAAGTGGGTATCCAGGTGAAAAATAGCCTATCAAGTTAGCATTTACTATCATTTAAAGTCAATATTCATAAGACCAGAGTCTGAAAATGAGAAAAAACCGCCGCCACTCACAATACAGTGGTCCAGGAGCTGAATATCTACCAGCTGCAAGGCGTTTGCTAGCACCTTGGTGAGTTTTCGATCTGCATCACTAGGTAATGGATTGCCGCTGGGGTGATTGTGAGCCACGATCAAGGCGCTAGCATTCTTAGCAAGGGCTTCTTTCAGGATTTCACGGGGGTAAATGGCTGTTTGGGTAATAGACCCCCGAAAAAGCTCATCACACTCAATCAGGTGAAGGCGGGAGTCTAAGTACAGACATAGAAATACCTCATGGGGGAGGCGGCCAATTTTGGCCTGCAAGAACTCTCTGACGTGGTTAGGCGACGAAAAGATGGGGTCATGGGTCAGGCCATCTTCTAGGCTTCTCTTCACTAGCTCATATGCCGCCTGAATTTGAGACCACTTAGAAAGCCCCATGCCATGGAGGCGCGTGAATTCTTCAGGGGTGCTGGCCAATAGTTTCGGGAGGCTACCAAAGTGATGCAGGAGATCCTTGGCTAGGGCAACAGCACTTTTGCCCCTAACCCCAACCCGCAAAAAGATGGCCAGTAGCTCCGCATCAGAAAGAGCCGCCGCGCCATTTAGGCGGAGTTTTTCTCGAGGCTGCTGATTTTTTGGCCAGTCTGTAATGGGAGAGTGCACAGCCAGCGTGGGCCTAGATACAATCACCTTATGACCAAGCTTACTGTTTTGCCTAATTCCTACCTGACTCTCAACTATCGGCTCACTTTGCCCAGCGGGGAGGATTACATCAACACTTTTGTCGATCGTCCTGCGACGGTTTTGATGGGGTCTGGACAATTTGCTCCTTGCTTTGAGAATGTATTGCTAGGTTTAGGTGTTGGCGAGAAAAAAAGTGCGCTGCTTGCGCCAGAAGAAAGTTTTGGTGAGCGCAAAGAAGATTTGGTGCAATGGGTATCTTTGAAGGCGCTTAAAGAAGGTCGCGATGATGATGTGGAATTTAATCCTGGGGATGTGATTGAGTTCAATGCGCCTGGTGGCGCTCAATATGCAGGCGTGCTGCAATCGATTAATGAAGAGGGTGCCTGGTTTGACTTTAACCATCCATTGGCTGGCAGACCGGTTACCTTTGAAGCAGAGATTGTGGCGATTTTGTAAATCATGAGCGACTCCAATCAACCAGAAATTTTGATGGCTCAGCCGCGTGGTTTTTGCGCAGGCGTAGATCGTGCCATCAACATCGTTAATGAGGCGCTCAATCGTTTTGGCGCACCAATATATGTGCGCCATGAAATTGTTCACAACGCCTATGTAGTCAATGAGTTGCGCGATAAGGGCGCGGTATTTGTAGATGAATTGCATGAGGTTCCCAAAGGCGGCATTGTTGTATTTAGTGCTCATGGGGTTTCTCAGGAAGTTCGCAAGGATGCCGAGGCGCGGGGTTTGCAGGTATATGACGCTACATGTCCCTTGGTAACTAAAGTTCATCTTGAAGTTGTCAAGATGTGTAAAGACGGCTTCACGGTATTGATGATTGGTCACGCTGGACATCCTGAAGTTGAAGGAACGATGGGGCAGGTGAAAGAGGGCGTCTTCTTAATCGAGAGAGTTGGCGATGTGGGATCTTTGCCTTTCCCGGCCGACGAAAAGATTGCATTTGTTACCCAGACAACACTCTCGGTAGATGAGACAAAAGAAATTGTCGATGCGCTAACGATGAAGTTTCCCAATATTGTTCAGCCCCGCAAGCAAGATATTTGTTATGCCACTCAGAATCGTCAAGATGCTGTGAAATTTATGGCGCCTCAGGTTGAGGTCGTTATTGTGGTGGGAAGCGCGACAAGCTCGAACTCCAATCGCTTGCGTGAACTTTCTGAAAAGCTAGGCGTTCCTTCTTACATGGTGGATGCACCAGAGCAACTCAAGCCGGAATGGTTTGCTGGTAAGAAACGGGTTGGTTTAACTGCGGGCGCATCAGCGCCAGAGAGTTTGGCGCAATCGATTGTGAGTCGAATTCAGGAGTTTGGCCCTAGACAGGTTCGAGCGCTTGATGGAGTAACAGAAGAAGTGACTTTTTCTCTACCCAAAAACTTAATTGGGTAGAGCTTAGCCGACTTGCTTTAACAGCTCGCGCAGCATATTACACATCTGACGAATTTCATAGTCTGATACATTTAAAGCAGGCATAAAGCGCAACAAGTTTGGTCTTGGTGAATTAATCAACAATCCTTCGGGACTGCGATCTCTGGCAAGATCAACCAGTTTTGGGCCAATATCTTTTCCAAGCATGAGTGCGCGTAGTAATCCTTCGCCACGCTCACCTTCAAGATTAAATTCTGCACAAAGCTTGAGTAATTCAGACTTGAGTAATTCGCCTTTAGCTTTGACGCTATCCAAAAACCCTGGGGCTAGCAGCTGTTCAATGACACTGATGCCGACGGCAGTCATGAGTGGGTTGCCGTTATAGGTTCCACCTTGATCGCCTGGCACAAAGCAGGCTACGGCATCAGTTGCCAATAGAGCTGCTAGTGGAACACCACCACCAATACCTTTACCCAAAGTCATGATGTCTGGCTCAATGCCGTAGTTTTGGTAGGCAAAGAGCGCGCCGGTACGGCCGCAACCAGCCTGCACTTCATCGGCAATTAACAGAATGTTATTTTCTTTGGTGAACTTGCGCAGCTCGCGCATAAATTCTTGAGTGGCTGGAATCACGCCGCCTTCACCTTGAACGGGTTCAAGCATGACCGCAACTGTTTTGTCGGTCACCAGTTTCTTAACGGATTCCAAGTCATTTAAATCTGCCTTTGGAAATCCTGCCACTTGCGGGGCAAACATCGTGTCCCAGTTTGGCTTTCCAGAGGCGCTCATTGTGGCTAGTGTGCGGCCATGAAAGCTGTGATCAAACGTGATGATCTCAAATGCGCCAGATTTATTGAGTTGGCCCCATTTGCGCGCTAATTTAATGGCGCCTTCATTCGCTTCAGCTCCGCTATTGGCAAAGAAGACTTTGTCAAAGCAGCTGTTCTCAGTCAGTAGATTGGATAAGGCAATCATCGGTTCGTTAAAGAATGCCGGACTAGGATTAATGAGCGTCTTCGCTTGTTTATTGAGCGCCTCAATCATTCCTGGGTTGCAGTGACCTAAGCAATTAACAGCCCAGCCTTGTAAGAAATCCAAATAGCGTTTGCCATTGTTATCTGTGAGCCATGAGCCTTTACCCTCGACCATGATCACCTCAGGGCGTGGGGTAATGAACATGACTGAGTGGGTGTCAATAGTCTGAGTTGGCTTATTCATGCTGGTCTGCTTGGCTTAATAATGAAAAGTAAGGGTTTTGAATTAATGGCTCTATTATCTAACTGAATGGGTTTACAGGCTCTAGGCTGTTGCTAAATCAGCCGCGCTGGTGAAGGAGTCGGCAAAGAACTCTTCCTCTGGCAATTGACACTTGGCTGAGAAGTCATTTCTGGCGGCATTGACCATGACCGGGGCGCCACAGGCATACACCTGAAAGTCCCTCATATTAGGATGGTCGGCCATAACGGCTTGATGCACAAAGCCAGTGCGACCTTGCCAAGCATCATCTGCCAAGGCATCAGAAATTACGGGGATGTATTTAAAGTCGACGATTTCTTTTCCCCACGCTTTGCATAAATCATCTAAATACAGATCGCTGGGTCGACGTCCACCCCAGTAAAGATGGATTGGTCGATGAATCTTCTTTGCCTGCATTTGTTCGATGATGGATTTGATTGGAGCAAAACCGGTGCCGGCTGCAACAAAAATAATTGGTTTTTTAGAATCCTCCCTTAAGAAGAAGCTTCCCAAGGGGCCCTCAAAACGAAGAATGTCTTTTTCTTTTAATGCGGGCGTGACGGCTCCAAACACAAAATCTGTAAACAGGCCGCCTGGCAAATGACGAATATGCAACTCAAGTGGACCCTCTTGATCAGGCGCGTTGGCGATTGAGTAAGCGCGGCGTTGACCATCTTTGAGGAGGAACTCCAAATACTGTCCAGCCAGGAATTGAAAGCGTTCTGAAGCAGGTAGTTGAAGTTTGAGAATGGCAACATCATCACTAGGTTTAGTAATCGTATTGACTCGGCAGGGCACCTTGCGAATCGCAATATCGCCTGCTCCTTGGACTTCACGAGCTTCAATCAGTAGGTCTGAATGGGGATGGGAGCAGCAAAATAGAATGCCACCTGCAGTCTCATCGGCCTTACTCAGGGCGCTTTCACTATGCTGACCATGAGTTACTTGGCCCTCTAAAACTTTACCTTTGCAAGAGCCACAAGCGCCATTTTTACAGCCATAGGGCAGGTTGATGCCTTGGCGAAGAGCGGCCTCCAGAAGATTCTCATCTGGATTGACGGTGAATTGTTTGCCGCTCGTTTTGAGCGTGACTTGATAAGACACTCTCATTCCTTTCAATAAATCGTTACGATGCTACTTATGCAATCTTTTGGTAAACCTTCAATCCTGATTATTGGCTGTGGAGATATTGGTCTTCGGGTAGCCAAGCAGCTTTCACGAAGCCATCGTGTATTGGCACTGACTTCTCAACAGAATCGTTTTCAGGAGTTGAGGGCGGTTGGCGCGACTCCTATTTTGGGTAATCTGGATCATCCAGAGTCTTTATGGCGCCTTAGCGGTTTAGCTCAAACCGTCATTCATCTAGCGCCACCTCAAAATGGGGGAAATCGTGATTGCCGAACCCGCAACCTTCTCCGAATTTTAGCCCAAGGCTCCAATGCCGTCAGGCGCCTGATTTATATCAGCACCACGGGTGTTTACGGTGATCATAGGGGTGGAAAGGTGAGTGAGGCTACCCCAGTAAGCCCCCAAAGTGAGCGTGCGCAAAGAAGGGTGGATGCCGAGAGAATTCTCCGTTTATGGGCGCCCGCCCATGGAGTGACTTTGACTATTTTGCGCGTCCCGGGAATTTATGCGGCAGACCGCTTGCCGATTGAGAGGCTTCAGGCGCGAACACCCGCATTGCTGCCAGAGGAAGATGCTTATTCCAATCATATTCACAGCGATGATTTGGCAAGGTTAGTGTGTGCAGCGGTTTATCACGGCAAACCCCAGCGCATCATTAATGCCTGTGATGGTGGCGAGACCAAAATGGGTGATTACTTTGATGAAGTGGCGGATGCTTTTGGTCTGGAAAGGCCAGCCAGATTGCCTGGCGGCGAGTTGCAAAAAATTGTTAGTCCGATGCTTTGGTCCTTTATGCGCGAGTCACGCAGGGTTACCAATCAGCGCCTACCGGAATTAAAAACACCGCTACGCTATCCCAGCGTAGGACATTTTCTAAAAACTATTTCCAGGAATCCTTGAGGCCAACCGTACGGTTGAATACTGGTTTGCCAGGTTTGGAGTCATTCTTGTCTGCAACAAAGTAGCCGTGACGCTCGAACTGGAATTGATCTTCTGCTTTGGCATCTTTCATGCAGGGTTCTAAGTAAGCGGCAATTGTTTGCTTTGAATTTGGATTGATCGATTCTAAGAAATTCTTGTCACCACTATCTGGGTGGGGGTCGCTAAACAGGTGATCGTATAGACGCACTTCTGCAGGAATCGCTTCAGCCGCGCTAATCCAGTGAATATTGCCCTTGACCTTGTAGTTATTAGAGCCAGCGGTGCCGCTCTTGCTATCGGGAAAGTGTGTCACGTTGACTTGGGTGACATTCCCTTGTGCGTCGGTTTCAAAACCAGTGCATTCCACTACAAAGCCATGGCGTAAGCGAACACGGCTACCAGGCTGATCTCCAATCGGTGGATAAAGTCTGAAGAATCCCTTGATGGGTTCCTTCATAAAGTCGTCTGCTTCAATCCACAGTTCGCGCGTGAAATGAAATTCACGATTGCCCCACTCGGGTTGATTCGGATGGCGTGGAGCAGAGCATGCTTCTTTTACTGAGGCATCAAAGTTTTCCACTACGAGCTTGAGTGGTTTGAGTACCGCAGTAGCGCGTGGAGCCCTGACTTCTAGATCATCGCGTAATGCTTGATCAAGGGTGCTCATATCAATCCAGCTATCAGCTTTAGAGACACCAATGCGCTCGCAAAATAAGCGAATACTTTCAGGAGTGTAACCACGGCGACGAATGCCTACGATGGTTGGCATTCGAGGATCATCCCAACCCTCAACATGCTTTTCTTCTACAAGCTGCAGTAACTTACGTTTGCTGGTGATGGTGTAAGTCAGGTTGAGGCGTGCGAACTCATATTGATGTGGCACCGGGTCTTTAAAGACACCCAATTCTTTTAATGAATTCACAATCCAATCGTACAAGGGGCGGTTGTTCTCGAACTCTAGTGTGCAGATGGAGTGGGAGACATTCTCTAATGCGTCAGAGATGCAATGTGTGAAGTCATATAAAGGGTAAATGCACCATTTGCTGCCAGTGCGGTGGTGATCGGTATGGCGGATGCGGTAAACCACGGGATCACGCATCACAATGTTGGGATGCGTCATGTCAATTTTCAGGCGCAATACATGCTCGCCATCCTTGAACTTCCCATCACGCATTTCGCGGAACAAGGAGAGATTCTCTTCTGGGCTGCGATCGCGGTAAGGACTATTTTTTCCAGCTTGGCCAAAGTTACCTCGATTGGCATGAATGTCATCAGCACTTTGGCTATCGACATACGCTTTGCCATTCTGAATCAAGATTTCAGCAAACTCATAGAGTTTGTCAAAGTAGTCGCTTGCGTGATAAAGATGGGTTCCCCAATCAAAACCTAGCCACTTCACTGCATCCAAAATGCTGTCGGCGTATTCCACATCCTCTTTAACTGGGTTGGTGTCATCTAGACGCATATTGCAGCGCGCACCCCCAGCTTGATTGTTGTAATCAGCAGCTAATCCAAAGTTCAGACAAATGCTTTTAGCGTGACCAATATGTAAGTAGCCATTAGGTTCTGGTGGAAAGCGGGTGATGATCGATGGGATAGATTCCCCAGCAAGATTGGTGCGCTGTGCAAAAGCCCCGCTTGCCAAATCATGATCGATGATCTGACGCAAGAAATTAGACGATTCGGCTACAGCGCCGGCATTTGCTTTGGAAGGTTTGCTATCTTGGGACATAGCCATATTGTAGAGAAAACCCCCGCCCATAAAGAAAAAGCCCGCAAACAGCTGCGGGCTCGTTTCCGGTAGGTCTAAGGCAATTAGTCTTCGACAAACGCCTCTTCGCGAGTCTTCTTGACTGCCGGCAAGGTAACCATGACCACCAAGAGTGCTGATGCAATCAGCAATCCCAAGGAAAGTGGACGAGTCAGGAAGGTAGTGAAATCGCCACGGGATAACAATAATGCGCGGCGGAAGTTCTCTTCCATCATTGGTCCAAGTACGAAGCCCAAAAGCAATGGAGGCGGTTCGCAACCCAGTTTGAAAAAGAGGTAACCAATGATGCCGAAGGCAGCGGTCACGTATACGTCAAACACAGTGTTGTTTACGGTATAGACGCCGATACAGCAGAAAACCAGAATGGCTGGGTACATGAAGCGATAAGGAATCTTCAGTAACTTTACCCAGATACCAATCAAGGGCAAGTTCAAGAGAATCAACATCACGTTACCAATCCACATGGAAGCGATCAGACCCCAGAACAAAGCAGGGTTGCTGGTCATGACTTGTGGGCCAGGCTGAATATTATGAATAGTCATCGCGCCAACCATTAATGCCATCACTGCGTTTGGTGGGATACCTAAGGTAAGTAAAGGAATAAATGATGTTTGAGCAGCAGCATTGTTGGCTGACTCTGGACCAGCTACACCCTCAATCGCACCTTTACCAAACTCATGGCTGTATTTGGAGGATTTCTTCTCGACAGAGTAGGCGCCGAAAGATGCCAAGGCTGCTCCTCCGCCTGGCAGGATGCCTAAAATTGAGCCAATAAAAGTACCACGCAAGATAGACGGAATCATGCGTTTGACGTCTTCCTTGGTAGGAATCATGGTGGTCATCTTATTGAGGAAGCCTTCGTCCTCATCGGTCTTCTCAAGGTTGCCCATGATTTCTGCGAAACCGAATACACCCATAGCAACAGCTACGAAACCAATACCGTCACTTAATTCAGGAATATCAAACGCATAACGCGATACACCCGAGTTAACGTCGGTGCCGATCAAGCCCATTAGAAGACCCAAGACGATCATGCCGATCGCTTTGATCAGAGAGCCGGATGCTAAGACCACTGCACCAATCAAACCCAAGACCATGAGAGAGAAATATTCAGCGGGCCCAAATTTAAATGCCAACTGTGAGAGGGGTGCAGCAAAAGCGGCCAACACTAAAGTTGCCACGCAACCCGCAAAGAATGAACCCATGCCGGCAGTGAACAATGCAACACCAGCTCGACCATTTCTGGCCATTTGGTAGCCATCGATCGCCGTAACCACCGAGGATGTTTCTCCTGGGATGTTCAACAGAATCGCTGTTGTAGAGCCACCGTACTGTGAGCCGTAGTAAATACCAGCCAACATAATCAATGCAGCGATTGGAGGCAAGGCATAAGTAGCTGGCAATAACATGGCAATAGTGGCGATTGGACCCAAGCCTGGCAACACGCCAATCAGGGTTCCCAATACACAGCCGATCAGACAGTAAAGAAGATTTTGTAATGTAAACGCGGTATCAAAACCGAGAGCTAAATTAGCAAATAAGTCCATTTTCAGTATCCCGGTACGTTATTGAAGAAAGAAAGGCAGTAATGGGAACTGCAATTTCAGACCCAAAACGAATACCGAATAAGTGAAAACAATTAGAAATGTGGCATTGATTAAAGTGCCTTTCCAATGAAATTCATGACTTGCGCTGGCTGACATAAATACCAAAACGAAGACCGCTACGATAAAGCCCATCGTTGGTAGGAGGGCGCCGTATGCAATGACGGATCCAGTAATGAGGCCAATGACCTTCCAGTTGAAAGGAGGGATTTTTTCAATCGCTGCTTTGGCACTGAGTGACTTCACTAGGATTATTAAGCCCAGGGCTGTCATAACTAGGCCAAGCCAGAAGGGGAAGTATCCAGGCCCCATTTTGGCGGGAGTTCCCATTGGGTACTGGGTAGCCATGAAGGTAAAAAAGAGACCAATGACCATATACATTAGGCCGGCCCCAAAATCTTTTTGATTACGGATTTCCAAGTTGCGCTCCTTAATTACCGACTTATTTGTCGATTTATTGATGTTGAGTGATTGTAAGGCAGGATACGGGGATCTTGTCTAGGGTTTGCCCTAGACAGGTGCCAATGCGATAATTATTGCCATGAAAGTCTCCCAAATTCGCCAGGCCTATCTGGACTTCTTTGCCCAAAAAGGTCACCAAATCGTCCCTTCCAGCCCAGTAGTGCCAGGGGATGACCCAACCCTGCTATTTACTAATGCAGGCATGAACCAATTTAAGGATGTGTTTTTGGGCTTCGATAAGCGCCCATATAACCGCGCGACGACTGCTCAGAAGTGCATCCGAGCCGGTGGAAAGCACAATGACTTGGATAACGTCGGATACACCGCGCGTCACCATACCTTTTTTGAAATGTTGGGTAATTTCTCTTTTGGAGATTATTTCAAGAAGGACGCTATTCAATTTGCCTGGGATTTATTGACCCAAGTTTTCCAGTTGCCAAAAGAAAAACTCCTAGTCACTGTCTATGCTGAAGATGACGAGGCTTATGACATTTGGAATAAGCAAATTGGTGTGCCCGCCGATCGCATTATTCGCATTGGGGATAACAAGGGCGCGCGTTACGCATCGGATAATTTTTGGATGATGGGTGACACAGGCCCTTGCGGACCTTGCACTGAAATTTTCTACGATCACGGTGAGCATATTCCTGGCGGCCCTCCTGGAAGTCCTGATGAAGATGGTGATCGCTTCATCGAAATTTGGAATAACGTCTTCATGCAGTACAACCGCGATGAGGCCGGTGTAATGCATCCGCTACCTAAGCCTAGCGTTGATACAGGCATGGGTCTTGAGCGCATTGCAGCAGTGTTGCAGCATGTTCACTCCAATTATGAGATCGACCTTTTCGTCAATCTCCTTAAGGCTTCTAAGGATGCGGTTGATGCGGCGGGTGGTGAAAACTGTGATGCACAAAGCCCATCACTCAAAGTGATTGCAGACCATATCCGCGCATGTAGCTTCATTGTCGTTGATGGCGTCATTCCAGGTAATGCCGGTCGTGGTTATGTATTGCGTCGCATTGCGCGTCGCGCGATTCGTCATGGTTATAAGTTGGGGGCACGTAAACCATTCTTTTATCAGTTGGTGCCTGCGCTTGTCAAAGAGATGGGCGAAGCCTATCCAGAGTTGCGTGCCGCACAAGACAAAGTCAGTGAAGTCATTAAGCAAGAAGAAGAGCGCTTCTTCCAAACGATTGCTAATGGCATGGAAATTTTGGATGGTGCTTTAGCTGGCGGCGCAAAAGTAGTCGATGGAGAAACTGCTTTCCGTTTGCATGACACTTTTGGTTTCCCATTGGATTTAACCGCTGACGTTTGTCGTGAGCGTGGCGTTACTGTTGATGCCGAAGGTTTTGAAGTGGCGATGCAGAAGCAACGTGATCAAGCAAGAGCCGCAGGCAAATTCAAGGTAGCTCAAGGGCTTGATTACAAGGGTAAGCCTACGCAATTTCATGGGTATGACACCTTAAAGCATGAAGGCGCCAAAGTCACAGCCCTTTATGTGGATGGCTCTGAGGTCGCCTCAGTGAAGGCTGGCGATGCAGCGGTGATCGTATTAGATAACACGCCTTTTTATGCGGAATCTGGTGGCCAAGTAGGCGATAAAGGTGAGTTGCGTAATGAAACTGTGCGCTTCTCAGTGGATGACACCTTCAAGATTCAGGCTGATGTATTTGGCCATCAAGGCGAATTACATGAGGGCGAGCTTAAGGTCGGCGATGCGCTTAATGCCTTGGTAGATGTGCAGCAAAGAACCGACACGATGCGTAACCACAGCGCTACTCATATCTTGCACAAAGCCTTACGTGAAGTGCTGGGCGATCATGTGCAACAAAAAGGGTCATTGGTAGATGCCACTAAGACCCGTTTCGACTTTACTCACAACGCACCTATTACGGCTGAGCAAATTCGTCGCATTGAAGATATTGTGAATCAAGAGATTCTGGAAAATACCGCTACTTCAGGCAAGGTCATGTCTTTGGATGATGCCCAAAAGACTGGCGCCATGATGCTCTTTGGTGAGAAGTATGGCGCTGAAGTGCGTGTGCTGGAGATCGGTTCTTCTAAAGAGCTCTGTGGCGGCACTCACGTAGGTCGCACCGGCGATATCGGTAGCTTGAAGATTGTTTCGGAGGGCGGTGTTGCCGCTGGTATCCGCCGCGTTGAGGCTGTGACCGGTAATAACGCGCTGCATTTCTTGCAAGGTTTGGAAGACAAGATCAATGAAGCTGCGGCGATTCTCAAAACCCACCCTGGTGATTTGGTCAATCGCGTTGCGCAACTTCAAGAAAGCCTGCGTCAAGCGGAGCGCGATTTAGAAAAAGTGAACTCTAAGTTAGCTGCCAGCCAGGGCGATGAGTTAGCAGGTCAAGCCATCGATGTGAATGGCATTAAAGTCATTGCTGCTCGACTTGATGGCGCTGATGCTGGCGTGCTTCGTGAAACCATGGATGCTCTCAAGGCAAAGTTGAAGACTGCTGCCATTGTGTTGGCCTCGGTGCAGGGTGATAAGGTGAGTTTGATCGCAGGCGTGACGGCTGATTCGATTGGCAAAGTAAAGGCAGGCGATCTCGTGAACTTTGTTGCCCAACAAGTGGGCGGTAAAGGCGGCGGTAAACCAGAAATGGCGATGGCCGGCGGAACTGATCCTAGTAAGCTGGGTGAGGCCTTGGACGGCGTTAAAGACTGGATAGCAAGCAAATGAGTGAACCAGTGAATATTGCTTTTAATGCAGAGGTAGATGCAATTGGCATGAACTGTCCATTGCCTATCCTGCGCACTAAAAAAGCCTTGGCAACGATGCAGTCAGGTGAGGTCTTGAAGATTAAGGCAACCGATGCGGGCGCCGCTCATGACTTCCCTGCATTTGCCAAGCAAACTGGTAATGAGTTGCTTGCAAGCACTACAGAAGGTGATGTACTGGTTTTCTTTATGAAGCGCAGATAAGAAAAATTCTGACGCTTATACTTCTTGGTAAGTAATCAAACAAAAAGGCAGAGATTAATCTCTGCCTTTTTGTATATCTAACCCCAGAGGATTACTTTAAAGACCAGCTTTTTAAGTACTCTGCAAATTCCTCACCCACTTCTTGGTGGCGCAGCGCGAAATCTACAGAGGCCTTGAGGTAGCCCAACTTGCTACCGCAGTCATAACGAACACCATCATATTTGTAAGCAAATACAGGCTCTTCTTTTAGTAATGCAGCAATGGCATCGGTGAGTTGAATTTCTCCGCCGGCACCAGGTTTTACATTGCGGATATGGTCAAAAATCTTTGCTGAGAGCACATAGCGCCCGACTACCGCGAGGTCAGAAGGCGCATCTGCTGGCTTTGGTTTCTCAACGATGCCATTGAGGCGATAAATGCCTTTGCTGACCTCATCTCCTGAGACTATTCCGTATGAGCTGCTTTTGGCAGGATCGATTTTTTCCACTGCCAAAACAGATCCCTCTTGCTCTTCATACACTTTGAGCATTTGAGAGAGAACTGGCGGTTGCCCATCCAAAAGGTCGTCGGCCAAAATAACTGCAAATGGTTCATCACCAACTACTCTGGCAGCACATAAAACCGCATGTCCCAAGCCCAATGGTTCAGCTTGTCTAATGTAGATGCAGTCTACATTATCAGGTTTAACGCTGCGAACAAGTTGAAGAAGGTCCTGTTTATTCTTTGCTTCTAGGGCTGCCTCTAACTCGTAGGCTTTATCAAAGTGATCTTCAATGGCGCGCTTGCTGCGACCCGTAACAAAAATGAGCTCAGTAATTCCAGCTGCAACAGCTTCATCAACAGCGTATTGAATCAGCGGCTTATCCACGACATTGAGCATTTCTTTTGGGCTGGCTTTAGTGGCAGGCAAAAAGCGTGTGCCAAATCCCGCAACGGGAAATACAGCCTTAGTTACTTTTTTGGAGCCGAAATGGATTGACATGGATGGTCCGTTCTAATCGTTTTTATTTGAGACGCTCTAATTGTGCAGCTAGCTTCTCATGGTTTTGCTCAAAGCCTGCAAGACGCTGTTTTTCTTGGGCAACAACCTCGGCTGGGGCGCGTGCCACAAAGCTTTCATTGGTTAATTTGCCCTTGGCTTTATTGATTTCATTAGCTAGACGCTCAATTTCCTTGCCAAGGCGAATGCGCTCAGCAGCAACATCCACTTCAATCTTGAGAAGAAGTTTGATATTACCCACCAAAGCAATTGGTGCTCCGGGAGCATCTTTTTCTAAAGCAGATTCATCACCGTAGATTTTGACCTCA
Source organism: Polynucleobacter sp. Tro8-14-1 (assembly GCF_018881655.1). Taxonomy (GTDB): domain Bacteria; phylum Pseudomonadota; class Gammaproteobacteria; order Burkholderiales; family Burkholderiaceae; genus Polynucleobacter. The sequence continues at coordinate 285,851 of NZ_JACVPX010000001.1, forward strand.
GTTAATTTAGCAAGGGCCATAAGATAAGGCGTCGCTTTTTCCAGGAACTCTTTTGGACCGCAGATCCAGAGAGGCACTTTTTGACCAGGAGGAACCTGCATCTCGCCACGAAGATTTCTGCAGGCATCCACAATTGCTTTGATCTGCATAACCCAGGCTTCACTCTTCTCATCAATCTTTTCAGGCTGAGCAACAGGATAAGGTTGGAGCGCAATGGTTTGTTTTTCTTGCTGGGCTAAAACTTTTCCAGATTTAGGGCCAACAGTCTGCCAAAGCGTTTCGGTAATAAATGGAATTAAAGGATGCGCCATGCGCAAAATAGTTTCCAAAACGCGCAAGAGGGTACGGCGAGTGGCGCGTTGTTGTGCTGGAGTGCCAGTCTGTAATTGCACCTTAGCAAGCTCTAGATACCAATCGCAATACTCATCCCAAACAAATTGGTAAATGCTGCTGGCAATATTATCAAAGCGATAAGCTTCAAAGCCTTTGGCCACTTCGGCTTCAGTTCTTTGGAGTTGTGAAACGATCCAACGATCAGCTGGTGAAAAATCCAAATAGCCATCGGGACCGCATTGGTTATCACAAGGTGCAAAGCCATTGTCTTCATCGCCACCAGGGCAATTCATGAGCACAAAGCGAGTGGCATTCCAAAGTTTGTTACAGAAATTGCGATAGCCTTCGCAACGCTTTTGATCAAAGTTAATATTGCGACCCAGCGAAGCCAAAGAGGCAAAAGTAAAGCGCAGGGCATCAGTGCCAAACGCAGGAATACCATCCGGAAACTCTTTTTTTGTTTTCTTGCTAATACTCTCGGCTTGTTTTGGATTCATGAGGCCGGTAGTTCTCTTGCCTACCAACTCCTCAATCTTGATGCCATCAATCAAATCGATTGGGTCCAAAGTGTTGCCTTTGGACTTGCTCATCTTCTGACCTTCAGCATCGCGCACTAGGCCATGCACATAGACAGTGTGGAATGGTACTTTTCCAGTGAAGTGGCATGTCATCATAACCATGCGTGCTACCCAGAAGAAGATGATGTCAAAACCAGTCACCAAAACAGATGAAGGTAGGAAGTGATTTAAAGCAGGCGTTTCTTCGGGCCAACCTAAAGAGCTAAATGGTACGAGCGCAGAGCTGAACCAAGTATCCAGAACGTCAGGGTCACGGTTGAGTTTGCCGGTGTATCCAGCGGCAGCAGCTTTCGTTTTAGCCTCTTCCTCAGAGCGACCGACAAAAATTTGTCCATCATCGCCATACCAAGCGGGGATTTGATGACCCCACCAGAGTTGACGGGAGATGCACCAGTCTTGAATATTTTCTAACCACTGAGTATAGGTATTGATCCAGTTCTCTGGAACCAGCTTGATATCACCTTTGGTTACCGCATCCAAGGCAGCACCAGCAATCGAGGAGCCTGGTTGATACTTATTATCGGGACTAGGTTTAGACATCGCCACAAACCATTGGTCAGTGAGCATTGGTTCAATGATGGTTTGGGTGCGATCACCGCGTGGCACCATTAATTTATGTGGCTGAACTTTTTCCAATAAACCAGCAGCCTCTAAATCAGAAACTACTTGTTTGCGTGCTGCGAATCTTTCCATGCCTTGATAGGCGGCTGGAGCATTCTCATTAATTTTGGCATCCAAAGTGAGGATGTTGATCATGGGTAGTTGATGACGTTGACCTACTGCATAGTCATTAAAGTCATGTGCGGGAGTTACCTTCACAACTCCAGTGCCAAAGTTCAAATCAACATAGTCATCAGCAATCACGGGGATCTGGCGATCACACAAAGGCAAGTTTACTGACTTGCCGATAAGATGCTTGTAGCGCTCATCTTCTGGGTTCACCATGACAGCAACGTCGCCTAATAAGGTTTCTGGACGTGTAGTGGCAACAGTGAGGTGGCCAGAGCCATCGGTTAATGGATAGCGTATATGCCACATCGATCCATCTTCTTCTTCGCTCACTACTTCTAAATCAGAAACTGCCGTACCCAAAACAGGATCCCAGTTCACCAAGCGTTTACCGCGGTAAATCAAACCTTGTTCATGTAGGCGGACAAATACTTCGACAACTGCCTTGGACATCTTACTGTCCATCGTGAAATATTCTTTGCCCCAATCGATCGAAGCACCTAAGCGACGAATTTGGCGGGTAATCGTGTTGCCGGAAGTTTCTTTCCACTCCCATACTTTTTCTAAAAACTTGTCGCGGCCTAAGTCGTGGCGAGAAACTTTTTGCGCATCGAGTTGACGCTCCACAACAATTTGAGTCGCAATACCGGCATGATCGGTGCCCGGTACCCATAAAGTATTTTTGCCTGACATGCGCGCATGACGTACCAAGCCATCCATGATGGTTTGATTGAATGCGTGACCCATATGCAGGGTGCCGGTCACATTAGGCGGTGGCAGCTGAATAGAAAAGTCACCCTTGCCCTCATCCATAGTCGAGTTGGCGATACCTCGACGTTCCCACTCTGGACCCCAGTAGGCCTCTATCGGGGCGGGTTCGTAGGATTTGGCGAGCTCGTCCGCTGAGCTGGCCGCTGGTGAATTAGGGGTATTTGAGGCATTTGGCATAAGAGGCAAATTATAATTGGGCTGATGTACTCAGACTTGCTCGCGAACCTCAATCCAGAACAGCGCGAGGCAGTGACCCTCCCGCCCGTCCACGAAAATGGCCAAGCCCAGTCAGCCTTGATTTTGGCTGGGGCAGGGAGCGGCAAGACCCGCGTCCTCACCACCCGTATAGCCTGGTTGATTCAGACCGGCCAGGTATCCCCTATTGGCGTCCTAGCGGTGACCTTCACCAATAAGGCTGCCAAAGAGATGATGCTGCGTCTCAGTGCCATGCTGCCGATTAATACACGTGGGATGTGGATTGGCACCTTTCATGGTCTTTGTAACCGTTTATTGCGTGCTCATCACAAGGAAGCGGGTTTACCGTCGACTTTCCAAATCTTGGATACCCAAGATCAGCTCTCTGCAATTAAGCGCCTTTTAAAGGGCTTAAAAGTCGATGATGAAAAATATCCTGCAAAGCAGTTGCAATACTTTATTGCCCACGCCAAGGAGCGCGGTCAACGCGCAAAAGATTTAGCGCTGGGCGATGACTTCCAAGCCAAGATGGCGCAACTGTATGCGGCTTACGATGAACAATGTCAGCGCGAAGGTGTGGTGGATTTTGCTGAACTCTTATTGCGCAGTTATGAATTACTCAAACATAGCGAGGCGATTCGGACTCACTATCAAGAGCGCTTTCGTCATATTTTGATTGATGAGTTTCAAGATACCAATGCTTTGCAATATGCATGGCTTAAATTGTTATCGGGTCATGACGCAAGTCGCATCAATGTCAGTGGCATGGGTAGTAGTTCCGTTTTTGCGGTGGGGGATGATGATCAAAGTATTTATGCATTCCGTGGCGCCGACGTTGAAAATATGCGTCTCTATGAAAAGCAATATCACCCATTGATGGTGAAGTTAGAGCAGAACTATCGCTCACACGGCCATATTTTAGATACGGCAAATCACCTGATTGCGAATAACTCTGAGCGCCTGGGTAAAAACCTGCGAACGGATGCTGGTCATGGCGAGCCAGTCCGTATCTATGAAGCACCGAGCGATCATGCCGAAGCCGCTTGGCTGGTGGACGAAATCAAGGCTTTAGTCAATAGTGGTATCAAGCGTACTGAAGTAGCTTTGCTCTATCGTAGTAATGCCCAGTCACGCATTATTGAGCACGCATTATTTTCTGCGGGTATTCCGTATCGTGTGTATGGCGGTTTGCGCTTCTTCGAACGTGCTGAAATTAAACATGCACTCGCTTACTTACGCTTGCTCGAGAATCCAAATGACGACACTTCATTCTCCCGAGTCGTGAATTTCCCGACCCGCGGAATTGGTGCAAGATCAATCGAAGCCTTACAAGATGCTGCCAGAGCACAACAGTGTTCTTTATATTTAGCTGCCTCTACTTTAGAAGGCAAAGCCGGCGCCGCACTTAGTGGATTTGTGCGTTTAGTAGATCACATGCGTGAAGCTACGCGTCACAACACTTTGCCAGAAACAGTCGAATTTGTAATTCAGCATAGTGGCTTGATTCAGCATTACCTCTCTGAGCGCGAAGGACAGGATCGCGTCGAGAACTTACAAGAATTGATTAACGCTGCCACTGCCTTTATTGCCGAAGAAGGTTACGGTCAAGACGCAGCCGCTGCAATGTTGCCGGGAGAGAATGCTCCAGGCGTTGTAGAGGTTTCACCTTTGGCGGCCTTCTTATCCCATGCTTCATTGGAGGCTGGTGACAATCAAGCCCAAGCAGGGCAAGATGCCGTCCAACTGATGACAGTGCACTCAGCAAAAGGCTTAGAGTTCACTTCGGTGTTCATTACCGGTCTCGAGGAAGGTTTATTCCCGCATGAGAACAGTGTGAACGAGCAGAATGGCTTAGAAGAAGAGCGTCGTCTGATGTATGTGGCGATTACGCGTGCGAAGGAGCGACTGTATCTCTCACACACCCAATCTCGTATGCTGCATGGCCAAGTACGCTACAACATGCCTTCCCGCTTCCTAGAAGAGCTCCCATCCGATTCATTGAAATGGCTTACTCCTAAAGCAAGAGATGCACGCTGGGGCGGTGGAAACTCAAGATCAGGATCTACTTGGCAAGATGGTTATACCCGTCAACGCGAATATGAGTCGAATGACTTTTTTGATTCAGGCTCTGAACGTCAAAGACCGGCGAAGCGAGTTGGTTCAGCGTCGATGGAGGTGAAAAGACTAGCCTCCCCACCTCGCGGCAATTATCCATTCACCATTGGGCAGAATGTCTTTCATACGAAGTTCGGTGAAGGACGCGTGACTGGTTTAGAAGGTGTAGATGCTGATGCAAGGGCGCAGGTTAATTTCAAGCGTCATGGCATCAAGTGGTTACAGCTGAGTATTGCGAAGCTTGCTGCGATTGACTGATAAATTAATTAAACAGGTAACACCACTTCATCTTCTGTGAAGCAAGCTTTCCAAGTCGCATAAAAAGAGCAGTGCATTATCGTCAAGCCCGCCATAGAAATCGGGGCGATGATGAACGAGGCTGCCTGCCCCAGATCAAGCGCATCAAAAATCATTCCCACTGTTAGCGGAATGGCAATCAGAATGGCGCTCCAAATGGCTAGATACAGAAAGAATGCGGCTTTATTGGCCCAGCACGCTAATGCGCTAGAGAAGAGTGCTTGTGGCACAGACATATCGGTCCATGCAACCAAGACTGGTGAAAACCACATCAACATCGCTACTGGTATGTACAGTATCGCGCCAAAGCAAAGCACCAAGTAAACCTGACGCAAAGCCTCGGGCGTGATAGGTTTATCACTAGTCATCAGTGGAAGCAGTAATTCAAAGTCAACTAAGAGACTTAAGATAAAGCTGAGCAACAAAATCATGCCGGCATACACCAGACCTAATTGCAGAATTCTTTTTCGCACGATAGGGCCAGACCGCAGGGCTATCAAATAGACCATCGGCCTAATGCGCTCCTTTTGAATGCCTTGGCGGCAAGCCGTCATGAATCCAACTGAAAGAGTTGGCGTGAGCAGAAGCACTGCAAAGACGCCAATCACTGGAACGACGACTGCTAGCTGCGCTGCAAAGACGTACATAAAGACCAGCATTAAAAAGCCCAAGGGATTTTGTTTAAAGAGCCAAATGCCTTGTCTAATCCAGGTGTAGCCTTCTTTGGGTGCTACGGAATTCAGTTTCATAGTGAGCGGCGACTTAAAAGAATACGTTCAAAGTGCGTAGGGTCATGCGGGGTAAGCATCTGCGCATCACGCGGCAAATAGAAGTCCCAGAGTCTTGAAACCCAGAAGCGTAAAGCTGCTGCACGCAACATGAGTGGCCAGCTAACTTGCTCTTCTTTGGTGAGAGGGCGAACCAACTGATAGGCTTTCATGAACGCGTCTAAGCGAATAGGATCTAAATCTTGCTTGTTATCAGCAAGACACCAGTCATTGACGGTGACGGCGATATCAAATAGCCATTTATCAGTGCCGGCAAAGTAAAAATCAAAGAAGCCGCCCAATTGATCTTGAGAAATATCAGATCCTTTGGGGTCAAATAAAACATTGTCGCGGAAGAGATCGCAATGACTCGCCCCTTGCGGCAATCCATCATAGGTGCCTGAGGCAAAAAATTCCTCTTGAGTTTTTAACTCATGAGTAATGAGTTCTTTCTGGGGCGTGCTTAAATGTTGCAATACCGAAGGTATTGTTTTCTGCCACCAAGCAAGGCTACGAAGATTCTCTTGGGACTTTGGAAAATCCTTTCCAGCCAAATGCATCTTCGCTAGCATCCCGCCAACAAGAGCGCAATGATTGGCTTCTGGTTGGAGTCTGGAAAGGCCTGGTAGCTTGGTAACAATGGCTGCCGGCTTGCCTTTGAGGGTAAAGAGAATGTTGCCCTGTTTGTTTTCAATCGGCTTGGGTACAGGCACACCTTTGTTTGCCAGGTGGCGCATTAACTCTAAATAGAAAGGAAGTTGTTCCGCAGACAATCTTTCAAAGATTGTTAAAACATATTCCCGCTTCTTGCCATCCTTGGTGGTATCTAAGAAAAAATTAGAGTTTTCAATACCACCATGAATGCCACGAATTTCAGTGGCTTGGCCGATATCAAAGTCTTGAGTAATCCATTGAGAAATATCTTCAAGCTCAATCGGGGTAAATACAGCCATAAATCAGTAAATGCTTTTTAAATTAAAAGGGAATGCTGACGCTAGGAACGCTGATCAGATCTGTATCTTTTGGAGGTCCTGGCATCACAGATGTGGGTGGTGCCATTTCATAGCTGGTGTATGGCGTTTTTACATCTACCTGTGTTGGAGAATTGACATCCTTATATTCGGTAACGGTGGTGCCGTTTTTGTCTCGGTATTGATAGTTTGGCTTGCGTTGCTCAGGGTTGGATGTCGCCCCACTTGCGCTCACAGCAGGTGCGAGTGGCTGACTATTGATACGGTTTAATTCTGATGGGCTCAGTGCCTGGCTGTTATTCTGAGCGTGGGCTGAAGTGGTGCCAAAAAGTCCAAAAACCACCAAAAAACTCATTAGGGTTAGGCTTTGACTCATTGAGCGGCTAATTAAGTTCGTTAAATAATGCATTTTTTCACCTTTTCAAGCCTACTCTCGGTCGGTTCCCTAACCAGACCTGTAGGCAATTCACAACTAGATTGTACGATTGCGGTATGACTAAACATAGACTCTTGTTGGTAGACGGCTCTAGCTACCTCTATCGCGCCTTCCACGCCATGCCAGACCTCAGAAATGGGGCTGGAGAGCCTACTGGGGCTATTTATGGCATGGTGAATATGATGCGCCGGGCCCGATCTGAGCTTAAGGCCGACCATATTGCCTGTGTTTTTGATGCTAAAGGGAAGACCTTCCGCGACGAAATGTACTCGGAATACAAGGCGCATCGCTCCCCCATGCCTGAGGATTTGGTTAAACAGATTGAGCCAATTCATGCCATGGTGAAGGCTTTAGGATGGCCCGTATTGATGGTCTCCGGCGTTGAGGCGGACGACGTCATTGGGACTTTGGCTTGCCAAGCTACGCAAGCGGGTTGGGAAACCATCATCTCCACGGGCGATAAAGATTTGGCGCAACTGGTAAATCCTTCAGTCACCCTCATCAATACGATGACAAATGAAAAGCTAGATATCGAAGGTGTCAAAGAAAAGTTTGGCGTACCACCAGAATTGATTGTGGATTATTTATCTATCATCGGCGATACCGTCGATAACGTGCCAGGTGTTCCGAAGGCGGGACCAAAGACGGCCAATAAATGGCTAGCGGAATTTGGTAATCTCGATAACTTGATGGCAAATGCCGATCAAGTTAAAGGCGTAGTTGGTGAAAACTTGCGCGCTACGCTTCCTTGGTTGCCGCAAGCTCGTCAACTCATTACGGTAAAAACCGATTGTGATTTATCGCCCCATTTACCAAGCTTAGATGACTTGCATGCCAAGTCTGAAGACGCGCCTTTATTACGTGAATTATTTGAGCGCTATGCATTTAAGACTTGGTTGCGTGACGTGGAAAAGCAGCTCACAAGCCCGGATAGTAAGGCTGAGCCAGCAAGCTTTGATTTGGCAGGTAGCCCAATTTCTTCCTCTGAGGGCGGAGCAGATAAAGAAAAAAAGACACGCGTGATTGCTGGCTCGCCGACTAAAGATTTGTCACAAGAAACTCGAGACTCACAAGATGCGGTCGAGCGTCACTACGAATGCGTCGTGGACGAAGCGAGTTTAGAGAAGTGGCTTAAGAGGATTGAGGCATCTGAGTTAACGGCAGTTGATACGGAAACTACTAGTCTTGATGCGCTTGCGGCAGAACTTGTTGGAATTTCTTTATCAGTAAAGCCGGGTGAAGCTTGTTACATTCCAGTTGCTCACCGCAACGGTGAGGTACAACTTGATCGTGACTTAGTGCTTGCGCGCATGAAGCCTTGGTTAGAAAGCGCAACGCATTTAAAAGTAGGTCAAAACTTAAAGTACGATGCTCATATCTTTGCAAACTATGACATTACCTTAAAGGGTGTTGCATTCGATACCTTGCTAGAGTCATATGTGCTCGAGTCGCACATGCCCCACAATATGGACAGCTTGGCTGAACGCCATCTGGGCATGAAAACCATTCGCTATGAAGAGGTGTGCGGCAAAGGCGTCCACCAGATTGGTTTTGATCAAGTCGATCTCCAAATTGCAACAGACTATGCGGCAGAAGATGCCGATATTACTTTGCGTCTGCATTTGGAGTTATGGCCACAGATTCAGGAAAACTCAGGCTTGCTCTATATCTATGAAAAGGTAGAAATGCCCGCTATGCGTGTGCTCGGCATCATGGAGCGTAACGGTATTCGGATTGATTCAGCATTATTGGCCAAACAAGGCCAGCAGGTGGGCAAACGTTTGCTTGAGTTAGAAGGCGAAATTCACAAGCTAGCAGGTCAGCCATTTAATATTCAGTCACCTAAGCAGATCGCAGAAATTTTATTTGGACAACTTGAGCTTCCGGTAATTAAAAAGACGCCTTCAGGTGCACCCTCTACCGATGAGGAGGTGTTGCAGAAGCTAGCGGAAGACTATCCCTTGCCTGCGCGCATTTTGGATTACCGCAGTTTGGCAAAGCTAATGTCCACCTATATTGAGAAGCTTCCTCGCATGGCCGATCCCAAGACGGGTCGCGTTCATACGAACTTTTCTCAAGCTACTGCAGTTACAGGTCGCCTGGCATCAAGCGATCCAAACTTGCAAAATATTCCAGTGCGCACAGAAGAGGGTCGTCGTATTCGTGAGGCCTTTATTCCAGCAGACGGATGCAAATTATTGTCAGCGGATTATTCCCAAGTTGAGTTGCGCATCATGGCGCATATTGCCGAAGATGAAAATCTATTAACGGCATTTAAAGAAGGTAAAGACGTTCACCAAGCCACGGCAGCAGAGATTTTTGGTGTCCCATTAGATGATGTTAATTCTGAGCAACGTCGTTACGCCAAAGTCATTAACTTTGGCCTGATTTACGGAATGAGTGCTTTTGGTTTAGCCGGCAATCTGGGTATTGAGCGTTCTGCTGCACAAAACTACATCGCTAAATACTTCGATCGTTATCCAGGGGTGGCTCAATATATGGAGCGCACCCGTCTCGAAGCAAGAGAGAATGGTTATGTAGAGACGGTCTTTGGGCGACGTCTTTGGTTGCCAGAAATCAAGGGTTCCAATGGTCCGCGACGCCAGGGAGCTGAGCGGGCAGCGATTAATGCCCCAATGCAAGGTACTGCTGCTGACTTAATTAAATTGGCCATGATCGCCGTTGAGGACTGGCTCGAAAAGGAGCAGCTCAAGACGAAGCTTTTACTTCAGGTTCATGATGAGTTGGTGCTAGACGTGCCTTTTGATGAGCTTGAGCTAGTGCAAGCTAAATTACCCGGTTTGATGTGCAATGTCGCCCAGTTAAAGGTGCCTTTAGTGGTTAGTATTGGGATTGGCGATAATTGGGAAGAAGCGCACTAAGTATTCAATGAGAAATGCAAGTCAGGAGATAAGGTAATGAGTAAAGACATTCAAAATAGTCGACGCAATTTTATGAAAACATCTGCAATTAGCGCGACTGCTATTGGGGTTGGATTTGCGGGAGCCTCTGAGCCTGTGATGGCTGCGGCTATTGAAACCGATTTCAAAGGCATCAAAGCTGGTGAGCAGATGATCCCCGTTGGTAGCTTTCAGTTGCCAGCGTATGTCTCTCGACCTGAAAAAGCTAAAGGCTCTTTGCCAATCATTATTGTGGCGAGCGAGATTTTTGGTGTGCACGAATACATTGCTGATGTCACCAGACGTTTTGCGAAGTTGGGATATCTTGCGATTGCCCCAGAGTTCTTTGCTCGTGCAGGCGACCCCAATACTTACGGCACCATTGCTGAAATTATGACTAATATTGTGGCCAAGACTCCGGATGCTCAAGTCTTGAACGATCTACAGGCTGCTTTAGTGTGGGCTGGCAAAAATGGCGGTGACTTAAAACGCGTCGGTGTTACTGGCTTCTGTTGGGGTGGTCGTATTACTTGGTTGTCCGCAACCTTGCCGCAGGTGCGTGCCGGTGTAGCTTGGTACGGTCGTCTCATCGGCGAGAAGACTGAGGGCAATCCTCGCCATCCTATAGATATTGCTGCTGATTTAAAAGCGCCAGTGCTCGGCTTGTATGGCGCTGCTGATACCGGAATTTCTTTGGAGAGTATTGATCAAATGCGCGCCGCTTTGGCGCAGGCCGCCCCTAAGAATCCTGTTGCCAAGGCTTGTGAATTTGTGGTTTATCCAGATACCCCCCATGCATTCCATGCTGATTACCGCGCTAGCTATCGTGAAGGTCCTGCGAAAGATGGTTGGGAAAAGTGCCTAGCCTGGTTTAAGAAAAACGGAGTGGCATAAGCTCGATGACTGTTTTACAAAGCATCCTCCTGGTGACTGCGTTAGCGGGGACTGCTAGCGTCTTGGTGGCTGCAAGCTGTTCTTTGGCCATGCTCTCCAAGATGGTCAACAATATGGTGAGCCTATCGGTCGGCATCTTGCTAGCAACCGCTTTGCTCCACTCCTTGCCGGAAGCATTTAGCATGGAAGGTGCAAAACCTCAGTTCTTATTTGCTACTTTGCTTGCTGGGTTATTGGGTTTCTTCTTGCTTGAGAAGATCGCTTTACTGCGACACGATCATCATCATGAAGGTGATGGTCACCACCACCACCATGGGCATGATGCAGAAAATGCTGGGCGTAGTGGCTGGATGATTTTGGTTGGGGATGGCATTCATAACTTCGTAGATGGCATCTTGATTGCTGCAGCCTTTATGGCCGACTATCAAGTGGGTATCTTCACTGCCATTGCCATCATTGCCCATGAGATTCCACAAGAGATTGGTGATTTCATTGTCTTGTTAAATGCTGGCTTTTCCCGTGCACGAGCCTTGTTGTACAACCTTATCTGCGGTTTATCAGCAGTAGTGGGTGGCGTATTGGCTTATTTCTTCCTGGAAAAAGCGCATGCAGCGATGCCATATTTATTGGTTGTCGCTTCTAGTAGTTTTATTTATATTGCGGTGAGTGATCTCATCCCGCAAATGCACCGTCGCCCACACTGGGTCGAGTCTTTACGTCAGACGGTCTTGATTGCTTGTGGCGTAGGGTTTGTGATCCTACTGTCCCTATTGCACTAACAAGTTTTAAAGTTCAACAGGCCTTTTGGGGTCTGCGCACCATTCGCTCCAGCCACCTGCATACAGGCGTGAGCCTTTAAAGCCAGCAAGCTCCATCGCTAGAAGGTTATGGCAGGCAGTGACGCCAGATCCACATTGGTGAATAACTTCAGAAGCTTTAGTGGTCCCGAGGAATGCTGAAAATTCTTTGAATAACTGCTCAGGAGTTTTGAATGCAGTCGCATTGAGATTATTTTTGAAGAAGCGATTCATTGCACCGGGAATATGCCCGCCAACTGGATCCAGCGTTTCATTTTGACCATGAAAGCGATCTTCAGTGCGTGCATCGATGATTTTGTTTTTCTTTGTCTCTAGATTAGCCGCCACTTCATCAACTAGAACTAGGCCCGCATAAGGCATCGCTCCAATAGCTTCGGTGCAAGGGCTAGGCGATTTTGGAATAGAGCCCATAGGACCATTCCAAGAATCTAAGCCACCATCTAGCACTCGAACATTAGCGTGTCCTGTTGCCTTGAGCATCCACCACAAACGGCTGGCATACACTGAGCCTTGTTTGTCATAGGTAACTACTAAGGTATTGGGGTTAATGCCCAAGCGCGTTTTAGTTTTAGCCCAGGCTTCTGGACTGGGCAGGGGATGTCTGCCGTTCGTGCCAGTCTTGTTTCCTGAGAGATCTTTATCGAGGTCTACATAAATGGCACCAGGAATATGACTTTCTTCGTAGGATTTTTTGCCGATCAGTGGGTCGACTAAATCAAAGCGACAGTCACAGAGCAATACATTTTCACCGCTATTAATGATTTCTTCTAACTGGTTAGCTGAGATTAGAGGAGTCATGATGCTTCCTATTTTTAGTGATGGGGGTTATTAATAAAGGGTATTAATAAAACCGTAAAGTTCGTTTTGATTATGCGTCTTCGAAGTTCATGACCCGGCGATACCACTCATGAAAATGTTGCATGCCATCTTCCATTGGGCTCTGATATGGGCCTACTTCATTAATGCCGCGGGCAAGTAGGGCTGCTCGGCCCTGATCCATGCGCTCAGCAATTTCATCATCCTCGATGCAAGTTTCCATATAAGCAGCACGTTCTGCTTCCACAAATTCACGCTCAAACAAAGCGATTTCTTCTGGATAGTAGAACTCAACAATATTGCGTGTTTTGCTGGGACCCATAGGGTGCAGTGTTGATACGCACAGAACGCCTGGGTACCACTCCACCATGACATTGGGGTAATAGGTAAGCCAGATGGCACCATGGCGTGGGGCTTTGCCGTCAAATTGACGAAGTACAGCTTCATGCCAGTTGCGATAGGTTGGTGAGCCTGGAATTTGTAAATCTTTGTGAATGCCAACGGTTTGAACGCTATGCCAATCGCCGAACTCCCAGTGTAGATCTTCGCAAGAAACAAACTTTCCAAGGCCTGGATGAAATGGCACAACGTGATAGTCCTCGAGATAAACCTCGATGAATGTTTTCCAGTTGTAGTTGCATTCATGTACTTCAACATGGTCAAGAACGTAACCTTCAAATTTGAGGTCATCGGCAACGCCCAGTTTGGCGAGGTCAGTGCGTACGTCGCGTGGACCTTCGAATAGGAGTCCTTGCCAATTTTGTAAAGGGGATTTGCCAAGATTTAAACAAGGCTTATCTTCAAAGTGAGGGGCACCTAATAAATTGCCGCCTAAGTCATAAGTCCAGCGATGTAATGGGCAAACAATATTGTCAGCTTTACCGCGACCATTGAGCATCAATGCTTGACGATGGCGACAAACATTGGAAAGGAGTTCTACGCCAGACTCATTGCGAACAAGTATGCGACCTTCGTTTTCTGCGCTTAAAGTTTGATAGGAGCCCATTTCAGGCACCATCAATTCGTGACCAACATAGCCGGGCCCCTGCTTAAAAAGCAGTTCGATTTCCCGCTGATACAGGTCAGCGTCAAAATATGCCGAAACCGGCAATTGCAAATTGGACGGCGCAAGCTTCTGCGCGGTAGCCAGATTAGTCATTCTCCCCACCCCCGAAAACGTCAGCCGAAGCTAAGCGGAATAACCAATCCAACCATCGACGGATCGATATTGGAAAGGAAGGGGTGGATTATACCCATCCAAACGGCTTCTCGCTTTAATATATAGGGCTGTCCGTGTGGGAAATACCAAGGAATCCAGCTTATGCCAGCCAAGAAGTCAGAGAGTCAAAAACCCGGTCTTGAGGTCCAAATTGACCCCGATTTACGCTATGAGCAAGCCGTTAAAGAGCTTGAAAAGCTCATTTCCGATATGGAATCTGGCAAATTTTCCCTAGAAGAAACCTTGTTAGCCTATCAACGAGGCGCAGCCTTGCTAAAACATTGTCAGGGAATGTTGGCTCAAGTTGAGCAACAAGTGCGAGTGTTCGAGGCTTAATTGGGCACTGCTTTTCAATTTCAGGAGTGGATTACCTATCACTCCGAGCGAACTGAGTTGGCGTTAGATCGCTTGCTCGATTCCGCGCAAACTACGCCGCATCGTTTACATGAGGCTATGCGTTACGCAGCGCAAGGTGGCGGCAAGCGTATTCGTCCTTTATTAGTTTATGCCGCAGGTCAACTTGGCAATAACGCCGAAAGTAGCGAATCATTGGATGCTGCGGCTGTAGCAATTGAGTGTATTCATGCTTATTCATTGGTACATGATGATTTGCCATGCATGGATGATGATGACTTACGTCGCGGTCGTCCGACAGTGCACAAAGCTTTTGATGAAGCAACAGCATTACTCGTTGGGGATGCATTACAAACGCGCGCTTTTGAAATCTTGGCCAATGCAAATGGTGATGCGCAAGTTCGCCTCAACATGATTTCTGCATTAGCGGCTGCCTCTGGCTCACGCGGCATGGCGGGTGGTCAGGCGATTGATTTAGAAAGTGTTGGCAAGAAATTAGACCTGGATGGTCTAAAGCAAATGCATGCTATGAAAACAGGAGCTTTGTTGTCATGCGCTGTGGAATTAGGCGGTATTACTGCCCACCTAAATCCAGCGCAAATGGCGCATTTGAAAAGTTACTCAAAGTCCCTGGGATTAGCCTTTCAGATTGTGGATGATGTGCTGGACGCCACCGCGGATAGTCAAACCTTGGGTAAGACGGCTGGCAAGGACGCTGCTGCTAATAAGCCGACCTACGTGACCTTGATGGGTTTAGACTATGCACAGAAGCAGGCTAAAGAGTTGCAAGAAACAGCAATCGCTAGCTTGGATAGTTTTGGTGCATCTGCACAAGCATTAAAAGATTTAGCTCTCTTGGTTGTCAATCGCGGCAAGTAAGAGATCAATAAGAATAATAAGAGAAATTCATCAGTACAGATTATTTAGGTTCAATGACTTTACATTCCATTAACTCCCCCGACGATCTCAAAAAACTCTCCCGCGAAGAGCTACCAGCTTTAGCTGATGAGTTGCGCGAGTTTGTCTTGGATTCTGTATCCAAGACGGGTGGACATCTGTCGTCCAACTTGGGAACGGTAGAGCTCTCTATTGCCTTGCACTACGTATTTGATACCCCAGACGATCGCATTGTTTGGGATGTTGGCCATCAGAGTTACCCACATAAGATTCTGACTGGTCGTCGTGAACGCATGGGTAGCTTGCGTCAGCACAAGGGCCTATCAGGCTTTCCGCATCGCTCTGAAAGTGAGTTTGATGCTTTTGGTACCGGTCATTCATCCACGAGTATTTCTGCAGCAATGGGTATGGCGCGTGCGTTTCAAACCAAAGGCGAACGACATGTAGCCGTAGCAGTGATTGGTGATAGTGCGATGACTGGCGGTATGGCTTTTGAGGCCATGAATAATGCCGGTGTATACGACGACTTACCCCTCGTAGTGATTTTGAATGACAACGACATGTCGATCTCGCCTGCTGTGGGCGCGCTCAATCGCCATCTGGCTAGATTGCTTAGTGGCAATATTTATTCGGCGACGAAAAAAGGCATTGATAGTGTTTTATCAATTGCGCCTCCTTTGCGTGAGTTTGCTAAACGCCTTGAAGATCACGCTAAAGGAATGGTTTCTCCATCGACAATCTTCCAAGAGTTTGGCTTTAATTATTTCGGCCCGATTGATGGCCATGATTTAGATGCCTTGATCCCGATGCTGCAGAACGTGCGTCGCTTGGCTTTAGAAGGTCGCGGACCCCAGTTCTTGCACGTGGTGACTAAAAAAGGTCAAGGCTATGAATTGGCTGAGGCTGATCCTGTGCTCTATCACGGCCCTAGTAAATTTAATCCTGAAGAGGGTGTCAAAAAATCAGCCGCCAGCAAAAAAACGTTTACTCAAGTATTTGGTGAGTGGTTATGCGACATGGCGCATGCAGATCCTTTATTGGTGGGCATTACTCCAGCCATGCGAGAGGGTTCTGGTTTAGTTGAATTTGAGAAGAGTTTCCCTAAGCGTTACTACGACGTCGGTATCGCTGAACAGCACGCGGTCACTTTTGCAGCTGGTATGGCATGTGAAGGCATGAAACCAGTAGTAGCGATTTACTCTACTTTCTTACAGCGCGCGTATGACCAACTCATTCACGATGTGGCGATACAGGATTTGCCGGTGTTGTTTGCATTAGATCGCGCTGGTCTCGTTGGTGCTGATGGCGCTACGCACGCTGGCGCTTATGACATTCCATTCTTGCGTTGTATTCCGAATATGCTAGTGATGACGCCGGCAGATGAATCGGAATGCCGCGACTTGTTAACGACTGCCTTTCATCAGCCACATCCAAGCGCAGTGCGCTATCCGCGTGGTGCAGGCGTTGGCACTATCCCATCTAAAGAATTACGCACTCTGCCATTTGGCAAAGGTGAGATTCGTCGCAAATCCACTGCGCCTGCTGGTCAACGTGTGGCGATATTGGCGTTTGGCACTTTGCTCTACCCAGCACTCGAAGTGGCTGAAGGGATTAATGCAACGGTGGCCAATATGCGCTTTGTAAAGCCGCTCGATGTAGATCTCATCCAATCGTTAGCGGCTGATCATGATTATTTTGTGACGATTGAGGATGGGGCTATTGCCGGTGGTGCAGGTAGCGCTTGTTTAGAGGCGCTCTCGAATCTCGGTATTCAGAAACCCCTCTTGCAATTAGGTCTTCCTGATCAATTTATCGAGCATGGTGACTACAGCCTGCTGATGGCCAAGTATGGCTTGGATGTTGAGGGTATTGCTAACTCCATCAAACAACGTTTTCCGGCAATATTGACCATAAATACTACGCTGTTAGGCAAATAAGCCCGTTTTGCCTGAAAATAGAGCCATGAATGACTTGAATCCCGCATTTCTGAAAGCCAGCGCAATGCCTGACGTGCAATCCACTTTGGATGAGCGGGCACTGCCTATTGAGCAAGTTGGTATTCGTGGCGTACGTCATCCACTGACCATTCGCAGCAAGACGGGTAACTTCCCATCGGTTGGAACTTTTGAGATGGATGTGGCCTTACCTGCGCATGTAAAGGGTACGCACATGTCGCGATTCATGGCGCTTCTCCAAAAACAAGATGCGGCTGTGGATAGCACCACCATTGTTGCCTTAGTTCGTGATATGTTGCCTTTGCTCGATGCTAAAGAAGGCCACGTGCAATTTACTTACACACATTTCGTAAAAAAAGCAGCGCCGGTTTCTGGTGTAGAAAGTTTGATGGATTACGAAGTGACTTGGATGGCAACAGCCAAGCAAAATGCAACAGGCGGCGCTGATATTGAATTGGGTTTACGCGCACAAGTTCCAGTAATGAGTTTGTGTCCTTGCTCAAAAGAGATTTCTGAGTTTGGTGCACATAATCAACGTTCACACGTCACTATGACTGTAGCGTTGGATTCTGAAACGCAGATGACAGTGGAGGATTTAGTTGCCGCTGCTGAAAGCGAAGCTTCTAGCGAGTTATGGGGATTGCTGAAACGTCCCGATGAGAAATGGGTTACTGAGCATTCTTATAGCAACCCGAAGTTTGTAGAAGACTTAGTGCGTGACGTAGCCGGCAATCTCAAGGCAGATCAGCGTATCCGCTCTTTTGTGGTGGAGGCTGAGAACTTTGAATCCATTCACAACCACAGCGCATTCGCCAGAATCAGTCATCAGAAATAGGCAAATTCAGATAGGCAATAAATCTATTTCAGGTTATTGCTTTGCAAATCCCAGCGGGGTTTGATATCAAAGGCTCCAGAAGTTGTGGAGCCATTATTTTTTTCGATCATGCGCAGCGCCCCAGCAAAAGCGATCATCACGCCGTTATCCGTGCAGAGTTCAAGCGGCGGGTAATGTACTTCAAAACCATTATGTTTCGCTTTGTCATTGAGTGCAGCACGTAGTTGCAAATTGGCACCAACGCCACCTGCGAGCACTAAATGTTTGCAGGCCGTTTGTTTGAGTGCTTTCTCGGACTTACTGACAAGAACTGCCACGATGGAGTCAACAAAACTTCTAGCAAGATCCGCGTGAAATTGTGCAACCTCTGAAGGGTTCACAATATTTTTTTCTGCAAACTTTTTCGCTTGATTGAGAACGGCCGTCTTTAATCCAGAGAAAGAAAAATCTAAATCACCAGAGTGCAACATGGGTTTAGGTAAATCAAAAATACCTGGGCGGCCTTGCTCTGCCAATTTAGAAATAGCTGCGCCACCGGGGTAATCCAAGCCGAGTAATTTGGCCGTCTTATCAAAGGCTTCTCCCGCCGCATCATCCAAGGTTTCGCCAAGCAGCTCGTATTGACCAATTCCGGAGACTTTCATGAGTTGCGTGTGGCCACCAGATACCAGCAAGGCAATAAAGGGGAATTGAGGGGCGGTTTGGCCCAAAAGCGGGGAAAGTAGGTGTCCTTCGAGGTGATGTACCCCTATAGACGGTAAATTGAGACCTTGGGCTAGGGATTTAGCAAAAGCGCTTCCTACCAGGAGGGCGCCAGCCAATCCGGGGCCCTGAGTGAATGCCACAGCATCAATATCGGCCAATTTGAGGCCAGATTGGGCTAAGGATTGGTCTAAGAGGGGTAAAACACGACGAATATGGTCGCGGGAGGCTAATTCGGGGACAACGCCCCCATAGTCCCGGTGCATGGCGATTTGAGAGTGCAGGCCCTGGCCCAATATGCCCTGGAAGGCCGGTTTACCCTCTTCCCAAGGCGTGGTGTTGTATAAAGCCACCCCGGTCTCGTCACAAGAAGTTTCTATTCCTAAAACAATCATTTTTTTACTTAGCCGTGCTAGAATCGCAATTCAGTTAATTTTTCGATATCTATCGAGCATATACGAGTTAAATAAGTATGACTACAGTCCGCCTCCGCGAAAACGAACCATTTGAAGTGGCATTGCGCCGTTTCAAGCGCACCATTGAAAAGAATGGCCTTTTGACAGACTTGCGTGCACGCGAGTTCTACGAGAAGCCAACGGCTGAACGTAAGCGCAAGAAGGCTGCAGCTGCTAAGCGCCATTACAAGCGTATTCGTAGCCAAATGTTGCCTAAGAAGCTTTACTAATAGAATTTAAAAGCTCTCCTCACCGAGAGGCTTTGAAACCCGCTGACGGTGAAACGCAGCGGGTTTTTGCTTTTTAATCACCATTATTAAATGTTCGACGTTTTATATTCAACACCAGGAATAAAGCCATGAGTCTAAAAGATCAAATCACCGAAGATATGAAAAATGCTATGCGCGCCAAAGAAGTTGAGCGCCTAGGAACGATTCGTCTTTTATTGGCGGCGATCAAGCAACGCGAAGTCGACGAGCGCATCGTGGTTGACGATGCTGGTGTGATTGCAACTGTCGAAAAAATGATTAAGCAACGTAAAGACTCGATCTCTCAATTTGAAAAAGCCAATCGCGATGATTTAGTTGCGATTGAATCTGCTGAGATGGTGATTTTGCAAACCTACTTGCCGGCGCAGTTATCCGATGCTGAAGTAGAAGCTGCAGTGGCTGCTGCCGTTGCTTCAACTGGCGCTGCAGGCCCACAGGATATGGGTAAGGTCATTGGCGTACTGAAAGGTCAATTGGCTGGCAAAGCAGATATGGGTAAAGTATCTGGCTTGGTAAAAGCCACATTGGCGAAGTAAGTAAACTCAGTAGCTAGTCAAGAAAGCAAAATCCTTTCATACTGGCTACATGGCGCTCATTCCACAATCCTTCATTGCCGATCTTTTAAATCGGGTTGATATCGTTGATGTGGTTGGGCAGCACGTTAAGCTAAAAAAAGCGGGCGCGAACTTTCAGGGTTTGTGCCCCTTCCATTCAGAGAAGTCCCCATCATTTTCAGTTTCACCTACTAAACAGTTTTATCATTGCTTTGGTTGTGGCGCCCATGGATCTGCCATTAGTTTCTTAATGGAGTATTCCGGACTTGGATATGTGGATGCTATTGAAGATCTTGCGCGTTCCGTAGGCTTAGATGTGCCTCGTGAAGAGCGCACTGCAAATGATGTAGCGAGACAGCAGCAAGCAATGGCATTGAGTGAGGTGATGAGCACTGCTGCAGATTGGTATCGCCAACAACTCAAAGGCAATACCAGGGCAGTTGAGTATTTAAAGGGCCGTGGACTCACTGGTGAGATTGCTAAGCGTTATGCCTTAGGTTATGCGCCTGACGGCTGGCAGGGTCTTGAAGCAGTATTTGGCCCCTACTCTAATGATGAGGTTGCCAAGACTTTGCTAGAGGGCGGTTTACTGATTCAGGGTGAACAGTCCGAAGGTGCAAATGTAAAGCGCTACGACCGTTTCCGTGACCGCATTATGTTTCCTATTCGCAATCCCAAAGGTCAAACCATTGGCTTTGGTGGACGGATCTTGGATCAAGGTGAACCCAAGTATTTAAATTCTCCTGAGACGCCATTGTTCTCAAAAGGCAATACGCTTTATGGCTTGTTTGAAGCAAGACAAGCGATTCGTACCCAGGAATATGTTTTGGTGTGCGAAGGTTATATGGATGTTGTTGCCTTAGCGCAATTGGGTTTTCCAAATGCGGTTGCAACACTGGGTACAGCTTGTACAGCAAACCATGTACGCATGCTACTCAGACAAACCGATAAAGTGGTTTTCTCATTTGATGGTGACTCCGCTGGTCAACGTGCTGCCCAGCGTGCTCTTGAAGCATGTTTGCCGCTCATGTCAGATGATAAAGAAATTCGCTTCTTATTCTTACCGACAGAGCATGACCCTGATAGCTATGTTCGTGCTTATGGCGCACCTGCTTTTGAGAAGGTGATTAAAGAGGCTATGTCTATCTCTAGCTTCTTCTTTAAGGTTGTTAGTGAGGGTCACGAGCAAACTACCCCAGAAGGTCGAGCCCATACCCATCATGCCGCTAAGCCACTTTTACTCTCGATGCCTCCCATTGCTTTGCGTACGCAAATTCTGCGCGAACTCGCGATTCGCACCAATACTACCCCTGCAGAACTAGAAGCATTTTGTGGTTTAACAGTAGCGCCCGCACCTGTTCGTCAAACTACTTATCAGCCAGCACAGGCGCGCTATCAAGGTGGACAAGGTAATCAAGGCAACCGAAATAGCCAAAATAATTTTTCTAATAATGGCAATCGTCAAGGCGCGCCTTGGCAAGCATCCAAAGGTTCTGCAAAAAGAGTTGCTACTCAAAATATCGAGCCACCCAAAGCGCCAACGGATTTAGCCGAGCAAATGCTGCGAGTGATTATCCAGTTTCCGCATTTAGGAAAAGCATTGGATGAAAATAAGCGCGCACTAGCATTGAAGGCGGCAGAGCAGAGATCTGAAAAAGCCCACGCTTTAATGAAAGATCTTTTGTCACAGTGTGACTTGGTTGAGTTGATTCCAGGCGAGGGTAATAAACCAGCGATCGCAGGTGCCGGCGCATTTGCCATGTTCCAAGATCAACTCTCTCGTAGTGAGTTGGCTCCTCTGTATGAGGTCCTGAGAAATCGAGTAATGGGCTCTGATTTGGAGTTAGAGGGTGCAGCTGCTGATCTTGAGGGGGCATTCAAAAAGCTGGAATTAACCCATCTCAAGCAGGAAATGACTGAAATCGCCCAAAAGATCTCTGGAAGCATTGCTTCTGAGCAAGACAAAGCCCGTTATCGGGAATTGGGCGAAAAGCTGAAATTCTCCTAAGAATTTACTGAAACACCCCTAGAAATCCCCCGAAATTACCCCATATTTTTAAGTGTTACGGAGGTAAAAAAGTCGCAATCGACTATAATCCTCTGTTCCCAAGAAAAAACCGATTTAATTCAGCCACTTGCGCTTTATTTTGATGAAATTTGGGGTAAGTGAGTAAGTGAGTTACTACGGGGCTGTGTTTCATCAGTCGATATCAATAACAGTAATGTGAGTAAGTGCTAATAAATGCCGAATACCAAGACCAAAAAACCAGCTCCAAAAGCGAAAGCTCCAGCTAAACCAGTAAAAGCCGCTGCAAAACCAGCGGCCAAAGCAAAAACCCCAGCTAAGCCAGTAAAGGCTGCCGCAAAACCAGTTTCTAAAGCTAAATCACCAGCTAAGCCCGCTCCAAAAGCGAAAGCTCCTGCAAAGCCAGTAAAAGCGGCTGCAAAACCAGCGCCTAAAGCTAAGGCACCTGCTAAGCCAGCTCCAAAAGCTAAAGCACCAGTTAAACCGGTGAAGGCTGTCACAAAGCCAGCCCCTAAGGTTGCAGCTAAAGCGCCAGCAAAACCAACAAAAGCAGTTGCAAAGCCAGCGGCAAAAGCGCCGGCAAAGCCAGTTGCTAAAGCCCCTGTGAAAGCAGCAAAAGCAGAAGTCAAAGTTGAGCCAGTAAAAAAAGGTAAAGCTGCGCCTGCTCCTAAGGTTGAGCCAGTTAAAGAGGCAAAGGAAGTAAAAGCAACCAAAGATAAAAAAGCCCAGGTTGCTGAAGTTGAGGCGCCAGTAGCTGAAGAAGAAAAGAAGCGTGGCCGTAAAGCCAAGACGGATGCTCCTGCAGAAAATGCGGAGCCAGTTTTAACGGATCGTCAAAAAGCGCGTGAGCGTAAAGCTAAAGAGAAGGCGCTCTTAAAAGAATTTGCAGCACAGCAGTTGGGTACTGAAGAGCAGCAAGAGCTACGTCGTGCTCGTTTGAAGACTTTGATCAAGATGGGTATGTCCAAGGGCTATTTAACCCATGGCGAGATGAATGACGTGATGTCTGACGAGTTGTCTGATGCGGATGCATTAGAGACTTTGATCAGCTTGCTCAATGACATCGGTATTACTGTTTACGAACAAGCGCCCGATGCTGAAACTTTAATCCTGTCTGACAATACAGAGGCCGCAGCTTCCGAAGAAGAGGCTGAAGAAAAGGCTGAAGCTGCTTTATCTACAGTTGATTCAGAATTCGGACGCACTACCGATCCAGTACGCATGTATATGCGTGAGATGGGTACAGTGGATTTGCTGACTCGCGAAGGCGAGATCGTCATTGCGAAGAAGATTGAGGCCGGCCTCAAAGATATGGTGATGGCTTTGGCCGCTTGCCCAGTAACGATTGCGGAGATTCTGAGCAACGTTGACAAGATCGCTAGTGGCGAGATGGAGATTGACCAGTTTGTTGATGGTCTAGTTGATCCTAACGCAGAAGATATTAAGCTTGGACCTGAAGAGCCAGAAATTGATCCGGACGCTGAAGAGGGCGAAGATGACGGCGGTGAGGATGAGGGCGGCGGTGGCGGCGGTGGCGCTGCAACAGCGAATGCCAAGCAACTAGAAGAGTTAAAGCAGATTTCTTTAGAGAAGTTTGCCATCGTTCGCACACAAGCTGACAAGATGCGCCGTGCGTTTGATAAGGATGGTTATAACTGTCCTGCGTATCTGAAAGCACAAGAAGCAATTCGCGCTGAATTGCTTGGTTTCCGTTTGACAGCGAAGAGTGTTGAGAAGTTATGTGACACTATGCGCTCACAAGTAGACCAGGTATGGAAACTCGAGCGTGGCATCGTAAGTCTTTTGGTAGATAAAGTTGGCGTTAATCGTAGCGAAGTATTAAAGGACTTCCCTAAGATGTCTATGAATTTGACTTGGACTGAGAAGTTGCTTAAAGAGAATAAGCCTTACAGCGCACTCTTGCAACGTAACGTCCCTGCAATTCAAGAACTTCAACAGAAGTTGATTGATATTCAGAAGAATGTTGTTATTCCACTTCCAGAATTAAAAGAAGTAAACAAGCAGATGATCGCTGGCGAGAAGCGTGCCCGTGAAGCGAAACGTGAGATGACGGTAGCCAACTTACGTTTGGTAATCTCCATTGCTAAGAAATACACCAACCGCGGCTTGCAGTTCTTGGACTTGATTCAAGAAGGCAACATCGGCTTGATGAAAGCGGTAGATAAGTTTGAATACCGTCGTGGCTATAAGTTCTCTACCTATGCAACATGGTGGATTCGTCAGGCGATTACTCGTTCGATTGCTGACCAGGCCCGTACGATCCGTATCCCTGTTCACATGATTGAGACAATCAACAAGATGAACCGTATCAGCCGTCAGATCTTGCAAGAAACTGGCCATGAGCCAGATGCTGCAACCTTGGCGCTGAAGATGGAGATTCCTGAAGATAAGATCCGCAAGATCATGAAGATTGCTAAAGAGCCTATCTCCATGGAGACACCAATTGGTGACGATGAAGATTCTCATTTGGGCGACTTTATTGAAGATGGCAATACATTGGCTCCAGCCGAAGCAGCATTGCATGACTCTATGCGTGATGTGGTGAAGGACGTTCTTGATTCATTAACACCACGTGAAGCAAAAGTATTGCGTATGCGCTTTGGTGTTGAGATGAGCACTGATCACACTCTCGAAGAAGTCGGCAAGCAGTTTGACGTTACTCGTGAGCGTATTCGTCAGATCGAAGCTAAGGCCCTGAGAAAAATGCGTCATCCAAGCCGTAGCGACAAACTCAAGACCTTCCTCGAGGAAGATTGATTGTCTAGCACTTCGATATCGTGAGTCCTTTATAAAAAAGGATTCACGATCTGCAGTCTCTTATCAATTACTTGCCGGTGCTGCATATCTTCTGAGTACAGTTTTTCGCATCCTGCTTGCAAAGCCGCAGCAATAATCATTGAATCATAGTGATGGTATCCATATCGCCTGGACACCATCAATCCAGTTTCAAAAGTATCTATATCAAGCGATCTTACGTTGAATGTAGACGTAAATAAATCTAAGAATTCATCCAGCTCACTATTAGATATTTTTATTTTTCTAATGCTAGCAGAAGTAAATTCATTAAGCACTTGAACGCTTATTACGTTCGATTGCTGTAAATTTTTAGTAACCCAGTCTGCTTTTTTGGTATCTGATGATAGTAAATAAAGTAGGGTATTGGTATCAAAAAATATCTTCTTAGCGTTCATTCAATTCAGATCTATCAAAGTGAAAATCAGCGGGCATGCGACCACGAAATTTTCTCAAACTTTGAAGCCTATCCTGCAGGGAAGGTTTCTTCTTAACTTGGAAATGCTTTTTATCCGCAACATGGACCTCAATGTCATCCCCTTCTTTTAGCTCTAAAAATTCGACCACTTGAGCTGGTAGACGAATGGCAAGGCTGTTCCCCCATTTTGATACGACCATGATTTTCATCTCCTTTAGATATACATATAATAATGTATATCTAAATAAAAACCAACATTTCAGCAAGTGCATACCAATCAATCATTTGAAAGCCCCTTCAATTACAATGAGTGGTTAGGGCCCATAGCTCAGTTGGTTAGAGCAGGGGACTCATAAGAAAGAAGCCCTAGGGGTCTTGTAACAAAGACCTCAATGATTTCAAGAGCTTAGTGGTGAATTAGGTAGTCAAAATTGCTTACACACCGCTTACACACCGAAGCTTTTTTCATGGTGTGTAGTAAATGCGGTTTTTATGTGGTTTTAAGAAGTAAAACACCCCTCAAAAGGTGTGTAGTAAATGTAAAGTTTTAGGGCCCATAGCTCAGTTGGTTAGAGCAGAGGACTCATAGCGAAAGTTGTGCCTTATGCGTGGAAACTGCATAAGGGATGGTGTCAAATTCGGAGAAAGCTAAGTTCAGTAATGAATATGCTAACGCCGAGCGAAGCTTAGTAAGAAATTACTTTGAACGTGTAGAGACTAGACGGCACCCACCTAAGTTCAGAAATGAATACGGTGAAGGCATAGTCCAGGGAGTAATGAAAATTACACAAACCGGAATCCTTTGGTCCCAGGTTCAAGTCCTGGTGGGCCCACCAGAAAAGCAAACCCTCATCAGTAATGGTGGGGGTTTTGTCTTTTGAGCGTTACTTAAAGTAACGCTTAGAATAGTCTGATGAATAATGACTCCACTAAATTAGAGGAAATAAAAAAGCTTGCCTCTACTGATTTAGGGTTACTTTTTCATAATTTCCAATCTTCTTCTACTGGGTTATCAGCGAAGCAGTGGAGGGCAAATTTTCAGATCTATGGACCCAATACCTTTAATTTGGAGCCAGAGATCAACCCCTTGCTGCGGTTTTTAAAGTTATTTATATCACCACTATCTCTTTTGTTAATAGGCCTATCACTTGTCTCCTATCTGACTGGTGAGGATAGGGGGGCCGTCATGATTGCGCTGATGGTCTTTTTATCGGCAACTCTCACATTTACCCAGGAGTACAAATCTAATAAGGCTGCAAAGAAACTCAAGTCTTTGGTTAATACAAGGGTAGAGGTATTTCGTTCGGGCATCGAATGCACCGTTGATTTAAGTGAGATAGTGCCGGGCGATATTGTGCGTCTATCAGTCGGTGATCTCATCCCCGCAGATGTGCGCATTATTAGCAGTAAAGATTTATTTATTAATCAGGCATCCATTACTGGGGAGTCGATGCCAACTGAAAAATCTCATGTCTTACTAAGCAAAGAACCTGCCTCTTCATTTGATTGGGTCAATTTAGCTTTTATGGGTAGTCATGTAGTCTCAGGAATAGGCTCAGCGCTAGTTCTCAAAACGGGAGATGCTAGTTTTTTTGGGCAAGTGGCAAGACAAACTACTAAGCAGATAAAGACATCAAGCTTTGATCAAGGAATTAGTCGCTTTACTTGGCTAATGCTACGTTTGATGGCGGCAATGGTGCCTGCTGTATTTTTAATCAACGGGCTGATTAAAGGGGATTGGCTTGAGGCGGCACTATTTGCAATTGCCGTAGGGGTCGGCCTAGCGCCTGAAATGTTACCCATGCTGGTTACTATCAACTTGGCAAAAGGAGCTATTGCCCTATCTAAAAAGCGAGTGATCGTGAAACGGCTGACGGCTGTTCAAAGCTTGGGCGCTATGAATATCCTCTGTACTGATAAGACTGGAACTCTGACGCAAGATGAAATTATTCTTGAAAAGCATATTGATGTATTGGGCAATGATGATGCAGGAGTGCTTGAATATGCATACCTCAATAGTCATTATCAAGCTGGAATGCGAAATCTACTTGATGAAGCTGTTCTCAAGCATCAAAGCGTTCACGAAAAACTTCACTCCTCTGATGCCTATCAAAAAATTGATGAAATTCCATTTGATTTCCAAAGGCGTCGTATGTCAGTTGTCTTGCGGAAAAATGATCGGGAAGATATTCTGATTTGCAAGGGTGCCGTTGAAGAAATGGTGGCTCAATGTTCTTGGGCGCAGGCAGGAAAAGAGTTAATTACACTGAATGCAGATAATCAAGCTCAGATGATGCAAGTCGTCGCTGATTTAAACAACGATGGTTTTCGGGTCATTGCGGTGGCGATAAAAAAAGAGACAACCAGCCATCAGACATATAGTGTGGCTGATGAATCGGGGCTTATTTTGATGGGGTTCATCGCCTTTTTAGACCCCCCAAAAGAATCGGCAAAGCCTGCAATTGCATCCCTACAGGCATGTGGTATCGAGGTCAAAATTTTAACGGGTGATAACGAGTTAATTACCCGCAAGGTTTGTCATGAGGTTGGGTTATCTATAGATCAAGTGCTATTAGGGTCTGAGATTGAAAGTCTTTCTGATGATGAATTAACGAATAAATTAAAGCAAACGAAGATATTTGCAAAAATGACACCTGCTCAAAAAGCTAGGGTCATTCGATTATTCCAAAATCAAGGACATGTGGTGGGTTACCTGGGGGATGGCATTAATGATGGACCGGGCCTAAAGTCTGCGGATGTTAGTATCTCGGTTGATTCTGCTGTTGATATTGCAAAGGAATCTGCTGACATTATCTTGCTTGAAAAAAGCTTAGTGGTTTTATACGATGGCGTTATTGAGGGTCGGCGGGTATTCGGAAACATCATGAAGTACCTCAAAATGTCCGCAAGTTCAAACTTCGGAAATATGTTTAGTATGCTGGGTGCCAGTGCTTTATTACCATTTTTGCCGATGGCGCCAATACAAATTTTATTGAATAACTTGTTGTATGACTTTTCGCAAACCGCGGTCCCTACAGATTCTGTGGATCCAGAGTATCTTCAGGGTCCTCGCGGATGGGATGTAAAGGGCTTGGCCCGGTTTATTTTTTGCATAGGACCTATCAGTTCAATTTTTGATTATTTAACGTTTGGTTTTTTATGGTTTTATTTGAAAGAAAATACGCTAGAGTTATCACCAATATTTCAGACGGGTTGGTTTGTCGAGTCCTTACTATCTCAAACGCTAATCGTATATGTAATTAGAACCGGCAAAATGCCCTTCAAAGATAGTATTCCAAGTATTCCATTGATGGTAACTACTTTAATAATCTGTACTGTAGGAGTGGTACTCCCATTTACTTCGGTTGGTGAAGGATTTCAAATGGCGCCACTTTCTAGGGATTATTGGTATGGCTTGGCCTTTTTATTGCCAAGTTATTTATTGCTCACTCAGCTAGTGAAGACCTGGTTTATTAAAAAATGGGGAGTCATTTAAATTGCTGGCTTTTAGTTGCTACGCATAAAATTAATATGCCCCATCTCAACATCGGTTGAAACAAGTTGTACGCGAATCTTGTTGCTAATAGCGGCGTCTCGCGGAAGCTTTAAAAGCATCCCCTCTGCAGGTGGATTAAAGATTCTGACCCAGCCATAGTTTGGTGTAATGCCAGTGATAATCCCGTCAAATTCTTTGCCTATATAGGGTTCAAGAAATAGTGCAGCTTCTGACTTTCTCATCCTACGCTCAACTTTGCGAATCGCATCTTCTTGGGTGGTGCAGTGTGCTGCTAAAGCGTAAAGCTCAGTTGTTTCATATGCATTTACGTCATCTTTGATGGCATTTTTAAGCATTCTCAAGGTGATTAAGTCTGGATAGCGACGATTTGGTGCGGTAGAGTGCATATAGTCTTGTACCGCTAGACCAAAGTGCCCTATAGGTTCAGACCCGGGCCTTTCTAAAACATATTCTCCTGGTCCCATGAGCTTGACAACAACTAATGAGAGGTCTGGAAACCGTAATGGGTCAGCCTCATTGCGTTTAGCCAAAAATTGTGACAACGCTTTAGAGTCAGGCTCATTAGGTAAATTTTCTCCATATTTCTTTGCTAGTTCGATAAGCCTTAACCAACGATCCGGACTGCGAACTACTCTTCGCAAGGAGGGTATTCCTTTCTTGAGCAAAAAATGAGCAGTTGATTCATTCGTTGCAATCATGAACTCTTCAATAAGCTGTCTGCCCCGGTTATGCTCTTGCTCGGCAATGCCAATAATTTGCTCGCCCTCAAAGACAGCTTTTGGTTGAAAGATTTCAAGCTGCAGTGATCCCGCCTGATGACGTCGCATTCTCAATTTCTGAGCAACCTGATCTTGGGTTTTAATTTGTAAATCCATTCCCGGAACCGAACTAATGCCTGAAGGTATTGCCCCTTTGCCCTCAATCCATCTTGAAACTGCGTCATAGGCAAGTTTTGCCTTATTGAGTACTTTTGCTCGGTAAATAGTGGAGCCTTGAATTTCTCCATTATTGCTAATGATAATTTCGGTAACTAAAGCCAACCTGCTTTGGTTGAAATTTAAGGAGCTCAGATTAGTAGAAAGCTTCTCAGGCAGCATTGGAAAGATTCGCGCTGAGGTATAAACGGATGCCGTATTGAGCTTGGCATGCTGATCAATGGGCGAGTCCTTTTTTATCAGAGAATCTACATCAGCAATTGCTATGTAAATCTTATGACTTCCATTCTCCATGGGGGAGCAGGCAGTTAGCTGGTCTAAGTCTTGAGAATCATCGTTATCTAGCGAACACCATAAAAGATGAGTCAGATCTCGAATGCTGGGATCAGTATCTTCGCCAGGAAGATTGAGCGTCTGTAATTGGTCATGAGCTTCTTTTGGAAAATCAGGCTCAAGCCCCTTTTCTCTCATAACAATAATGGCAATTCTGGCTAAATCGGATTTAGTGTAAGTTTTTTGTCTGTGCATACCTGTCAAATATAGCGCTTATTGGCTAGTAACTTTTGATTAATTTACGCATGAAGCTGTTTTAAATCTAAACACCAATTAATTCGAATTTATTAAAAAATATCTAATCCTTTGGTCCCAGGTTCAAGTCCTGGTGGGCCCACCAGAAAAGCAAACCCTCATCAGTAATGGTGAGGGTTTTGTCTTTTAGAGTTTTTAAAGTTCTTCTCTGGTGTATGGGATGCCTTCTTCATCGTAGATGCAATAAATTAAATCAAGCATTGCCTTAATTTCTTCAGACTTATCCATTGATCTAGTGCTCATGATGATGGGGGAGTAGGCATGCTTTTCATTTAATTCTAGATATACAACGTCATCACGTTTCATGCCCTGCAAGCTAAATGGAACAATGGATACACCTTCGCCTGCAGCAACAAGGCCAATAGCTATTTGTAATTCTCGAACTTCAATAATCTTTTTGGGATGAACATCCCTTTCTTTGAAACCATTTAATACTTGGTCTGCGTAACTAGGACGGGGATTTTTTGGAAAGACAATGAGATTTTCATCGGCTAAGTCTTTTAAGTTGATGGGCTTGTTTGATTTTGATAGTGGGTGCTCATAAGGAACTGCAGCAATGAGTTTTTCCTCCCTCAATACAATCCGTCTGATATTGGCGTCTTCATGACGTACTCGTCCAAAGCCAATATCAATCTTTCCATCTTTCAAAGCTTTGAGCTGTTCCATTGTTGTCATTTCATACATCCGCAATTCAATGGAATTAAATTTGGCTCGATATTTTCGAATAATTTTCGGAAGTTTTCCGTAGAGCGTTGATGCAACAAAACCGACATTCAGAATTCGGTTGATATTACCAACCCGTTGAGTCATAGCCTTGAGTTCGCCAGTTCTAGCTAAAACCTGCTTGGCATGCTCATAGAAAAAGTTGCCCGCGTCTGTCAGTTTGAGGGGTCGCGAGTTCCTAACAAACAGAGTTACGCCCAACTCTTCTTCGAGTTGTTGGATCTGTCTGCTCAAGGGCGGCTGTGCAATGAACAGTTTTTCAGAAGCTCTAGTGAAGTTCTTTTCTTCTGCAACAGCAACAAAGTAGCGTAGGTGTCTTAATTCCATATGTATACCTTTTAAGTATCAAAAGGATACCAAATCAGTCTTGGACTCGTCAAAAAGACCTGTTTAGAGTTCATTTATCGAAAAACTATACGAAATAGATATGATCAAATCAGTAGAAACCCTAATAGTTGATGTGCCGACTATCCGCCCACACAGGTTATCTGTGGCCACGATGAATGCCCAGGCTCTTGTTTTGGTGCGCATTCTTTGTAATGACGGTATTGAGGGATGGGGTGAGGCTACCACTATTGGTGGCTTGAACTACGGTGAAGAAAGTCCTGAGAGTATCAAGATAAACATTGATACCTATTTTGCTCCGCTCATTATTGGGATGAAGGCTGACCAGGTTGCTAAGGTCATGCATAAGTTGCGTACCACTATTCAAGGTAACCGTTTTGCAAAATGCGCAATTGAAACTGCGTTATTGGATGCACAAGGCAAGCGTTTAGGCATTCCAGTTAGTGAATTGCTTGGCGGTCGAGTTCGCGATCAGTTGCCTGTAGCTTGGACTCTAGCAAGCGGTAGTACTGATAAAGATATCGCTGAAGCGGAGAAGATGATTGCACTGCGCCGTCACAATATCTTCAAATTAAAGATTGGCTTACGTTCAGTCCAAGCTGACGTAGAGCATGTCTTGGCAATCAAAAAAGCACTGGGCCCAGATATTAGTGTTCGTGTAGACATAAACCAGGCTTGGAGCGAGTTAAATGCAGTTAAAGGTATTGCAGCACTGCAAGCTGGCGGCATTGATTTAATTGAACAGCCAGTTAAAGCAATTCATAAAGCCAGCATGGCTCGCCTGACCAATCAATTTGATGTTGCCATCATGGCCGATGAGGCATTGCATGGTCCTAGTGATGCATTAGAGCTTGCCAATAAATATGCAGCAGATGTATTCGCTGTGAAGATTAATCAATCCGGCGGCTTGTTTCCAGCGCTTCAAGTAGCAACTATTGCTGAGCTGTCTGGTATCAGCTTGTATGGTGGAACCATGCTTGAGGGTGCAGTAGGAACTGCTGCCTCTGCCCACGTATTTTCAACATTCAATGACCTTGCCTTCGGCACAGAGTTATTTGGACCCTTATTGCTTACTGAGGAAATCTTGGTTGAGCCACTGGTCTACAAGGATTTCAGCTTGCAAGTACCAACTGGCCCAGGCCTTGGTATCCAGCTCGATATAGAAAAAATAAATTATTTAAAGCGTCAACAAGGTCATTCCGATCAAGTTGATTTGATAACTGCCTAAATAGGAGACAGCATGTTATTTCACGTACGTATGAATGTAAATTTGCCACCGGATATGCCGGTAGCAGAAGCGACAGCCTTAAAGACAAAAGAAAAAGAGATTGCACAAGGCTTGCAATCATCTGGCAGGTGGCGTCACTTATGGCGTATTGCAGGTCAGTACGCAAATATCAGCATTTTTGATGTTGAGAGCGTAGATGAGTTGCATACAGCAATTTCCACACTGCCACTCTTCCCATATATGCAAATTGAAGTAATGCCTTTATGTAGACATCCATCTTCTATAAGAGGAGATGACAGTTAATCCATTGAAAACTCAACTCAACAACATTGAAATTTAGTAAATCAAATTAATTATTAAGGATACAAAATGAAACATACAGAAATTGAAAAATTAGCAAAAGAATGGATCGTAGATGCAGCGGATTCTCCTGCCAATCTGCGAGTTCAGGCAATTACTCTTCGCCTGGTGACTGATTTATGCAAAGCGATTGAAGACTTAGATATCACCCCAACAGAGTTTTGGAAAGGTTTAGAGTATTTCTCAGAAGCCGGTGCCCGTAATGAATTGGGTCTTTTAGCCCCCGGTATTGGTCTAGAGCGCTTCTTAGATATACGTTCCGATGAGGCTGATGAGAAGGCTGGCCTGGCAGGCGGAACTCCCCGCACAATTGAAGGCCCTTTGTATGTTGCCGGCGCTCCAGAGTCTAAAGGTTTTGCTCGAATGGATGATGGCTCTGAAGTGGATAAAGCTGATCCACTGTTTATGCAGGGCACAGTTTTTGGCGCGGATGGTAAGCCATTAGCTAATGCAAAGGTGGAAATGTGGCATGCCAATACATTGGGTGGCTATTCATTCTTTGACAAGACTCAGCCTGCGTATAACTTACGTCGCACGATCATCACTGATGAGAATGGTCGTTATGCCATGCAAAGCATCGTGCCAAATGGTTACGGATGCCCTCCGGATGGGTCTACCCAAGCATTATTGAATCTATTGGGTCGCCATGGCCAGCGTCCGGCGCACGTGCACTATTTTGTGACGGCACCTGGTCATAGAAAGTTAACTACTCAAATCAATATTGATGGTGACAAGTACCTCTGGGATGACTTCGCTTTTGCTAGTCGTGAAGGTTTGGTACCGCCACTAGTTCGTGTAAGTGATCCAGCTGAAATGAAGGCAAAAGGTGTGAGTAAGCCTTATGTATCCATTGATTTTGATCTTCATTTAGTGGTTGAGAAGCCTGGAGCTGCTTCAGGAATTGTTGATAGAGCCCACTTCGCTGCGTAATTTGAATTTGGGGTGCTTGCACCCCCTTCATAAAGGATAAAAAAATGATTCCAATTCATGTAGATAACAGTCCAAAACTCAAAAGCCTTGATGAATTTCTAGTCGAGGATAAAGAGAAGGGCGACTATCGCCTCCACCGTAGTGCATTTACCGATAAAGACTTATTTGAATTAGAGATGAAGCACATCTTTGAGGGTAATTGGATTTATTTGGCGCACGAAAGTCAAATCCCAAACATCAATGATTACTACTCTACCTATATTGGTAGTCAGCCAATCTTCATTTCTCGTAATCGTCAGGGTGAACTGAATGCCATGATGAATGCTTGTAGCCATCGTGGCGCTCAGTTGTGTCGTCATAAGCGCGGCAACAAGGCTACTTTCACTTGCCCATTCCACGGCTGGACATTTAATAACAGCGGAAAGCTCTTGAAGGTAAAAGATCCAGAGGAGGCCGGCTACCCAGAGTGCTTTAACAAGGAAGGCTCACACGATCTCAAGAAGGTGCCTAAGTTTGAAAGCTATCGCGGCTTCTTATTTGGTAGCTTGAATGATGATGTTGCCCCTTTAAAGGACTTTTTGGGTGAAGCCGCCAAGATCATTGACATGATTGTGGATCAATCTGCTGATGGACTCGAAGTATTGAAGGGCGCTTCAACTTATACCTTTAACGGTAATTGGAAGCTTCAGGCAGAAAACGGTGCTGATGGTTATCACGTATCTGCTGTTCATTGGAACTATGCTGCAACTACCAACCATCGTAAAGAGCAAGAAGCAATTCGCGAAGACAACATCAAAGCAATGGATGCTGGCAAGTGGGGTAAGCAGGGTGGTGGCTTCTATTCATTTGATCACGGCCATATGCTCCTCTGGACAAAGTGGGCTAATCCACAGGACCGGCCAAATTTCCCGAGGCACCAGGAATTTTCCGATAAGTTTGGCAAACCAATTGCTGACTGGATGATTGAACGCTCTAGAAATCTTTGTTTATATCCAAACGTGTACCTAATGGATCAGTTTGGCTCCCAAATTCGCGTGCTGCGCCCATTAGCTGTTGATAAAACTGAAGTCACTATCTACTGTATTGCTCCAAAAGGCGAGTCAGCAGAAGCGCGCTCTAGAAGAATTCGTCAATACGAGGACTTCTTTAACGTGAGCGGTATGGCTACTCCAGATGACTTGGAAGAGTTTAGAGCTTGCCAGGAAGGCTTTGCTGCAAAGACGATCGAGTGGAGCGATATGTGTCGTGGTTCAGAGCATTGGATTGAAGGCGCTGACGATGCGGCTAAAGAGATCGGCTTGAAACCCGTATTAAGTGGCTTGAAAACTGAAGATGAGGGCCTGTACACAGTTCAGCATCGCTATTGGCTTGAAACAATGAAAAAAGCAGTTGAGCAAGAGCAGGTGAACGCATGAAAACAATCTCCATATTAGATATCAATGCATTTTTGTATTACGAGAGTCGCCTATTGGACGATGAGCAGTGGGATGAGTGGCTTAATTGCTATAGCCCAGACGCTGAGTTTTGGATGCCTTCCTGGGACGATAACGATGAGTTAGTCACAAATCCACAAGAAGAAATTTCTTTGATTTATTACCCAAATCGTCAAGGCCTTGAGGATCGTGTATTCCGTATTAAGACTGAACGCTCAAGCGCAACCATGCCTGATACCAGAACCTGTCACAACATTACTAATGTTGAGTTAGAGAAGCGTGATGGTGATATTTGTACGGTTCGCTTTAATTGGCACACCCTAAGTCATCGATACAAAACCAACTACAGCTACTTTGGTATGTCTCGTTATGTAATCGACTTCTCTGGCGATAAGCCAATCATTTTGAACAAATACATCGTTCTTAAAAATGATTACATCAGTCAAGTCATTGATATCTATCACATTTAATAAATCGGCGGAATGCTATGAGCTATAACATCGCACTACAGTTTGAAGACGGGGTAACTCGCTTTATTTCCTGCAACGAAGGCGAAAAACTTTCTGATGCTGCATATCGTCAGAAAGTGAATATTCCGCTTGATTGCAGGGATGGGGCTTGTGGTACCTGCCGTGGTTTATGTGAATCTGGTGATTATGATCTACCTGAGTCTAGCTATATAGAGGATGCACTTACTCCGGAAGAGGCTGCTCAGCGTCAGATCCTGGCTTGTCAGATGAAGCCCAAGTCGGATTGTGTAGTGAAAATTCCTGCTTCCTCTGCTGCCTGTAAGACTGGATCATCTTCATTCCCAGGCAAGATCGCATCGATTGAAAAGTTATCTAGTTCAACCATTCGATTCTCGATCGAGTTAAATGATCCTGCTTCTCTAACGTTTCTACCTGGCCAATATGTCAATGTGCAAATTCCAGGAACAGACTTAACTCGGGCCTATTCTTTTAGCTCTCCGCCAGGCGCATCCATTGCATCTTTTGTAGTGCGTAATGTCCCTAATGGTTGTATGAGTCAGTATCTAGCAGACATTGGTAAGTCAGGCGATGCGATTTCATTTGCCGGACCAAATGGCAGTTTCTATCTGCGCGAAGTTAAGCGTCCGGTGTTATTTCTCGCTGGTGGAACAGGTATTGCACCATTTTTATCGATGCTGGACTGTTTGGCTGCATCGGGCTCTGAGTATTCAATCAAGATGGTATTCGGTGTGACAAATGATATGGACTTGGTAGCTCTAGATCAGCTCGAAGCTATGAAAACAAAACTGCCTGATTTTGAATATCGGACGGTGGTTGCTTCATCCGAAAGTACTCATGATCGCAAAGGCTATGTCACAGAGCATATTGAAAACGAATGGTTAAACCAAGGTGAGGTGGATATTTATCTATGTGGTCCAGTAGCCATGGTAGATGCTGTACGCAATTGGTTGTCTGGCGCAGGTGTTACCCCAGCAAATTTCTTGTTTGAGAAATTTTCTCCAAGTGCTGTAGGTGCATGATGACTCAGGCGCTAAGATTTAAGAATAAAGTTGCTATTGTCACGGGTGCTGCCCAAGGGATTGGCGAAGGCGTGGCAATTGCCCTAGCTAAAGAGGGTGCCAAGGTTATTTTGGCCGACCGCTCCGATCTAGTTGATGATGTGGCAAAGAAGCTAGGTAAGCTAAAAGCAAAGTCTTTGACGGTTAAGGTTGATTTAGAGACCTATGCTGGTGCTTCAAAGCTAATTTCAGAGGCAGTAAAGGCATTTAAAAAGATCGATATTATTGTTAATAACGTCGGTGGCACTATTTGGGCAAAGCCTTACGAGAACTATGATGAAGATCAAATAGAGGCAGAGATTCGTCGCTCCTTGTTTCCAACCTTATGGTGTTGTAGAGCTGTATTACCGGTGATGATTAAGCAAAAGCATGGCGTTGTCGTAAATATTTCTTCTATTGCCACTCGCAGTATTCACCGTATTCCATATGCCGCAGCAAAAGGCGGAGTAAATGCGATGACTGCTAGCTTGGCATTTGAGCACGCTAAAGATGGTATTCGCTTTAATGCGGTCGCCACTGGTGGAACTGAAGCTCCTCCGAGAAAGATTCCGCGAAACAAGAATAAATTATCCAAGCAAGAAGAGGTTTGGTATCAAGGGATCATTGACCAAACGATTGATTCCAGTTTGATGCATCGGTATGGAACAATTGAGGAGCAGGTAAGGGCGATTTTATTCCTAGCTTCTGATGAGTCATCTTATATCACTGGCACAGTATTACCAGTTGGTGGCGGAGATTTGGGCTAATGAAGCGCGCCTTTTTCGAAGATATTTCACCCTCTTCAATTACGGCTGGCTTTCTTGTTGTATTGATTTCCTATGCTGGGCCGATGCTGATATTCTTTCAGGCCGCATCTCTAGCTCAGGTATCTAATGAAGTTCTATCTTCCTGGGTATGGGCGGTATCGTTTGGTGGTGGCATTTCCGGGATTTATCTCAGTTGGAAATACAAGATGCCGATCATTACTGCTTGGTCCGCTCCTGGTGCTGCTCTCTTAATCGCCTTATTTCCGCATATGTCGGTCAATGAGGCAATTTCTTCTTATATCACTGCCGCAATGATCATTCTATTGATTGGCATTACAGGTACCTTTGACAAGCTAATAAAGCATATACCCAAGGGAATAGCAGCCGGAATGATGGCGGGCATTTTATTTCAGTTTGGTATCAATATATTTAAATCTGTATCAACCATGCCTGCCTTGGCTTTATCGATGATTGGAATTTATCTGATATTTAAAAGGCTGATACCAAAATTCGCGATCTTAGTTGTTTTATTTTCAGGAATCGGGCTGGCATATCTCATTGGTGATGTTAATCCAGATAATTTCAGGCTAGCTTTGGCGCATCCTACATTCATAGCTCCTGTGTGGACTTGGGAATCAACATTCAGCTTTGCAATACCGTTGGTTCTAGTAAGTTTGACCGGCCAATACTTGCCGGGAATGGCAATCCTCAAGTTATCGAGCTATCACGTGCCCGCTAAGCCCATTATTACTTTTACAAGCTTCATGTCACTGGTAACCGCATTCTTTGGTGGCATTACTACTACGACTGCAGCGATTACGGCAACCCTATGTACAGGCAAAGAAGCTAACGAAGATCCAAACAAGCGATATGTTGCAGGCATTTTCAGCGGCGTTTTCTTTTTAATTGGCGGTTCCTTAGCAGGTTCAATCGTTCTCATTTTCACTAGTCTTCCAAAAGAGCTCATCGCGCTTTTGGCTGGCTTAGCTTTACTTGGCGCAATCGTCACTAGCCTCATGAGCACTTTAGAGGAACCTGATCATCGTGAGGCTGCCGCAATCACATTTTTAGCAACTGCATCTGGCATGACTTTTTTAGGTCTGGGATCAGCATTCTGGGGAATTGTGATTGGATCTATTGCATATGTTGTTTTTGATAAAGATTTATTGAAATTAAAGAGTAAAGAAAAGAATGATTGATAAAACATCGGCTTCAATACATGAGGCTATAAAACAAATCAAAGATGGCTCAACCGTCATGATTGGGGGCTTTGGGACGGCTGGTCAGCCTGCGCAGTTAATTGATGCTTTGATTGAGCATGGAGCCAAAGAGTTAACAGTAGTAAATAACAATGCTGGAAATGGTGATCTTGGCTTAGCTGCCTTATT
Organism: Polynucleobacter sp. Tro8-14-1; assembly: GCF_018881655.1. Taxonomy (GTDB): domain Bacteria; phylum Pseudomonadota; class Gammaproteobacteria; order Burkholderiales; family Burkholderiaceae; genus Polynucleobacter. The sequence continues at coordinate 324,711 of NZ_JACVPX010000001.1, forward strand.
AAAAGCTGGTCAAGTAAAGAAGATTATCTGTTCATTTCCAAGGCAATCTGACTCTTACGAGTTTGATAAGTTGTACTATGCCAAAAAAATTGAACTCGAATTAGTCCCGCAAGGTAACTTAGCGGCTCGCATTCAGGCGGCAGGGGCTGGTCTTGGTGCTATCTATACCCCAACAGGATTTGGCACCCTCTTGGCTGAAGGCAAAGAAAGCAAAGTTATTAATGGCAAAGGCTATGTGCTTGAGTATCCGATTCATGCCGACTTTGCACTCATTAAAGCATTTAAGGGTGATCGCTGGGGCAATCTTACTTATCGAATGAGCGCTAGAAATTTTGGCCCCATTATGGCGACCGCAGCTAAATGCACCATCGCTCAGGTAAATGAAGTGGTACCTCTGGGAGATCTAGATCCCGAGCATGTTATTACACCAGGCATTTTTGTGAAGCACGTTGTTGCTGTAAAGGGGAAATAAAAATGGCATACCAACGTTTAACTAGAGAACAAATTGTTCAAAGAGTGGCTCAAGATATTCCGGAGGGCTCTTACGTTAATTTAGGTATTGGGTTGCCTACAAAGATTGCTAATTACCTTGATGCTGATAAAGAAATATTTTTACAAAGCGAGAATGGGGTTCTTGGCATGGGTCCAGCTCCAGCTAAGGGGGATGAAGATTCTGATTTGATCAACGCAGGGAAAGAATTTATCACCCTATTAAAGGGTGGCTCCTATTTCCATCATGGTGATTCGTTCACGATGATGCGCGGTGGGCATATTGATATTTGTGTGTTGGGAGCATTCCAAGTTGCTCAAAATGGCGATTTAGCAAATTGGCATACAGGTTCACCAGACGCCATTCCAGCCGTAGGTGGAGCAATGGATTTGGCAATTGGCGCTAGAAACGTGTTTGTCACTATGGAGCACGTAACTAAGAATGGTGAAGCTAAGATTGTGGAGCAATGTTCTTATCCGCTCACTGGGATGGCTTGTGTAAACCGTATCTACACAGATCTTGCCGTTATTGATGTAACGCCAAACGGTTTGATTGTGAGTGAAATGGTTCCTGGACTTACCTTGGATGAGTTGCAGAAGCTCACCGACGCACCTTTATCAATGGCTGAATAATGAAAAATACTGTAAACGCATATATTTGTGACGCTATCAGAACCCCTTTTGGTAGATATGGTGGCTCACTGGCTACTTTAAGGGCAGATGATCTAGCTGCCCTCCCAATTCAAGCATTGATGATGCGCAATATTGTGGATTGGTCTGCGCTAGACGATGTCATTCTGGGTTGTGCGAACCAAGCTGGTGAAGATAACCGCAACGTCGCAAGAATGGCTGCATTGTTAGCTCGTCTGCCTGTCGAAGTTCCTGGTTCTACCGTTAATAGGTTATGTGGATCTAGCCTTGATGCAATTGGTATTGCTGCAAATGCTATTAAAGGGGGCGGCAATCACTTGATGATCGCTGGTGGCGTAGAAAGTATGTCGCGTGCTCCATTCGTGATGGGTAAGGCTGATTCCGCATACTCGCGTACTGCAAGGATTGAAGATACAACCATTGGTTGGCGCTTTATTAACCCGCTCATGAAAGCACATCATGGCGTGGATTCAATGCCAGAGACAGCTGAAAATGTAGCTGAAGATTTTAGGATTTCCCGTGCTGATCAAGATCTGTTTGCGTTCACCAGTCAGCAACGTACCGCTAAAGCGCAAGAAGCGGGAATTTTTGATGATGAAATCATCCCCGTCAATATCCCTCAGAAAAAGGGTGACCCAGTTGTATTTGCAAAAGATGAGCATCCACGTTTAACAACATTAGAAACGCTAGCCTCTTTGAAAAGTATTGTGAAGCAGGGCGGTACTGTTACGGCCGGAAACGCTTCAGGCGTTAATGATGGCGCTTGCGCTTTGCTCATGGCATCAGATGTGGGTATTAAGCAGCATTCTCTAGCTCCAAAAGCGCGTGTAGTTGCAGTTGCTGCAGCAGGTGTTGCTCCACGAATTATGGGATTTGGTCCATCACCCGCAGTCAAGAAAGTATTAGAGAAGTCGGGTTTAAAGCTAAGCCAAATGGATGTGATTGAGTTAAATGAGGCCTTTGCTTCTCAAGCCTTGGCGGTCACTCGTGATCTTGGTCTTCCAGACAATACGGCGCACGTTAATCCAAATGGTGGCGCTATTTCTCTGGGGCATCCCTTGGGCGCATCAGGCGCAAGACTGGTCACAACGGCAATGTACCAACTCATACGTACCAAAGGCAGGTATGCACTGTGCACTATGTGTATTGGCGTTGGGCAGGGTATAGCCATGATTATTGAACGAGTTTAGGAGTAGTAATGAGTATTGCGCACATTAACGGTATTGACGTTTTTTATCTTACAGATGGAGACCCTCACAAACCAGCGATTATTTTTTCTAATTCCCTTGGAACAGATCATTCCATGTGGGATGGTCAGCTTGAAGTATTAAGAAGAGATTTCTACTTAATCAGATACGACACTAGAGGTCATGGATTAACTCATTCTCCAAAGGGTCCGTACACCATTGCACAGCTAGCAAATGATGTTTTAGGTCTTCTTGATTACCTCAATATTGATAAGGCTTTCTTCTGTGGAATTTCGATGGGCGGGCTTATTGGTCAATGGCTAGCGGTCAATGCGCCCGAAAGAATTGAGGCGTTAGTGATTGCAAATACTGCGCCAAAAATAGGTAATGAGCAGGCATGGAATGAGCGGGCGGCTTTAGCTAGAAAAGAGGGTCTCAATACTATCGCAGAATCCGCTCCTTCGAGATGGTTTACACCAGAGTTTTATGGTTCAAGCCCTAAAGCAGTTAACGAATTACTGATTAACTTGAAAAATATGAACCCTGAAGGTTATGCAAGTTGTTGCGAGGCATTGGCTACTGAGGATCTTAAGGGGGGGATTTCAGAAATCAATATTCCTGCATTAATTATCAGCGGGGATAAAGATCCTGTTACCACTATTAGTGATGCTCAGTATATGCAGTCCCAAATTAAAGGGTCTCAACTACAAGAGGTGCCTGCTTCGCACATTTCAAACATTGAAGCAGAAACTGAATTCAATCAAGTAATCAAGCAATTTTTTGCAAATCAAATCAAACACAAATTGGAGACATAAGCATGAGTCAAATTGATGTTCATAAGTTAATAGACGAAGCGAGGTTTAATAAATTTCACTGGGGTCTTTTATTTTGGTGCGGTCTAATCATCATTTTTGATGGTTACGATCTCGTCATCTATGGAGTTGTTTTGCCTAAATTAATGGCCGAATGGCAGTTATCACCCATGCAGGCAGGGACTTTGGGTAGTTATGCATTATTTGGCATGATGTTTGGAGCTATGTTCTTTGGGCCGTTATCAGACAAGATAGGGAGAAAAAAGACTATTGCAATGTGCGTTACATTGTTTAGCTTCTTTACCTTTATTAATGGTTTTGCAGAAAACCTTACGCAGTTTGGTATCTGTCGATTTATTGCTGGATTAGGTATTGGTGGCGTAATGCCTAACGTGGTTGCTTTGATGACTGAATATTCACCTAAAAAAATTCGTAGCCTGCTGGTAACGATTATGTTTAGCGGTTACTCAGTTGGCGGTATGTTATCGGCTGGCGTAGGAATCTATTTAATTCCGACCTATGGCTGGCCCTCAGTTTTTTTCGTTGCCATTATTCCACTGCTGCTGCTACCAATCATTCTTTACTATCTGCCTGAGTCACCTGGATTTTTGATTAAATCAAATCGGAACTCTGATGCTGGAAAAATATTAAAAAAAATCGCCCCAGAGCGCGGCACATTGCTTTCTAATGAATATATCTATCCATTAGGTAAAGCCTCTAGCTCTGTACCTTTGGTTTCGCTCTTTAAAGATGGTCGCATATTAAGTACTTTAATGTTCTGGACTTCATTCTTTATGTGCCTATTAATGGTTTATGCATTGGGATCTTGGCTTCCAAAGCTAATGAACAAAGCTGGGTATGAGATGGGTTCAAGCCTAATGTTCTTGATGGTGCTAAACATTGGCGCTATCTTTGGAGCGGTTGGAGGTGGTTGGCTTGCCGATAAGTTCCATCCACGCAAGGTACTTACCATTTTCTTTATTTGCGCTGCCGCTTCAATTAGTCTCTTAGGTGTTAAGAGTCCATTCATTGTTTTAAATCTATTGGTAGCTATTGCAGGCGCAACCACAATTGGCTCTCAAATCTTGCTCTATGCCTATGTTGCGCAATACTATCCATTAAAAATTCGTTCCACTGGTATTGGTTGGGCCTCTGGCATTGGTCGTGTGGGCGCTATTTTAGGTCCAGTGCTAGGCGGTACTTTGTTAAGCTTGGGTTTGCCATTGGAATTTAACTTCTATGCATTCGCAATTCCAGGCGCAATTGCATGTATTGCAATCTCATTAGCAGGGAAAAGTGGGCATGATGGGAAATAAACGGAAGCCATCCTGGATAGGAAAGGGCATTGGAATTGCTGCAATATTCCTGTGCTTCAGTATGGCTAATGCGCAGGAATGGCCCACTAAGCCAATTAAATGGATTGTTCCTTTTCCGCCCGGCGGGGCAATGGATGTGATTGCACGCGCACTTGCAGATAGCTCCTCCAAATCTTTGGGTCAGACAATCTTTGTCGAAAATAAGCCCGGTGCAGGCGGGAATATTGGAGCGGAATTAGTAGCTCGTTCTGAAGCTGATGGTTACACAATGATGATTACTTCAATTGGCATGGCTACCAATAAGTTTTTATATCCAAAATTAAGCTATGACCCGATAAAGGATTTTGCGCCCGTTAGTCTCATTGCTATTGTGCCTAATGTATTGGTTACTAATGCTACCCAGCCTAACGTAAAAACAGTTGCGGATGTGATAGCAAATGCAAAGGCGCAGCCTGGAAGGATTACCTATGCGTCAGCAGGTAACGGCACTTCTATTCATTTGGCTGGAGAGGTATTTACGTCGTTAGCGAAAATAGATATGCAACATATTCCTTATAAGGGTAGCGGCCCAGCAGTGACTGACTTACTTGGCGGTCAAGTGAATTACATGTTTGACAGCATCACTTCTGCAAAGCCTCATATTCTTTCTGGAAAGCTAAGGCCAATCGGTTTAACGACAATCAAGCGCTCTAAGGTCTTGCCAGGCATACCAACCATTGCTGAGTCTGGGTTACCAGGATATGATGTCACGCCTTGGTTTGCAGTTTTTGTGCCAGCGAATACTCCAAAGCCTATTATTAAGAAGTTGAATGTAGCCTTGGTAGCCAGTATGAATACTCTTGCCATTAAGGATAAGTTTGAAAGTATTGGTGCTGAACCTATAGGATCATCGCCAGAAGAGCTGGGGGTTTATCTAAATAAAGAAATTGAACGCTGGGGAAAGGTTATTTCAGTAAATCAAATTAAGGCTGATTAAGATCTAGCTACCCACATTTTCATTCTGAATGCCAACAGAGCTTGAGCCTTTGTTGGCATTTTTTTTTGCTACAAATTTTCGTCCAAAAGTTTAGAAATTAATTGTGAATTCATTTATCTACTTCACTATAGCAATGTATTACATTTAATTATATTAATAGTCATTAAAATGCATTAGACATCATTCAGTTCTTTACCTAGACTGGCTTCGATTGCAGGTTTTGCATTCGGGTCACCAAAATTAATTGAAAGTTAAAAGGTAAAGGAAATAGGAAATGAAAAAGATTATTACAGCGGCGGGCTTAGCAGCTGTTTGTGCAAGCGGCGTACAAGCACAATCAAGTGTAACGGTGTATGGAATTATTGATGCGGGTTATGTAGGCGGCAACTCAAGAGTAGTCAGCCCCACAACAGGCGCAGAAACAAAGACAACAGTAAGTCAATTTGGTCAGAATGCAGAGAGCTCTAGTCGTATTGGTCTAAAAGGAATTGAAGACTTGGGTGGTGGATCATCCGCATTTTTCACAACAGAATTTCAAATTTATCCTCAAGATGCAAACTTAGGTGGCAATGTAAATAATGGCTTATTTAATCGACAGTCATTCGTTGGTCTAAAAAAGAATGGTATTGGACAAGCGGCACTTGGTTTGCAATACACACCAATTTTTAACGCAGGGTTAGCAACGGATCCAGGTAACTTTAACAACCTGACTGGTAACGTCATATACGCAAGTGCGCAGGGAATTGCGGGTGCAAGCGCTGGAACTAGCTACATTGGTTTTACAGCTCGCACGGCAAATACATTGTCATTTAAAACCGATTCAGTTGCTGGGTTTACCGCAAGCGGTATCTATACTTTAAATAATAAAAACGAAACACAAACAACATCAGGGGCAACCATTACGGGTGGAAATACTAACGCAAGTGGATGGGGTCTTGGTGTTGATTACACCTATAATAAATTTTATGCAGCAGTTGCCTACCAAGCTTTGAAGCAATTTACCACTGCAGACACAGCTTCAGTTCCTTCAACTTCAAATTCACATGAATGGACTAATGCTCAAGCTAATGGCGCATCTACTGCGCCTACATTACCCGGTGGAAACGCGTTAAATGTTCAAGATAACCAATTTTATGCTGGTACTACTTATGATTTCGGCATATTAAAAGCTTATGCCCAGTACCTGAATCGTAAAGCCACATCGACAATTTCATCTGGATATTATCTTGGGCGCTCAGCAGAGCAAATTGGGTTGCGAAGCTATATCACTCCTGCAATTGAAGCATGGGCATCTGCAGGGCTTGGGCGCTATACCTATATGGGATCAGGCTCTCCAACTGCAAACTTTAATGGTTGGCAAGCTGGCTCTAATTATTGGCTGAGTAAGCGTACCAACTTGTATGCAATCTATGGCCAAACAACTGTATCTAATTCAACAACTTCCACTGGTAAAACAGTGAGTGCTGGATTAAATAACTATGCAATAGGTATGCGCCACACCTTTTAAACTTAAATCTCCATTATTAAAAGTTTGACCCGCCTCTAGAGGCGGGTTTTTTTATTCTTTTTGAATTGTCATCTGATTTGGTCGTTCGCTTAAGTCCTTTTCAATAAAGTCTCTTACGTGACGCAGGAGGGGTGACTCAGTTCTGTTCTCAATGGTGACAAATCCAAATCGAGCAGTGGCATTTAATGGTGGCGTAAGGATAATCTCTTCCAGATCTAGTGCTGAATTTCGAATGGCTAGTAGTACAGTATTGCTCTGCTGTGCTACCTCCACTAGGCTTGATATTTCACTGCATTTTATGTTGACCAGATTATCAAGATTAGCGTCTTTTCCATAGCGATCAATGATTGTCTTTTCTGTTTCTTCACTTAAGGCTGTAGAAGCAATAGGATATTTTCTAAGATCATCAATGGAAATCTTTTTTAGCTTTCTTAATGGATGTCCTTTGCGAACCATGAATGCACCTGGAGTTTCGTAGATCACTTCCATTTTTAAATCTTGCGCTGGTTTCATTGATCTAGCATTAATAATGAGGGCATCTAATTTTCTTGCTCTCAGCGACTCAATGAGCATGCCAGTTTTCCCTCTTGCAACTTCAATATGAAGATGGGGATAGTGAACGGCAATATGTTCCAAAAGCTTGGTCATCAACAGCGCGCCAGGTCCAGACCCCATGCCGATTCGAATTTGGCCGCTAAGCCCATTTTTGAAATTCCGATTAGTCTCTTTGATGTCTTTAGCTAAATCCAGCAAAATTTGCGAGCGGCGTAAAATTTCTTCACCAAATGCAGTGAGAGTCGTGTGCCTACCTTGTCGATCAAATAATTTTGCACCCAATTCATCTTCAAGCGATTTAATGCTTCTGCTAAGAGCTGGTTGCGTAACAAATAGATTCTCTGATGACTTAATGAAGGAGCCGGTTTTGGCAAGCTCACTCATGTGTCTAAGCTGAGTTAGTGTCATGCTGTTTCTCCAATAATAGCTATTACATAAAATTATAGTAAATGATATAAAAATGCATTAGACATTATATTTAACCATACCTAGAATAGGCTATACATTCATAAAAGAGGGGTCCTGCTGTGAAATTAACTAAGTTTTTTGCCTTTGTGTTTGGTGTTGTGTCCATTGCAACCACTGCCATGGCGCAATCCTTTCCCTCTAAGCCGGTAAGTTTGGTTGTTCCATATCCTGCGGGCGGTGTTTCAGATGTGATTGCTCGTATTGTGAGCCCGCCCCTCTCCAAAAAGTTAGGTGAGGCTGTCATTGTTGAAAACATTGGCGGGGCAAGTGGTGGCATTGCCGCCCAAAAGGTGCTAAATGCACCAGCGGATGGTTACTTAGTGATGCAAGGCTCTCCAAATGAGTTAATTTTGGGACCTCTTGCAAATTCAGCAATTAAATTTAAAAGCGAGGATTTTCGTCTTGTTCAGATGATCGGATCTGTACAAATCGCTTTTTTAGTAAGAAGTGATATGCCTGTGAAGGATGTTGACTCATTTTTAGCATTTGCAAAAAAATCTGCACAAGAAGGCAAGCCCCTCTCCTATGCAAGTGTTGGCCCGGGTTCTTTTTATCATTTGCTTGGTGAGCAACTGTCCAAGGAGACTAAGATTCCAATGACACATGTTCCATACAAAGGTGCTGGACCAGCATTGCAGGATTTAATCGGCGGTCAAATCGATTTCTTTTTGGCGCCATATGGCAAATCACATGATGAGCTGGCTAAGCAGGGAAGAATCAAAATACTTGCAATGCTGAATTCTAAGCGTTTAGAGAGCGTTAAAGATTACCCTGCAGTTACTGAAAGCAAAGGTCTTAAGGGTTTTGTGTACTCCATCTGGACTGGTTACTTTGTGAAGAAAGATACCCCAGAGCCAATTATGCAAACTCTGAATAAAGCTTTGGCTGTTGTACTTGAAGACCCAGCTGTGAAGTCAGGACTTGATGCCAATAGTTTAATGATTGCAAAGCCATTGTCCTTAAATGAGTTGAATAAAGTTTATGGTGACGGTACTGCTCAATTTAGAGCAATTGCAAAATCCATCAACCTACAACCTCAATAATTGGGTATATCAATGACTCAATTGCATGAGGTTAATTTGGTAGAGGTTGAGGAGTTTATTTCTCTAAGAAGAGATATTCATCAACATCCTGAACTTGCGTTTGAAGAACATAGAACTGCGGCATTGGTTTCTGAAAAACTAAAGTCTTGGGGCTATGAGGTACATGAAGGTATAGGCGGAACAGGCGTTGTAGGTGTTCTAAAAAACGGTAATGGTGAAATGACAATTGGCTTAAGGGCTGATCTTGATGCATTGCCTATTAATGAGCAGACAGACCTGGAATGGGCTAGCAAGAATGAGGGCGTAATGCATGCTTGCGGTCATGACGGACATACTGCAATGCTACTTGCTGCAGCTAAGGAGATTGCTGATAAAAAAGAATTTTCAGGCACGATAAATCTTATATTCCAACCGGCTGAAGAAGGTGGCGGAGGGGCACTTCGCATGATGGAGGATGGGTTGTTTAAACACTTCCCTTGCGATGCCATCTTTGCCATACACAATATGCCTGGATATGCGGTTGGCCACTTTATTTTTCGTGATGGTCCAACCATGTCATCTAGTGACTATGCAACTATAGAGATCTTAGGCGTAGGAGGTCATGGGGGAATGCCACATAGAGCATCTGATCCAATCGTGGCTGCCTCCTCGATTGTGATGGCGTTGCAAACTATTGTGTCTAGGAACGTTGACCCACAACAATCGGCGGTAATTACAGTGGGGGCATTTAATGCTGGCCATGCTAACAATGTAATTCCAGCACGTGCAAAATTAGAGTTAAGCGTTCGCGCATTAGATCCTCAGGTCAGAATTGATCTGGAAAAAAGAATTAAGGAACTTGTGCAGTCACAAGCAGAAAGTTTTGGACTTACTGCAGTAGTGAATTGGAAAAGGGGTTATGCGGTCTTAGTAAATTCAGCGGCAGAAACAGAGTTTGCGCGGAATGTGGCGGCTGATCTCTTTGGCGAAGCAGCTATTACGCGCCAAGGACCGGCATTATCAGGCAGCGAAGATTTTGCATTTATGCTCGAGAAAATCCCTGGCTCCTATCTTTTTATTGGCAATGGGGATACACCAGGAACTTGTATGGTGCATAACCCTGCCTACGACTTTAATGATGGAAATATTGCGATTGGCGCAACATTTTGGTCTGAACTGGTGAAGCAATATTTGAAGACTTAGTATTTGAAGGTATAGTATTAAAAGTATTTAAATCATTCTCGGGAGAGATTGCTTTTACAGCAACGCCGAAGGAGCAACCGCCCCGGAAACTCTCAGGCAAAAGAACCGAAATGATCTTTAAACTCTGAAGAGATATTGGGTATTCGTCATCCAATAACACCGAAGGAGCAAGCAAATATTAAATATTTGCGAATCTCTCAGGTCCAGAACAGAGGGGGCCCCTTGAGCATCTGCAATGGGTAACCCTGACGTTTGAAGGATCTAAAAATGAAATCATTTGTAATTATTGGTGGTGGCATCACAGGCGTTACGACCGCTTATGTTTTGGCGAAGCGTGGCTACGATGTCACTTTAATTGAGCGTCATCGTTATGCTGGCATGGAAACATCCTTTGCTAATGGCGGCCAACTTTCTGCATCTAATGCAGAGGTCTGGAACCACTGGTCAACGATCATGAAAGGTATGAAGTGGGTCTTTAAAAAAGATGCACCACTTTTGATCAATCTCAAGCCTGATTGGCACAAGATTTCATGGTTCGCAGAGTTCATTGCCTCGATTCCGAACTATAAGAGCAATACCGTTCAGACTGCACATATGGCAATTGAAGCAAGAAAGCATCTATTTGCTTGGGCAAAGCAAGAGGGTATTGATTTTGATTTAAAGCGCGAAGGTATCTTGCATATTTATCGTGACCAGGCTGGCTTTGAGCATGCAGGCAAAGTCTCTAAGATGCTCGCTGAAGGTGGGCTAGGGCGTACTGCCGTTACACCTCAAGAGATGAAAGAAATTGAGCCTACGCTAGCCGGTAAATATTATGGTGGTTATTACACCGAAAGCGATTCCACAGGTGATATTCATAAGTTCACTCATGGGTTGTCAGAGGCTGCTGCAAACTTGGGTGTTAAAACCATTTATGAGCATGAAGTGCTTTCTGTTCAGTCCGATGGCAATCGTGTGAACTTAACCCTGAGCAAAGATGGGCAAGCGAGTCAGCTTGTTTTTGATAATGTCGTTGTGTGTGCTGGGGTTGGAAGTCGTGATCTTGCTTCGCAGTTAGGTGATCGCGTCAATGTCTATCCGGTTAAGGGCTATTCAATAACGGTGAATTTGACTGATAAAGCTAGCCAAGAGGGTGCCCCGAATGTGAGCCTGCTTGATGATGAAACTAAGCTCGTTACTAGTCGTCTTGGGGCAGATCGATTCCGCGTTGCAGGGACTGCAGAATTTAACGGTATCAATCGAGATATCCGCGCGGATCGTATCAAGCCTTTGATTGATTGGGTTAACCAATGCTTCCCTGAAGTTAGCACTCGCTCGGTAGTGCCTTGGGCTGGATTACGTCCAATGATGCCAACAATGATGCCAAAAGTAGGCTTGGGTAGTAAACCTAATGTGTATTACAACACTGGTCATGGCCATTTAGGTTGGACCTTATCTGCCTGTACTGCTGAAATGATTGGTGATGTGATCCAGTATGGCGAAACCACTAAAAAGGTTAGTTCGCCAGCAAGCCTAAAGTTTTCTTGAGTAAGTAATTGATAAGCGTTACTTAAAGTAACGCTCGTTTACCAAAAAGTACTTTGGAGCAACGAAGTGCTAGATGGTTGTTCCAAAATCCTTTGGTTTTCGAAACCAAAGACCGAGAGACCACTTCTTTTAAATCCCTGAATTTGCTTACACATTTGCTTGCACACCGACACTGACCACCCGCAGACCCCGTGTTTATATGGCTCTATCATGGGCTTCTGCTCTCATAAGAAAGAAGCCCTAGGGGTCTTGTAGTTAAGACCTCAATAGATTCAAGAGGTTAGTGGTGAATTAGGCGGTCAAAATTGCTTACACACCGCTTACACACCGAAGCAAAAACTGAGGTGTGTAGTAAATGCGGATTTAGTGTGGTTTTAAGAAGTAAAGCATCCGTAAAAAGGTGTGTAGTAAATGAAAGTTTTAGGGCCTATAGCTCAGTTGGTTGGAGCAGAGGACTCATAGCGAAAGTTGTGCCTTATGCGTGGAAACTGCATAAGGGATGGTGTCAAATTCGGAGAAAGCTAAGTCTAGTAATAGATACGCTAACGCCGAGCCAAGCTTCAGCGTGAAAGTGCTGTTGAAGGTGTAGAGACTAGACGGCACCCATCTAAGTTCAGACGTTAAGTTTGAATATGATGAAGGCATAGTCCAGGGAGTAGTGAAAGCTACACAAACCGGAATCCTTTGGTCCCAGGTTCAAGTCCTGGTGGGCCCACCAGAAAAGCAAACCCTCATCAGCAATGGTGGGGGTTTTGTCTTTTGAGCGTTACTTTAAGTAACAGTTTTATCAAGCTAGTGAATCTGCCCACTCGATGCAAATTCTCTCAGAGCATTACCAGGTGTGATTGTACTTTTGTAAAGTGGTCCACAGGGAGTATCGGCCATCATCATTGAGAGTGAGTAGCAATCATCTGCATAATGCATGGACTGATAGCCTTCTAGGTGATAGGTGAACATATTCAAAATACCAATGATGCTGCGATTAGTTGATTTGCAATACACCACTTTATCAAGATGATCTAATTCCTGTTGCATAAAAGCTTCACTTACACCTTGAGATAGCAAGATCTTAAATAGGTATTGTGGGAATCGTTCTACCAAGTTCGATGCTGGGGCTAGAGGCATCAACACTGGTAGCAGGGTTCTTTCATTTACAAATAAGGCTACCTGTGGTTTTGAAAATATTGCCTTAGCATACCAATTACCCAAAATATTGTCTCCCTTCCCGGCGGGTTCGTTGACGCCTGAAGGTACCCGATCTAATAATTGTTTTGAGCAGTGTAAATAAAACATTGGAAAGTATCTCTTGATTAGGTCTAAGGTCGCCTTACTTTTTACCATATGTAGTATCAAGCATTTGAATTGTATTGAAACCCATAAATCCAAGCGTTACTTTAAGTAACGCTTGTCCCTTCGTAGTACCCCATAAACACCCCAATAATCACCATATATAGCCATACTTTCTTTTGGCTAAATTGACCCCTGTTTTTCCTCCAATCAGGTTGCTCAAGCTGGTGGGCCGAAGCTAAAGTATGTGTATGTCAAATAAAAAAGAAAGTACACATCAACTCATACACCGTAACCTAACCCTCTATCAACGCGAGCATAGTGCTGTATGGCAATGTCGCTATAAGGTAGATAACAAGTGGATACGGGCTACTACTAAAGAGACTCAGCTTGATTTGGCTGTGAATAAGGCTAAAAAGGCCTCAGAGTGCATAAAAGGACTATTTATTTAAGGTTTCTTGTCAATCCTCAATCAAAAACTTTACAATAATTTCATAAAACTTTACAATAACCTCATAATACTTTACAAAAATAGACATGAAATTTGCCAATACAAAGCGTTCCCAAGAAGTACGTCAGTTCTTGGTGGATGGCGTTAAAACCAATCAGCTCGATTTAGCTCATGCTGCGATGAAACGGTTTGGCCTTACTAGGCAGGCTATTCATGCGCATTTTGCAGCGTTGGTCAGAGATGGATTTTTAGCTTCCAGTGGCAGTACGAAGGCACGTTTATATCAGTTGGGCGTAAAACGATTTCACGATGGCCTATTTAAATTAAAGGGACTGGAGGAGTCTGAAGTCTATTCACGTGATTTTGGAGAAATATTTAATGGCTTGCCTAAAGAAATTGCCAATATTTGCCATTACGGTTTTACTGAAATGCTTAACAACGCCATTGATCATTCGGAAGGTACTGAGGTCTACATTCATGTTGAGAGGACGCCCGATTTTGTGTCAATATCAATTGTTGATAATGGCGAAGGAATTTTTAACCATATCGCCAGATTATTAAAGTTGCATGATCCACGTGAGTCTATTTTGGAGTTGAGCAAAGGAAAGCTCACTACTGATCCAAGTAATCATACTGGTCAAGGAATTTTTTTCTCATCCCGTGCTTTTGATGAATTCTTTATTTTTTCTGGCGATTTAGTTTTTACACATGCCGATGGTTCGGATATGGACTTCTTGCTTCATAACGACAAGAGTCATAAAGGCACGCGGGTGGTCATGAAAATTGCACTCAACTCCCAAAGAATACTGCGTGAACTATTTGATAGTTTTAGCGGAACGGAAGACGAGGATTACGCGTTTAATAAAACCATTGTTCCAGTTAAGCTGGCTCTGTACGAAGGCGGGCAGCTTATTTCGCGTTCACAGGCGAAAAGAATTCTAAATCGCGTGGATCGTTTTAAGACTGTGTTATTGGACTTTAAGGGTGTTGAGTCAATTGGTCAAGCATTCGCAGATGAAGTATTTCGAGTTTTTGTAAAACAAAACCCTCAAATTAAAATTCACTCTATTAATGAGGGCCTAGAGGTTAAAAAAATGATTAAGGCTGCTCAAAGTAATTTGGCATAAAAACTAGACGGCACCCACATAAGTTCAGGGATGAATACTATGAAGACATAGTCCGGGGAGTAATGAAAATTACACAAACCGGAATCCTTTGGTCCCAGGTTCAAGTCCTGGTGGGCCCGCCAATGAAATCAACGGCTTAGGGAGAAATTCCTAAGTCGTTTTTCTTTCTCTGCAACAAAGTGTGGAAGCAATCTTCACACATCTTCCATGGCAAACCCACTAGATATATAGGTCTGCCATTGAAGCGATGAACTACTTGTAGATTGTTGTATCCAATATTTAAGGACTGCTTACGGCCAGATGCAACCATCACACCGCCTACACAATTTCATATGTCAGAAGTAAGACTGCGGCACCCATGCAGATCAATGCGAGCATAAAGAACTTATCCGCAATATCTTCAAAATAAACCTTCTTTGAATTACTTCGAATGGATAGGTATGAAAAGATAGAGCTTGCTAGAAAGATGAGGGCATCTAGAGCTAGGAGGTCATCTACCCAATAGGCCATGCCTCTGTTGGCCTGAGTCAGTTTCACAATGCTGATAACGGTCATACATACACCAAGCATTGCGCCTGAAGTCGGCAGAATATGACCACTTAGATTGTTGGGGTTACGCATTTACTGGTGAACGTAGCCTGGTAAAGTGCCTGACCCAGAGTTTTGGTTGGGCGACGGTGATCCACCGAGTTCTGGCAAGTTGTAGTTTGGTTGGCTTGGCATCAGCCTTTTTTGACTTGCATTAATAAAAGTAGGTACTTTGCTATCAAAAGATGCCTTTTGCTCAGAAGTCAATAATTTGTAAAGCGGTTTCGCAGCCTCATCAACCTCTTTTAAGCTGGTATATCGATTTTTTGCATCTTCGGTAGATTGGCTTAGAAATTTCAGTCCATCAATAGTGGCGGAACTATCGTTATTCAATTTAGCTCTTTCTTTGGCAACATCACTCGCATAAAGTCTCACCTTGATTGCAAAATTACCCCAAGCCTTGCTTTGTTCGGGTGTTAGCTTAAGGCTTTCCTCAAGGCGAGATAATCCAGTTTCGATTTGCTCATAAGTAAGCAGATGTGAGCCTGGAGCAGGCATTGAGATATGGGTATTTGCCGATGTGCTGGAAGAGTCGGGATTAGAGGCATTGCGCCCGGCGCCCCTTCGCATTCCAGGCATTCCTGGGATTCCAGAGCCTTGAGATCCGCCCCATTGAGCAAAAGACTCCTTAATGGGCAAAATTGCTACTAAAACTAGAAAACTCAAGATAATTGAGCGCAAAAGCATGATGGCCCGATTCATTTTTCTCTCAACTGGATGTCTCTAACTCTTGTTAGACAGTAATTTTGAAAAATACTTACTCTAAAAAGAAAATAATTATTTTGTCTTGGCCGTAAGTTTTCTATAGGTGCTCGCGTCTAAGTAGTAACAAACAAGGAGATATAAATGAAAAGAACGATGCAAGGTCTAATTATGGCTAGTGTATTGATGGTGAGTGCCATTGGCATTGCCAGCGCCGCCTTACCAGAGCCGCAAGATCCCCAGGTAGTTGCTAATATGACCTTTGAGCAACGCCTGCAAATGTCCAAGGATTTGCGAGAGCAATTTAAACAAGCCACTCCAGAAGAGCGCCGTGCATATCGCCAAAAACTTCATGCCAAATTTAAGGCGCTTAGCCCTGAAGATCGTAAGGCATTGCGCGACAAAATGCACGCTCAGTGGCAGGCATTAAGCCCCGAACAAAAGAAAGAGCTACGCGAGAACCGCAAAGCCATGATTGCCGCAATGACGCCAGAAGAGCGCCTTGAGATGAAAAAAGAACGCGAAGAGTGGATGAAGGCGCATCCTAATGAAAAAGAGCATTGGAATAAGCCAATGAGCAATTAAGGACCAGTTTGACTTTATTTCCTAGTAAGCAACACCGCATCGAGCAGGCTTTATTAAAAGGAGCTGTAGCGGGGGATTTCAAGGCGTCAAAAGAAGTCATTCGCCTACTGAGTTCCCCCGCATATTCTTTGGCCTGGAAGATGCTTGGCAACAAAGAAGACGCAGAAGATGTCGTACAAGAGGCCTTTATCCGCTTGTGGAAAAGTGCCGATTCGTTTGCGGGAAAGTCGGGACTTGTTACTTACTTTTACGCGATCGTGAGCAATCTTTGTTTGGATAGGATCAAAAGTATTAATAGGGGATTCTTCGAGGAGTTTGATGAGATTGAGCATCAACCCATGAAAGAGATTGAGTGGAGTATCGCAGAGGGCGTCAGCCCAGAAAGCATTAAAAAGGCAATGGATGTTTTAAGTAGAAAACAAAGAATGGCAATGTTGATGTGGGCATATCAAGATATGACGGCAGAAGAAGTTGGTCTGGCAATGGGTATGAATAAGAATAGCGTCGATCAATTGTTATATAGGGCTAAGTTGAAACTTAAGATGGAATTAGAAAAAGGTGAATCTCATGCGAGCGAATGATAAAAAACATTTAAAGAAAGCGTTAGATCAAATCGAAGTTCAAGAGCCATCTACCCATTTTGAACAACGCATTTATCAAGATTGGCAAAGAACGGTTGCTAAGACTGAAAAGCCAAATCATGGGCTCTCCGAAGTTTTGGTTTTAGCAAGATTGCACCCCAAGCTTGCCGCATTGATAGCGTTTGTGGTTATTGCCGCTTCCGTCTTGCTAGGTCAGCACCTAATAGCTTCCCAGGATGATGAGTTGCATCGGATTGATGCCTTGTCTGAATTAAGCCTCTCCACTATTTAATCTACAGTATTCTCCCTTGCCCCTTGAACTCAAAAGAGTTTTCGGGGCTTTTTTAACCTCAGGAGCATCATGAAAAAGCAACTATTAGCAGCGATACTCACTACTGTGGGGATGGTGGGTTTGACTTATTCTCAAAATGCTATGTTTCAGGCAACGCCAGAGCCAACCGTTCGTCAACAAATATCTGAGGCACAAAAGCAATTTGCTAATTGCATCAATCAGACCAAGAAGAGTGATGCCGCAAAGGTTGTCAATAATGAGTTATTTGAAATCGTGCCCAAGTCAGATCATAAGATGAATTTATTCACTACTGAAAACAAAATTACGGATGAAGAAGCAAGGGCACTAACGGCCTACTTAGCCTCCACAAATGAATGTCGAGCAATATCTAGTCATTTTCCTGTGCCGGAGTTAGCGGGTATCTACCAGAGCTTTTATAGCCAAGTCGATGTGGTTTATCAGAACTTGTTAACTAGAAAAATTACCATAGGCGAGGCAAATAAAGAAAAGTATGAGCTTATGCAGACAGCTCAATCGCAATGGATTAACTATGAATCTACCCACAAGATTAATTGATGCATAAGTAATTGGTAAAGGAATTGAATATCGAAAAGCTCAGGCTTTAAGCGGAGTCTCAGCTATCGCGTAACACATTGATTGAAGATTTAATCTTTACAACGATTTGTTATCAAAGTCACTTGAGTCATGACGTTCAAGAAGTTGTTCGGATGGTTCACCCCAAGTGCGGTTAACAATACGACCTCGTTTTACGGCAGGGCGCTCAAGAATTCTATCTGCCCATCGCTGAACGTTTACATATTCGTGTACGCTGAGGAATTCTGCAGCTCCATAAAGCCATCCTTTAACAAGGGCACCATACCAAGGAAAAACAGCAATATCTGCGATGGTGTATTCCTTGCCAGCAAGATATTCATTTTCAGCTAAACGTTGATCTAGAACATCCAGTTGGCGCTTGGTTTCCATCGCAAATCGGTCAATGGGGTATTCCATTTTGAAGGGGGCATAGGCATAGAAGTGTCCAAAGCCTCCACCTAAGTAAGGTGCGCTACCCATTTGCCAGAAAAGCCAATTCATTGTTTCGGTACGAGTAGCTATATCTTTGGGCAGGAAGGCATCAAATTTCTCGGCAAGATAAAGCAAAATTGAGCCGGATTCAAAAATAGGAATGGGGGGTGATTTGCTGCGATCAAGGAGCGCCGGAATTTTTGAGTTCGGATTGATCTTTACAAAACCCGAGCCAAATTGATCGCCTTCGCTAATCCTAATCAACCAGGCGTCATACTCAGCACCAATGCGACCAAGGGCAAGAAGCTCTTCGAGCATGATGGTTACTTTGACGCCATTAGGCGTACCCATTGAATACAGTTGTATAGGATGGCGCCCAATAGGTAATTCTTTTTTCTCTCTGGATCCCGCGGTAGGTCGATTGACGTTTGCAAATTGACCGCCATTTGGCTTTTCCCAAGCCCAGACTTTGGGTGGCGTGTATTCAGTTGTATCAGTCATTTTTTACCTTTGCAAGTTCTCAGCAAGTTTAATCCAGCTGACCTAAAATTGTTCGAGACAAATTACCAAATAGTTTATTTAGGAGCTTTGATGAAATATCGTTTATTGGGCAATACAGGACTTTATGTTTCCGAGCTCTGCTTAGGTACGATGACTTTTGGCGCACAAGGATTTTGGGAGGTCATGGGTGGCTTGCAGCAAAAAGCTGTTAATGAGCTGGTAAAGACTTCATTTGATAGTGGTATTAATTTTTTCGATACGGCTAATGTCTATTCGATGGGTCAATCCGAAGCCTTGCTAGGTCAAGCAATTAAAGATTGTGGCTTGCCACGAGATCAGTTGGTGATTGCGACCAAATCTACTGGGATCATGGACGAAACTCCCAACGGAAGAGGCCAGTCCCGTTTCCATATATTTAATGAAGTTAATGCAAGTTTGAAGCGTTTACAGTTAGATCATATTGATCTCTACCAAGTACACGGCTTTGATCCATTAACGCCATTTGAGGAATCGCTATCAGCTCTAAATGATCTAGTTCGAATGGGTAAGATTCGCTATATTGGTTTATGCAATATGGCAGCATGGCAAGTGATGAAGGCAATAGGTATTTCACGGCAAAAAGGCTTTGCTGAGTTTGCAAGTGTGCAGTCTTACTACTCTATTGCTGGTCGGGATCTTGAGCGGGAGATATTCCCATTGGTCCAAGATCAGCAATTAGGGCTGATGGTATGGAGTCCGTTAGCCGGTGGTTACCTCTCCGGTAAATTTAATCGAGATAAGACAAATCCTGATGGTGCAAGACGTTCCAATTTTGATTTCCCGCCGATTAACAAAGACAAGGCGTTTACCTGCATTGATGCGATGACGCCAATTGCTAAGGCGCATGGTATCTCTGTCGCTCAGGTGGCGCTTGCATACATCTTGTCTAAAAAAGCGGTATCTACCATCATTATTGGCGCTCGCAAATTAGAGCAATTAAAAGACAATATTGCTGCCGGCAAGCTAGCCCTGACAGAAGATGAGCTTAAGTCCCTGGATGAAGTTAGCGCTTTGTCGCCTGAGTATCCGGGTTGGATGCTTGCCTTTCAGGGTCAATATCGCGCTACGCCACCAGTAAAAGAATAATTTTTTAATATTCAAATAACCACTTTAGGAAAAAATATGAATACATTTGATGCAATCCGCGAACGTAGAGCTGTTAAGCACTTTGACCCAAGCCATGAATTTACTAAGCAAGAGACTGACCAGCTGTTAGATCTCGCTATGCAAGCGCCATCCTCATTCAATATCCAACACTGGCGTTTGGTAAATGTTACAGACAAGGCTTTAAGAGCAGAACTGCGAGAGGCCGCTCATAATCAAGCTCAAGTAACTGATGGATCTCTATTATTTGTAGTGACTGTTGATATCAAGGCATGGGAAAAAGATCCTGCTCGATATTGGGTAAATGCGCCTAAAGAAGCGCAAGATATTTTAGTTCCTTGGATTCATCCTTTTTACTCTGGAAAAGAGCAGCTACAAAGAGATGAAGCAATGCGCTCTGCTGGCATCATGTTACAAACTATGATGCTATCTGCTAAGGCTATGGGCTATGACTCATGCCCAATGGTGGGCTTTGATTTTGATAAGGTGGCAGAGCTGATTCATTTACCTAAAGACTATGCCATTGCTGCTATGTTGGTCGTTGGTAAGGGTGTTAAACCAGCATGGCCAAAGCCAGGATTCATCCCTAAATCAGAGATGATCATTGAAAACCATTTTTAAATTTAGGCGCTTTCAAAATAGAGCGCCTAGTTCTAAGTTCAAGTCCTGATCAACCCACCAAAAAAGCAAACCCTCATCAGCAATGTTGAGGGTTTTGTCTTTTCCAGATTATTTCTTAAGACGGTAACCGGTTCTAAAGATCCAAATGACAACGGCAATTGATATTGCTAAAAAAGACATTGTCATTCCTAGGCTTACCCAAAGCGACACGTCCTCAATGCCATAAAAGCTCCAGCGAAAGCCACTAATGAGATATACAACTGGGTTGAGTAGGGCTACTTTTTGCCAGAAGGGTGGCAAAACAGAGATCGAATAAAAGCTTCCACCCAGGAAAGTCAGCGGTGTAATGATGAGTAGAGGTACCACTTGGAGTTTTTCAAAGCCATCTGCCCATATCCCAATGATGAAACCAATCATGCTGAAAGTGATTGACGTGATCACCAAATAAAATAGCATCCATAAAGGATGGTCTATTTGCAGTGGTACAAAAAAAGTAGCAGTAGCCAGAATGATTAAGCCCAAAATAATCGATTTACTTGCTGCAGCACCAACGTAGCCCATCACAATCTCCAGTGGGGATATCGGCGCAGAGAGGATCTCATAAATGGTTCCGCTAAATTTAGGAAAGTAGATTCCAAATGAGGCATTAGAAATACTTTGTGTGAGCAGTGAAAGCATGATTAGGCCAGGCACGATAAATGCCCCATAGGAGATCCCCTCCATCTGGGTCATGCGTGAACCAATCGCAGAACCAAATACAATAAAGTACAAGGATGTCGAGATAACAGGAGCAATAATGCTTTGCATTAACGTGCGCCGTGTTCTTGCCATCTCAAATTTATAAATAGACCGTACACCATGGTAATTAAGCTTCATGGGTATCTTCCTCTGAGTTAACGAGATTTACAAAGATTTCTTCTAATGAACTCTGTTTTGTATGGAGGTCCTTAAAGATAATGCCTAGGCTTGTGATCTTTTGAAGTAGCTGTGCAATATCAATATCTTCGTCTTTGGAGTCAAAGCGATAAGTAAGCTCATATTTATCTTCTGAAAGACTTAGACTCGGTAAATCCAACTCCCTCGGCAGGCTCTGGAGCGGGCTTTGTAGTTGAAGGGTTAACTCCTTTTTACCCAATTTATTCATGAGGGCTAATTTGTCGTCCACCATGATGAGCTCGCCGCTACGAATAATGCCAATGCGGTCTGCCATGTCTTCAGCCTCTTCAATATAGTGAGTCGTGAGAATGACGGTAGTGCCGTTGTCTTTTAGAATTTTGACCAAATTCCACATATCTTTTCTGAGGCTGACATCCACTCCAGCAGTGGGCTCGTCCAGAAAAAGAATGCTGGGTTCATGGGAGAGTGCTTTTGCAATCATCACTCGGCGCTTCATACCACCAGATAGTGTCATGATCTTGTTATGACGTTTATCCCATAGGGACAAGTCTTTCAGAATCCTTTCAATGAAGGCCGGATTAGGCGCTTTCCCATACAAGCCCCGACTAAATGTTACGGTATTCCAAACAGTTTCAAAAGAGTCGGTAGCGAGCTCTTGAGGTACGAGGCCAATTAACTCTCTAGCCTCGCGGTAATCGCCAATGATATCTTTACCATCTACTAAAATCAGACCGCTGCTGGGGCTCACGATTCCGCAAATAATGCTGATGAGAGTGGTTTTTCCTGCACCATTTTGTCCAAGCAGAGCAAAGATCTCACCTTTGGATATTTCTAAATTAATGTCTTTTAGGGCCTGGAAGCCAGACTGATAAATCTTATTGAGATGGGAAATAGAGAGGATGTTAGTCATAAGCGCTAATGATATTAGAAATCAAGCCACTGTAAAAAATCTTAATCAGTAGCTTGAAAGGGGATGCTTAAGGTGTTCAGAGTACTTGTAGTCGAACGCTGAATTTGGAGGCGGAAACCTGGAATCGAACCAAGGTAGTGAGATTTGCAATCTCATGCATATGCAGGCATTGAAATATGTTTACAGTGCCGCAAAAGCCTATATTTCTGGAACAAGACCTGAGCCTGATAAAGAGCAGCATAGCAAGGTAGTTCTTAAGCAAGGCAAGTGATTTATCGCAGATAGTTTATTTTCAAGTTTTCTGAATTAGCTGCTCAAATGCATTGATGAATGACTCAGGAGGCTGTGCACCTTGCAAAAGGTATTGATCATTAAGGATGATGGAGGGTACAGAGCTGATTCCTGCATTCGTATAGACTGCCTCTTCTGCTCTCACTTCACCTTCGAATTCATCTCCATCTAGAATTGCCTGCGCCTTTTCAGGGTCTAAGCCAGCACGATTTACTGCATCTAATAGATTTTTCTGATCATCTAAATTAACCGCAAGGCAGAAGTAGGTTTTAAATAATTCTGCTTTTAATGCAGCTTGTTTTTTCAAGTCATATTCTTTGGCCGCCCAATATAAAAGGCGATGAGAATCAAAGGTGTTGTAAACCCGTTTGCGACCCTCTGGATGAAACTCAAATCCAGCCTCTAATGCCTTAGTTCTAATGTTGGCTTGATTAACTTTGACTTGGTCTACTGTTAACCCATACTTTTCCGTAAGATGCTCAATGGCATCTTGACCGCCCTGGGGCATATTTGGATTAAGCTCAAATGGACGGAAGTGCACTTCAAAATCCACCTTATCCTTTAGCTCTTCCATTGCCTGGTTAAGATTACCAAGACCAACAGCACACCAAGGGCAGGCGATATCGGATACAAAGTCTATTTTAATAATTGGTTTCATCTGTTTTTATGAGCAGGTCTTTTGAATAATATCTAAAGCGTCATTTAATCGACTTCTTTGTGTTCCAAAGTTGAGCCTCACAAATTGATCTCTACCAAATTGACTACCTGGTGAAGTGGCTAAGCCAGCATCTAGTAGGAGTTGATAGGGGTTTTGGTTCTTAAGTTCAGTGCAATCAATCCAGGCCAAATAGCTGCCTTCCATTTTATCTAGGCTTAATCCAGAAATGCTGCCAATTCTTTCTTGAATCAAAGCCCGATTCTTTCTCAAGTATTCAATCAAGGCTTTTCTCCAAGGTTCACCTTCCTTCATTGCTGCCATTGTTGCTGTATAGGCTAGCAAAGAGGGCGGAGCAATGGTTCTATGAAGGTCAACCTGCATTGCATTACGTAAGACTGGGTTTTCTGCAATTGCCCAAGCGAGGCCGATGCCAGGGAAGTTAAAGGTCTTATTTAAGGACATTAAGGTAACAGTCTTCTCTGAAATTTCTTTACTAATACTAGCGAGGGGGATGTGTTTTCTGTCCTCAGCCAGCACAAGACCTGCATGAATCTCATCCGAACAAATCCATAAATCATTCTGAACGCAAAAATTACCAAATTCTTTTAGCTCATCCCTGGTAAATACAGTAGAGCCTGGATTTTGGGGGTTGCAAAATAAGGCCAATTTAGTCTTAGCACTAATAATTTCCAAAAACTGATCACTCGGTAAAACCCATCGACCCTCTTTTAATGCCAGTGGCATTTCTTGAAGTAATCTATTGGCAGTGGTGCAAGCAAGACGTAGATGATGGTAGACAGGATTGGGAACGAGAACGCCATCATCTTTGTTGGTGAGTTGCTGGACGGCTGTATAAAGTCCAGAAACAACACTAGGTAGGATCACAATCCAATCGGGATCTATGGTCCATTGGTATTGTTCTTGCAAATAGTCTGCAATCATCCTGTTCATTTGATTGGGGCTATGGGTATAGCCATAAATTCCTTGTTGCACTCTCTCGTTTAGCGCTTGAATCACGCAGGGCGGGGATTTAAAATCCATATCCGCCACCCATAAAGGAAGCACCTCTTTGCTGTGGGCAATATCCCAGCGAATAGAGTCCGTCTTTAATCGATCGGTAGGGGTATCAAAATCAAATGCCATCTTTAGCAAGCCTTAAGCCCGTCATTTGCCAACGTGCATGTGTTGGAAAAAAATTACGATACGTAATTCTTGAGTGCCCTGCAGGTGTGTAAGTAGAGCTACCTTTGAGTACCATCTGGTTGACCATAAATTTACCGTTGTATTCGCCTGCAATGCCACCCCAGGGCTGATAGCCAGGATAGGGGGTGTAGTTACTGCTAGTCCATTGCCAGGCTTTGCCAAATAGATCATCGATAGACTCAAAATGCGATTGTGCAAATACCTCCCATTCAAATTCAGTGGGTAGACGAGCTCCAGCAAAGCCAGCGAGATTTTGGCTGGCCCAGCGCGCAAAAGCATCTGCTTCAAAATAGCTGATATTTGATACTGGTGCGTGTGGATTAAGTGGTGTATTGCCATTCAGCGAAAAGCGCAACATCTGATTTTGACTATCTTTATTCCAATACAGTGGAGCAGTAATCTTTTCCGCCTTAAGCCATGCCCATCCTGCATCTAACCACCATTGAAAATTATCATAGCCACCAGCCTCAATAAATTGAAGCCACTCTAAATTACTCACGAGTCGACTGCCAATCGAATGGATTTGATTTAGCGCGGAATGTTGTGGGCCTTCGTTATCGAAATGAAAACTGTTCCCTTTGTGGCCAACTTGAACTAGCCCACTGGCACCCTCTATCCATTCAAATGGCTTCTCTACTGAGGAGAGCTCGTTGTTTTTAGGGGTGTAGATTGGCCAAAGTGAGTTGTTAGAAAAAAGATGGTGAATGTCTGTTAATAGCAACTCTTGATGTTGCTGTTCATGGTTGATTCCAAGCTGTATTAGCCAAAGCAGCTCTTCAGAACAATTTTCTTTTAAGAGAGTCTGAACTCGATCTTCAATATTTTTACGCCATTCTAGTACTTGCTGGAGAGAGGGGCGTGTTAATAGGCCGCGCTTACTACGTGGATGCTTATCTCCGACCCCGTTGTAATAGCTATTAAATAAAACAGCGAATTCAGGATTCCAAAAAGAAAAGTTCTTTTCAAAAGCTCTCAGAACCATTACTTCATAAAACCAAGTGACGTGTGCTAAATGCCACTTAGCGGGACTCGCATCCTCCATGGATTGTGCTTGGCAGTCTTCTGCGCTCAAATTCGCAATGAGATCTACAGAATACTTTCTTGAGCTATAGAATTGCTCTAGTAGCCCATCTGCTGAGGGTATTTGATACGAGGTGTTATTTAGCATAAATCACCGCGAAATAGTTTTTGGGATCAGTCCAGATTTGTGTAGTTTCAAAACCAGCACTCATCAGTAATTGCTTGATAGATTCAATAGTGTACTTGTGTGAATTCTCTGTGTGAATCAACTCACCTTTTTTAAATTCCCTGGATTTTCCTGGCCATGAAACTATTACGTTCTCGAGCGCTTCC
Source organism: Polynucleobacter sp. Tro8-14-1 (assembly GCF_018881655.1). Classification (GTDB taxonomy): domain Bacteria; phylum Pseudomonadota; class Gammaproteobacteria; order Burkholderiales; family Burkholderiaceae; genus Polynucleobacter. The sequence continues at coordinate 350,640 of NZ_JACVPX010000001.1, forward strand.
AAATAAAGCTCAACCCTATTTTCTGCATGATTTACTTTGGCTACATGTCTGAATTGTTCTACCTTGAAATTAGAGTTCAGATGCGAGTTGGTCGACCGGAGAATATTAAGGTTGAAAGCAGCCGTTACTTTTAGAGGGTCATCATATGCTGTCATCAGCACTGCATCCTCTTTCATCAAGTCCACGCCAATTAACAAGCCGCCATCATTGGCTTGATTCTTGATTTGACTGAGCAAATGAAGTGCTTCTGATGGGAGGAAATTTCCAAGGCTAGAGCCTGGATAAAAGAAAGTCCTTTTAGTCGGTGCAATGGAGTCGGGAATGATAAGTTGCTTGGAAAAATCCATACCAATGCATTGCATCAGAATATGCGGATATTTTCCCGCAAGCTTATTTAATGCATCTTGCAAATACTCGACCGAAAAATCAATCGCCAGATAGTTCGAGGGCTTAAGAGATTCAAAAAAAGATTCTGCTTTTTGGCAATTTCCAGCGCCTAAATCAATTAGGGTGCCACCAATACCCACCGCTTGTGAAATTTGATCTTTGTATTGAGAAAAAATATTTTTTTCAGTATTGGTTGGGTAGTACTCTGGCAATAGAGTAATGGCAGTAAAGAGGTGTGACCCTAAGGGGTCGTATAAAAACTTTGGAGAAATAGAGGCGTTCTCAGCCAGTAAGCCCAACTCTATCTCAGGAATAAAATCATGATCAATTGTGGCGGAATTTGTTGAAGAAGTCGGTATTTGCATGAATTTTTGATGACAGATTAAACATTAAAGTCGTCAATCTTTATACAGCATAAAGTTGATATTTGCTTTATGCTAAATCTTCACAAGGAGATGGTATGAAGGCTATTTGGAATAACGAAGTTTTGGGGGATTCAAATGCAACTATTGTGGTGGAGGGCAATCATTACTTTCCACCTGCTAGCTTAAATATGCAGTTTTTTAAGAAGTCAGAAAAACATACTGTGTGCTCTTGGAAGGGCACCGCTAGTTACTATGACGTAGAGGTCAACGGTCAATCAAACAAAGATGCTGCATGGTATTACCCTGAACCTAAATCAGCTGCAAATAATATTGCTGGGTATATTGCATTTTGGAAGGGTGTTCAAGTTACTGAGTAATTTTCAGTTGCCTATAGGTGTTGTAGCGAGATGAATCTAGACGGGCTCTAATTGCTACCAAGGCAGTTTTTCTCCTGAGTAAGTCAGAAAGCTGCCTGAATCTTCCTTATTTACATTCGCAAGTACGTTGAACATATCAGTCACAGCCTCTAAGGGATCTCTGCCGATTTGTTGGCCACGAAAAGGCTGTGACAATCCAGATTTCACGGTGCCGGGGTGGAGAGCAATCAAAGCAATATTGGGTTTGGTTCTTGCAAATTCGATAGAGGCTGTTTTGATGATCATGTTGAGCGCGGCTTTTGAAGCTCTATAGCTATACCAACCACCCAGTCGATTATCTTCAATACTGCCCACTTTAGCAGAGAGGGTTGCCATAACTCCATGCTTTTGGTCCAGGACTTTTGAGAAATGCTTGATTGTTAGGGCTGGACCAATGGTGTTTGTATTGAACATCTCGGCCAGTTGAGCTGAATTTAAATCATCTAATTTCTTTTCAGGCATCCATTGTTCCGAGTGCAAGACACCAATAGCATTAATGATTAGTTGAAATGGCCCCAACTCAGCCAGACTGCTTGCGGAGGCTTCAATAGTTTCAGGTTGAGAGTAGTCAATTGCATGATCAGAATTTCGATGAATGCCAATTACTCTGGAGCAAGATGTATCACTCTCCAATAGTTTTACAAAATGGGAGCCAATAGTCCCCGATGCTCCGATGACAAGTGCGCTAAATGGATTGGGAAGTATGCTCATGAAACCCTTTTAAACCGATAATCAATAACTAAGTGCAGTGTATTCATGAGACTGTAGCGTAGTTTGTATTAGAGGGTATGCACCCCTTTTTCTCCTTTAAGCGCCTATCCCATTAGCTTGCTATGCTTAGGGATGTTTGCATATATAAAATATACCAAGTGAATATCAATTCTGATTACAGCCAACGAGTCGTCATTAACCATCATGATTTGCCTTGGATCCCTAGTTCTGAGCCAGGGGTTGAGCGGCGCATACTTGACCGTATAGGCGATGAGGTGGCAAAAGCGACTTCTATCGTGCGCTATCAGCCTGGCACCCAATTTAAAACCCACACCCATGAATTTGGTGAGGAGATCTTGGTTTTAGATGGGGTGTTTAGCGATGAGACAGGTGACTATCCTGCTGGTACTTACCTCATGAATCCCCCGGGATCTTCTCATGCGCCATTTAGCAAGTCTGGCTGTACTCTGTTTGTGAAGTTGCGGCATCTTGGTCCAGATCAGGTGGTGCGAGAGGTAATCGATACCAAAACTACACCTTGGTACCAGGGCATGGTTCCTGGGCTAAATGTGATGCCACTCATGCAGCAAGGTAGCGGTTCAACCTTAGTGCGTTGGGCGCCTCAAACGTATTTCAATCCGCATGAGCATTACGGCGGCGAAGAAATCTTTGTGGTGGATGGGGTGTTTGAAGATGAGCATGGGCGCTATCCTGCCGGCTCTTGGATCAGGAGCCCTCACATGAGTCTGCATCAACCGTTTAGCAAAGAGGGCTGCACTATCTTTGTGAAAACTGGGCATCTTTTGGATAGTGGTGATGGCAAGCAAGGCGCCTCCTATCGCTGATAAATACTGCAGCAGTAATTTATCAATAAATAAGATTTAGCTTCTTAATTGCAATAAAGCTTCCTCATCAAGACTTAGTCTAACGCCAAGCGAGCCCGAGTTATTGTGAACGGGAGATTTTCTAAGGCCGATATCTAGCGATTGAATCTCAGGATAATTGGCGCAAGCTTCAACGATTCTGCTCATCAGTCTTTCTTGAGTTTCATAATGACAATTACTAGCTAGCCTCGTAATCTCAAGTACAAGAGGGTCGTAATCAAAGACATTACTCATCTTGTCCTCGGAAATAAACACGAGATTCGAGTCAATCCAAAGCGTGAGATCCAATAAATGACTATGAGGGATGATGTCATCGGTTTTGTATGTACCAATCTGGGTTTGGAGTTTTAGATCTCGTAATTCAATAGATGCTTCGCAGGTCATGATGTAATCCTTATGTGTTTAATGCTGCTGAAATATGGATTGCACTTGCTAATTGATAGCCACTTAACCAGGCCCCTTCTACTCTGCCACCATTGAGCCAATCCCCACAAAGGCTGAGCTTATTATCTTCATGCAGAATAAATCCCATTTCTGTATTGATTGCTCCGCTTGCGTAACGCCAGCGATGAATGGAAATTTCAGCATTCTGACAATTGAGTCCAAGCTTCTTTACCGACTCTAGAATTAACTTGCCAGCATCCTCTCTATCTAACTCAATCCTTTGCTGACTCCATAGGGGGGTGGCATGTATTGTCCAGGTCTCTTGGCCAGTACGTCCAGGCTTGGAATGATTTCGAGAGATCCAACTAATGATTTCATTATTAATGAAGGCAGCATCAAAGGGCATATGCATTTTTTCTGAGAAGCGTGCCATCACTGTCCAACAGCCTTGCATTTTTACACTAGAGCAAACTGCTTCAATGGAGTGATCTACCAATTTAGCAAGAGTGCGGCTCTGAGGTGCAGGTATTGCCAATACTAGGTAATCAAAAGATTGGGTAATATCGCCATTCTCTAGGCTATGAAGAAACCATTTCTCATCTTGCTGGTAAATCTTATCGATAGTCTGATTAAACTCAATCGAGATGGTTTTAGCTAAATATTGACCGGGTGCGTTCATGGCGGGAATGCCCACATAGCGATGCTTAGTGGAATTACTCTCTCGCCATTGCCCACCCTCATATACGGATAAGCGTGGATTCCAGTTGGCGGCTACTCCTGCCTTAATCCAAGTATTGAGTGCCTCAATAAACACTGGATCTCTTGCTGTGAAATATTGAGCTCCATGGTCCGCAGACCAACCTTCTCCATGACGAGTACTCATCCGACCGCTTGGCCCACGACTCTTTTCATAAACCTGAACTTGAAAGCCAAGCGTTTGCAATCTAGTGGCACAGCTAAGGCCTGCTAAGCCTGCGCCTATGATAGCCACAGTGACTTTTGATTTGGACTCACTTGGCATGAGTATTGATTTTTCTAAAAGTTAAATTCATGCGTATATCCGACACCTTTTTAGTTTTCAGCAAAGCGTGCTGCCAATACTTTTGAGTGGGCGGATGCATGATGAGTGCGCTCCCGCTCTCCAAAAAAAGAGAGATTGTGCCTTTGTCTTTTTTATGGCGAAAGGCAAATTTACGTTGAGCCCCAAGGCTAAGTGAAGCAATCGGAGATGCGGGATCGAGTTCTTCTTCATCATCACTGTGCCAGCCCATACCATCATCTCCATCATGGTAGAAATTCAGTAGGCAAGAATTAAACTCGGTTTGTGATATTTCTTCTAGCCTCTCTTTAATCAGGACGAGTTCAGATGTCCAGGCTTGTGGAATCTTTTTTACCCCAGAGTAGGTATAGTTGCACAGAGGATCAGCAACCCAAGCAACTTTACGCCGAGTGGTCACCAACTTTCCAAACATCATGAGTTGTTCTGCTTCCCATTTGAGGGAGTTCTGAAGTTGGCCCATCATTGCCTTGCAGTCATGTTCAGTAAGGACCTTGGGATAGTAGCGAGCGCCCCCATCCTTTGGCAAAATATTCGCAGCTGAGTCGCCGAGGGGGGATTCAAATAAAGTGCTTTGCATCATTTACTGGTTGCAAGATCAAGCGCTAGTTTCATAAAAACTCTAGAATAGCCCTAATTTCAATTTCTTGATTAGGCTAATGTATGAAGACCCCAGACAAGCGTTGCTGTGGCTCAGGCGTATGCATCATTAATGATGCAGGTGAGTGTTGGTGTGGGCAAGTTTGGGATGGCGAAAAAATGTCTGCCCCTAGTTTGAGCTTGCCAATTAAGCAAGATGCGGTTAAGGAATCGGATCCAAGCAAGTTGAAGCCTGAATCTTAGCCACCAATCTATTTATGACGTTTTGACCAAAAGATAAATAAAAGCAATCAACTGAAATAAGTTGATAGCAACGCTTGCACCATGCAATAAATGAAAGTGACGACTTTTGCCCTGATCTTTGGCCTCATTAATTTTTCCAGTCAGGTAGAAGAGGGTAAAGGCAAATAGTAGTGCGCAGATCGCCAATAAAATCTTGCTATCTCCATCAGCCACGGTAAAAATGCAGGCAGTGGTAATCAGGCCTAGGCAAGCATAGTACTTGGGAAAGAAGTTGCGAACATACTTGCCAGACCATTCAGTGGGTAGCACCTTAAAAACAGTTGGGGCTACAACGATAGTAAAGAAAAGCATGATGCCAACCATAGCCGATATCAGGTAATTAGTGATCATGACGTCTTCCCAAATAAATTATCCATAAACTCTACGGAGCGAGTGGGCGGCCACCCCATCCTTAAGGGCCTCGCGAATCGGTACTGAAATTAAATCGACACTCTTTTTCACTGCTAAGCGCTCAATCAGGCTAGGAGTTGGCCTTTTGATAAATGGGTAGACCCAATCCGGCAGGTTTAGATAGCCGGCACGAGTAATGAGTTTGATAAAGGGCTTTGCAGCAAGCTTACTAGGAAAGTTCTCGAGCAAATCGAGGATACTTTTTGCGCGTTCTCCAAAGTAAAGCTCAGGAATATAGTGTTGAATTGCACTATCTGTTTTAGCATAGGTGACGGGCAAATTATGGGCGCCCATTCTTTCGCCTAGGGATTTCATTTCAACAAAGTATTGATCCTTGTCTTGTGAGCTCAGCTTTTCTTTTCTATAGTCTTCAAAAGCCTGCATAAAGCTATGCGTTTCTGTGAGATGAACCCAGGCTAGTAGGTGTGGATCGGTAGCCGAATATGGTTTTCCGAATTCATCAAAGCCATTAATCTTTGCATGAATCTGATTAACCCTTTCAATAATTTTTTCTGCCATCTCATTTGATCCATAGGTGGTAGCGGCAATGAAGAAAGCCGTTCTACCGAGCCTACCTTTAAGGTCCTCTCTAAAGCTAGAGTGATCCCATACTCCTGCTAAGGCTTGTGGATGAAGAGCTTGCATGATCAGCGAGCTAATGCCGCCAATCATCATTGAAATAAAGTCCGCATGAACTTTCCAGGCAATAGATTCCGGGCCAAAGAGGCCGCGATCGCCTGCTGGCGTTAGAAAGGCAACCGGGGGCCCACCACCGCCCACCATTTCACGAATCGTTTTGCGAATAAGCTCATCAAGCATGGATTTAGTGCAGCATGAGATTGCTTAAGCCATCGTCTTCAATAATTTCCGTAACTAGGTCAAGTCTGATTCTGGGATTAGTTTGGGCTAGTAGATGGTTCTTTTGGGCCAAGGAGATGGGTAACAGTTCTGCAAGGCGATTAGACACCCAGCCGCAGTCATCTGTTTTGAAGGGTTTCTTAAACGGGGATTCTTCTAATAAATCTTCACTTTGAATCACTGAAATAATTTCATTCAATAGTTTCACAACCTTTTGATGTTCTTCAGGGATAGGGGTAACGGGATCATTCGCTAGAAGCTCAATTTCACCAATCCACAGACCATTAGCCTCTTGTTGGCTATGAAGAAGCTTAAAGCGCTGCGTTCCAGATGACTTAGTCATATACAAGGCGGGTTGAATAGGGTCAAAATCTTCAATAAGAGCCAGAGTTCCGATTTGGGAAAAAACCAGGGGCGAATCTTCTTTGGAGTCCTTGTCTTTCATGATGCTAACAACGCCAAATTCTGTTTTTTCACGCAAGCATGTCTTAATCATGTCGAGGTAGCGTGCCTCAAAGATCTTGAGGGCAATTACGCCGTCCGGAAATAGTACGGTTCCCAACGGGAATAGCGGTATTTTTCGAGTGGTGGAGTCTAAATTAGTCATGTAATCAATGTAATGGATTTGAATAATTTTTGCTGACGCGAATCTCGCGGTAAATACCCCCCAGTTTTAATCTGCGCTCAGCAATAAATGCATTTTCCGTTTACATTTGAGGTTCACCAATAAGAGGTAAAAATGATCCAAAAACTTCGTGTCAAACTCGCTCGCTGGATTCTGGGTAAGCATTGCCCTTGTTATCAAATGGGATATCACTCGATGGTAGATTTTCAACAAAGAAGCGCGGATCAATTGGCGAAATCTCAAGAGCGTAGCAAAAGCCAATAAGCTCTCACTATTCATTTCCAGAACTACATCAATATGAAGCGCTGGCAAATGCGCAGAAACTGCGCACTGACTCCCAGGCAGCTCCTCAAGTTCTATATTGTCCTGGTTTGTCTCTCCCTAACAGTTGCAACTGGGTTTTTTTTGGCAGGCGTTTGGGTCATTCCCATTTTTACAGCTTTGGAGCTTTGTGCGGTAACGCTCGGATTTCTAATTTACTGTAGACATGCGTTAGATTGTGAAACGATTGAGATTGATGACAAACGTCTTCTGGTCAAAAAATTCATTGGCTACAAAGAGACTGTGTATGAGCTGAATACGCAGTGGGCCAAAATTGAATTGCCATCGGAAGGCTCGAAAGTCTTTCACATCAGCCAATCAAGCCTACGTATAGAGCTGGGTCAGTTTCTAAGACCAGAGCAGCAGATACCCTTGATTGCTGCGGTTCGAGCTCACCTAGGTTGATTTTGAGTCAACCAAACGCCATGCCACCAAAATACTAGCAATGATCTGCGTAAGTAGCAGCATCAGGGTCAAGATATTCAAAACCTGAAAGTAATTAGCAAACGGCGAGAGCATGACTGGCGTGCCGTCTAATAATGCCGTTTCACGCAAGTAATCCATGCGAGGTATGAGAAGAAAGCTAACCACTGCAACTGCCATCATCATTATTAGTAAAGGAAGGCGGATATTCTTAAGTGGAAACAAACCCCTTTTAATGAGAACGTTGGCAATACTTAAGATTGCGAACGCACATCCTAAAAAGTAATTGGAAAGATGCTGAACTACTATGTGCGCCACCATACCTGCGGCTTGTGAATCACTAATTAATAAATAAGCCGCTAGACAGCTAATGGCTTGAGAAATGAATCCGCCAGCCAGAATACAAGCGAGAAAGCGCAGTAGCCGATAGGCTTGGGGGTGCTGGGGTCTAATTATTTCAACCATAAGTTAGATAGGGTTAATTAATGCGCTGCAGCACACTTTTGGGATCAGTTTCATACTAGATCCAATCTAACTTTTATGTCGAAAGCCCCTATGGAAGTCACTAAAGCAGTCAGGGTAGCTCTCAATACCCTCGTAGATATTGCAAGCCATTCAGCAAATGGGCAGCTTGTCCCTGCGCCAGAGATAGCAAAAAGACAACATATATCAGTCAGTCGTATCGAACTTTTGCTGCGCCCACTAAGGGAGTCGGGTCTTGTGACTGCAGTTAGAGGTCGGGCAGGCGGGTATCAACTTTCAAAGGATCCTAGAATTATTACCATCAAGGATATCGTTCTAGCAATGAACCTAATTAAGAAGAAAAAAGTGGAGGTATCGGATATTGCTAAAGAGCTCTATCAATCACTTGAAACCTATATGATGAGCTGCATTTCTAATGTGACTCTCGCCTCTGCTATCAAAGACTGCATTCCACGCTTTAGCGAAGTAAAGACTGCGCCAGAGCGAAAGCAATACTTACCAATAGAAAAGCAAGCTACCCCTAGTCTCGAAAAAAAGAAAAAAGGCGAAACTCAAAAGGTTGTTAAAACAAGCTTTAAAAAAGTTGAGGATGTGCCTCGCGGGCCAAACTCTATTTTTAGTTTTGCTGACTATCTGAATAGAGTTTCATCTGCAAGCTAAATGGAATTAACGGTTCTAGCGTGAACAGTCAGCGTGGCCCTTACCCAGATTTAGCTTTTGTAGATATTGAAACCACAGGGTCTCATTTCGATCGTGACCGCATTACTGAAATTGGAATTAAAACCCTAGCGGGTAATCAGGTTCAGATGTGGGAAAAGTTGATTGATCCTCAAACCTATATCCCACAAAATATTCAAAGACTGACTGGCATTTCTCCATCAATGGTCCAAGGGCGGCCTTGTTTTTCTGAGTTGGCTGAAGATTTAAAAAAAGAGCTTGAGGGAAAAATATTTGTCGCTCATAACGCTCGCTTTGATTATGGTTTTATCAAGGCCTCTTTTAAGAGGGTTGGCATTGACTTTAAGCCTAAAGTTTTATGTACCGTAAAGCTATCTCGATTACTTTTCCCAGATCAGCCACGTCATAACCTCGACACCATCATTAGTACGCATGGACTGAAGGTAAGTGCTAGACATCGTGCACTAGGGGATGCTGATTTATTGCTTCAATTTTGGCGTGTGTGTGAGTCAAAGTTTGGGCAAGAAAAGTTAAATGAGGCGATAAACCAACTCATTGGCAATGCTAGTCTTCCCCCTAACATAGACCAGGGTGTAATTGACTCCATACCCGATGGCCCAGGTTGCTATATCTTTTATGGAGAAAATAAGACCCCTCTTTATATTGGCAAAAGTATTTCTTTGCGGAGCAGGGTGATGGGGCATTTTCAGGGTGCTTTAACGCAACGTAAAGAAATGAAACTTTCTTTGCAGGTTCGCGATATTGATTGGATCGAGACGAGTGGAGAGCTAGGCGCTTTAATTCTTGAGTCGAGATTGATAAAAGAGCGTATGCCTTCTCTGAATATTAAGCTACGTAGATCAAAGGATCTTTGTGCCTGGAGCTTAGAGGAGGATGTTAGTGGTGTTCTGACACCTTCTTTAGTAACTCATCATCATTTGGCTCCTGGTTTGCAAGATAATTTATACGGCTTGTTCTATAGCAAGCGAGAGGCGCATGCTTATTTAAAGGCATTGGCAAAAAAACACCATTTATGCGAAGCCTTGCTTGGCTTGGAGAAGCGTATTGAGGGTAAATCTTGCTTTGGCTATCAAGTAAAGCAATGCAGTGGAACCTGCATCAACATTACCCCTATCGCCTTACATAATTTGCAGTTAAAAACAGCCATGGACCTCTTTAAGGTTCAGGTTTGGCCATATTCTGGAGCCATTGCCATTAAAGAGGGTGGTGAGATGATTGTGGTCGATAAATGGTGCTATTTGGGTACTGCGATTAATCAGGATGAGCTTTATGAGTTGGCACAGTCGGGTGAAGTGGAGTTTGATCTCGACATCTATAAGATAGTCAAAAAGGCGCTATCGGGTGCCTATAGAAATCAAGTGATTCGGATTGGTGTAGATAAATGACAACTGCAATCTATTGGTTTAGAAATGATCTCCGTCTGGAAGATAACCCATCGTTTTTGCAGGCATGCAAGTCAGCGGATCATCTGCTACCAGTCTATATTCATCAGACCAACTTAGAGCAAGATACCGCATGGGGATTTCCGAGGATGGGGGAGCATCGTCGGGTATTTTTAGATCAAACCCTTCAGGAATTACGTGGTCAGCTACGAGAACTGGGATCGGACCTATATGAGGTCGCTGGTGATGTCTTGCATGTGTTTGAGAAATTGAAAAGTCAGATTCAAGCAGATCTTATTTATTGCGAGCAAATTCAGGCGCCTGAAGAATTAGAGCAAGTGGCGCTATTAAGTGCTGCTGGATTTAAGATTCATTCAAGATGGCAATCGAGTATGTTGGATGCTCACTCTCTACCATTTGCATTGGAAGAGATGCCAGATATCTTTACCCAATTCCGTCAGCAAGTAGAAAAGAGGGGCTTAAGATTTTCCGTCCCTGTCGATTCTCCCAAAAGCATACCTTCATTGCCTGCTATCGAAATACCCTCTATCAAAGCATTCAACAGCAACATTTCATCTAGTATCGGAAATTTTTTTGGTGGGGAGCAGAGTGCTCATATGCATATTCGGCAATATTTTGAGCGAGGCCTTCCTGATACTTACAAACAAACACGTAATGAGCTGATTGGTATGGACTACTCCAGCAAATTCTCTCCATGGCTGGCCCAGGGTTGTTGCTCTGCGGGCTGCATTGCAAAGCAATTAGCAGATTATGAATTTTGCTATGGGGCAAATGATGGAACCTACTGGCTTTGGTTTGAGCTGCTTTGGAGAGACTACTTCCGGTTTCTGCACTTTAAATATGGCAAAAGACTCTACAACTCCAAAGGTTTAAGTAGGGTGTCTAGCAATCAGTTTGATGGTGAAAATTTCTATCAATGGTCGTCTGGCGCTACCGGGGAGTCACTGATAGATGCTGGCATGCGTGAATTGAAAAAAACGGGCTATCTATCCAATCGTATGCGTCAAATTGTGGCGAGCTATTGGATTTATGATATGAAGGGTGATTGGCAAGCAGGTTCTGCTTGGTTTGAATATCAATTGATTGACTATGATGTTTATAGCAATCAAGGCAACTGGTTATATATTGCCGGCAAGGGCACTGATCCTAGAGGGGGTAGGCCTTTTAATGTGGCTAAGCAAACCCAAGATTATGATCGGGATGGCATATATCGCCAAATGTGGCTGACATAGCCTTTAAAGCCATTCCGCAGATGGTGTTGGGATGGATAATGATGCTCACAACATTTTTTTCGCTATTTTGGAAGCATCCCCATGGAAATCAAAGTCAACTTTCTCGATAAGCTTCGTTTAGAAGCAAAGTTCGATGACTTCACGGTTATTGCTGACCAGCCTATTCGATATAAGGGCGATGGATCTGCGCCAGGACCATTTGATTACTTCTTAGCTTCATCTGCTTTATGTGCAGCTTACTTTGTAAAGCTGTATTGCGAAACTCGGAATATTTCTACCGAGAATATTCGTCTCTCACAAAACAATATTGTCGACCCAGAAAATCGCTACAAACAAATCTTTAGAATTCAAGTTGAGCTGCCGGCCGATATTTCAGCAACGGATCGACAAGGTATTCTGCGCTCAATTGAGCGTTGTACGGTTAAGAAGGTGGTACAGGAAGGTCCCGAATTTGTTATTGAGCAGGTTGCCAATCTTGATGCTGATGCTCAGAGCCTACTGACTCTAAAGCCTGATGCTAGTGTTAGCACCCACATTCTGGGTAAAGATTTGCCCCTGGAGCAAACCATTGCCAATATGTCGGGTCTTTTGGCTAATCTGGGTATTAAGATCGAAATCGCTTCGTGGCGCAACCTGATTCCGAATGTATGGTCCTTGCATATTCGTGATGCGCATTCCCCGATGTGCTTTACCAATGGCAAAGGGGCAACCAAAGAAAGTGCTTTGGCTTCTGCTTTGGGTGAATATATCGAGCGCTTAAGTAATAACCATTTCTATGCTGGCGCTTACTGGGGCGAGGACATTGCTAATGCAGAGTTTGTGCATTACCCCAATGAGCGTTGGTTCAAGCCCGGCAAGAAAGATGCATTGCCCACTGAAATTCTGGATGAATATTGTCAAAATATTTATAACCCAGATGGAGAGCTAAAAGCTTCGCATCTAGTGGATACGAATTCCGGTAATGTAGAGCGCGGCATCTGTTCATTGCCCTATGTGCGGCAATCCGACGGCGAGACTGTGTATTTTCCATCCAACCTGATTGAGAATCTGTTCGTGAGTAATGGTATGAGCGCCGGCAATACCTTAGCCGAAGCCCAGGTGCAGTGCTTGTCAGAGATTTTTGAGCGAGCAGTAAAGCGTGAAATTCTGGAAAGCGAAATTGCATTGCCGGATGTGCCGCAGGAAGTGCTCGCGAAGTATCCCGGCATTCTGGCTGGCATTCAGAGTCTGGAGGAGCAGGGCTTCCCAGTATTAGTTAAAGATGCATCTCTAGGCGGCATCTATCCAGTGATGTGCGTTACCTTAATGAACCCAAGAACAGGTGGTGTCTTTGCCTCATTTGGCGCACATCCAAGTCTTGAAGTTGCTTTAGAGAGAAGTTTGACTGAGTTATTGCAAGGTCGAAGCTTAGAAGGTCTGAATGATTTGCCCCCACCTACCTTTGCCAGCGAGGCGGTGACTGAGCCTAATAATTTTGTTGAGCACTTCATTGATTCCAGCGGCATTGTGTCCTGGCGTTTCTTCAGCGCCAAATCAGATTATGAATTTGTAGAGTGGGACTTCTCTAGCAGGGGTGAGGATTCGAATATTAGAGAAGCTGAAACTCTGTTCGGTATTCTGAAAAAGATTGGCAAGGAGGCTTATGTAGCCGTCTATGATCAGCTGGGCGCAACAGCCTGCAGGATTTTAGTGCCAGGATATTCTGAGGTTTATCCGATCGAAGACTTGATTTGGGATAACACTAATAAATCTTTATTATTCCGCTCTGATATTTTGAACTTATCTCAACTTGACGATGCCAGTCTAGCGTCGCTACTGGACCGCCTTGAGAATAGCGAACTAGATGAGTATGGCGACATCGCCACATTAATTGGCATTGAGTTTGATGAGAATACCGTTTGGGGTCAACTTACTGTGTTGGAGTTAAAGTTGTTAATTCATCTTGCCATGAAGCAATTTGATGAAGCGCATGAACTGGTCGGTGCATTTCTTCAATACAACGACAATACAGTAGAGCGTAAATTGTTTTACCAGGCTCTAGATGCCGCCCTTGAAGTTTACCTAGATGATGAATTAGAGATGTCAGACTATGAATTGAACTTCCGCCGTATGTATGGTGACGCTAGGATGGATGCCGTTTTAGGTTCAATCGATGGCAGTGTTCGTTTCTATGGTTTAACGCCAACAAGTATGAAGTTAGAGGGGTTAGACAGGCATCATCGTTTGATCGATAGCTATCGGAAGCTACATAAGGCAAGAGCTAGTAGCGCTAAGTCTCAGTAAAACCCAACAAAGCAAGAGGATACCAATGAAGGCATTAACTCCAGCAGAGGCAATTACCTCACGTATGTCGGTAAGAGCGTTTACAAAAGAAGGCGTCTCAAAAGAGATCATCCTCAAGTTGCTCGATATCTCTGCGCGTGCACCATCGGGTACGAATACTCAACCCTGGAAAGCCTATGTTGTTCAGGGGGAAGCACTTAAGAATTTATGCGAAAAGGTATGTGCTGCTTATGACGGCATTGCACTTAACCCCGAGCTGGCAAAAGAATATCAATCTGCTTATGACTATTACCCTACCAAATGGTTTAGTCCTTATATAGATAGGCGTCGCGAAAATGGTTGGGGCTTGTATGGTTTATTAGGAATTACTAAAGGCGATAAAGACAAGATGCATGCTCAGCATCGAAAAAACTTTGAGGCATTTGGCGCTCCCGTTTGCATCTTCTTCACTATCGACAAGGAGCTTGGCAGAGGTTCGATGCTTGACTATGGAATGTTTTTGCAGAACATGATGGTTGCAGCTAGAGGTGAAGGTTTGGATACCTGCCCGCAAGCGGCATGGAATGACTATGCCAAGATCATCCTGCCTTGTATTGGTGCGCAAGAGAATGAGATGCTTGTGTGCGGTATGGCACTGGGTTATGCCGATAAAAGCGAGATTGTGAACACCTTTATTACCCCCAGGGTGAGTGCGGAGGAATTTACTACCTGGATAAAGTAAAGGAGCCCAACCCTTTATTGCTATTGATTTTTGGAAGTTTCTATCTAATGCCCCTAAAAGTTATATGGGAAAAGTAGGGCTGATTGAGTAATAAACCCCATTTAAAGCCTTGAAATGGGGTTTTAGAAAATTTATGTTGCTTTGCAACAAAAATATCTTGCTTTTGGAAAATGGGGATCTTAAAATGGTGCATCGCAATAAAAAACCTCATTTACTTAAAGTTAGGATAAATCATGTTTCAAAACCAATTAAACGACCAACTCGCTTCTGCACAAGCTAAAGCAATCGAAACTGCTAAACATTTGGCACAAGTTGCTGTTGAGAGCGCTCAAGAATTAGCTGAAATCAACCAAGCTGCCGCTAAAGATGCTTTAGTTGCTGCTCAAGATACAAGCTCACAATTGTTGGCAATCAAGGACCCACAACAATTGGCTAAATTAGCTCAGCCAGAAGCTGCTCAAGAAGCTGCTAAATATGCTGCTGCATACCAAGCTAAAGTAAACCAAGTAGTTCGCAACGGTAACAAAGAAGTTGCTCAAGTAGTTGACGCTTCTATCAATGACGCACGTGCGGATTTGGTTAAGTTTGTTAAAGAAGCTACTAAGACAGCTCCTGCTGGTTCTGAAGCTTTTGTTTCTGCATTCAAAACTGCATTTGATTCTTCACTCCAACAGTTTGACCAAGTTCGCGCATCTGCAACTGACGCATTTGCTAACTTTGAGAAGAGTGTTGATGCTGCTTTGGCAAACATTCAAGGTCAATACGCTGTTGCTAAGCCAGCAGCTAAAAGCCGCAAAGCTGCTTAATTAACTAAACAGTTAATTTTGTCGTCAAAAAAGCCACCCTCGGGTGGCTTTTACTTTTTCTATGCTTCTACCTATCACTCAATCCAAGTAATAAAGTCTTCCTTGGGTCTTCTAACTTTTTTCAAGTTAAGCAACCAGTCCTCATCTGCCTTTCTATAGCCTAGCGGCAGCATGACAACACTGCGCAAACCTTTTGCTTTGAGGCCGAGGATTTCATCGAGGGCTGCAGCATCAAAGCCTTCCATTGGAGTGGAATCTACTTGTTCGTATGCGGCCGCAATGAGGGCGGTGCCGAGTCCAATATAAGCTTGCTTTGCAGCATGGGTGTAATTGGTTTCAGCATCTTTTGCGGTGTAACCACTTAGTAGCTTCTGGCGATAGATATCACCAGCTTCGCTTTTGAAGTTGCGCAGCTTCTCAGTCATATCAAATGATTGATTGATTCGGTCTGCTGTATAGGTATCCCAAGCGGCAAAAACGAGCAAGTGAGAAGAGTCGACTACTTGGGTTTGATCCCAGGAGATTGCTTTGATCTTTTCACGAATCGCTTTATTGGTAATCACAAGCACTTCATAAGGCTGCAATCCACTAGAGCTGGCAGTTAAACGAATAGCCTCCAGTATTTGCTCTACCTTATCCTGCGGTACAGACTTTGTGGAGTCCATTTTCTTGGTGGCATAGCGCCACTGTAATTTGTCAATTAAGCTCATTCTGATTTCCTTAGATTTAATCTAGCAATAGATGGCACAGTGTAGTTTATAACGGAGGCTAGTGCTAAACGAGCTAATATGTAGGCATTCAATCTCAAAAGACTGCAATATGAATCAAATTGAAATTATTCGAGATGTCAGTGATGTGATGGATGCTCTTGGAGTAGCCGTAGTGTCCATCGGTGTTTTATGGGGCCTCTTCTGTTTTGCAAAAGGTCTGATTACTCAGACGGCCGATATTGCTTATAAAACCTTTCGCATACAAATCGTGCGCTCGCTTATTCTGGGGCTCGAAGTCTTAGTTGCAGGTGATGTGATTCGGACGGTAGCCATAAGCCCAACATTGACTAGTGTGGCGGTACTGGGCGCTATCGTTTTGATTCGTTGCTTCTTAAGCTGGTCCCTGACTTTAGAGATTGATGGCCGCTGGCCGTGGCAAGCGCCTAGACCAGGTCAATCAGAATAAGTCACATTTGTCTTTAAACGAGAAAGGGAGTCGAAAGACTCCCTTTTGTTTTGCTGCAGATTAATTGTTGCTTACGCAGCAACTACTTCTTCTGGCTCAGTAACCGATGAACGAATGAGGTAATCAAATGCTCCTAGCGAAGCTTTGGCGCCTTCACCCATGGCAATAATGATTTGCTTGTATGGAACGGTGGTGCAGTCTCCCGCTGCAAATACACCCGGCAAAGAAGTTTCACCTTTTGCATCGACGATAACTTCACCGTGCTTGGATAAATCGATGGTGCCTTTAAGCCAATCAGTATTTGGTAACAAGCCGATTTGCACAAAGATGCCTTCTAGTTCTATAGAGTGCTCGGTATTATTGGTGCGGTCTTCGTAGCGCAAGCCATTAACCTTGCCATTGGCACCCAATACTTCTTTGGTGAGCGCGCTCATGATGACGGTTACATTTGGCATGCTAGCCATTTTCTTTTGCAATACCGCATCTGCACGGAGCTTGCTATCAAACTCGATGAGAGTGACATGGCTAACAATGCCCGCCAAATCAATGGCAGCCTCAACACCGGAATTGCCACCACCAATCACCGCTACACGCTTGCCTTTAAATAAAGGGCCATCACAGTGAGGACAATATGCAACCCCTTTGCCGCGGTATTCTTGTTCGCCAGGCACATTCATTTCTCTCCAGCGAGCACCAGTGCTGATGATTACGGACTTGCTATTGAGTACTGCGCCGTTGGCTAATTCCACTTCAAGACCATGAGTCGTTTTGCGCAAAGCATTGGCGCGCTGTAAATTCATAATGTCGACTTCATAGCTCTTCACGTGTTGCTCGAGTGCTTGAACCAACTTAGGCCCTTCAGTTTCTTTTACGGAAATGAAGTTTTCAATACCCATGGTATCCATGACTTGCCCGCCAAAACGTTCGGCCACAATTCCAGTGCGAATACCTTTACGTGCCGCGTAGATTGCAGCAGCAGCACCAGCAGGCCCACCACCAATGACTAAAACGTCAAACGACTCTTTAGCAGAAAGCTTTGCAGCCTCTTCTTTAGGGGTAGAGGTATCCAGCTTGGCAACAATCTCTTCAACACTCATGCGACCTTGACCAAATACTTCGCCATTGAGAATCACAGTTGGAACAGCCATGATTTGGTATTGATCTACCAAGCCTTGGTAAAGGGCGCCATCAATCATTTCATGGGTGACGTTTGGATTGAGGGCTGCCATTAAGTTCAGCGCCTGAACAACGTCAGGGCAGTTATGGCATGACAAAGAGATGAAGGTCTGAAAGCTGAGCTTGCCATCTAATTTAGTAATGCGATCAATCACCTCTTGCTCTACTTTGGCGGGATAGCCACTGGCCTGCAAAATAGCCAAAATGAAAGAGGTCATCTCGTGACCCATTGGTAGGCCGGCAAAGGTAATGCGAGCATCTTGATCAGTCTTGCTCACGGTAAAGCTAGGAATATGCTCACTCTTACCGTCAGTTTTTAAGCTGATCTTGTCAGACTGCTCAGCTACTTCATTTAAGAGCTCAAGCATCTGCTTAGAGCTGTCGCTGTCATCTAGGCTGGCTACTAGAACGATCGGGCTAACAATCTTTTCAAAATATACCTTTAACTGAGATTTGATATTGGTATCGAGCATGATGATTTCCTTGGGTATTTTTTTAGGTGAGTCTATTGGGCAGGATCTGGTCCTCTCCAATAGACTCTCTTAAAGAGAGTCTATTGATTACTGATTTAACTTAGATCTTGCCTACGAGATCCAAAGATGGAGTCAATGTTGCTGCGCCTTCTTTCCACTTAGCTGGGCATACTTCGCCTGGGTGTGCTGCTGTGTACTGAGCGGCTTTCAACTTACGTAAAGTTTCAGAAACGTCACGAGCGATTTCATTTGAATGAATCTCTGCTGTCTTGATGATGCCTTCTGGGTTGATGATGAATGTGCCACGCAATGCCAAACCGGCTTCAGGAATATGAACACCGAATGCGTTTGTCAAGGTGTGTGTTGGGTCGCCAACGAGCGGAAACTTTGCTTTACCAACAGCAGGAGAAGTCTCGTGCCAAACTTTGTGTGAGAAATGAGTATCGGTTGTTACGATATAAACCTCAGCACCCATTTTTTGGAATTCAGCATAGTTCTCAGCTGCATCTTCAATTTCTGTTGGGCAGTTAAAAGTAAATGCTGCAGGCATAAAAATCAGAACTGACCAGTGGCCCTTGAGGGATTCGTCAGTAACCGTTACAAACTTACCATTATGGAAAGCTTCGGTTTTGAATGGTTGAACTGCGGTATTAATAATGGACATACTGTGCTCCTAGTGTTGGTTAATCAATTTTTTTAGTAACTACTACAACTAGAGCAATTTTGAACCTCAGTTGTTTATTTGTCTAATGAATAAATTTGATATTTATGATCGAATTTATAGATAATTGATTCTAGGGTCTCCAGCCTGCTTAAAACAAGTTATTTCAAGACTCTTGAAGAAAATGACCATTTTTTATGGGTATTTGAAAGGCTCGGGTGAGCCTTTGGGCTATAGTGGCCTTAATGCCATTAAAAGCATATTTTTTACTGATTTTGGAGAAATGACATGAGTTTGACGAAACATGGATTAATAGCCTTATCTATTACAGCACTTGCGCTCTTAAGTGCCTGCGTTACTGATGGCAAATACAATCAATTGGACCAGGCGTATAGCCAGCTTCAACAGGCCTACCAAGGTGATGAGGTGGAAATTCGTCAATTACAGGGCGAATTGCGCATTACTATTCGCGACAAAATTTTGTTTCCAGAGGGTGGCTATCGCTTAAATGCAAAAGCTGAGCAGGTTTTAGCAAAAATGGCGCCAACACTTTCTGGATTTAAAAATACAAAAGTGGTTGTTCGTGGCTATACAGATAATGTATCGATCGGAGCCGAGCTACGTAATCAAGGAATTGCTACAAACTTGGACCTCTCTTCAAAGCGTGCGGATAATGTAGTTGACTATCTTATTCGTAAGGGCGTTAGCCAAAGTTTGATTTCTGCGCAAGGCATGGGTGAATCTAATCCAGTTGCTTCTAATGCAACTCCAGAAGGTCGTGCACAGAATCGTCGTATTGAAATTACCTTGGTTGGACCAGGTAATTAATTCATAGCCCATATAAGGATAGAGAATGAAACATTTATTAAAGCTTAGCGCAGCAGCAATTGTTGCTATGGCGTTGACAGCATGCGGTACGCCCGATATCAAAACATCCTCAGCAGATTTTATAAAGGTGAACAACGGTATTTTGACAAGCAGTTATGGCAAGACCATTTACACCTTTGATAAAGACCAGGCTGGTTCAGGAAAATCCGAATGTGTGTCAACTTGTGCGAATAATTGGCCCCCAGTTTATGTAGAGCCAGGCATCATGCTCTCAGGAGATTTTTCTTCTATCGCCCGTAACGATGGTCAAAAGCAGCTAACTTACAAAGGTAAGCCACTGTACTTCTTTGTTAAGGACAAAAATCCTGGCGATAAGACTGGTGATAACGTCAATAATGTATGGCATGTTGTAACGCCATAGTCTTTCGTTTTTAAATAGATATATGTAATAAATGCCACCCTAGGGTGGCATTGCCTTTCATGAAAATACTTTTATCACTTCTTATTAGCTTTTTTGTGTCAGCAAGCTATGCTGAGGACTTATTGGTCCCCGTTTCAAAATTTGACAACGACTCTCAGCGGCTAACCAATAGCAAGGTGTTGGAATTTTGGGGTTATCACAATTACGACGGCAATGATAATTATCAAAATATTCTTAAGCTTCGCTATTACAACCCTTTAGCAGCCGGCGAGTGGCGTGGACGTATACGTCTGGATACTTCTTACGCCTCAAATTACAACTCTATTTCATCGGCTAATAATTCAGGGCAGTACAGTGCGGGCAACACCATGGTGACGGTATGGGGTCAAGATCAAACTTTTCTGAAGCCCTTGGGGGCTTTAGTTGGTGGTCGCGTTGTATTTCCATTTGGCAATAACGGTCAGTGGGCAGTGGGGCCTCAGTTAGGGTGGTCTTTTTTGCCTGAGGTGGACAGCCTTTTACATGTGACTGATTTCTCGCCCTTATTGCGCTATATGTATGGTTTTGACACCAAAAATAATAGCCAAGTCATTAATCCTAGCCAACCAGCGTTGGTAAGGAATCTCCAGGTGTTCCCAACTATTGGCTTCCAGCTATCCCCAAACACGATGTTGCGTTTTTGGGATGAAAACGGCGCAGTCTATAACTCTGCTGGTGGAGGCTGGTTTGTGCCAATGGATGCCATGGTGACACATCGTTTCGCAAGGAACTGGGTATTTGCAGTGGGGGCTAGCAAGCAAGTGGTTCAAAGTTATCACCAGTACGACTGGTCTACCTACGCGAAGGTCTCCTATAACTTCTAGAGCGCAAGCCTTTAAGTGTTAGGCCTACAGACTATAATTAGTTCCAAAATTTGTATTAACTATTTCCTCACCAATCTTATATTACATCGGTCCTTTTATGAATAAGAAAATTCTCCTAGCATTCTTATCAGTGTCTACATTATTTACTTCGATGGGTTTGGCTTATGCGGATGAGGAGCTTACGCCAATTCCTAGGATTTCTAATCAGTGGACTGTTGATGTAACGCCTTATGTCTGGCTCCCTAATGTTAGTTCTACACTCAACTACAAAGGTCAATACCTGAATACTGCTGATGCGAACATGAATAACATTATTAGCAATCTGAAGTCTGGGGCAATGATTTCTGGAGAGGCGCATTATGGTAGTTGGGGAATGATGGCTGATGTAGTCAGCGCTACCTTGCAAAAGAGCGGTACTACATCAGTTACTCCGGCGCCTGGTTACAACTTTAGGGTGGCGATGAAACCTACCCTTCAGCAAACCATGTTGACTGGCGCGGCTACATATAACCTTGTAAACAATAAAGACGCTAATGTTGATGGTTTGTTGGGAGTACGTTGGATTAGTATGACCGCCACGTTGAACCTCGCGCTTGACGGAACAAATTATTCATTGAGCGACTCAAAGACTGTAAGTACCGTTGATCCGATTATTGGCTTTAAAGGGCGCTATCGCATCGCAGATTCCACTTGGTACATTCCTTTTTATGCTGATATCGGCAGCGGAGGTGGAACTACTAATGTTACTTGGCAGGCAATGGCAGGCGTCGGCAAGACTATTGAAAAATGGGTTGATGTCTCCTTGGTTTATCGCGGCCTCTACTATGACATGAGCAGCTCAAAGACAAACGGTGCAGGTTTACTACAAAAGACGACCTTTCAAGGCCCACAATTATCAGCAACATTTCACTTCTAATCCTCAATTCATTAGAAATAAAACATGAACCTCACTCTAAAAATAACAGCTACCTTAGCGGCAGTAGGTGTTTTTGCATCCCCAACTTTTGCCCAAGAAATTCCTGCCCGTGCGGGTATGGTTGCTGCTGAGAAATCAGGTGCTGTAACTGTTTCTGCCAAGCCGGCCGTGGACAGCGTTGACATTGCTAAGAAATTAGCAAATCCAATCGCCAATATGATTTCAGTGCCGCTGCAATACCAATTTAGCCGCGGTGTGGGCCTAAATCAGGGCGGCTCCGAGCAAACTTTATTATTTCAGCCAGTCATGCCATTCAATTTAGGCGGCGGTGACACATTCATCGTTCGCCCTATTGTTGCGGGTGTTAGAGAAACTAGTGTGCAAACTGCGCCTGGCCAATCATTTTCTGGATACGGTATTGCTAGCGTAACTCTTGAGTCTTTTTATGCACCCAATACCAACTCCTCTTGGATTTGGGGTATTGGCCCGTATGCGCAATCACCATCCGGTAATAGCGGTAAGTTTGGCTCACAACAAACTGGTGCCGGCGTGACTGCTGTTGTCCTGAATCGCGAAGGTCCATGGACTTATGGCTTGCTTGGTTACCAATCCTGGAACGTAGGCGGCAATCCAACTTTTGGCACACAAAATAATTTGTATGGATAGCCTTTTGTTGCTTACACCGATAAACAGGCTTGGACATATACAGCCAATATGGAAGCGCAATATAACTACGATACGCATCGCACATCAAACCCTCTATATGTAGGCGTTTCCAAATTGGTGGTGATTGATGGCGTGCCTTTCTCCTTTGGTGCTGGTCCTATGTATTACGTCAGCAATACACCCGGTGGGCCATCTGGTTGGGGTGCGCGTGCTACGGCCACACTAGTTGTTCTTAAGTAATTTGCTGCAGAGTTTCCCACTTATAAAAGATAGGAAGTTAATCATGAAAAAACGGATGTTTAATAAATTACTAGCCACTTCGGTTTCAGTTACCTTGGCATTTGCTCCATTGGTGAGTGAAGCCTGTACTAGCTTCTTGCTCAAAGGTAGTGATGGTGGCTATGTTTATGGCCGCACAATGGAATTCGGTTTGCCTTTGAATTCTCAGTTAACGACTATTCCAAGAGCTTATGCCCATCAGGGAATTGGTGTTGATGGTAAATATGGTTCAGGCCTGAATTGGAATTCTAAGTATGCTGTAGTCGGAATGAACGCACTTGGCTTGCCTGAGCTTGTCGACGGCATGAACGAAAAGGGCCTCATTGGAGGCGTACTTAACTTCCCTAATAGCGCTGCTTACCCAGCAGTAACTCAAGCTGAGTCATCCAGTAGCATCAATTCAGTTCAGGTGCTCACTTACGTGCTGACAAATTTTGCTACTGTTGATGAGGTGAAGGCTGGTCTACCAAAGATTAAAGTCAATGGCGCGAAGTTGGCTGTTTATGGGAATCAGACACCACCAGTGCACTATACATTGCACGATGCCAATGGTAAAAGTATCGTAGTTGAGTACTCCAAAAATGGACTATCTATCATTGACAACCCAACGACTGTATTGACAAATGACCCTCCGTTTCAAGATCACCTCAATAGCATTGGAAACTATGCCAATCTCTCTAAGGTAGAGAAGCCACCACTAGTCATTAATGGAGCCACTTACGCAGCACCGAGTTCTGGCAATGGATTGCATGGCCTTCCTGGAGATTTCTTGAGCCCAAGCCGTTTTATTCGCGCACTATTTTTATCAAACTCAGTGCCAACAAACTTTACCAACGCCCAAATGGACGGTGCTGCTTGGCACATTCTAGGAAGCTTTGATATTCCTCCTGGATCAGTGACCTTGCCAGCTAGTAATCCTTATGGTGGCGGCACTGGCGGTTATGAGGTAACTGAATGGAGCATTGTGGCCAACAATAAAACTATGGTTTACAACGTCAAGATGTTTGAAAACAATAATACGTATGCATTTGATTTGAAAAAAATGGATGTGAATGCTAAGGAAATGAAGTACGTTAAATTAGCTCAGCCAAAAATTGTAGTCCCGGTTAATTAATGGATTTAAATTCGGCTATCTGATATTAATAAGAGGCTCGCTTGTCGAGCTTCTTTTTTAATTAGATTGATGATTGCAATTGAAGTATGGTTAGCATTCTATAAATGAAGGTTTGATAGAGGCCCCCAGTGAACCTAAAGTCTAAAATTATTTATGCCGTTGTATTAGGTCTTTTCTCAAGCCTAGCTTCAGCGGTTCAGTTGCTTGATCCGCCATCAACACCTAGGGTCACTAATATCACTGTGTTTGTGGCTAAAAAAATTGTCACGATGGATCCGGCGATTCCGAATGCAACGGCTGTTGCTGTTGCGGATGGGCGTATTTTGTCTGTAGGCTCTTTGGAAGACATGAAGCCTTGGACAAGCAAGTACCCAACGCAGATTAATAAAGATTTTGCTAATAAAGTCATGTACCCGGGATTCATTGAGCCACATGCGCACCCTTTGTTGGGCGGTATTTTGTTCAACAAACCATTACTGACACCATCGCCTATGCCAAATCCATGGGGGCCAGCATTTCCTGGGGTTGCTAACTTACAGTCAGCAATGACACAGCTCAAAAAATACTCTGATGACATCAAGGATCCGAACAAGACACTATTGGCTTGGGGCTTTGACGTAGTGGCTATGGGGAAGATGCCTGATCGTCAGCTCTTAGATCAAGCTTCGAGCACTAGACCCATTGTTGTATGGGATGCTTCGGGCCACGATATGTACGTCAATAGTGCTTTTATCAAGTTCTATGGCATCACGCCTGAGAAGGTGAAGAATGTGAAGGGCGTAGGTATTGATAAGGATGGTCAATTAAATGGCCAGTTCTTAGAAATCCCTGCGGTAACTTATATTTTGGGCATTGCTGGAAAAGATGTTCTCAATCCAAGTGAAATTCCGACTGACTATTTGTATATGAGTGATCTTATGCAGCAGGGCGGGATCACTACCTCTGGCGATTTGGCATTTGGTACCTTGAACATCGATATGGAGCTAAAGATTGCTAAAGCTTTTAGTCAATCTTCAGCAGGCGCTTTACGAATTGTTCCGGTCGTTTACGCGGAGCCTTTTATTCAGAAGTATGGTGATAAGGCGATTGCAGAAGCACAGGCTCTACAACAGCAAGACAACGACCGTTTGATATTCCAGGGCGTCAAGTTCTATAGTGATGGCGGTTACTTGCCAGAAACCATGCGGATGGAGCACCCAGGCTATACCGATGGAAGTCTAGGCTCATCAAACTACAAGTCTGCACAAGACTTTGCTGCTGCCATGAAGCCATGGTGGGATGCGGGTTATCACATTCACATTCATAGTAATGGCGATATTGGCAATCAAAATTCTATTAACGCTTTGCAATTAATGATTGATGCCAAGCCACGCTTTGATCATCGTTACACGATTAACCATTTCGGCATTCCCTCGACTGCAATGGTGATGAAGATTAAGGCTCTTGGTGCTGTAGTCAGTGCCAATATTTCTTATATTTCCGAGCGCGCTAAATTGGAATACCCAGCTTTAGGTATGGATCGCGTATCTTATGCAACTCGACTTGGTACTCTTGTTCGCAACGGCATTGTCACTTCTATTCATTCAGATGCGCCTGTGTCTGCGCCTGTGCCCTTAAAAGAGGCGTGGACTGCAGTGACTCGTAAGGATGTGTACAACGATGGCAAGGTGTGGGGTCCGGCTGAGGCGGTAACTGCCTCTGATGCGATGAAGATGATTACCATTAATGCTGCTTACACATTGGGAGTAGAGGATAAGGTAGGAAGTATTGAAGCCGGTAAGTTCGCAGACTTTGCGGTCTTAGATGCGGACCCACAAACTGTTCCCGCAATCAAAATTAAAGATATTGGAGTGTATGCGACAGTTTTGGGCGGAAAAGTTATTCCGGTGTCGGAAACCAAGAAACCCAGACCCTTAGAGTAATACTCTCAATTGAGGCTGACTATTTAAACCCTATCAATCACCTAAATATGACCAATACACATAAATCTTTTTTGAAATGCCTTACCTTAACTTTGCTGTCAGCAGCCTTTCTAGCTGGCTGCCAATCCACTGGTCAAGATGGCAAGCCACTCACTACTGCAGAGATCATTCAAAAGCGTGACGCTACGTTAAAGATGTCAAAGACAGGTCTTGATGCATTGATCAAGCAAAAACCAGATATTCAAAAAGAAATTGATCAGGCGGCTGGCTATGCAGTCTTTACGACTACCAATGTCAATATTGTTTTGCTGGTAGTAGCCCGTGGCGAGGGTGTCCTGTTTGATAAGCGTCGCAAAGAACCTGTTTTTATGCAAGCGCTCAAAACAGGTGAAGGTTTGGGGGCTGGCTATCAAGATCAATATCAAGTGGCGATCTTTAAGACCCCGGGCGCTATCGATCAGTTTTTGTTGACCTCGATTGATGGTCGTCGTGGTGGCATCGATGTAGATGCAAATTTTTCTGCTGGTTCGGGCGGTACGATTCGCTCCTTTAATCCTGAAATTACCTTCTATACAGTGGGGCTCTCGGGATACGATTTACAGGCCAACTATGGCGGCACGCTCTATTTGGTAGATCAACAGCTTAATAGTGCTGAGACTCTGAACAGTCTTCCAAAGAAGAAGTCCGACTCAAAGTAAGAAATAGAGTGTATTGATCTCTGGATGCTGATGGAGCCCCAGCTGGTAATAGCTGGGGCTTTTCTTTTGCCTGTATCTGGTAGATCTACTGGTTTTTCTCTATAGAAACCCGCCTGAACCAGAGTAGATTGGTATCTGGGATTACCCATCTGAAAGGTTGATATGAGCAAGAAATCACTTGATATGAATGCAATGCCAGGACAACAAAGAGCTATTGATGCGACCAAGGCAGCTGGGCGCGTGGCGATTGAAAGTGCTCAGGCAATCGCACAGATTAATCAGCAGGCGACACAGGAATTAGCCGGCATGATTCAGAAGAGGGTAGCTGAGCTAATGAAAACTCAGAACCCTCGATCTGCATTTGAATTTGTTCATGCCGAAGTGCTGCAGGATGCTGCCAAAGAGATCTCCCAATATCACAACCAATTACTTCAGGTGCTTAAAAGCGGTAATCAAGAGCTCGCCGATATTGCTGAAACCATGATTCAAGAATCTAAGGCAGATTTAATTCACTTTGTAAATGATGCAACGGACAATGCGCCTCTTGGTAGCGAGGCTTATGTCTCTGTATTCAAAACCTCATTTAACAACGCATTGCAAAATTTTGAATTGATTCGTGCCGCAATGGCAGACTCATTTACGAATTTTGAGAAGAGCGTTGAGAATGTCAGTAATCTCGCTAGCCCAAAAAGCGCCTCAAAAAAGAAGAGCTAAAGATTTAATATTGCCTCTGAAATTGCAGGGCGGTCTTAATGGTCTGAAAGTGAATATCCACTGTAGGTGTCATTTCCTTTCCGTAACCGCCCGCCATTGAAAACGCGATGGGGAGCTGCCTATCCAAGGCATACTGAAATACCTTCTCATCCCGCAAGCGCATTCCTGCTGTACTGACATTCAGCCTTCCTAGGCGATCACCTTCATGGGGGTCTGCACCAGCTAAAAAAATGAGGCAGTCTGCCTTGAAGCGTGAATCCAGTTGATCTAGGGATTGGCTCAGGGCATGTAAATAGGCGGCATCATCGCAACCGTCCTCTAGGCCCAAATCAAGATCGCTCTCTTCTTTTTTAAATGGAAAGTTATTTTTCCCGTGAATCGAGAGGGTGAAAATAGAATCATCATTTTGCAGTATCGATGCAGTGCCATTTCCTTGGTGCACATCCAAATCAATCACTGCAACTTTGAGGGATGGGCTGATCTCTTTTTGTAAAGCGCGTGCTGCAATAGCGGAATCATTAAAGACACAAAATCCACTACCGGCATCTCGATATGCATGATGGGTGCCACCCGCAAGATTGGCGGCAATGCCTTCTCGTAAAGCAGTTTTGGCTGCCGCAACAGTGGCGCCTGCTGAGCGACGTGAACGTTCCACCATCTGCTTGCTCCACGGAAATCCAATCTCTCTTTGTTCTTGTGGAGAAAGCTTTCCTTCAATGACTTTGATGAGATAGCTTGGATCGTGAGCATACAGAATTTGAGTGTCAGTAGCAGGGGGTGCCTCTACCAGTTCGATATCGATCAGACTACTTACTAGATCACGTAAGCGCGAATACTTTTCCATTGGGAAGCGATGACCCTCTGGAAGTGGCAATACAAAATGGTCGGTATAAAACGCTTTCACGCTTTTATATTTCCCTTGAATATTCTTTCAGAATATTCAAGGGCACAGTCTCTAGGGCTTTGATGTGAGTGCTTTCCAGTTTGATAGAGGGCGCGCATTGGGCATTGAATGCCTCCACCCAACGATTGATGCATAGGCACCATTGGTCACCAGCCACTAACCCTGGAAATTGATATTCTGGTCTTGGGGTGATGAGGTCATTTCCTTTTTGCAGGCTAAATTGCAAAAATTCATTTGTCACAATCGCACAAATTAAGTGACTGCCCACATCCTCTTCATTGGTTTTGCAGCAGCCATCCCTAAAAAACCCTGTTAGGGGGTCGAAAGAGCAGGGAATGAGGGGTTGACCAAAAACATTTAGCGCAACTTCTTTTTGCATAGCAACCTTAAAAATATCCGTGTCAGCCAGTTTATTGAATAAGCCGTAAACTTGCTGAACAATGACTCAATTAGAAAAGCTCACCTTGTTTTACGATGGCGCTTGCCCGTTGTGCCAGGCGGAGATTCTCTTTTTATCGGGACGCAATCAAGACAATCTATTGGGCTTTGTCGACATTAACTCAGAACAGTATGACCCTCAAAAGGTGGGGGTCTCCTGTGAGGCTGCATTGGCGGCGATGTATGGTCAGTTTGCTAGCGGCAAATTGATCCAAGGCGTCTCAGTTTTTCCTGAGGCCTATCGTCGTGCAAATCTGCCGCGCATGGCCTGGTTCTTTTCAAGAAAGCCACTTCAGCCATTCTTGAAATTGGCTTATCTCTTTTTTGCCAAGAATCGGCATGTGATATCTAATCTCTTTGGGCCTGTAGCTTTACGATTGGTGAAGGCCCGCTCAAGATCTGTACAGCAATGAAGAAAATTCATCTTCTTCTCATCGCCACTTTACTGAGTTTCTTGGTGCCGACCAGCTTTGCGCGCGATCCTTTGGAGGTGCCTGCATATTTAAGTACTGCAAAACTGCAAGGAAGCGGTCGACTGACTTGGTGGGGCCTGCATATTTACGATGCTTCCTTTTATAGGGTGGGCTCACTATCCTCATCTGAGTTTGCATTGGATATGCGCTATCAAAAATCCTTCTCCGGTAAATCGATTGCTAATCGGAGCGCAGAGGAAATGAAGCGCACTGGCGTACCTGATGAACAAGCCGCCCTTTGGGGTAAGGAGTTGGCGTCATTCTTGCCGAATGTCGAGTCGGGGCAAACTTTGACAGCTGTCTACTCCCCCAAGCAAGGAACCGTTTTTTATCATGATGGTAAGCAAATCGCACAAATACCTGGGGCAGAGTTTTCAAGGGCATTTTTTGGAATTTGGTTAGATCCTAAAACAAGCGCCCCTAAACTGAGAGCAGAACTATTGGGACAAACCTGTCCACCACCACTTTTTAATGAGGCTTGTTAAGTTATGAAATCCTTTTTTACACGCCTTGCATTCACAATATTTTGTGGAGCGCTTTTAGTTTCATGCTCTTCACCTCAGGTTTCTCAATATGCGGCTGAGAAACCAGCTCTAGACCTGAGTGAGTACTTTTCTGGAACGATTGATGCCTATGGCATCTTTACTGATCGTAACGGTGAAGTGAAAAAGCGCTTTACTGTGCTGATCAAAGCAAGTTGGACAGTAGTGGAAGGTAAAAAAGTCGGCACCTTGGATGAACGTTTTGAATACTCTGACGGCACAAAGCAAACACGCATCTGGACTCTAACTGAGCAATCTCCGGGTAACTATATTGGTAGGGCTGATGATGTAGTGGGTGATGCACAAGGTCAGCTCGCCGGAAATGCGCTTAACTGGACCTACACCCTTGCTTTACCGGTAGATGGCACCATTTATAACGTGCAATTTAATGATTGGATGTACTTAGTTACCCCCAAGGTAATGCTCAATAAGGCCAAGATGAGCAAGTTTGGGATTGATTTGGGTGAGGTGACTTTGAGCTTCTATAAGCGCTAAGCAAAAGCGCCCGATTTGTGTCACACTTTCTTGGAAGTCGCCTTTGGGCGCCTCATCCAAGGAGATCTACATGAACAAGAAATTCAAGCAAATTTCGATTGCTTTATCCGCTGTGGGAATGTTGTCATTAGTGGCCTGCCAATCAATGGAGCAAGGTACTGGGCAAAAAGCCAGCGCAAATTTAGATTCAAGATCAGGCTCTCAGGCTAAGGGTGAGGTTATGTTTACCTGGCAAGGAGATGATGTTCTCATCAATGGTAAGTTTTCTGGATTAAAGCCAAACTCAGAACAAGGTTTTCATGTTCATGAAAAAGGCGATTGCTCTGCTCCGGATGCAACCAGCGCAGGTGGTCACTTCAATCCTGAAACAAAATCTCATGGCATGCCAAATAGCGGCATGAATCATGCAGGAGATCTGCCCAACATTAAGTCCGATGCCAATGGCAACGCAACTTACACTGCTAAGTTACATGGATTTGCTGTAAATACAGGTCCAACTGGAATTGTTGGTCGCTCTGTGGTTGTGCACAGAGACCCGGATGATTACAAATCTCAGCCTGCAGGAAATTCTGGCCCACGTATTGCATGTGGCTTGATTAAGTAATCACATCTATTTATTAAATTAGTACATACAGGGCATTTCATGAGAATCGAAGATACCGATCCAGCGCGACATGCAGGGATTGAATATCCAATGGAGGTGGGTGCTCCTGTGTTTGCACCCATCAAAGTGACTGAGGAAAAAGATAAGGCTGTTAACGTAGCTCGCCAAAATGCCAAGCTTGAGTACGATCGCATTATGGAGCAGGCTGAAGTCTTAATGAAGCAGGCTAAAGCATTACAAGCAAGACTAGATGCTACAGAGATGGTGCATAGCGCTAAATTTGGCTTTAATCCTATTCATGGAAAAATTTACCATCTGTACTATGACGGTAGAAATAACACTAATGTATTGATTCAAAACGGTCCGAAAGAATGGAGTTGTGGAATTCCAGACGGTTGGACTTATTCGATGGCAGTAAAGAAGTTAGGTGACAGTACTTGGGCGGTAATTGAAGAGGACTCTGTTGGCGCCCTTACTGTATGATGTTTTTCTCTATAAAAAAATAATTAGGTGACCTGTGACAAAAGCTCGAGTCGTTAGTCTTACTGAACTGGGTAGTGCGGATGTAATCAAAGTGATTGATAAAGAATTGCCACCACCTGCAAAAGGTGAAGTGCAGCTCCGTCAAACTGCCATTGGATTTAATTTCATTGACGTATATCAGCGCTCAGGCGTTTATCCATTAGAAATGCCTACGGGCCTTGGACATGAGGCTACAGGTGTGGTTGAGGCTTTGGGCGAAGGCGTCACTGATTTAAAAGTGGGTGATCGCGTCGTTTATATGAATGCCGGAATTGGCGCTTATGCAAGTGCACGCAATGTAGCGGCTGACAAATTGGTTGTTCTGCCCAGCAATATTTCTGATGAAGTAGCCGCAGCCGTTTTCTTTAAAGCAATGACTGCACAATATCTTGTGCAAAAAACCTATAAAGTAAAAGCGGGTGATGTAGTGCTGGTGCACGCTGCCGCTGGCGGCGTTGGTCAAATATTAGCTGGTTGGGCAAAAGCATTGGGTGCATTTGTCGTGGGCACTGTGGGTTCGCCAGCAAAGTTTGCAGCTGCTAAGGAAGCAGGTTGCGATGCTGTTGTTGATTATTCTCAAGCAAATTGGGTTGAAGAAGTGCTTAAAGCCACTGGTGGCAAAAAAGCCAATGTGGTTTATGACTCTGTTGCTAAAACTACTTTCTTGGGTTCTTTAGATTGTGCCGCTCCCTTTGGAACAGTCGCTTTGTTTGGCGCTGCTTCAGGCCCAGCTCCAGAAATTCAGCCAGAGATCTTAAATAAGAAGGGTTGCCTGTTTTTAACTAGGCCTTCTGTATTTCCGCACAACGCTACTGCGGCTTTGTTAAAAGAAAACGCTAAAGCAGTATTTGATGCAATTGCCAAAGGGCAGGTCAAAGTACAAATTGGCGCTAAGTTTTCTTTAGAGCAAGCCGCTGATGCGCATCGTGCTGCTGAGGGACGAAAAGTTTCAGGCGCCATCGTGATGACGCCATAAGCTTAAGTGTTCTAACGTACATAAGCCCCGTATATGCGGGGCTTTTTTATGCATCAATTGGACGTAGTATAGAAGCATGAAAACACTACTTAAAATACTGATTGCCACTCAACTTATCTTCTTGGGTTCTTGGGCTTTAGCGCAAACTCCTGAAACGCAGCACTCACAGGGAATTTCTTACATCACTGGTGGCGTAGGTGAAAGTGAGACTGTTGCGATTTTGGCTGATGCGAAGCAATGGCCACTGCTATTGGAAATGTCTCAAATAGAAAATGGCAGGGGAGTCTGGATTTTCGGAGCAACGATCAAAATCACGAACTCAAAAAAACAGATTATTTTTGATGCCCAGGCCGATGGACCTTATATGCTGATTAATCTTGAGTCTGGCGATTATGTGATTGAAGCGGCTTACCAAGGGGTGGTTCAAAAGAGGGCGCTTTCTCTTAAAGCCAACTCGCCACAAAAAGTTTCCCTTTTCTGGAAATAGTGCCTAAAAAATTGCCGCATTGCGTCATAAGTCTCAACTTTCAATTTGGTCTATAGTTCCCTGATTACTACAATCATCAGGAGATGTATCAATGAAATGCCTTTCAGCTAAAAGCGGTTTGGGCGTATTGCTTTCGGCAATATTAGTTTCAACAGCCTCGCTCAGTATTGCGCAGAATTCTCCAGCTGTAGGTGCTCAGGGTAAGACTGAGGCGCTATGGTTTGGACAGGCAGGGTTCCGGATTAAATCCCCTCAGGGAAAAATGATTCTGATTGATCCCTGGATTACTGGCGGACCGAAGACACCATCGATTTACAAGAATGATTTGGCGGCGATTGGTCCGATTGATGTGTTGCTAGTGACGCATGCACACGTTGACCATCTTGGCGATGCGCCAGCTGTGGCTAAGATGAATAACATCAAGTTATATGGTCCAGCCGATATGGTGACGCCACTAACTACTTTGGGAATTCTGCCAGCAGACTTGGGTTATCGTTTTAATAAAACGGGTCGCGTAACACCTGCGCCTGGAATCAAGGTAACCGCAGTTCAAGCAGAGCACTCTTCTTTATTGGTTTGGAAGAATCCGGCTACAGACAAAATGGAGTCACATCCCGCCGGCGAGCCTATGGGCTTCATTATTGAGCTTGAGAACGGTTTTAAGATTTGGCATATGGGCGATACCGGCTTATTTAGTGATATGAAATTCATTAGCGAGCACTACAAGCCCGATCTAGTAATGGTTCCAATTGGAGGAAATTTCACAATGGCGCCTGATGATGCTGCATTTGCATTGCGTACCTGGATTAAGCCAAAAATGGTGATCCCAATGCACTACAACTCTAACCCGATGACTAAAGGTACGTTAGCCGAGTTTCAGGAGGCTATGAAGGGCAGCAATATCAAAATTATTCCGATGACTGAAGGTGAAACAGTTCAATTCTGAGCAGTCTCTAATTTTCAATCCCAAGGATTATTTTTAAATTCAATTGCTTCTGAAGCGAGGGCGAAAAGTATCGCGCTCTGACTCCAGAGGCATTTGGAGCATTTCTATAGAAGGAATCGGTTCGCTGGGGCAAGATTATTAAGGGCGCTGGTATCAAGCGAGAGTAGAGTCCTATAAAGGTGGGTGTGTCTCGCTCTGTGCGCTAAGCGCTAGCCAGGGAAGCCAGCAGGGGCTAACCTTGTGAGGTAGGTCTTCCTAATTGCAATGTATTGTTGGCTTTAAACCCCATAAATTGAAGTTTTTTAGTTTTATATTGCAAATAGTTCGTAGTAGTACTATATTAGTTCTAGCTAGTACTTTAAATAGGATTTATGAACTTTTTACCTGTCCTGAGAAACCTCGTTTCTGCCTATCAAGCGTTTGAGCGTTATTCAGCTCCGCATATAGCAGCAATGGGTTTAACAATGACCCAGTTTGATGTGATTGCCACGTTGGGCAATCAGTTGCCGATGACTTGTAAGGAGTTAGGCGAGAAAACGCTTGTGACCAAGGGAACGTTAACGGGGGTGCTAGAGCGCTTGGAAGCAAAAGGTCTCATTCTTCGTCAGACAAATGCTCAAGATGCGCGTAGTCAACTGATTGGTTTGACGACATCTGGACAGTCTTTATTTGAGAAAGTATTTCCAGAGCATTTGGAATATCTAAATGGTGCATTTAAGAAATTATCATCAAATGAATTAAAGCAATTAGAAGAGTCATTGCGGTTGCTGAAAGATGCTTTTAAATCATAAACATCAAGTCAATATTTTTTTAAGGAGAAATTGATGAGTAAAGTAGCTGTCGTATTTCATAGTGGTTATGGACACACCGTAAAGCAGGCTGAGGCTATTGCTAAAGGCGCTAATGGAACATTGATTGCCATTGACGCTGAGGGCAATATTACTGATGCACAATGGGCGACACTTAATGATGCTGACGCTATTGTGTTTGGCTCTCCAACCTATATGGGTACGGTGAGTTGGCAGTTTAAGAAGTTTGCTGACGCTAGCTCAAAGCAATGGTTTTCACAGCAATGGAAAGACAAGGTCTTCGGTGGTTTTACGAATTCAGCCACAATGAATGGTGATAAGCATTCAACCTTGCATTACTTCTTTACTTTGGCTATGCAGCATTCTGGCCTTTGGGTTGGTACTGGATTGATGCCTTCGAATTCGAAAGCCGCAAAGCGTGATGACATTAACTATGTGGGTTCATCTGCGGGTGCAATGATGCAAACACCATCTGATGCAAGTGCTGACGAAGTAAATGCAGGCGATCTAGAGACTGCAAGACTGTATGGCGAGCGCATTGCAAAAATTACCAAACATTTGCGCGGATAATGAATAAAGTCAGATACACCTCTGTTGCCATCATCTTGCATTGGGTGATGGCGCTCTTGATATTTGCAACATGGTCAATTGCAATTGCTGTGGATGATATGCCATTGAGTCCACTCAGAATTACGGGAATTAGCTGGCACAAATGGCTTGGTGTCACCATATTCTTTTTGGTGGTTCTGCGCTTGTTGTGGCGCGCAATTCATCCAGCTCCTGCATTAAACCTCGCATTGCCAGCCTGGCAAGAGCGTGCAATGAAGCTAACCCATCTTGCGCTGTACTTATTGATGCTTCTGATTCCGATTGTGGGCTGGTTAATGAGTTCCGCTAAGGGCTATACCGTCAACTACTTTGGCTTATTTGAATTGCCGGATCTGGTAGATAAAGATAAGGCACTTGGCCATCAGCTGAAGGAGATCCATGAGTTTCTGGCCAATGGATTAATGGCTTTGGTTGGACTTCATATTTTGGCTGCGCTAAAGCATCAATTTATCGATAAAGATGACTTATTAAGTCGTATGACCTTTGGAGGATCAAACCGTGAAAAGTAAACGCTCATTACATTTAGGGATGTTGGCACAGGCTTTATTGGCGATGCTATTCATTAGTGCTGCAAGCTCGGCTTATGCGGTGGAGTATTCATCTATTGATGCCTCGAAAAGCAAAATTACTTTTACAAGTAAATTGATGGGCTCAAAGATCTCTGGAAGTTTTGGAAAATTTTCTGGGAAGGTTTTATTTAACCCAGACGAGCCAGAAAAAGCGAAGGCTAATCTCATTATTGAAATCTCAAGTTTTAATGCAGGTGGGGAAGAGTTGCAAGAAGAGGCAAAAGGAAAAGACTGGTTCAGTACAAAGCTCTTTCCAACTGCTAGCTATGTAACGGATTCTGTAAAGATTACAGGCCCCAATAGTTTGGATGCCCATGGAACCCTAACCATCAAGGGCAAAGCTGTGCCACTGTTGATATCCGTCAAGTATCAGCTGCAAGGCAAGCAGATGGTCTTTGATGCTAGCTTTCAGGTGTTGAGGCTGGATTTTGGCTTGGGTGCTGGAAATTGGGCAGACACTTCTGCAGTCGCCAATGAGGTGCCAGTCAATGTTCACTTAGTCTTAAATCAAAAATAGTTTTACAAATTAACCTACCTAAACTTACCTTTACTAACTTACTTATTCAATTTTTAATCAGGAGAATTACATGAAATCAAAATTACTTATCGCTTTATTTGCAACCATTGGCCTTAGCTCTGCTTTTGCTGCGCCAGTAACTTATGCTACTGATGCTAACCACACCTTTGCTCAGTTTGAATATAACCATTTAGGATTCTCTAAGCAGACCAGCCGCTTTAATGCGGTTACTGGAACTGTAACGATTGATCAAGCAGCTAAAAAAGGCAGTGCAGATATCACTATTGATACGAAATCTGTCGATACAGGATCTGCTTTATTTAACAATCACATCCAAGGTGAAGATTTTTTATCTACAACCCAATTTCCGACTGCTAGCTTTCAATCAAACGATATGATTTTTAAAGGCGACAAACCAGTTGCTTTAAAAGGTGTGTTGACATTGAAGGGTGTAAGTAAGCCAGTTACATTGAATATCACTAATTTTGAGTGCAAAAAACATCCAATGTCTGGCGCTGATTATTGCGGTGCCAATGCTGAAACAAAAGTTAAGCGCACAGAATTTAATATGGGTAAATACGCGCCGAACGTAGGTGACGATGTAACCATCATGATTGCTATTGAGGGTTCAAAAAAGGATTAATTCCTTTTGTTGGGCTGATGTCATCTGAAAAACCACCTACGGGTGGTTTTTCATTCTCGGCCGACTCGGTTTATAATTACATAAGTAATTGAATTAAAAGGGATTATTCCTTTAATTCCACTTTTGCTGGTTTGACAGCTCTTAGAGGCTCTTGGACAATGCCATGGGTGGTTGATTCAAGCCCCAAGCCCTCATGACAGTTGATACTCATTCCTCCTCCAATACACCGCATTTGATGCTTGAAGCTCGTGCGCTGACTTGTATTCGTGGGGAGCGACAATTATTTCTGAATCTGAATCTGACAGTGGCGGCTGGAGAGTGCCTGCATGTGCGCGGTGAGAACGGGGTCGGAAAAACTAGCCTCTTAAGACTCCTGACGGGACTTTCTAAACCAGAGGCGGGGGAGGTTCTTTGGAATCATCAATCAATCGCTAAAGATCCTTCTATATATCATCGGGAACTTTTATTCCTGGGGCATCGTGATGCTCTGAAGGAAGATCTGACTGCCTTGGAAAATCTGCAGCTGTATGCAGTCCTGGACGACATTCATTTGCCAGGTGATAAGGCTTTAGCAGCGCTCTGGCGTTTTGGTTTGCGTGGGCGCGAGAACCTACCGGTCAGTTGTTTATCGGCTGGACAAAAGCGTCGAGTCTTAATGGCTCGCATGTTGACACGTCAAGCCAAGTTGTGGATCTTGGATGAGCCGTTCAACGCACTTGATATTCATGCTGTTCAAGATTTACAAGGACTAATAGCAGAGCATGTAGAGCAAGGTGGTCTAGTGGTACTGACTAGCCATCAAGCGGTGGATCTTCCGCATGTGAGGGTGCTAGATCTATGAATGCTTTACTAGCCATCATTCGCCGTGATTTGCTCTTGGTTATGCGCCGCAAGAGCGAGGTGCTCACAGCCCTCTTCTTTTTTGTCGTAGTGACTAGTTTGTTTCCATTGGGTATTGGTGCGGATGCTGCTTTACTTCGCAAGATTGCTCCTGGGGTTCTCTGGGTTGCAGCCTTACTGTCTACCTTATTAGGCTTGCATCGGATGTTTGCTGCCGATTATCAAGATGGAGCTTTAGAGCAGCTTGCCTTGTCGCCGCAGCCTATGGTCTTGTTCGTAACTGGAAAAATTGTTGCCCATTGGATTGTGAGTGGACTACCGCTCGTGCTCTTGGCCCCGATCATTGGTATTCAGTTTGATCTGGATGCTAGTTCTTTGTATGTACTGATGGGAACCCTATTATTAGGTACCCCGGTGCTATCCTTACTGGGATCCATAGGTGCGGCCTTAACCTTGGGTGTCAGAGGCGGTAGCTTGTTATTGAGCTTATTGATATTGCCTTTATATATTCCGGTTCTCATTTTTGGCGCTGGCGCCGTATATGCTAATAGTGTGGGTTTGGATACGTCAGGCCATTTTTCATTGCTAGGCGCATTATTGATTTTGGCTTTAGCATTTGTTCCTTGGGTAAGTAGTGCTGCTGTAAAGATTGCAATTGAATGAATCCGATAAATACTTTTTCTAATCACCGCTTAGTTAACTGGTTTAAGTTATCTAGCCCCAGCACTTTTTATCCGTTGGCGGGTAAGCTCATCCCATTCTTCTGGGTCTTGACTTTTTTATTTGGCACTGCTGGTTTGTGGGTTAGCTTCTTTGTTGCGCCCGTCGATGCCGTGCAAGGGCAGGGCTATCGCATCATTTTTATTCATGTGCCCGCATCCTGGATGTCGATGTTTATTTATTTAGTCATGGCTGCATGGGCAGGATTAGGACTGGTCTTTAATACACGTTTGTCTGCCATGATGGCGCAGGCTCTTGCCCCTATAGGTGCTTGGATGGCATTTCTATCCTTGTGGACCGGTGCATTCTGGGGCAAGCCCATGTGGGGTGCCTGGTGGGTTTGGGATGCTCGCCTTACTTCAGAGTTAATTCTTCTCTTTCTGTATTTGGGCTTTATTGCCTTGCGAGCATCTATTGATGATCCTCGCCGTGCCGATAAGGCGAGCGCCATTTTGGCTTTGGTAGGTGTTGTAAACGTACCGATCATTTATTTCTCGGTGAAATGGTGGAACACCTTGCATCAAGGCGCCTCCGTTTCTCTCACAAAAGCCCCGGCGATGGCACAAACCATGCTCTTGGGAATGCTGTTGATGGCTTTATGTCTTTGGATGTACACCATTGCAGTCACCTTAATGCGAGTGAGGGCAATCATTTTGGAGCGTGAAGCCCATGCTGATTGGGTGAGACAATCAATTGAGGTGAAAATCTGATGTGGAATAGCCCTTCTGAGTTTTTTGCCATGGGCGGCTACGCACTGTATGTGTGGTGTAGTTTTGGTGTTTGTGCGCTGGTATTGATATTGGAGCCCCTCATGGCGCGTGCTCGCTTTAGAGCAATCGTACGGCGGTTGAAGCAAGAGCAATTAGCTGAGCAGTTTGATAAAGAGATTAGTAAGTGAAGCCTAGACATAAACGTGCATTGATGATTGTTGCAGCGCTGATCGTAATTGGTGTAGCTGCACTCTTAATTTTGAATGCGCTTAATAGTAATATTGCCTTATACGTCACTCCAAGTGAAGTGTCAGCAGGCAAAGCGCCTCAAGGTCAAGCTTTCCGAATTGGTGGCATGGTGAAGGATGGCTCTTTAAAGCGCGATGGCCTAACCGTGCACTTTGTGATTACTGATTTGGTGAAAGATATTCCAGTGGCCTATACCGGCATCCTTCCTGATTTGTTTAAAGAGGGTAAAGGTGCTGTAATCCAAGGCCGCATGAATGCCAATGGTGAATTTATTGCCAGTGAAGTATTGGCAAAACATGACGAGAACTACATGCCTCCTGAAGCAAAACATGCTTTAGAGCAAGCTCAAAAAAACGGAACAAATAAATGATTCCTGAGTTTGGGCATTACGCACTAGTTCTGGCGCTTTGCATTGCTCTCATTCAGGGGGTTTTGCCATTGCTAGGCGCGCATTATGGCCGACGCGATTGGTTGGTGCTAGCAAGGCCTGCCGCGCAAACGACCTTCTTATTGTTGGCGATTGCTTTTGGAATCTTGGCCTGGAGTTTTTACGCCAATGATTTTTCTGTACTTTATGTTGCTGAGCACTCCAATTCACAGCTGCCGGTGATTTATCGATTAGGCGCAGTATGGGGTGGGCATGAAGGATCTCTCTTATTGTGGATTTTCTTGCTGGCTACCTGGACCATTTTGGTTGCTCAACTTTCTAAAGCATTAGATGACTTTATGGTGGCGCGAGTAATTGGTGTTTTGGGGCTGGTCACTAGTGGCTTACTCCTGTTTGTTTTAACAACCTCAAATCCGTTTGAGCGTTTATTGCCTGCTGCTCAAGATGGCCGCTCATTAAATCCACTCTTGCAAGATCCGGGCTTAGTATTTCATCCGCCAATGTTGTACATGGGTTACGTTGGTTTTTCAGTGGCTTTTGCATTTGCAATTGCCTCTTTATTGTCTGGAAGATTAGATGCTGCTTGGGCTCGTTGGTCGCGTCCTTGGACAACCGCTGCTTGGGTTTTCCTGACCCTCGGTATTGCTTTGGGTTCATGGTGGGCCTATTACGAATTGGGTTGGGGCGGCTGGTGGTTTTGGGACCCCGTTGAGAATGCCTCCTTTATTCCTTGGCTCGTGGGTACCGCCTTGTTGCATTCTTTGGCGGTTACCGAAAAGCGCGGCGGCTTTAAGAGCTGGACTGTGCTCTTAGCAATTACTGCATTCTCTTTATCGCTACTAGGAACCTTCTTAGTTCGTTCGGGTGTCCTAACTTCGGTTCATGCATTTGCAACCGATCCAAGGCGCGGCATCTTTATTCTGATCTTCTTATCACTCGTCGTTGGTTCGTCTCTGATGCTCTACGCATGGCGTGCGCCTAAGAGTTCGATGGGCGGCAAATTTAGTTTGAGCTCCAGAGAAACATTGATTTTGCTTGGCAATGTCTTTTTCGTGGTTTCTGCCGGATCTGTTTTGCTAGGCACCCTATATCCTTTGCTGATTGATGCTTTGCATCTAGGTAAGATTTCTGTAGGCCCTCCTTATTTCAATAGCGTATTTGTTCCCATCATGGTGCCATTACTGGTATTGATGGGTATCGGTCCATGGGCAAGCTGGAAGCAAAGTAATTTAATTACCATCATCAAGCGTTTATGGATTGCAGGCGCAGTCGCTCTAATTGCAGGCGTTGGAATTCCTTTAATTATGGGCCAATTTACTTGGCTTGCAGGCATGGGCTTCATGTTGGCATTTTGGGTGATCGCTTCGGGCTTCATGCAAATTATTCGACAAGCCAAAGCCGGTAAACCAACCCGTTCTTTTATTGGTATGCAGGTGGCGCATTTGGGCATTGCGGTGTTTGTGATTGGCGTCACAATGGTGGGTGCATACCAAGAAGAAAAAGATGTGCGCATGTCCCCTGGCGATACAGTAAGTGTTGGTGGATATCAAATCCAGATGCAGGGAGTGAATACAGTACTTGGCCCAAATTATCAAGCGATACGAGGTGCTTTCCAGCTCTCCAAAAATGGTATTTCTGAGAGAAGTCTTTATCCAGAAAAGAGAAGCTACTTTTCTTCGACGATGCCGATGACTGAAGCAGCGATTAATGCTGGACTCACCCGCGATATTTATGTATCACTAGGTGAAGAACTCAGCGATCAATCCTGGGCTGTACGTGTTTACTACAAGCCTTTTGTGGATTGGATTTGGGGCGGTTGCTTGTTGATGGCTTTAGGTGGCGTGTTCGCTATGTCTGATAAGCGCTATCGACTGAAATTAAAGAGCAAGTTCATATGAAAGCAAAATTTTTAATCCCCCTGATCTTGTTTGTGGGTTTGGTAGTCTTTTTGGCTATTGGCTTAAATCGTGATCCACATGAAGTGCCTTCACCGCTAATTAACAAGTCTGCCCCTGCATTTGAAGTGTCTCAATTGGCTGATGCTAATAAAACATTTTCACCGGCAAGTATGAAGGGACAGGTGTGGATTCTGAATGTTTGGGCATCCTGGTGCGTAGCTTGTCGCGAAGAACATCCGGTGTTGGTTGAGCTTGCTAAGTCCCAAATAGCGCCAGTGATTGGTTTGGACTATAAAGATAAGCGTGAAGATGCTGTAGCTATGCTGGCAAAACAAGGCAATCCTTATACACTCTCCGCTTTTGATGGCAATGGGCGTGTTGGTATTGATTACGGCGTCTATGGCGTGCCTGAGACTTACATCATTGATAAGGCAGGTGTGATTCGCTTTAAACACATTGGCCCGTTAACAATGGATTTATTGAATCAAAAAATTTATCCTATGTTGAATGAGTTAAAGAAATCATGAGGCGGATTTTATTAATCGCCGTTTGCGTGTTTAGTTTAGGCAACGCGTTTGCCAAAGATGCTGCACCACTCGCGGATGATCCAATAACAGAGCAGCGTCTTATTAGTATTTCAGAAGAAATGCGCTGCTTGGTGTGTCAGAACGAGTCTTTAGCTGGCTCGCGCTCGGATTTAGCTAATGATTTGCGTCGTGAAATTCGGGTATTGATCAAAGAAGGTAAGAGCGATGATCAAATCCGCTCATTTATGGTTGAGCGCTATGGCGATTTTGTACTGTATCGCCCGCCAGTGAAACCACTGACCTGGTTGTTATGGATTGGCCCATTTGTTATTTTGGGTCTGGGCGTTGCTGGTTTATTAATGTATTTAAGACGCAGAGATAGCAGCGTGCCTAATGTCGCGCTGACTGATGCTGATAATCAAAAAATCGATGCACTATTAAATGCAAGCGATAAGAAAGAGGGATGAAATAAGTGACTAGCTTTTTGATCCCCGCCTTTTTACTCCTGGTTCTGGTATTGGTGCTATTGCTGCGCCCATTCATCTTTCCCGCGAAGAGCTCGTTGACATCGCGTCGTCAGATGAATGCCACCATCTACCGTGAAGAGTTGGATAAATTAGAGCTTGAATATAAAGCTGGTGCAATTACTTCAACTGATTATGAAATTGCGCATGCAGAAATGCGTCAAAGACTCTTTCAAGACACTATTGAAGAGGATGACCGAGAGGTTGCGGGCTCTTCAAAGAAGACTGCAATCGGCCTTTGTATCTTTATCGTCTTGCTCTCATCGGCACTGTATTTCTCCTTGGGGGATGTTGTTCGGGTAGCCCAAAACAATTCTGAAAAACCAGTCACCCAGGAAGGTGTCGAAAAAATGGTGGCTGAATTTGCCATCAAAATGGAAAAAGATCCTGGCAACTTAAAGGGCTGGGCGATGTTAGCTCGCTCCTATCGAATCTTGGGCCGCGATCAGGATGCCGCTAAAGCGTATGCACGTGCAGGTAACTTTATTGATTCTGATCCGCAATTGTTAGCTGACTATGCAGATGTTCTGGCAAGCAATGCAAATGGGAGTTTTGTTGGGAAGCCTTCGCAGTTGATTAATCAGGCATTAAAGCTGGACCCCAATAACATGATGGCACTTTGGCTTTCTGGAACCGCATCTTATAACGCTAAAAATTACAAGGCAGCGGCGCAGTCCTGGGAGAAGCTTGCGCAACAACTTCCGCCCAATACGGATGAGGCGCGTGCCATTCAAGGATCTATTGCTGAGGCGCGCTCTAAAGGTGGTCTGACTACTTCAGCGCCGGTTGCTCCAACCGGAAAAGGCATTAGCGGCAAGATTGAATTGTCTGCTGACCTTAAATCTAAAATTAAGCCTGGCGACATTGTGATGGTGATTGCACGCAAACCTGGTGAGCGTATGCCTGTTGCTGTCTTGAAGGCATCTGCAACTGACTTTCCAATGGGCTTTATATTGAATGATTCATTGGCCATGAATCCCAGTGCGCCTCTGTCTCAACTATCTGAGGCGAGTGTCGAGGTGCGCATTTCTAAGACTGGGATGGCGAAACCGGAAGCGGGGGATTTAATCTCTTCAGTGCAGACAATTAAAGTCGGCACAACCAATGTTCGCCTACTAGTTGACCAAGTTCGCCAGTAAGGTTTTAGCCTCTACCCACAAACGGCATATTGGTTGCCATAATCGTCATCGACAGAATATTGCTTTCGAGTGGCAGTTGGGCCATATGCAGTACGGCCTCACCAACATGATCAACATCCATGCGTGGCTCTACCTTAATCGATTGATCTGCCTGCAGGATCCCAGCAGCCATACGTTCAGTCATCTCTGTTGCAGCATTGCCGATATCGATTTGACCGCACGCGATATTAAAAGGACGTCCATCTAATGCAATGGTTTTGGTTAAGCCGCTGATGGCATGTTTGGTTGCCGTGTAGGGCACTGACATTGGACGAGGTGCGTGTGCAGAGATTGAGCCATTATTGATAATTCTGCCGCCCTGTGGAGATTGCGCCTTCATCATACGAATCGCTTCCTGTGAACACAAGAACGCACCACAGAGGTTGCTATTCACTACATTCATCCATTGCTCATAACTCAGGTCCTCCATTGGAATGGCAGGGGCTCCCATACCAGCGTTATTGAAGAGCAAATCAATGCGGCCAAATTTATGGCTAAGTGCTGTAAATAGCTTTTTGACTTCATCGGGTTTGCCAACATCGCAAGCGACCGCTAGACAGTTACTTTGATTGCCGCCG
Source organism: Polynucleobacter sp. Tro8-14-1 (assembly GCF_018881655.1). GTDB lineage: Bacteria > Pseudomonadota > Gammaproteobacteria > Burkholderiales > Burkholderiaceae > Polynucleobacter. The sequence continues at coordinate 395,044 of NZ_JACVPX010000001.1, forward strand.
ATATCAGCAATAGCCTTTTCTAATCTATCTAGATTGCGTCCAGTTAGGACCACTTGATAGCCTCCCTTGAGAAGGGCTTTGGCAGCCGCCCGCCCAATACCAGTTCCTGCACCAGTTACTAGGGCTACCTTAGTTTTTGCTGAATTCATCATGTTCTTTAGGGCTGCTTAAAAGTATTATCTTATCGTGGTTTATTAGGCCTGTTTTGAAACCTTTGCCTATTGCTTTGCTCGGGGCATAATGCAAAAAACACAAGAGATTTCCATGAATTTCATCAAAAGACAAATTTATAACCCTATAGCTCTGGTAATCAGCTTTTTTGCGCTGCTGATCATTTTCTTTGCCGTACTCTGGATCTTGGTTCCTCCGCCTCCCAAGTCGATTGAAATGGCCACTGGCTTTCCTACGGGGCTGTATTACCAGTTTGGTGAGCGTCTAAAAACGGAAATAGCTAAAGAGGGTGTTGATCTTAATGTGCGATCTACTGGTGGGACCTTAGATAACTTAGCTCTTTTAAATGACCCCAAGTCTGGGATTGATTTTGCAATGGTGCAGGGTGGGGTCGCCAATCTGAATGAATATCCAAAATTAGTATCGATTGCAGGCATGTTTTACGAGCCTATTTGGGTTTGGTATCGCGATGCTGCATTTAAAACTGATGGTGGTCAACTCACTATCTTGAAACAATTAAAAGGCAAGAGAGTTTCTATAGGCAATGAAGGAAGTGGTACTTTAGTGCTCGCTAAAGATTTATTGCGAGTTAGTGGCATTTCTGAAAATGAGATTAAGCTGGAAAAACTTAAGCCAGATGATGCTATCGAGAAATTAAATAATGGCCAATTAGATGCCGTATTTATTGTGGCTGCAGCTGAGGCGCCGATTTTGCATAAGTTTTACTCTGTACCCGGTATTCGTTTGATGAGCTTTGACCAGGCAGATGCTTATACCCGCAACTTAACCTACCTATCTAAAGTGATTGTTCCTAGAGGTTTGTTGAGTATTGAGTTTGATCAGCCACGTCAAGATATTCAGGTAATGGCCCCTACTGCTACTTTGGTTGCCCATGATAATGTCAGTCCGGCCCTGGTATCGCTTTTGCTTGGGGCTTCCTACGATATTTTGAAAACCTATTCTCGCCTACAAAAAGTGGGTGAGTTTCCATCTAGCTCAGGCTTGGATTTCCCCTTACATGTAGATGCAGAAATCTATTTAAAAGATGGGCCTTCATTCTTACATCGCCACTTACCATTCTGGACAGCGGTGTGGGCTGGACGTTTTGTCAAAATTGTCATTCCATTATTGGTTATTCTGATTCCGCTATTTACTTATATTCCGTCGACTAAGAACTTCTTCTTACGATTGAAGTTGGCTCAGGTATATGAAGAGCTCAAGGTGATTGAGAAGAATGCCCAAAATCCAGCGCTAAAAGAAAAGAATTTCAAAGATCTTGAGGATATAGAGAGGCGCGTTGGAAATATCAAGGTATCCATGTTGGATGCTAAAGAGCTATATGACCTCAAAGGGCATGTAGGTGAAGTCCGTCACCGCCTGAATTTGGTTCATTAAAGGGATCTGGAGATGAATAGGCTAATTCATTATCTATTTTTAGCTGTAGGCCTGCTTGTATCTATTGGGGTTCAGGCACAGGCCTACCCAAGCAAGCCTATTTCCCTGGTGGTTCCTCAGGCGGCAGGCGGCACTAACGACATTGTGGCTCGTCTAATTGCGCCATCTTTTGGTGAAGCTATTGGCGCATCGATTGTGGTTGAAAATAGACCAGGTGCTGGCGGTAATATTGGTACCCAAAGTGTTGCACGCTCACCTAAGGATGGCTATACCTTACTGCTTACCATTAATAGTGCGCAAGCTATTAATCCTTCTTTATATAAAAATCCTGGCTTTGATCCTGTAAATGATTTTGTGCCTTTGTATTACATTGGGGCAACGCCTTATGTATTAGTTTCTCCACCGGGATCTCCTTATAAAACATTGGTGGATGTTGTGGCTGCGGCTAAGAAGAGGCCTGGAGAATTGTCATATGCCTCAGCTGGTAATGGCATGATTAGTCACTTATTAGGCGCTATGCTTAATGCGAGCGCTGGCATTGAAATGCAACATATTCCTTACAAGGGGGTAGCCCCAGCAATTAATGATGTATTAGGTGGACAAGTGCCGCTGGCATTTGCGAGCTTGCCCTCTGCACTCAATTATATTAAAGCGGGGAAGCTTCAGGCGATCGCGATTAGTTCTGCAAAGCGTTCTAGTGCTGCGCCTGAAATTCCAACGATTGCAGAAACATACCCTGATTGTGTTGGTGAGGTGTGGGTGGCCATCTTTGCCCCTGTTGGCGTTAGTGTGGATGTAATAAAGAAGGTGCAGGCGGCAATGGAGAATGCCCTATCTAAATCAGAAGTGCGTGAGAGGCTATCTGCACAGGGCTTGGATCTTGCACCCGTTCCAACTAATAAGTTGAGCGCTTTACTAAAGGATGAGTTGGCTAAGTGGGCAAAAATTGTGAGGGCATCTGGAGCGCAGTTGGATTAACGCTTTTTTGCTGCTTGACCTAAAATAGACCCATGACAATTACTGGCGTTGCGCCTACACTGACCCCCTTAAAGCAGATCGATCAAGCTTTGCGTGATGACGGCTTTGCTGTGGTGTCTGCTGAGACGGTTGCTGAGTTTAGTAATGTAGATCTGTCCAAGCTTCAAGATCTCACGAAGTATTGGGAAAACTTGCCCCGCGATCCTTATTTAAAAGATGGTGGGCGCTATCGCTTTCGTCGACATGCTAGCTATGAGATTAAAGGTGATGAGCTCACATTGGTTCCACATCGTGCACACTGGCAATCACTAGATTACAACGCATTGCATGGTGGAATTGAGCGCTGGTTTGAGCCCATTCAAGGTGAGTTATTAAGTAATACTGCTTGGCAATCTGTCTTGCTCGGGCTTGCGCATATCTTGAATAGCCTAAAGCCTGTGAATACTTGGTTTGTTGAAGCGCATCAATTTCGAATTGATACCACTGATGGTATCGGACGTCCAACACCTGAAGGCGCGCATCGCGATGGCGTTGATTTTGTAGCAGTCTTCTTATTGGGTCGAGAGGGTATTAAAGGTGGTGAGACCAGAATATTTGATACCTCTGGCTCCGCAGGATTGCGTTTCACCCTCACACAACCTTGGTCTCTTTTGTTAATGAATGATCAGCGCATGATTCATGAATCAACCCCAATTCAGCCATTAGCAAAATATGGCTATCGAGATACCTTGGTTCTTACCTACCGCTCAAATGGTTTCCAAGACTCTCCAAATCGAAGTCAGCAATAAGCCAGCTGATTTACTCTGGCTCCATGCCAGCTTCTTTAATCGCTTTTGCCCACTTAGCAGTTTCTAGTTTGATCTTTTGGCCAAGGGCTTCAGGCGTTCCTGGCTGAGTTTCAAAACCATTTGCAGAGAGTCGCTCTACTAGGTCTTTTGATTTAGCTGCATTATTAATGGCTTGATTGAGTTTGAGAACAGCGTCTTTTGGCATGCCTGCAGGCCCAAATGCCGCAAAGAAGGCGATGAGTTCATAACCTTTGATGCCTAATGCTTCATTTACCGTAGGTAGCTCTGGAATAGCCGGCGAGCGCTTCAAGGAGGTTACAGCTAGGCCACGGATTTTGCCTGCTTGCACCTGAGGTAATGAAACTCCAAAGTCGGATGTGAACATATTCACTTGACCGCCAATTAAATCAGTCATAGCATTGGGGCCGCTCTTGTATGAGACCCCAATCATTTTGATATCAGCAAAGCTTGCCAGCATTTCTGATGAAACGCGCTGTGATGTACTTGCATAAGCAAAAGTCATTTTTCCTGGATTGGCTTTGGCTAGAGAAACAAACCCATTGAGTGATTTAGCAGGCACATCATTATTGATGGCAATAATGAGTGGAGCAGATCCAAAAAATCCAATGGGAGTAAAGGCGGTGTCTTGGTTATAGGGTAAATTTTTAACCAAGCTCTTAAGGGCAGCATTAGTGCTATTGGTTCCGAACAGAATCGTATAGCCGTCTGCGGGGGCCTTGGCTACAAAATCTGCGCCAATTAGGCCATTTGCGCCAGGGCGATTTTCAACAACTACAGGCTGGCCTAATGACTCAGACATTTTTGCCGCAAAAGCGCGTCCAATTTGATCGGTTGTGCTACCGGGTGCAAAAGGAACAATCGCTTTAATGGGTTTGGAGGGGTAGCTATCCGCTGATGCCAGGGTGCTTGTGAAGCTAATGATGAGGCCGGCCCCGATCTGCAATAAGCGAGCTATCAAAGATTTGCTATTCATGCTGTCTCCGTCTTGTTTTCAGTAGTGTAGCGGGTCTAATTCGTTCTGGGCGAGTAGAATGAGTTCACGTTTCTACTGACTAACTATGCGCTTTCGTTCGGCTGGCTATACCCCTCTTATGCTTCTGGCACAAACCTGTGCTTTATTGGGTTTTGCTTGCTATGCCGTCGTATTAACGACTTTGCAAGAGGAGTGGCATCTCAGTAATTTGCAGTCGGGCCTGATTGCGAGTGCTTTTTTCTTTGGTTACATGCTTGCCGTTCCATTAGCTACGGCTTTAACAGATCGGGTAGACGCGCGTAAGGTCTATTTAATAGGCGGTCTCACAGCAAGTTGCGGTCTTTTGGGTATGAGTCTGTTGGCTTATAACTTTTGGACAGCTCTACTTTTTATGGCTTTGAATGGAGCTGGTCTTGCCGGTACTTATATGCCCGGCCTCAAGATTTTGTCAGACCGTATCCAATCGGGAGAGTTAACTAGACATATTGCATTCTATACCGCCTTCTTTGGTATCGGTACTGGATTTTCGTATTTGTGTTCTGGTTGGATTTTGAGTGCGCTTGGTTGGCACTATGTATTTGGTTTGATTGCCTTGGGCCCATTTGGCGCATTTCTGATTGTCTTGTTGCTAATTCCAGCGCTTCAGCATGAAAAATGGCAAGGGCCAATCAATATTCGTCTGCACGATATCTTTCCGGTGGATAAATGGAAGTTGGTTTTACAAGACAAAAATGCATCAGGCTTTATTTTTGGATATACCGCTCATACTTTGGAACTCTTTGCTTCAAGAAGCTGGATTGTTGCCTTCTTTGCTTTTTGTGCAGTTGCTTCTGGCGAAGATTTCTTTCTGACTGCAACTACTTTAGCTGGAGTGATTAATTTCTTTGGCGTGCCCTCCTCTATATTGGGTAATGAAATTGCTTTGAGAGTAGGACGTCAAAAATGGGTGCGCATTGTGATGCTGACTAGTGCGGTATTAGGGATTGCATTTGCTTGCTCAACTGGCCAGTCGTGGTGGTTGATTGTTGCTCTGGCTATTGGGCATACCATATTCATCATGGCAGATTCTTCAACGCTCACTGCAGGCTTGGTGATTAGTGCGCAAGAAAATATCAAGGGCGCAGCAATGGGCCTGCACTCATTGATGGGCTTTGGTGGTGGCCTATTGGGCCCCGCTATTTTTGGTTTCGTCTTGGATATTTCTGGTTCTCGTACTTCACAAGTTGCCTGGGTATGGGCATACGTTGCTGTAGTCATGTGGGGCGTTCTATTTGTGATTTACGAACGACGTAGGGGCTGGGGTAGCTCAGTGCGCGTATGAGTAATCGGATAAATAAGCAGATAAATAAGCAGATAAATAAGTAGGTAAATGAGTGGATGAATAAAAAGAATGCTTTAGTTTGCTATCACTGTTCAAGCCAGATTCTCCCGGGGGAATTAACTGAGGCGGAACTGGGTGGTGAGACGCGTCCATTCTGTTGTCCAGGTTGTATGGCAATTGCGCAAACAATTCATGGAGAAGGCCTAGAAGTTTTTTATGCTAGGCGTTCTCAGTCGGGTGATAAGCCAGCAGCCTATCTTGCAAGTGATGAGATTCCGGTGAAGCTCAAGCCTTATGACGATCCTTCATTGCGAGGCCGTTTCACCCGTTCATCTGGAGGGGAGGGTGATCTTGAAACCACTCTACGTTTAGAAAAAATTCGATGTGCAGCTTGTGTTTGGCTGTGCGAGCAACATTTGCGTCGTAATGCAGGTGTTAAGGATGTGCAAATCAATTACGTTACTCAAAAAGTAATGGTGCGTTTTTCTCCAGATAAAACGAGCTTAGCAAGACTGCTTTTTGAAATTGAGCGCATTGGTTATGAGGCTTGGCCATTTGAGCCCTCCCAATCATTAGATCGCGCTAAAAAGGAAAGGCGCCACCTTCTTTTGCGACTGGGGGTAGCAATGCTCGGCATGATGCAGGTCATGATGTATGCCTGGCCAACGTATGTTGGTGCTGATATCACTCCAGAATTTGAGATTCTTTTAGGTTGGACTAGCTGGTTATTGACTGTTCCTGTGATGGTCTACTCAGCAGGTCCAATATTCCAGTCGGCTTGGCGAAGTGTGCAGTCTTTTAAGCAAACGCATATGTTGGGAATGGATGTTCCTATTGCATTAGCTTTAGCTTTGGCATTTATTGCGGGCACTATTAATTTAGTTGCCGGTGTTGGGCATACTTACTTTGATTCCATCACCATGTTTGTGGCATTTATCTTGGCGGCCAGATATGTGGAGCTATTAGCAAGACAAGATGCGCAAGGTGGAGCAGAGGCTTTAGCTAAACAACTGCCTGCAACATGTGAGCGGGCATTGAACTATCCAGCATCACAAGAAATTGAAGTGGTTCCCGTGGTTAATTGCAATCCTGGGGAAGTGTTACGAGTTTCTCCAGGGGAAGTGGTGCCTGCTGACGGTATCCTGATTGAAAATGTGAGTGCTTTAGACGAGTCTTTGCTCACAGGCGAATCTAAGCCGGTTGAGAAAAAGATTGGTGACCGTGTGTACGCTGGTACTCACAACATACTGAATCCATTGTTCATGCGAATTGAGGCAGTGGGGCAATCAACCCGTATCGCCGGAATTGCTTCCTTATTAGATCAAGCATTACTTGCTAAACCAGTCATGGTGAGTCTTGCTGAAAAGTGGACTGCTTATTTTGTTGCCTTTTTACTATTCGGTGCGTTTGCTTCGTCCGCTATTTGGCTGTACTTTGACCCTAGTCGTGCGTGGACAGTTTTAGTTTCTGTTCTAGTTGCCAGTTGCCCTTGTGCTTTATCGCTAGCAGTTCCAACCGCTATGGCAGCAGCGCAAGGTGCGGTAACTAAATTAGGTTTACTGATTGTGCGTGGTCATGTGATGGAAGGTTTGGCAAAAGCAACTGATTTGGTGTTGGATAAGACCGGCACACTAACGATGGGTCAGCCAGAGTTGCAAGAGGTCATTAATTTGCGTACGGGCTATCGACGTGAAGATGCCTTGGCCTTAGCTACGGCATTAGAGGCGGGGCAAAGGCATCCGTTGGCACTTTCTTTGATGCGTGCCGCTACTGCTGAAAATTTATCTTTACCTACATTGAGTGAACCAGTGATTAATCAACTGGGAAAAGGTTTAAGTTCGGGCGAGTATCGCTTGGGAAGCGCCTTGTGGCTGGGGGTAGAGCAGAGTGCGCAATTAGGGCAATACGGTCAGGTGCATTTAGCGGATGCACAAGGATTGATAGCCAGCTTTGTATTTTTGGACACGCCTAGAGCAGGATTAGAGCAATTCCTAAAAGTAGTGAAGTCTAGAAAGATTGCAGTGCATTTAGTTTCTGGTGATGATCGCGCCACGGTTGCATGGTGGGCCCAGCATGTTGGCATCGAGCATTATCAAGGTGGCTGTACGCCTGAGGATAAGTATGGCTACATTGCAAGACTGCAAAAAGAAAATCGTTTTGTATGGGCCATCGGCGATGGTGTGAACGATGCACCTTTGCTTGCTCGTGCTGATATTTCTATTGCAGTTGGCGCTGGTGCACCGTTGGCAGCTGCTGGAGCCGATGCAATTCTGACGGCTAGTTCTTTAGAGCCTTTAGCAAAGACTTTATTGTTGGCCGATAAAACTCAGGCAATCATCAAAGAAAACTTATGGTGGGCCTTGGCTTACAACTTGCTGGCTATTCCTGCTGCAATGATGGGCTTAGTAAATCCCTGGGTTGCTGGGATCGGGATGTCGCTTTCTTCGTTAGCCGTGACTTTAAATGCCTGGCGTTTACGAAAGGCTTAGACTATAGGAATGGAAAGTTTATTTCTTCTAATCCCTTTATCGCTGGTCTTAGTCGGCCTTTTGGCTTGGATTTTGCGCTGGTCCATTAAGAGTGGGCAATTTGATGATTTGGATGGTCCTGGGCACGCTATTTTGATGGATGATGACACTCCAGCGCCCCAAAAAGTTAGTGAACACTCTCAAAAATAGCCAAATTGCTATTAGCCTAGAGAAATCTAGGGTTTATCTTCACAGCGCTCCCTGAATTTGCCCCACCCTTTTTGATATAGATCAAATCCCCCTTGGGGCTCTACTTTGATAATCAATCCAGTCTATTTGGATTATGTCGCAGTTTGGTCACAAAAAAGGAGAAACCATGGGACTTACCGTGGGGAGTAATCAAGATACCTTCAATTACAAGGTTGTCAGCCAATTTGCCATCGTTACTGTGCTTTGGGGAATTGTTGGCATGCTCGTGGGGGTTATCCTCGCAGCCCAGTTGATCTGGCCTGAAATCACTTTTAATATTCCTTGGTTGAGTTATGGTCGCTTGCGTCCTTTACACACCAATGCAGTGATTTTTGCTTTTGGCGGTTCTGCACTATTCGCAACGTCGTACTACATTGTGCAACGCACATGCCAGGTTCGACTCTTCTGTGACAAGTTAGCGGCATTTACTTTTTGGGGATGGCAAGCGGTGATTGTTTCTGCTGCCATTACTTTGCCGTTAGGTATTACTACTTCCAAAGAGTACGCTGAACTAGAGTGGCCAATTGATATCTTGATCACAATCGTTTGGGTTGCTTATGCGATTGTGTTCTTCGGCACTGTGATCAAGCGCAAGACTAAACATATTTACGTTTCTAACTGGTTCTTTGGTGCTTACATCTTGACGATTGCGGTATTGCACATCGTTAACAATATGGAAATGCCAGCTAGCCTCTTTAAGTCTTATTCAGCATATGCTGGCGCACAAGATGCCATGATTCAGTGGTGGTATGGCCACAATGCGGTAGGCTTCTTCTTGACTACCAGCTTCTTGGGCATGATGTATTACTTCATTCCTAAGCAGGCTGAACGTCCAATCTACTCATATCGTTTGTCTATTGTTCACTTCTGGGCTTTGAACTTTACGTATATGTGGGCAGGTCCTCACCACTTGCAACACACCTCTTTGCCAGACTGGACTCAGTCTTTAGGGATGGTTTTCTCATTGATCTTATTGGCACCATCATGGGGTGGCATGATCAACGGCATCATGACATTGTCTGGCGCGTGGTACAAATTGCGCCGTGATCCGATCTTGAAATTCTTGGTAGTTGCCTTGTCTTTCTACGGCATGTCTACCTTCGAAGGTTCCATGATGTCTATCAAGACAGTGAATAGCTTGTCTCACTACACAGACTGGACTATTGGTCACGTTCACTCAGGTGCTTTAGGCTGGGTTGCCATGATTACGATTGGTTCCCTTTATTACCTTATTCCACGTTTAGTAGGTCAGAAGGATATGTACAGCACCAAGTTAATTGAAGTGCATTTTTGGATTGCAACTATCGGCGTGGTGATCTATATCGCTGCTATGTGGATTGCTGGGGTAATGCAAGGCTTGATGTGGAGAGCATTCGAGCCAGACGGAACTTTGACTTACAGCTTCGTTGAGTCTGTTAAAGCAACTTATCCCTTCTATGTCATTCGTTTGTTAGGCGGCTTGTGCTACTTAAGCGGTATGTTTGTAATGGCTTATAACGTCTACAAAACAGTGGTTGGTAAAAAATTCATTGACGCTGCAATTCCACAAGCGTCTGTAGCAGCTCATTAAGGATAAGAACATGTCAGAACAACGTCGATTTTTCTCCCACGAAACGCTTGAGCGTAATGTTGGTTGGCTGATTATTGCTACTATTGCGGCAATCTCGATTGCCGGTCTGGTACAGATCGTGCCATTATTTTTCCAACACTCAACTACTGAGCCAAGCCCAGGCGTTGAGCCATATTCCGCTTTGCGTTTAGCTGGTCGTGATATCTATCAGCGAGAAGGCTGTATGGGTTGTCATTCACAGCAAATTCGTACACTACGATCTGAAGTAGAGCGCTACGGCCCATACTCTTTGGCTGGTGAGTCAGTATTTGATCATCCATTCCTCTGGGGCAGCAAACGTACCGGCCCAGATTTGGCACGTGTAGGTGGGCGCTATTCAGATGCATGGCATCAAATTCACTTGAATAACCCACGCGACGTAGTTCCAGAGTCCAATATGCCTGCGTACCCATACTTGGGTAAGAATGCTGCTGATGCAGATAGCATTCAATCGCATATGGTTGCTATGCGTCGTTTAGGTGTTCCGTACACTGATGAGCAAATTGCTAATGCACCCAAAGAGCTTGAAGGTAAAACCGAATTAGATGCATTGGTTGCCTACTTGCAGGGTCTTGGCATTAACCGTAGATACATCACTGTTGATGAGGTGGTTGCTAAGTAATTCTTGGCAATTGAGAACTATGCAAAATATTGCTCCTTACCTCTCAGCAATCTCTACCGTGCTTGGCTTGGTAGTTTTTATTGGAATCGTTTGGTGGGCTTGGTCTGCAAAAAGACAGCCTGCTAATCAAGAATCCGCCGAACTTCCGTTCGATCTTCCCGATGAATTCAGTAAGGATAAATCATGAGTGACTTTCTTGGTGCCGGTTGGAGTGCCTATATCGCCTTAGTAACATTGGTTGGTATTTTTTGGTGCATCTGGCTATTATTTTCTCAACGTAAGACCAAGGTAACGCTAAAGCCTGACGGCCAAGTAGCTGATACTGGACATGTTTGGGACGGCGATCTGCGTGAGTTAAATAACCCATTGCCACGTTGGTGGATGTGGATGTTCTTGATCTCTTGTATCTTTGCTTTAGTGTATTTAGTTCTCTATCCAGGGCTTGGTTCATACCCAGGCCTCTTAGGCTACAGTACTGATGGCGCTTTGATGAAGTCAATGACTACTGCAAATGATGAGCTCAAGCCTGTCTATGCGAAGTACGTCAAGATGGATGTTGAGCAAGTGGCAGCCGATCCTAAAGCCCGCGAAATGGGTCAACGCCTCTTCCTGAATTCTTGTGCACAGTGTCATGGCTCTGATGCTGGAGGCGCTAAAGGCTTCCCGAATTTGACTGATGGCGACTGGCTATATGGCGGCTCACCAGAAAATATCAAAGCCTCCATTACTTATGGGCGCGGCGGTGTAATGCCTCCATTCCCGCAATTGGATAGCAATCAAATTATTGATGTCGCCAACTATGTTCGTAGTCTTTCGGGCTTGCCAGCAGATAACGCTAAAGCAGCTCGAGGTGCGCAGGTATTTAGCGCAAACTGCGTGGCCTGTCATGGTCCTGACGGTAAAGGTAATATCGCCTTAGGTGCTCCGAATTTGACAGATAAAGTATGGTTATATGGCTCATCAGAAGCAACGATCGTGGAGACTGTCACTAAAGGCCGTATGGCTATGATGCCTGCTCAAGACAAAGTATTGAGTCCTGAGAAGATTCAGCTGTTAACCGCTTATGTCTGGGGTTTATCTAACAATAAACAACCAGCTGCAGCCAAATAAGATTAGTCATTGGTGTCAGATATTTTGCCGGGTGGTAAACCTGTTCCGATAGAAGTCATTGAAGAATCTCTTTACGAGGTCCGGCGAAAGATTTACCCGCGTTCAGTATCTGGGCTCTTTGCCCGCTGGCGCTTCATATTGGTCTTTGCAACTCAACTGTTGTTTTATGGCTTGCCTTGGTTGAGTTGGAATGACCGTCAAGCAGTTCTCTTTGATTTAGTTCAACGTAAATTTTATATCTTCGGCCTAGTTCTTTGGCCGCAAGATGTGATTTATCTCACCCTCTTACTCATACTTTCTGCGCTCGCTTTATTTCTGTTTACTGCAGTGGCTGGACGCTTATTCTGCGGATACGCATGTCCCCAGACCGTCTACACCGAAATCTTTATGTGGATCGAGCGCAAGGTCGAGGGAGACCGTTTTGCGCGGATTCGTTTGGATGGTGAAGAGTGGCCTTGGGGTTTGCGTAAATGGCGCATCAAAATCACAAAGCATTTCCTTTGGCTTCTGATCGCCTTCTGGACCGGTTTTACCTTTATTGGCTACTTCACTCCGATTGAAACTCTGGGCGCATCATTGCTGCACCTTTCCCTAGGCCCATGGCAAACCTTCTGGTTAGGGTTTTATAGTTTTGCAACATGGGGTAACGCAGGGTTCATGCGTGAACAAGTATGTAAATATATGTGCCCATATGCACGCTTCCAAAGTGTGATGGTAGATAAAGATACATTCTTGGTGACATACGATAAAGTGCGTGGCGAACCAAGAGGCAGTCGTAGCAAATCCGCAGATCAAGCTTCTTTGGGCTTGGGTGATTGTGTTGACTGTAGTATTTGTGTGCAGGTATGTCCGACGGGAATTGATATCCGTGATGGCTTGCAATACATGTGTATTGGTTGCGGAGCCTGTATTGATGCCTGCAATCAGGTAATGGAAAAGGTCAACTATCCAAAAGGATTGATTCGCTATACAACCGAGCGCGCCATTGAGGATAAAGAGTCAAACCAAAGTGCCATTCGCCATATATTGCGCCCACGAGTATTAATCTATACCGCCTTTATTACAGTTCTCGCCTCCGCTTTTCTGATTTCATTGGTAACGCGCAATCCATTACGGGTTGATGTGATGCGTGATCGCGGTGCTTTAGCTCGTGAGGTAGAAGGCGTCCGTATCGAAAACATTTATCGCATTCAGATTATGAATGCCTCTGAGCATCCAATGAGGGTGCAGGTCAAGGCTACAGGTTTAGATGATTTAAAGATCCTGAATTCACAAGGCAAAGAAATTAAAGAAATTGAAGTTGCGCCAGCAAGCAATCAATTGCTGCCTATTAAAGTCAGCACTACGATTGGTGAGCATGAGTCTGGAAATTACCCAATTCATTTTGATGTGACTGCGCAAGAATTAACGGGAGATAAGGAAGTGATTAGAACCCGCGAAGAGAAATCTACTTTTATTATTCCCCGTTAAGCTAGAAGGCAATGGAGAGGATGGATATGACAGAACAACAAACTACTCAACCCTGGTTCAAGCAACTATGGCCATGGCTTTTAATTAGTGGACCAGCTGTCGCCGTGATTGGCTGCGCTATCACTATTTACTTGGCTATAAATTTGTATGCAGATAAACCATTGCGTGATGGCGTTGTGAAACAGGGCTTAAAAGTTGAGCAGCTTAAAGATGCGCAGGCAGCAAAATGAAGTACCGCCTACTAATCTGGATTTTGTGGCCCTCTTTTTTGGTGGCTGGCATGGCAGAGGGCCTGTTATTTACTGTGATCCACCCACAAGACCTTTTATTTTTTGGTTATCACCCAGATATTTCTGATGAGGGCATTTATACAATCGGGTTCTTTGTGATTTGGACCTTCTGTGCGATCTCTAGCGCGCTTACTGCTTATATCCTGCCTGGGATTGAGTCATCTGATAGCAAGGAAGTCGACCGCGGCTTAATTTAAGCCTGTTTGATTGGGATTTCTGGGCTTGTGCAGCCGTGGCAATTTGGGTTTGGGATGCCTGCTAGTTCATATAACCCGTCCATATCAATAAGTTTGATGTGGCGTTGTTTAATTTGAATGAGGCCTGACTCTGCAAAGCGTGAGAGCATGCGACTGACAGTTTCGATTTGAATCCCAAGATAGCTACCAATATCATTACGACTCATGCGCAAGTCGAATTCATTATTCAGGTAGCCGCGTGCAGCAAGACGTTGCGAGAGGCTTAATAAAAAGGCTGCCAATCTTTCTTCTGCACGCATCGTGCCAAGTGATAGTAGGTGGCGTTGATCATGAGTCAGCTCCCGACTCATGATTTTATGGAACTGATTTTGTAAGACGGGGATCTGCCGAGCCAAATCTTCAAAAGCATCGTAACGAATAATGCAGACTTCGCTCTCTTCAAGAGCAATCGCATCAGACTGATAATGACCTTCACCAATACCATCAAGACCTAGAATTTCACCGGGCAGATGAAATCCAATCACTTGTTGCCGACCGTCTTGCAGACAGAACTCTGTTTTAAGGGTGCCAAAACGAACGCTATATACAGAACTAAGTGGATCGCCGTGACGATAAAGGCTTTCACCTTTTTGAAGATGAACGCGCTCTTTAACTAAGGTATCAATCTGGGAAACTTCGCTACTATTTAATCCAACCGGAAGGCAAAACTGACCCAGTACGCAAACTGAGCATTTGCTGGTTGGGCTATCGGTAGGTTTGTAGTTCATATTAGGGCTGATCTATGGGTTCAGTTTATTCTATAAGTATGAAGATTATGGCTTTTACCTATTTTCTGTTGATTTCATGCTGACAACTAGCTTACTCGTTGCGGTCTTTCTGGGCGCTCTTGTGAGTGGCTGGCACTGTGCTCTGATGTGCGGTGGGATAGCGGCTGCCATAGAGCGGCCCAAAGCCCTGGAGACCCCTCTAAGACCAAAATCTGAGCTTTTTTACCTCCAATTAATCATGCATTTGGGGCGCGTCACAACTTATGTCTTATTGGGCGCTCTTGCTGCGTCAGTAGGGGTGGTTGTTTGGCAGCAAAACCTCATTCCAATCCAGCGCCCCTTATTTGCTTTAACCTCCCTGATCTTAATTCTGATGGGTATACGTCTACTCAGAATAAGCAAGTCAGAAGGTCTGCTTGGCGGCAAATGGTTAAGTGCAAAAATTGCGGCTTATTGGGCCAAATACTTGGGTGCTATGGCTAGCGGCCCTTCACGTTGGTTTAGCGGCATGCTATGGGGTTTGGTGCCCTGTGGATTGGTCTACAGCGTTTTACCACTCGCCTTTTTATCTGGTGATGTAGCAACTGGTGCCGCACTGATGTTGGCATTTGGTTTGGGTACATTGCCTAACCTATTACTGATCTCTAAATTTTCAGCGGCGCTGACTCAGTTTGGGCAATATCTATGGGTGAGGTATTTGGCTGCTGCACTTCTATTGATTGCAGGCGGCTTTGGTATGTATCGTGCCTGGGTATTGCCAGAAGCCTTATTAAAAGGTGGCTTCTGTATTTCTTAAGTCGCTATTAAGCTGTTGCTGCTTCTATTCCGGAGCTTAGATCTGGGTAGAAAGAATCTTGGGGTAGTGCCGATAGAAATTCACTGCGCTCTGCCATCTCTAATGGTTGATGCGCTAAGCCGCAAATGATCAATCGAATATTACGAATCTTGCACAGGTGCGCTAGTTCCATGATCGTATCCATCCCAGAAGTATCAATGTAGATTACGTTCTTTAAATCTAGCAAGAGTATTTGTGAGGGTAAATTCGCCTCAATCTTTTCGAGGAGTTTTACTGCGCCAAAAAAGATGGCACCATGAATCCGATAGGCATCCATTCGACCTTGTTGATCATTTAGTCCAGGGTAATCGCTGGCTAGAGCAGGCTCGCAACGCGATAGACTGGAGATGCGGTAAATGAAGGTGATAAAGGCGAGCAGTAAGCCTACTTCTACTGCAATCGTGAGATCTAGTACAACAGTGAGAATAAAGACGCTCAAGATGGTGATTCGATACGGCAAGCGGAATTGCTTCAGATCGATGAACTTCTGCCACTCTCCCATATTCCAGGCCACATACATCAAGATGGCGGCAAGGCTAGCTAAAGGAATGTTTTTGGCGAGCGGCGCCGCAAACAAAACGATGACTAGTAAAGTTGCTACATGGACGAGTCCAGAGATAGGTGTAGTACCGCCACTCTCTATATTAGTAACCGTGCGAGCAATCGTTCCGGTCGCTGGCATGCCACCAAAAAATGGAATCGTGAAGTTAGCAATGCCCTGAGCTACTAGCTCTTGATTTGACTCATGGCGATCATGAATGAGGCCATCGGCAATGCGCGCGCAGAGTAAGGATTCAATTGCGCCTAATAGGGCAAGTGTTAAGGCTGGTGCCACCATGTATTGAGCGCTATCCCAGCTTACCGGAATCCATTCAAAAGCGGGGAGCCCTGAAGGGATGCCGCCAAAGCGACTACCAATCGTATCTACTGGTAAATTAAAAATACTGGTAACGATCGTTGCAACCACCATTGCTACCACTGTGCCAGGAAGATGAGAGAGCCAGCCTAAGCGATTCTGAAATAGCTTCCATAAAATGAGTAAGGCAAGACTCCCACAAGCTAAACCAAGCGCAATGGGGTTAAAGGTGTCTGCTGCTAAGTAGAGCGCATGCACTGATTGAAAAAATTGAGCCGGCATTTTTTCAATCTGAAGTCCGAAGAAATCTTTGACTTGAGATAGCCCAATTAAAAAGGCGATGCCATTGGTAAAGCCAATAATGACTGCAATTGGAATGAAGCGTACTAGCGTTCCAAGACGAAATACTCCCATCAGAAATAAAAATACTCCTGACATGGCGGTTGCGAGTAATAAATTTGGAACGCCATAGCGCTCCACAATGCCGTAAACAATGACAATGAAGGCGCCGGCCGGGCCGCCGATTTGTACGCGGCTACCTCCAAGTAAGGAGATGAGCCCGCCAGCAATAATGGCAGTAAAAATACCCGCTTGGGGTTTGAGTCCGCTGGCAATTGCAAAAGCCATGGCTAATGGGAGCGCAACAACGCCAACCGTCATTCCAGCAAAAACATCCTTAGTGAAAAGGGCACGGCTATAACCAGAAAATGAGTCAAAAAGTCGGGGACGAAAAAACATAAGATGAATGTTTCAATGGCCTAAGAGATACGGTTGCCAACCCAGTAGGCAAAACTCGCACACAAGGCTGTAACAAAACTACCCCATGCGATATCAATGAAAGCTAACTGTGTTGGAAAGTTTCTAACCACCGCCAGATTAGTGAGGTCATAGGTCATGTAGCAGAACAGGCCAAACAAAGCGCCATATTGCAGTGCATATATCCAAGACTGTTTTGATAATGCCGGAACGATCACAAAAATACAGACGCCCAAGGCGTAAATCAGGTAGAACGCTAGTCCAGCTAGAAGCTTAGGTTCGCTGGCCATTAAGTCACCCATCTCATTGCGATAGAGGTTTTTCGCGATTCCCAAAAGCCACACTAAATCGATTGCAATGAGGGCAATTAAAAATGAGAGATAGATAGCAAAATTCTTGATCAATTAAGTTACCTTTATTCTTTTATAGGCTAATAATTAGTATTATGATGGAAAGAGCAAATGAGTAGTTCAATTTAAAGGGAGTCAATATGTTTAAGCATTTATTGGTGCCAGTAGATGGTTCAGATGTCAGCAAAAAATCCTTAAAGAAAGTCGCCGCACTTGCTAAGGCAGATGGCGCTGCAATTACGTTGGTATATGTTTCCGATCCTACCCCTCCGATGGTTTATTCAGATAGCACCATGGGTTATGGAATCTCAAAGAAACAGCACACAGAAGCTTGCGCAGCTTACGCACGTGATGTATTTAAGAAGTCGACAACGGCGCTGGGAGTTGGCGCTAAAGTGAAAAGTCTTCACATTGAAAATAGCAACCTATCTGAAGGTATTTTGGCTGGCGCAAAAAAAGCGAAAGCGGATGTGATTGTTATGGCGTCTCATAAGCGCACAGGTATCAAAGGGATCCTGTTGGGTAGCGAAACCCATGAAGTCATTGTGCATTCCACATTGCCAGTATTAGTTCTGGGTTAATTTACCTAGTATCAAGTTAAAAGGGTCCAAGTGGACCCTTTTTTATTTCAGTAGCATTCCTGAATTCATTTAGTTGTGCTTAATAGGGCTACCTAGCAGAAGCATCTCCCGGGTCAGTTGCCCACTTTCGTTATCGCGCATGGACCATAAATCAAGTTGGGTTTTGGAGCCATAGGGGTCTACGTAAATTCCATTTTTTCTTAATTCAAAATGAAGGTGTGGCCCCGTTGACCTACCGGTTGTTCCTACATAGCCAATTTCCAAGCCGCGCCGCACTTCGTTACCCAACTCAAGCTCTACGTTGTAACTGCTCAAATGCGCATAGTATGTGTGGTAATTACCCGGATGCTCTAAAACAATTAAGTTTCCAAATGCACCGCTAAAGCCTATGTGCACTACTTTGCCATTGGCAACACTAAAAATGGGGGTGCCGATTGGGGCGGCATAGTCAATCCCCATGTGGGCGCGATAGCGTTGCTTTGTTGCTGGCGCCTGGGCTGGAGCTGTTGGCGCAGGATTCTTGCTGCGCTTACTCGAAGAGGCTCTTACCATGCCAACTCCCCGAGAAATACGGCGATAGCTTAATGGGTTAGTCCAGAAGGAGCGCTCAAGTGATTCTCCGGTTCCGGTATAGAAGCCCCCAGGAATATCATTGCGCTCCATCCAAAAAGCATTCGCATAGACGTCTTTGGTGGCGGGGTCAATAATTTCTACAGCCCAAATTTGCGCCCATCTTTCTCGATCACCAAAGTCAACAATCAAGCGCACAACGCTGTTGGTATTTTCAAGAGAATTGTTTTCTTCAGGATAGATTTGCTTGATCAGGGAATTTAATTCCCAAACCAGCTCAACTGGCAATTGATCGCTTACTTTTCGAGTGTCATACAAGACATCTCTCAAAGGAATGCGAATCTCGGTTAAACGCTTGGACTCATCTTTGAGATAGTCTTGCTGAATTAAAAACCCACCAACAGCTGATGGTGTAAATGTCCATACTTCAGTTTTGCTATCTTGGATTGGGCCATTCATGATGCTCAATGAGTCGAAACGATTACGACTTCCAAAGGCAACCGCATAAGGGATGCAATCTCCACGCATGTGATCAAAAAATGTTTTGGTCTGATTTTTGAAGAATTCAGCGAACTGCCGATTATCAATGCCTACGCTAGCCGGCAGGCTATCTTCATTAAAATTACGTCTTAGACATCCTTGGGCTACTCGATAGTCAAGGTTTGCATCGCTATCGAGCATCAACTCATCTGGGGCTTTTCGCTGGAATAGCGATGGGTTTAGGCTCATGCTATTGGTTTTAGAGCCAGTACCCGCTGATTTATCTTTGAAGCCAACCTGCCTACTGGTTTGGACGGTAATCTTCTTGCGTGCTTGGGTCGTGCTTTGGGCTTGAGCTGCATACGCCAAGCCCGGGGTTGAGCTAAGAAAGGCGCAGCCAGACAAAATGATTACCCCCTGAGTGAACAGGGAGCCAAGAGATACTTTTTTATTCACCCCTCAATTATCTAATAATGTGGGAGCATCTTTGAATAAATATGCTGTGCCGCAGCAAATTAGACTGAATCTTGATCGGGCGCTAGCTTGAGAACTTCAAAGGCTGCTTTCAGCCTTTACTCATAATTTTGCTTTACAGCGGCCGCCTCATCGGCTGGCCAAGGTCTAAAACCGACGCCTTTAGCAATGCCAGTTTTGCCACTTTTAACCAAATTTGTCACACAACATGGGAGTTTGAGAATATTGGAGAGTGAATGTATCAATTTGCAGCAAATCTAACTTACAAGATACCTGTTCGGATAACAACAACTCGGCTCATTTTCGTCATGTACATTTGTAATGAAGTGGATTAATTATTCTTTATTCAGGCACCTGTCGGCAAATTAAATTCTCGATACAATCAATTTTTG
This sequence comes from Polynucleobacter sp. Tro8-14-1, assembly GCF_018881655.1. Classification (GTDB taxonomy): domain Bacteria; phylum Pseudomonadota; class Gammaproteobacteria; order Burkholderiales; family Burkholderiaceae; genus Polynucleobacter. The sequence goes on from NZ_JACVPX010000001.1 coordinate 414,767, forward strand.
ATTAAGGAGTTTAGATGCCGATTATTGAATCCATCCAAGTTGCCTCAGTAGCAGTACCATTGGATAAAGTCACTTCATTTTCCACTCGCACTGTTTCTGAGCGTCACTACTGCCTGGTAAAAGTTCGCGGCAAGGATGGTAATGAGGGCATCGGTTTTTGTTATGTCGGCAGTGCCGGCGGAGATATTGCCAAACTTGCTGTTGAGCAATTGCTGGCCCCCAAACTCATTAGTCAAAATAGTCACCGCAGTGAAGGTCTCTGGATGGAGATGTATAACGAATCCATCCTCCAAGGTCGTGCAGGCGCAGTAATGCGTGGCATCTCGATTTTGGATACGGCTTTGTGGGATTTAAATGCACGCTCAGTTGGCTTACCTTTGCATCAATACTTGGGTTCAGTGGTTGATGATCGGGTGCCAGCTTATGCTAGTGGTGGTTACTATCTTGAAGGTAAAACGCCTGCCAAATTAGGCAAAGAAATGGAGTCTTACGTAAAGCAGGGCTTTAAGGCAGTCAAGATGAAGGTGGGGCGTTTATCGCCATCGGAAGAAGAGGCACGCGTGAAAGCGGCTCGTAAAGCAGTGGGCGATGATGTATTGCTCACACTTGATGCAAATAATGCCTGGCGCGATCTACCCACCGCTCTTGAGTATGTACGTCGCTTTGAACCATACAACCCGTATTGGATTGAAGAACCTTTTTCTCCAGATGCGATTGATTTACATGCTGCCTTGGCGCGCCAAACCAAAATCAACGTTGCTACCGGTGAGATGGAAGCGGGACGCTGGCGTTTTAGAGAATTGATTGATGCCGGTGGTGCTGCCATCCTGCAATCTGATGCGGCTGTCTGCGGTGGTATTACCGAGTGGAGAAGAATTTCTGCATATGCTGATTTGAAGGGCGTCATAGTTTGTCCGCACTGGATGCATGATTTGCATGCACCATTGGTGGCAGCCACGCCCAATGCACGCTTTGTCGAATTCTTCTTGGATGATCAGGTGCTGAACTTCCGTAGATTGATCAATAAGCAGCTGACATTTAAGAATGGGGACTTGATTTTGCATAAAACCCCTGGTTTAGGTTTCGAGTTCGATGAATCTGCTGTCAAGAAATATGCAGGTAAAGCCGCTTGGACCAAGATCTCTTAAGATAAGCAATTGCTAGAAACAATAAGGCCCGCTCAAGCGGGCCTTATTGTTTTGAGGATGAGATCCTCCCACCTATTGGGTGTACCTTAAGAAGATCTGGGATTGAGTTTGAAATGGGTAATTGTTTGAGTCACCAGCACCAAACCAAATCCAACAAAGCCAACTAAGTCCGCCTCTGTGGAAGGGTAGGCAAGAGCAACCCCAGAGAACACCATGATGACGCGCTCAAAGATCTTGGTTTTCTCAATGAACCAACCTTGTAAGCCACCGGCTAGGCAGATGATTCCAACAACGGCCGTGAAAGAGACCCAAGCAATTTGCATCCAGTCTGCTTGCTCAAGAGCGCTAGTTGATCCCATCAACAACAAGCTGACGCCTGACTTATCTAACACAAACATAAATGGAACTAGAATGGCTGGAGCAACATATTTCCAAGTTTGCAAAGTAGTCTTATAGGGATTACCTTTACAAATTGCGGCGGCTGCAAATGGCGAGAGTGCAGTCGGTGGCGACACTTCAGAAAGTACAGCGTAATAGAAGATAAACATGTGAGCTGCAAAATCAGGCACGCCTAAATTAATCAAAGCAGGCGCTGCAATTACCGCACAAATAATGTAAGAAGCAGTTACTGGAACAGCAAGGCCAACCACCCAAACTACAAGGGCGGTAAAGATGGTTGTTAGCAAGAGCGAGCCACCTGCGTACTGAATAACAATCGAGCTAAATTTTAGGCCAAGACCGGTTAAGGTAACGGTACCCACAATGAGGCCGGCACCAGCACAGGTGGCGGCGATAGCTAAGACACCAGTTGAACCAGTTGCAAGTGCCTTAGTCAGGTTGGAGTTGTATAGGCCAGAGAGAATCGGTTCTTTACCTTTAAACCATGCCCAAGGAATAATGGCAGTATCTTCACGCAACATGCTGGATAAGGCCGAAACTACTGTCGCCCAGAATACGGACATGACAGGGGAGAAGCCCATCAGCATAAACACCACAATCGAGATGAGGGAGAAGAAGTGAAACCAATATTTCTTAGTGAGCTGCCAAGCTGTTTCGGAAGACTCAAAGTGAATATTTTTCATGCCATATTTGCGTACATCAATTTCGACCATCACGAATAAGCCAAGATAGAAAAGGATGGTTGGGATGGTTGCCATCAGCAATACGTCTAAATATGAAATCTTCAGAAAATCTGCAATTAGGAATGCAGCTGCGCCCAGTACAGGAGGCGAGATAATGGCACCAAGACCACCTGCTGCCAAAAGGCCGCCGGCAGCATTTTTCTCGTAACCCACTTTGTCCAGCATGGGTGCTGCAACTGAGCCCACGGTAACTGTTGTTGCTACACCGGATCCTGATGGTCCGCCGAGCAAGAAGGAGGACATTACGATGGTTCTGCCAACCCCAGAAGATTTTCCACCCATTGCCGCGAATGAGAAATCAATAAAGAACTTTCCTGCGCCAGTAAATTGCAAGAAAGCGCCGAAGATGGTGAAAAGAATGATGAGGGTTGCAGAAACATCAACAGCAGTGCCATAGATGCCTTCTAGAGTCATATACATATAGCCTACCAAACGATCAAGATCGTAACCCTTGTGAGTCCAAGGTGCTGGTAAGTAGTTGCCAAATAATGCATAGAGCAGAAACAGGACTGTTACCGTCACCAAGATCATGCCATTGGTTCTGCGCACACTTTCTAAGATTAGGAGAATTAATGCAATGCCCACCATGACATCGGTAGAGTTAGGCGCAGTATTGCGGTCCATAAAATCATCGCCACCACTCAGAATGTAATAGGCAATTCCAACGGATACAAGCGCAAAAACGATATCCCAGGGCATTAAGCGATTTTTGAAGCGATCAGCTATTGGAAAGCTGAGGAATACTAAAAATAAAACTAGAGCAACGTGTATGACGCGCAACTCTTGCGTTGGCACAATCGAATACGCGGCATATAAGTGAAAGAGCGACATGCCTACCGCTACAAGGGTAATGAATTTGGCTAGCAGGCCTTTGTAATCATTTGAATCGCCTTCCTCTTGCTTAATAAAGGCGTCTAATTTTTCTTGGGTTTCGTTGTCAATAACGTTTTGATTCATGTCTCAACCTCTATATTTATTTTTATGTACTACTTTATTTTTTCACTACCGTAAAACGAAAGGGGTGAGATTCACTCACCCCCGATACAAACATCAACTTAATTGAGTTTGACGTTCTTTTCTTTAAAGTACTTAAGTGCGCCTGGATGAAAGTCAACTGGGGTTGATTTTGTTTTCTGGTTTTCTAGGCTGACACTCATAAATTCTTGATGAGTGCGCACCAATTCCAATTTGTTATCAAAGATCGCCTTAACAATCTTATAGGCCTGATCGTCAGGCATATTGGCATTGACCACCAAGATATTGGCGACTGCTGCGACTTTATTGTCTCTAGCCATGCCGCTATAAGTAGCCTTTGGAATGGTAGTTACAAAGTAAAGGTTGCCATATTTTTTATTCATTGCAGCCACCTCTTCGCCAGTGTCGACCATCACAATCTTGGTTCCTGGAGTATTGGCTAAATCAGTTACTGCTGCTGTTGGTAATCCACCCACCCAGAAAAATGCATCAATTTTGCGGTCTTTAATGGCATTAACGGATTCGGCAACGCTTAATCGCTCACGCTTAACATCCTTATCCTTATCAAGACCAGCGGCCTCTAATAAGCGAAAGGCCATCACTTCTGTTGCGCTACCAGGAGCGCCAGTACTAATGCGCTTGCCCTTGAGGTCTTTCATAGATTTGATGCCAGTGGAGTCAACGGTTACTACGTGCATCAGGTTTGGATAAAGAACTACCAGAGTACGTAAGTCCACTTTTTTGCCAACAAACTTACCTTCGCCAATCTGAGCATCTTTAGCGGCATCAGCCATCGAGAAACCAACGTATGGCTTGCCTGTACCGATGAGGTTTAAGTTATCTACCGAGCCCCCGGTCACTTCTGCAGTAGCAGACATTCCAGGCACCTTGCTCGAGAGAACAGAGGCAAGGCCACCGCCCATTGGGTAGTACACGCCACCCGTACCGCCAGTGGCGATAGAGATGTTTTGAGCGCTAACACTCGCACAAAGAAAGCTAAGCGATAAGGCAATGACTTTGAGTAGTTTCATTGTTGTCTCCTAATTATTTTTATTTTTTTAAATTACAAACCTGGCATGCTGAAGTTAATTGCTTTGAGCTCGCTGAGCAGTTGCGCTTGTTGCTCAGCGCTTAACTGCATCAATGGTGGACGCACTCTGAGCCACTCGGAATCCTTGGTGTAGTGGGCTACAGCAGTCTTCATGCCTGCAATCATTTGGTACTTAGCAAAAATTCCACGCACTTGATCCAAGTTTGCTTGAAGAGTATCAGCATTTGATTCTCTCCAGTGTGCCGCTAAATCGGCAATCGCTTTTGGATTGACGTTGGCAGTAGCGGAGATGCAGCCAACACCGCCAGCGCGCAAGGCACGCATTAGGAATACTTCGCTGCCTGCATAGACGCGGAAGCCTGAAGGCGATAATAATTTAATGACCGATTCTGTGTAAGACCAATCGCCAGAGCTGTCTTTCATGCCCACAACTGTCTTTGGATATTCTTTTGCTAAGCGCTCAAGCAAAGAGAGACTTAAGGTCACTTTAGTAACTGGTGGAATGTTGTAGATATAAATCTGCAAAGCAGTGCTACCTACTTTTTGAATCACCTCAGAAAAATAAGCGAATAGACCATCATCAGTAACATCTTTGTAGTAGAAGGGCGGCAACATTAATACGCCCGCGCATTTATGGTTGACTGCGTGACGTGTCATATTGACAGTAGCATCAATCGATGTTGCTCCGGTACCTGGCATTAAGTGCTCAGGCTTTAACCCGCCCTCTACTAATGCTGTTAAGGTGCTCATCTTCTGCGGAGCAGACATCGAGTTTGCTTCTGAGTTCGTGCCAAAGATAGCCTGCCCAACACCATTAGCTTCTAGCCATTGGCATTGTTTTAATAACTTAGGAGCATCTGGACTGCCGTCCGCCTTAAATGGGGTGATGACAGGGGATAGCACCGCTGGCAAGGTGGAAGGGTGCAGAGAAATCGTCATGCTGGCTCCGTTTTAGTTATTTACTTCAGATGGAAGTGTGTGTTGGTTAAAGAATGCTTCTAAATTATCTAAGGCTAAGTTGGTCATGGCTATCCGTGTTTCCGAGGTAGCGCTCCCAATGTGCGGTGTTAACAATACATTATCAAGTGTTAAAAATTCATGACTTGGGTTAGGTTCGTTCTCAAAAACATCCAAGGCTGCACCAGCAATCTTTTTATGTTGCAGTGCATATAAAAGTGCCCCCTCATCAACCACACTTCCGCGGGCAATATTGATTAAATATCCTGAGGGCCCTAAAGCTTCTAGAACCTTGGCATTAATCATGTTGTCTGTATCGGGGGTTGCTGGGCAAGCTAAAAATAAGATGTCGCAGGCCTTGGCTAATTCTTGAGCATCTGGATAGTAAGCGTAGGGCAAAGATTTTTTATTGGGCCCTGAATACGCTATCTCCACTTTGAATGGCTCTAATCGTTTAGCCAGGTCTTGCCCAATACGACCCATGCCAGCGATACCCACTCGTTTACCAGCCAAGGTGGTGGTGAGCCTAAAGGGCGCTTTTGACCAAGCAGTGCTTTTGACATATTCCTGAGCCTCGGGCAGTTGGCGCAGTAGGGCTAGCATCATGCCAATGGCCAGTTCGCATACGGCATCGTTTAGGACGCCAGGGGTGTTGCTTGCTTTAATCCCTTGTTCTTTGAGATAAGCCAAGGGAAGGTTGTCATAACCAACCCCACAAGTGGCAACCATACGAATACTGGGAATCTGTTTAACTAGGGCCTCGGGCAGCTTGATATTGGAGCGAATCAAAATCGCCTGAAAGTTTCCGGCAGGAGCAGGCGCTTGAGGATCGGGATGATGAAAAGGGGTAAAGCGCCGATCTATTTCTGCCTGCATAATTTCAGGGAAATGGCCGACCTGTAGCACCGAATTGACGGGGATCATGTCTCACTAACTTTTTTATTGAAATAATGACCCCATTGTAAGAGGATTTTTCAGAAAAAGTCCTTCCCCTTTTAGGAGAGTATTCATGTTATTTACCCCAGCTGAAACCAAGGTAGTTATTGTCGGTGGCGGCACTATGGGTGCAGACGTTGCAGCCGTTTGTGCACGCGGTGGCTGTGCAGTCCAGGTGGTTGAGCCAACTACAGAGCGACGAGCCCTCTTGCCGGATTACTTTGCAAGCACCATGGCAGATCTCGGTTATGAGCATCGTATTCATTTACTGTCTGTGGCGGGTTCGCTTGAAGAGGTTGATTGGTCTGATATTGATTTGGTGATTGAGTGTGTGCCTGAGCGTTTAGACATCAAGCGAGAGCTATTTGCGAAGTTGGAAAAATATGCAAAACCTGAGGCGGTATTGGCGAGCAATAGTACGAGCTTCCCAATTAGTGAAATTGCCAACGGCCTAAAAACAGCTGCTCGTATGATTGGCTTACATTTCTTTATGCCTGCCCATCTAGTGCCTTGTGTAGAAGTGGTATATGGTGCAAAGACTTCGCCAATGGTTGGCGAAAGCCTCTCACGTTTAATGACAGCGTGTGGCATGGTGCCTGTTACTGTGAAAAAAGATCTTCCAGGATTTTTGGCTAATCGTTTGCAGCATGCTTTATCGCGTGAGGCTTTTTCAATGGTTGATGAAGGCATCTGTACGCCAGAAGATATTGATAAAGCCGTTCGTTTTGGTTTTGGCTTTCGCTATATCGCCGCAGGCCCAGCCATGCAACGAGATCATGCTGGCCTTGAGGTGCACGGTGCTGGAGGCGCAACCATCTATCCAACCTTAAACAATTCACCAACGATAGCGAAGTGCTTGAGTGATCGCATCGCTAGTGGCAAGTTTGGTATGAAAACTGGCGAAGGCTTCTTCACCTGGACTGCTGAAACGATTAAGGCTGAACGTGAGCGCTATCAAAAAGCATTACGTGCTGGCTTGAAGATTATTCAGAAAGATCTTCCTGAAATTAAATAGCAACTAGTTATTTAGTTGCTCACTAAGAAATATCTTTCAGATGAAGTTTGCCTAGGTGTGGGGCGAGTCGATAAGTAATCAGAACAATAGCAATCGTCGCGACCCCACCAAATACGATGGATGGCACTAAACCGATCATGCTGGCAGCAATGCCAGACTCAAGTGCGCCTAACTCATTGGATGAGCCAATGAAGATGCCATTAATGGCGCTAATTCTGCCGCGCATATGATCTGGTGTGGTGAGCTGCATGATGCTGCCTCGAATCACTACTGATATCGAGTCAAAGCATCCAGAGATAAATAGAAAGAATGCGCAGACCCATAAATTACTGGAGATGCCAAAGGCAATAATCGCCGCACCAAATCCTGCCACTGACATCAGAAGATATTTTCCTGAGTCGTTTAGCACGGGACGCCGAGCGAGGTAGATTCCAGTAAGTACAGCCCCAGCTGCCGGGGCTGCACGCAGTATTCCTAGAGTTTCTGGGCCCGCATTGAGCACCTCTTTCACAAAGGCTGGAAGAATAGAGACTGCGCCCCCGAAGAGAACAGCAAACATATCGAGCGCCATGATGCTCAAAATGAGTTCATGTTTTCTGACGTAATGAAACCCTTCCAAAAAGCTCTTTAGAAAGTGCTTAGATAAGTTGCTCGATTTTTCTTGCACAGCGGTGATGAAAGTAATTCCGTATAAACCAACTCCTCCACAGAAGGCGGCGAGCAGATAGGTCCATTCAAGACCGGCAAAGCCAATCATGAGTCCGCCTAATCCTGGGCCCGCCACTACGCAAATCTGAAACGCTGAAGATGCATACGCTGTGTAACGAGGCAATTGATCTCTCGGAATGATTTGTCCGAAAAGCGCTTGATAAGAAGGCCTTAATAAAGCGCGCCCAATACCAATAAATGCTACTGCGGTGTAGATCAATGGTATCGGTGGGCTAAGCCATCCCAATGCGATGACTGTTAAAAATAATCCAACCGCAATATGAATGAGGCAGGCGATTGCAGCAATCCACTTGCGGGAGTGGTGATCGACCGCATGACCCGAATATAGAGCTAGCGCAAAGTAGGGAACGAGCTCTGCAAGACCTATCAGCCCGAGTGAAACTACGCTATTAGTGATTTCGTAAAGATGCCAACCTACCGCTACCATCGTAATTTGGTAGCTTAGGGTTGCGCCAACGCGATACAGCAGTAGGGTTCTAAAAGCTTTGCCGGGATTCATGAATCCCTCCATTTTAGAGGAGAAGAGGATTATCCTTAAAGGATGAAGAAAATCATTCGAGTATGGGATCTTCCAATCCGCTTATTTCATTGGTTGCTGGTGGTTTGTATAGTCGGTAGCTTTGTGACCATCAATTTGGGTGATGAATTCATTCAATGGCATGCTTATTTCGGTTACAGCATTTTGACCTTGTTGATCTTTAGGATTGGCTGGGGTTTTGTTGGATCTACCCATGCGCGCTTCGCCTCTTTCTTGCCAACTAAAAAAGCGATTTTTGATTACTTAAGTGGAAGTCCACCCCGCGTTCTTGGACACAACCCCATTGGAGCAATTTCTGTATTTGCACTCATTTTTGTTTTATGCGTTCAAGTACTGACTGGCTTATTTGTTGATGATGAGGTCTCCTTTCAAGGGCCGCTAGCAAAGTATGTGTCTGGTTCGATATCTTCATTTTTATCGGAGATTCACGAAGGTAATCAAGTGGTGATTTACACCCTTATTGCAATTCATATCGCAGCGATTTGGTATTACAAGAAATTCAAAGGTGAGAATCTGATTAAGCCAATGATTAGTGGCGATAAAGAAATCGACCCAAGCGAAGAGGCTAAATACCTGCCTGCTGACTTGGATCGTGACTCCAAGGATGGAGTGTTGCAGCGCGGTTTCGCTTTGATACTTTTAAGCGTGATCGCGGTAGCGGTCGGTTACTTAATTACGAAATAACGATCAATAAAAATCGCTTATTTCTTTTTGAAATCGTCGTGGCAGCCTTTGCAGGTTGCACCCGCCGCGCCAAAAGATTTTTTAATACTTTCTAAGTCGCCTGACTGAGCGGCTTTATTGAGATCAAGAGCAGCTAATTGCATTTTGTCTGCGGCAGCTTTGAACTTTGCGTTGTCTGACCAGACCTCAGGTTTTGCCTTACCGCCTTCAGTGCCAGGACCAAAGGCTTGCCAAGGCAAAGTAGACATCATTGCTACGATCTCTGCATTTTTGCTCACATCGTCTTTGTTATAAGGTGCCGCACCTTTAACAACAGCACCAATTCTTCCGAAATGAGTGCCAATCACTGTCATGACGCTTTGACGATATTCAATTGCTTTTTCTGCCGTTTGAAATTGAGCAAAGGCAGCGCCTGCGCCAATGGCTAAAACAGCTGCAGTGCCTGCCAAAATAAATTTTTGTAGTTTCATGATTGCTCTCCATTGATCAGTTGGGCTGCTTATTTTGAGCATATCCCAGAATAGTAATTTTTGCCCGCTTAAAAAATCATTCTGAGGGGGGTCATGAGAAGATTGATGATGCCCAGGAAAAAGCTGCTGAGGGGCTCCATCCACAGAGTGCCAATAATTCCAGTAAAGACGAGGCCAAGCACAATAAAAAATCCCCAGGGCTCTAATCTACCGAGGGCGATGGATTGGCGTGCGGGCAAAAGACCAGCCAAAATTCTTCCGCCATCGAGGGGTGGTAGTGGAAACAGATTAAATGCCAGTAAACCGATATTCCACATTACCCCTGCTTTTGCCATAGAAGTCAGGAAGGGCTCATCAATTCCGAAGCCCTGCACTAGAACCCAAAAGACCGCCCAAATGATTGCCTGTACAAAATTCGATCCCGGTCCCGCTAAGGCCACCCAAATCGAGTCAATTCTGGGGTTTCTGAGTCGCCCAAAATTGACTGGTACCGGCTTGGCATACCCCACCAAAAAAGGAGACCCCGTCAGAATTAAGACGAGTGGAATCAATATGGTACCCACAGGGTCTATATGTTTTGCGGGATTGAGGCTCACCCGTCCCAGCATGTAGGCGGTGTTATCGCCAAACCTGCGAGCTGCGTAGCCATGGGCTGCCTCATGGATGGTGATGGCAAAAATCAGGGGAATCGCATTAATTGCGACAGCTTGGATAGAATAGTCAGTAATCATGGCAATATGATATCCATAGGAGCTCAAAGTGACTGACGAAAAGAAACCCGATTCAAAAACCCCGGCAAAAGCGCTAGCAGCGAAGCCGCCAGCACGTCCACCCGTCCCAAAAGGACCCTCTGGCCCAGCCGGAAGGCCTCAGGCAGGCTTTGGTGGGGGAAAAGGCATGATGCGCAAGGCCGGTCGCGGTCGATAGTGGATAATTACCCTATTCAATAATGTGTTTATAGAGGATTTAGCATGAACGAATGGCATAACGAATCTAAAGAAGAGATCAACAAAAAGATCATTACATTGGTCGTGATGTTGGCCGCTGCTACTAGCTTGGCTATTTTGTTTGCATTGGTTGCGGCTCATACAGGTTACGTATTCGGTTAATCAGTATTAATGACTAGCCATCGCCAACCTGCAATATTTGCTGGCCATGGCAGTCCAATGTATGCCATAGAGCCCAACCGCTATACAGCGGCATGGTCAGCTCTTGGAAAATCATTAAAGCGTCCTGACGCTATTTTGATGATCTCAGCACATTGGGTAACCCGCGGAGTTTGGGTTACTGCAATGACTAAACCAAAAACGATTCATGATTTCGGTGGCTTTCCACAAGCACTGTTTGATGTTCAATATCCGGCGCCAGGTAGCCCTGCATTAGCTGATCGCGTGCAAGAATTATTGAGCGTCCCTGTCGTGCTTGAAGAGAATGAATGGGGTATTGATCATGGCGCTTGGGCGGTACTGAAATACATGTATCCAAATGCGGATGTGCCTGTGGTGCAGCTGAGTCTCGATGGTGCGATGTCAGCACGTGAACACTATGAGCTTGCTAAGCAATTACGCCCCTTGCGCGATGAAAATATTTTGATTTTATCTAGTGGTAATGTGGTGCATAACTTGCGCACCATCCATTGGCAAGAGGGTGCTGAGCCTTACCCATGGGCAAAAGAGTTCAATGATTTTTTTGCTTCAGAAATTCGCGCCAATCATCATGAGGCATTGGTTGACTGGGAGCGTTTTGGTGATGCAGCGCACCTCTCTATTCCGACCGCAGAACACTATTGGCCAGCCTTGTATACCTTGGCCTTGCAGGAGGCAGGAGAGCAGGCCAAAATCTATACAGATGGAATTGAGATGAGTTCAATTGGTATGCTGGGTTTTTCAATTCAATAACAAGAGCAGATTATGTGGCTTCCTATCTTTGCAATCTTTTTTGGAGCGGGCTTCGGCGCTTTATTAAGAGCTGGCTTTAATTACGTCACCGTAGGGATAGCTTCTTCACTGCCATTGGGCACTTTTATATCGAATATGGTTGGTGGATATTTGATTGGTATTGCAGTTGCTTTCTTTGGCAACAATCCAAGTCTTTCTCCAGAGTGGAAACTCTTAGTGGTTACCGGCTTCTTGGGGGGTCTAACCACCTTCTCAAGCTTTTCTGCTGAGGTAGTTGGCTTTATGCAACGTGGCGAATTTACTTGGGCTTTGGGTACGTCACTACTCAATCTCGTTGGGTCACTTGTGCTGACCTTCTTGGGCATCTTGACCTACCAGGCTTTCAAATAAAATTCGGGGCACTAAGCCCCCAATGCCATTCAATATAGAATTTGTTACTCTGGCTTGATATTGGCTGTTTTTACAACGGCACTCCATTTGGCACTCTCAGCTTTAATCAGGCTAGCAAATTCAGCTGGACTCCCTCCACCAATCTCATTCCCTTGAGAGAGCATGAGTTCGCGTAGTTGAGGGTCTTTGAGCGTCTCATTTGCAGCAGCATTCAATTTATCAATAATGGCCTTAGGTGTTCCCTTGGGCGCGATGAGTCCTTGCCAGTTGAGAACTTCAACCTTGGGGTAGCCTGCCTCAGCAAAAGTAGGCACGTTCGGTAGAAGTGGAGAGCGTTTCTTGCTAGTAATCGCAATGGGGCGTAACTTATCGGCTTTGATGCTGGGCATCGCTGAATACATTTGATCAAACATCATGGTGACGTTCCCGGCCATTAGATCGGTTAAGCCAGCAGATCCACTCTTATACGGGACGTGAATCATATCGATGCTGGCGCTTTGTTTAAAGAGCTCACCGGATAGTTGATGGCTTCCTCCAATGCCGCCTGATGAGAAAGTAAGAGTACCCGGCTTAGCTTTGGCGGCCGCAACAATTTCTTGAACTGTTTTGTATGGGGAGCTTGGATTGACCACCAGTACTAGAGGCCCTTTTTCAATCAAAATGATAGGAGTGAGATCTATTTCTGGGTCGTAGCGCAAATTGCCAAAGAGTGTTTTATTAACAGCCATGGGCGCGAAGTTGCCCATGCCAATGGTGTAGCCATCAGGAGCAGCTCTAGAAATGAATTCTGTACCAATGTTGCCGCCAGCCCCCGGTTTGTTATCGACGATGATGGGTTGCTTGAGAATGACACTCATTTTTTGGGCAATCTGACGACTACGTGAGTCTGCGCCACCACCGGCACCATAAGGGACGATGAAATTGATGGGTTTGCTAGGGTAGTTGTTTTGCGCAAAAGCAGCGGTTGAAAATAAGGTACTTAGACTTATTAAACAGACTGAACAGTTCCGAATGAGTCGCATATTGATCCCAAGAAAAGTGATTTAAATAAAACCCAGAATTCCTAAAGCGCCGCCAATTGCAATGAGATAGAGTGGATGCCAGCGTGTAAACAAGGTGATAGCAATCGTACCAAAGGTCAGCAAGTATGCGGCTGTGCTGCTATTAATCTGGAGCGCTATTCCCCAGGCCGCAGATAAAACTAAGCCTACCGCTAAAGCGCCGGCTGCTGCATGGATGATTTTCTGCTTCCGAATATCCTGCATTCCCATAATAGAGCGTTGCAAGAAATAAATCATGATCGAGGATGGCCAGGCGATAGCTAAGGTCGCTATTGCTGCACCAATCACGCCGCCCACTTTCCAGCCAATCAATGTGACTGTCATGAGGTTGGGTCCGGGTGCAGCCTGGGCAATAGCAAAGTAATCGGCGAAGGTTTGGGAGCTAATCCAGTGTTCTTGATTGACCGATAAGTCATATAGTGTGGGGAGGAGTGCATTAATACCTCCAAATGCCACCAAGGAAAAAGCGGATAGTTTCAGAAAGAGGCTGATGAGAGTGCCCATCATTCTTTAATCTTCTTCCATGCTAAAAAGAAAGCCAAAGGTGAGGCAAGTAAAACTACCCAACCCAGACCTAAATGAAAGTAGGTTGCAGCCAATACAGTCAAGAGGATGACGGATAGCATGGGCGGGTATTTCAGTTCTGAGCGCATCATTTTGAAGCCGGTGCTTGCAATTAGACCTACACCTACTGCAGAGATACCTCTTAGCAATCCCTGGACAATCGGCATATAGCTGTAATGCTCGTAGAGAATGCCCAGCAGAATGACGATAGCTACAGGTCCCAACATTAAACCGAGTACCGCTGCAAAAGCGCCCGGTACTCCGGCAAAGCGACTGCCTACACAAACACCGAGATTGACGATATTGGGTCCTGGAACAATTTGGCAGATGCCCAGCATGGCACTGAACTCTTCAGCAGTTAGCCACCTCTCTTGCTCAACAAGCATGCGGCGTGCCCAAGGGAGTACGCCGCCAAAGCCAGACATTCCGATTTTGCTAAACCCAATAAAGAGTTGCTTGGGTGTCAGTGTTTTAGGTTGGGATGGCATCTTTTAATAGAAGGTGCTTACTGTGGCTTAAAAGGATGTGGCACTGGTTTATTTTCTAGCCACGCTTCTAGTGTTTCGGTAATGCCTTTTGAGAAGGTCGCAAAAATAGGCTCAGCAATGAAACCAAGATGAGGTGTCACCAAAAGATTTGGGGTATTTCGAAGCGCGTCTTTTTCTGGAAGAGGTTCAACATCAAAAACATCCACTGCTGCTTGCCCAGGTCTACCTGCGGCTAGCGCTTTTTTTAGATCAGGCATATTGATCAGTGCAGCACGTGAAGTATTGATCAGAATCGAATCTGGGCGCATGAGCGCTAGTTGATCCGCGCTAATTAAACCTTTAGTTCCGGGGCCGGCCACCAAGTGCATAGAGACGACTTTGGAAGTTTTAAGGAGTTCATCAAGACTGACCGCCTTTGCATTTTCAGCTGCGGCGCGTTCAGGCGTCATGCGAGGACTCCAAGCCACCACTTCCATGCCAAAGGCAGCGCCAACACGTGCTACACGACTACCGATAGCGCCTAAGCCCATGATGCCTAAACGTTCGCCAGAGAGCATTGGCAGTAAAGACAAGGCATCACGCCAGCCACCTGAGGCAATGAGTTTATTTTCTTCAATAAGACGCTTAGAGGCGCCCAGGATTAAGGCCCAAGTAAGTTCTGCGGTCGTTTCTTTGGAAGGTCCACCAGGAGTGCATGCCATGGGGATATTTCTAGACACTAAGGCTGATGCTTCAAGGGTGCCATTACGTTCACCAGTAAACATTAAGAACTTTAGCTTGGGTAAGCGTGCAATCATCGCCTCATTAAAAGGCGAGCGATCTCGCACGATAGCAATTGCATCAGCATCTTTGACTGCTGCATATAAGGCCTCATCTCGAAGCGGCTCATGATGAATAGTGAGCTTAGCCTGTTGATCTAATTTTTCCCAATTAGAAAAACGGCGCAACGCACGCTCATAGTCTCCGAGAATAACGATATTAGGTAATGAGGCCATGGATGAAAATCTTTCAGTTGAATATTAGTCTGGTGTGCAAAGGTTCAGGATTTGCTTGAGATCAGGCGCTTGTCCTAATTTCCAGAGTGCAGAAATTAACTGAATCGTTTTCCCTTTGCCAATTACTGGCTCTGCCAAGCTTGTAAATTTTTGCTCCAAGTTGGCATCGCTCATTGGATTTTCTACAGAGCCAATCGCATTCTTTACAAAGATATGCACTTCTTTGCCATCCTTCAGGAAGGCTTTAACGTCCACAGATGCTTCGCTAATAGAGGTATCGGTAGTCGCGTTCACTTTAGCGCGCAAAGCTACGACATCAGGACGGTTAACGATGTCATCCGCATATTCACCTTCACCTGCTTGACCAAACATCAAGCCTACAGCGCAGCCGTGATACACGCTGAACTTGCCTTCTAGTCCATCTTTAGGTGTTTTCTTGCCAGTTAATTCGAGTACCAGTGGGTGAACACGCAACTCAATGCGTTCAACCTCTTCTGCCTTCACGCCTTGGGCGCGTAATTGGGCGCAAGCATCAATGGCTGGGTGAATCACAATTCCGCAAGCAAAAGGTTTATAGGTATTTAAGGAAATCTCAAAAGATTTTCCGAGGGCGCGATCAATTTCTGACCAGTCAC
The DNA here is from genome assembly GCF_018881655.1 of Polynucleobacter sp. Tro8-14-1. GTDB lineage: Bacteria > Pseudomonadota > Gammaproteobacteria > Burkholderiales > Burkholderiaceae > Polynucleobacter. The sequence continues at coordinate 430,443 of NZ_JACVPX010000001.1, forward strand.
ACTTAGTAGAAACGGTTTGCATATAGCCACGACCCGCTTCAAGTGCTTTAGGACTTGCAGTAAAACCATGTTTTGCCAACAGTGCAGAAAGTTGACCTGCACGTGCTGCGCCACCCGGATGAAAGGGTTTGGTCATCGTGCCAAATTGCTCGCGCATACCAACCGGTTGGGAGGCTGCAATGCCTAAAGCCATAGTTGTTTTTTGCAGATCAAGACCCATTAAGCGTGAACATGCCGCAGCAGATCCCAGCATGCCAGTAGAGCCAGTGATGTGCCAGCCACGATGGTAGTGATCTGGATACATTGCGTTACCAACGCGGCAGGCAACATCAATGCCAAGAACTAGAGAGTCAATCATTTGACGACCGTTGGCACCAATGTGTTCGCCTAAGGCTAGGATTGCAGATGCTACCGGACCCGCTGGATGAATCACGGTTTTGAGGTGAGTATCGTCAAAGTCAAAAGTATGTGAGCTGATGCCGTTAATCAATGCCGCTCCACCCATATCCACTTTATCTTTACGGCCGAGGATGCTGGCTTGTGGCGCTGGTTGAAATTCACGAATAGCGACTAATGATGATTCAACGCTCTCATGATTGGCTGCACCGATCGCACAACCAAGCCAGTTTAAGAATGTACGATGCGCTTCGTGCTCAACCTCTGGAGTCCATCCTTGACTTGGATGAGCATTAACAAACTCCGCCAAAATTTTGGTGACTGGTGGTGCATTGAGATCAGCTGCTGCGGCAATAGCGTGAGACATATAAATTTCCTATGAATAAGTGTGAGTATTTTTAAATAAGTGGATATTGAAAATTAATCGATTTCAATATTACGGTCTTTGGCAACCTTAGCCCAGCGTGCAATATCTTCTTTGATGTAATTGGTAAATTGAGGAGGTGTCATTGGCATTAAAGTCAAAGCCTCGCTCATCATTTTTTCTGAGAAGTCTGGCAATGCTAGAACTTTGTTTAATTCAGCATTGAGCTTTGCAACAATCGCGGGTGGAAGATTTGCAGGACCTACCAAGCCATACCACTGTTGGCCATCAAAGCCGTTATAGCCAAGCTCTTTGAAGGTCGGAATATTAGGCGCTACTGGGCTGCGTTTGGCACCAGTAACGGCAAGCCCGCGAACCCTATTGGTGGTGATATAAGGTAATGCTGCAAATAGAGTGGGGAACATTGCCTGGGTCTGTCCAGCCAGTAGATCCGTGTAAGCAGGACCTACGCCACGATAGGGCACATGCACCATAAATATTCCAGCAGCTAGCTTCAGTTGCTCCATGCCGAGATGTGTCAGTGTTCCGGGGCCAGCAGATCCATAGCTTAACTTGGCGGGATTCTTTTTTGCGTAATCCACAAACTCTTTGAAGCTCTTGATGGGCAGATCAGGATTAATGATGAGTACGTTAGGTGTTGCGCCAATCATGCCAATCGGTGTGAAGTCTTTAATGGCATCGTAGGGTAATTTACGGACAGCAGGGTTGGTGCCGTGTGTCCCTACATAAGCAATCATGAGTGTGTAGCCATCGGCTGGCGCTTTAGCAGTTGCTTGTGAAGCAATTGATCCGCCACCGCCACCCATATTTTCTACAACTACTGTTTGACCAATAGATCTAGAGAGTTTTTCCGCAACAGCTCGTGCAATATTATCTAATCCGCCACCAGCAGCTACTGGTGCAATCAGTTTGATAGGTTTGGTTGGGTAGGCTACTGCTGCACTTTGCGCCTGCGCATTGAAATGGAATGCCAATCCCAAAAAAGCAAAGAGAAAGGATGACAAAAAAATCGGCTTTTGCCGATTGATCGTATTAGACATGTCTCGAGTCCGAATTATTGTTATAAGTTAGTTTTGTACAGCCAAGTTATTTTACTATTGATAGCGTTAGCCCTGCTCAGGCTTGGCTGGCTTTGAGTTTCTTTCGAATGGAGTGCTCTACGGGGATGGAGTCTAGGTTTGGCTCCAGCGCCTCACGTTCATCAAAGACAAAGCAGCTGCCTTGGTAATGTGCGGAACCCACTTCCTCGAAATATTTCAAAATACCTCCCTCTAGCTGGTAACTGTGCTCCATGCCAATTTCCCGCATATATAAGCCAGATTTTTCACAGCGAATACCACCCGTACAAAAGCTGACCAGCGTCTTATCGGCTAAATCATCTTTATGTGCAGAAATTGCCGCTGGAAACTCGGTGAACTTTTCAATATTGAAATGCAATGCATTCTCAAAAGTGCCGTAGTCGACTTCAAAGGCGTTGCGAGTATCAACCATCACTACAGGGCGACCTAGATCGTCAGTGCCGCGATCTAACCACTCCTGCAGTTTTTTGGGGCTAATGAAATTAGCGCGACCTTCCTCAGGACGAATCGCTGGGTGATTCATGCGAATAATTTCATTTTTGAGTTTGATCAACATCTTCTTGAAGGGCTGATCCTCGGACCAACTCTCCTTTGCTTGAAGTGGGGCAAAACGGGGATCGGTACGGAGCCAATCCATAAATCCACGTAGCTCATCTGTTTTACCGGCAAGGAACATATTGATGCCTTCACCAGTCAAAAGAATTGTTCCCTTCAACTGGCGCGCAGTACATTCATCCAGCATTTTGGCGCGCAGCTCTGGCAAGCCATCTAGGCTGACAAATAAATAGGCGGCAATATTTAGAATCGACTTCATTTTTCTCTCACTGGGCTACAGCAGCATTATCGAGCAAATAGGCTGAGGGGGTGTTAATCTTGAGGTCTTATCTAGAGGAGACAAGTCCATGCAGGATTTAGTGAAAATGGCTAAAAAAGCCATTAAAAACAGCCTATTAGCCACTTTGATGGCTTTAGGAGTAAGCGGTGTTGCTCTGGCGCAAAATGCGGGTGTTGGCACATGGCCCACCCAAAAGCCAATTCGTTTGATTGCGGTCTTTCCGCCAGGTGGCTCAGTTGACCAGGTTGCTCGTATATTGGCACCTGCTTTGCAAGCAGAGTTGAAGCAAAACGTGATTGTGGAAAACGTTGGTGGCGCCTCTGGTGTAATTGGTACCTCCGCAATGACTCGGTCCGATCCGGATGGCTATACCTTTGCAGTAGTATTTGATACCCATGGTGTGAACCCTAGTCTCAAAGACAAACTTCCCTATGACACGATAAAAGATATTGCTCCCGTGATTTTGGTTGGCACATCACCGATGGTATTGGTTGCCAGCAAAAAATCTGGTATCACCAGTTTTAAGCAATTAGTGGATCTTTCCAAGACAGGTAAGCAATTTAGTTACGGTTCAATTGGGATTGGTAGCTTGGGTCACTTAGCAATGGCGCGTCTGGCAAAACAAGCGGGCTTTGATTGGAATCACATCCCTTATCGTGGTGGCGGTCCTTTAATGCAAGATGCTTTGGGCGGTCAAGTGGAGTTGGCTGTTGGCTCGGAATTTTTGGTGAAGCCTCATATCGATAACGGTGGAGTTATTCCGCTAGTGATTACAACTGCCAAGCGTTCACCATCCTTGCCTAATGTGCCGACAATTTCTGAGAGCGGCTTCCCAGGCTTTAGTGCGCCAGCTTGGTGGGCGGTATTGGCCCCCGGTAAGACCTCTCCGGCAGTGATCGATGCAATGAATAAGGCATTAAATAAAGCCCTGAAGACGCCTGCTGTCGCTGAGAAGTTCAAAATGCAAGGCATTCAAATTGTTGGTGGCACCCCAGTTGCTGCACAAGACTTTATCGGCAAGCAAATGGGTATCTGGGGTAAGTTTGTGATTGAAAACAATATTAAAGAAACTGCTCAGTAAGAGTTGTTGATAAGCAGTATTGATAAAAGGTAAACATGTCAGAACGTTTAATTCCGTATCAGCCAATGGATTTGGCAGAGCCAGCAGAGTTGGTTGCAGCTATTCGCAAAAGACGAGGCGGTCAGTTTATTAATTTAGATCGCATGCTTTTGCATAGCGTTCCAATTGCAGAGGGCTGGAATCATTTCATTGGAGAGATTCGTAATAACCTGTCTTTGGATCCGAAGTTGCGCGAGTTGGCTATGTGTGGCGTAGCCGTCTTGAATGGTGCTGAATATGAATTCTTTCACCATGCGCCACCTTTTAAGAAAGCGGGCGGTACTGAAGAGCAGGTCCAAGGCTTGCGACTCATTGGGCAACCGAATTTTCCAAAAGATCTGTACTCTCCGGTGGAGAACGACGCTGCCGAACTCACTTTTCAGATGACGCGCAATATCAAAGTGGATCCTGAATTAATGAAGCGCTTGCAAAAGGCTTTGGGAAGCACGGATACCGTGGAATTAGTCACGGTAATCGCCGCTTACAATATGGTTTCTCGATTCTTGATAGCCCTCGATGTCAATCCTGAAGATCATCCTCCGGCTTAAAGTTAAAGCTTAGCCAAAGCCAAGTCAAAGCATTCATCAATATGATCCGCAACATCCAAACCATTATTTCTGGCATTGCCACTTCTGATGGTGCGGGTGTGAAATTGCGTCGTAGTCTGGGCGGTCAAAATCAAGTCAGATTAGATCCTTTTTTGATGCTTGATGAGTTTTCCTCCAATGATCCAAATGATTATGTAGCGGGCTTTCCGGCACATCCCCATCGGGGTTTTGAGACGGTGACCTACATGCTGGAAGGTCACATGTTGCATGAGGATCATTTGGGTAATCAAGGCCATCTGAAAACTGGTGGCGTGCAATGGATGACGGCTGGGCGCGGCATTATTCATTCTGAGATGCCACAGCAAGTGAGCGGTGCCATGCGCGGCTTCCAGTTGTGGATTAATTTACCCGCAAAAGAAAAGATGAAGCCGGCTGGCTATAAAGATATCCAGGTTGAAGATATTCCGAAGATTGCTTTGGCAAATGGGGGCTCAGTCAAGATCATTGCGGGCGCATACGATGATGTCGGTAAAGCAGTTCAAGGCCCGATTCAGGGGATTACTACTGCGCCTCTATTTTTAGATGTGCATTTACCACCCAACGCAGAGTTTGAGCAACGCATTCCAAAAGAGCTCAATGCATTTGTTTATGTATATGAAGGCGGGCTGGAATTAGGCGGCCCAATGATGCCAGCTCCAAAGCAGGCAGCCATTGTTCTTGGTGATGGCGATCTTTTAAAGGCAAGATCAGGATCTATAAGCGCACAATTTATTGTTCTAGCAGCTTTGCCCTTGCATGAGCCTATCGTTCAGTACGGCCCTTTTGTGATGAATACTCGCGCTGAAATTGAACAAGCAATCGATGATTATCAAAACAATCGCTTTGTGGTTTCCTAAGTGACGCAATCAGCAACCCTTCAATGGGAAGAGGGCGGACAAATCTGTTCCGCTCATTGGCATTCTGAAAATGGGATTGCGCCGCATAAAAAAATTCAGATCGCGGATGACACGCTGACCGCTGATATTGCTTATCGCTTAGCTTGTGAAGGTACTGCGATGCTCTATAGGGGTGACTTTCAGAATGCGCGGCAACTCTTACAAGCTTTGGTAAGAAGGGTGGATAAGCCTTCCAAGAAATCTACTAGAGCTGACAGAGTTTCCAAAGAGAAAATCATAAGTCCCTTAGATGCATTTAATCTACATCGTCTCACCCAATCTCAGCGCGCACGTATTTTGGGCATGGTTCTCATCCGCTTGAATGCTGACCATACGATACCTTTGAGACGCGCCCCAGATGTAGCGCAGGCCTGCCTTGAGGCCTATGGAACGCAAGAAACTTCCTATGTAATTTCTTTGCGTGAGTTGCTTGGCGTGATTAGCGCTCATGAGTGGCGCAAGACAGGTGTTCAAGTTCTCACCAGAGATGATCAAGAGGTGCGCATTCATCCGCACTACGGTGTTTTCTCTCCTGTGCGTAGTGAATATATTGGCTTGATTCTGAAAGCTCCGTTACCAGCAGCAATAAAACAAAGCTCTATAGCTTTTGATATTGGGACGGGCACTGGAGTGTTGGCCGTTATTTTGGCCCTACGAGATGTTCAGAAAATTATTGCGACCGATCTAAGTGATCGAGCGATTGCTTGTGCGAAAGAAAATATTCATCTCTTAGGTTTGAATTCTGAAATTCAAATTCACAAAGCCAATCTTTTCCCTCAAGGAAAGGCTGCACTCATTGTTTGTAATCCTCCCTGGCTTCCAGCCAGACCAAGCTCTTCGCTAGAGCATGCTGTATATGACCCTGAGAGTCAGATGCTGAAGGGTTTCTTGAGTGGATTAAAGGATCATCTACTACCAAATGGTGAGGGTTGGCTCATTCTTTCTGACTTAGCAGAGCACTTAGGATTGAGAACGAGAGAAGAGCTTCTAATTTGGATTGAACATGCGGGCTTGAAAGTGATTGCGCATGTAGATACCAAACCAACACATCCAAAAGCATTTGATAAAGCTGATGCATTGCATGCAGCGAGATCTAAAGAAGTCACTTCACTCTGGCGATTAACCCAAAAGTAGTACCACATTAAATAGCCCTACAAGCCCCGCCCCCATTGGGATCATGGTTGTTAATCCACTACATCACCCTTAAAATCATTGAGAGCAGTAGTTAACTTACTACACATTTTTTCGGTAAGTTGAATATAGTTTTTCTCATTTATTTTTTTAAGGGTGTCATTTGCTTTCTGGTGCATTGTCTAGAAATGTATTGCTAATTTCGGGGGTAACTTTCTCTCATTTATTAGCGCTATTGATGCTTTTATCGGGATCATTTGCGGGGTCTAATTTATCTGCTCCAGATTTTCTGATGGTAAATCTTGTGGGTAAAAGTGCCCCGTCACCTCAGCAGCAAAAATCTCTGGTTGCATCCCAAGTCAAAACACCCCCTAAAAGTGAGCTTGATAGTTCCAGTGCTGTAAATGAATCCCATGCGCATAGTAATAGCAAGGGGGCTGGGCTTCTAGCAGCAGGCGCAGCTAGACAGGCCATACACAGCCCTAAACCACATTACCCCTTAGTCAGCAGACAGCTTAAGGAACAAGGCTTGGTCATTGCAAGACTATGTGTCAGCGATCAAGGCCTTGTGCAAGAAGTTGGCATCACCCAGAGCTCAGGCTTTCAGGGTTTAGATCGTTCAGTCATCAAGGCTTTGGCTCAGTGGAGATTTGCGCCTATTGCAATAACTCCCACCCAGCTTTCTTTGCAATGCTTTCAAACACCAATTCAATTTACCTTGGAAGGCTAGTACTTGAGCGAGAAAAATATCTTAGATATTGATTCAAAATGCATTCGATCAACCCAGATTTTTCCCATAACGATTCCAAGCGAAATCTTATTGGGGCGAACAAAACAGATCTTCATTTTGCATGATGGGCATTCATATCAATTGCGCATCACTAAATTAGGGAAGCTCATTTTGACGAAGTAAATATGAATTAACTTACTAGCCAGCAAGAGCATTTTCATATGCATATAGCCAGCGATTTTTTGTTTTTATCACTGGAGATGGTATATGAAGCATCAAGTAGTTGTTCGTCCTCGAATTCGGTTGGCCTGGTTTTCATCGTTTGCATTGTTATATGGAGGATCTTTTTCAGTTTGGGCTAATGCTCAAGATATTGAGTTACCTAGGATTGATATTGTTGGTCGAGAGGAGGATGCCCTTTATAAAATTCCAGGAACGGTTGATGTCATTAATCAACAGAGGATGGAGGAGTTACAGCCTCAGTCGCTACAAGACGTATTAAAGACAGTTCCTGGTGTCAATGTCCGTGGAGATGAGGGTGGCCTAGGATCTATTCCGAATATTGGTATTCGGGGATTAAATCCGAGTCGCAGCTCCAAGGTTCTTCTTCTGGAGGATGGCGCTCCCATTCAACCAAGTCTCTTCATTTCCAATGCTTCCTATTACAGCCCACCTGTAGAGCAAATCGGTGGGATTGAAGTTTTAAAGGGCGCATCGGGCCTGAAATATGGCCCATCCAATATTGGTGGCGTAGTGAATTACCTTAGCAAAACACCTGCTCCAGGATTTAAGTTAACCGGCAAAGTGGGTAACTACGGATATCGTTTAGCAGAGCTTGAGGCAGGGGGAAAATCATCATCGAATGGCGCCATTGGAGGAATAAATCTGATTCAATCTGAGTCCAATGGATACCAAGGCAATGGTTTCAAGATGTATGACATCTTGGTGAAAGGGGGAATGGAGATTGCACAGAATCAGTGGTTAAGTCTCAAATATACCCATTACGATAACAATATCAATACCTCATATGTAGGTCTGCGCCCAAATCAGTACAGCACTCACTCAAGAGATAATCCAGCGCCAAATGACCGCTTTATTACCCAAAGAAATGCAGTAGATCTCAAACATGCTATCGAAATTAGTCCTGAGACCAAAATCAATACTTTGATGTATTGGAGCAGGCTATCTAGAGATTATTGGCGGCAAAGTATTGTTAAACGTACACAGGAATCGACAGTCTTTAGAGCCTGCA
>NZ_JACVPX010000004.1 GCF_018881655.1 Polynucleobacter sp. Tro8-14-1
TAGACACTTCCCAACCTCGCTTGGTACTGCTCTTCAAATCTTACCGGAGAAAGTCCATTGTTGTAACTATGGCGTCTAACCGGGTTGTAAAACATTTCGATGTAATCAAAAATATCTTCTCTTGCTTTTGCTCTGCTGGCATAGGTTTTACGTTTAATCCGCTCCCGCTTGAGTAGTTGGAAAAAGCTCTCCACTACGGCATTGTCATGGCAGTTTCCGCGCCGACTCATGCTTTGTTTGAGGTTATGTTCTTTTAAGAACGCTTGCCACTCGTAACTAGAAAATTGACTGCCTTGATCCGAGTGGATCATCACTGTCTGCTTGGGTTTTCGTTTCCATAAAGCCATCAGCAAGGCGCTGACCACCAACTCCTTATCCATTTGACCTTGCATCGACCAGCCTACAATCTGGCGGGAGAATAAATCCAAGACCACCGCCAAGTACAGCCAACCCTCATGCGTGCGGATATAAGTAATGTCCGTTACCCAGGTCTCATTAGGTTCTAAAACATCAAACTGCTGACCCAAGTGATTGGGGGCTGCCACATGAGGCTTACCAGTATGGTGCCGTGGTTTACGCTTGTAGCCTGTTTGGGAACGCAGGCCCTGTGCCTTCATCAATCGATACACCCGTTGCTCTCCACAAGCAATCCCCAGATCTTGCAGGTCATCATGGATCTTGCGATAACCATAGATGGTGCCGCTTGCCAGCCACGCTTGCTTAATTTGACCTACGATCATCTGGTTCTCATACGCTCGAGACGAGAGCGGCTCTTTAAGCCAAGCGTAATAGCCACTGTGGTGGACTCGCAAAACCTTGCACATCGTGCGGATGGCATGCTCATGCTGGTGCTTTTTGATGAAGGCGTACTTTAACCGGACTCCTTGGCAAAGTACGCGGCGGCCTTTTTTAGGATGTCGCGCTCTTCGGTAACCCGCCGCAGCTCCGCCTCCAGTCTTTTAAGCTTAGCTAATTGATCATCTTGAACTAAGCGCTGCTCGGCTGGAATACCATATTTATTAATCCAGGCATACAGACTATGGGGTGAGGTGCCCAGCCTAGCAGCCACATCTCGAACCCCAAATCCTCGCTCAACGACTTGCTTGACTGCCTCTAACTTGAACTCTTCAGTAAACCGTCTTCTTGTACTCATTACACACCTCCTAATAGACTAAATATTAGGCTAGAAAGTGTCTATAGAAGTGGTAGCGATTCAATTGGATCAAAAAAGAGTTGGGCAAACCACTGCCTGAAATGCCATCACTTCATGTTTGGAGTAATGGAGATGAGCCAGAATTTTCTACTGTAGATAATCTTCCAAGAGTTAAAAAGTTAGCTCGAGAAAAGTCTCCGGTTAAAGATGTACCTGCGGAAGAGTTAGCAGCAGAAACGGTGACCTTTGAAATTAATGGCAATTTTCCAATTTATCAAGGTCGGTCTTTCCATCCAGCGATTGAAGAAACTTTCAAGGGTTTAGATAAGTCAAAAACCAATCGATTCGGGCGTTGGGATTCTAAATCTGGGTTTGATGCTGAAATATCCCCTGATAATGTATCCAGGGCAAAAAGAATTCTTCAAACGATTCTCAATATGTATTTGAGCAAAGGTGCTGAGATAAAAAGTTATCAGCGCTGGTCAAATGGCCGCTCTCGGCCTGTTTTGGTTATTGATGGCGAGTCTATTTTGTTTAGTTTTTATGAAACTGCCACTCGGCATATTCCACCCTTGCGGCGTCAATCTTCTTATATGAGTTATGACGGCCATAGAAGGACTTATATGGCTAGCATTGACTACACGGCTAGTGGAAAGCTTGAACTAAAGATTGGCCATGTGGATCTGTATTCGGAGCGAACACTGAAAGATTCCTCCAATAAATCGGTTGAAGAGGGGCTTTCTGCAATCTCTGAAATAGTCTCCGACCTAATGGTGAGGGGTAGGGCTGAGCGGATTGAGAGGGAGGCGAAGGAGCTTGAGCGAGAGCGCTTGCGAAAGATCGAGCAAGACAAGGCTGACGAGATTGAGAGGAAAAAGCGTCAGTGGCAGGACCTACAAGAAAATGCTTCTGAATGGGCTGCTCTTCAAGAAATAAGAGCATTTATCAATGCTGTGAAGGCTGATAGGTATTTCCGCAAAAAACACCCTGATTGGCGCTTATGGGTAAGTTGGGCCTCTGATCAGGTGAATAGACGCGATCCTATTTACAAGATTAGAAATGGGAAAGCCCTTCCGGGTGCCCCAATATAACTTTTTTGGCTAATTAGGCTTAAATAATGTGTAATATATTACACAATTTATGGGATAATATCCTCATGAACTTACGTGAAATTGGTCTCAAAGCTGGGCAGCGTCGTGCTGATCTGGGTTTATCCCAGGATCGATTGGCAAAGCTTTGTGGTCTTTCAAGGTCCACTATCCACCATTTAGAGAAAGGCACTTTGAAGGATTTGGGCGCCGCTAAATTGCTCTCCTTGCTATCCCTATTGGGTTTGGATGTCATCACTCAAGAGCACAGCAAAAAACATCATGGCTTGGATATGGCCAGTAAAACTGCAAGCGTTAGTTATAAGACTAAGCTTCACAGTAGCGACTTATCTCATTCATTAGCATGTGGAAAAGTACCGGAAAGTATTTTTCCGCATGTGGCAACATTGCTAGATGAGGCGCCTTTAGAAATTATTGTGTCCGCAGTTGAGGAGGCAGCAGCAGTAAATCATGTTGCCCCCAAACTAATTTGGAAAAATATTGATCGGTGGGCGCATGAGATGCATTCACCAAGATCGGCATGGGCTTAATTGATGACGACTATCGTTGAACGTAATTTACCTTCAGGGGTTTGGGAGGATTTGCTGCCACATGCACTTTCGATTATTGAAGATATTAAGAGTCATGGGACACCCGATCCATTCTGGACTTTCGGGGGTGGTACCGTATTAATGTTTCGATATCAGCATCGTCTTAGTAAAGACATTGATATCTTTGTCCCAGATCCGCAGTACTTGGGTTTTGTAACGCCGCGTCTAAGCGATGTAGCTGCAGCAGTGAGTACAGATTATGTCGAAGATCAAAGTTCATACGTTAAGCTAATTCGCCCAGAGGGGGAGATTGACTTTGTGGCATCTCCAAATCTAACTGAAGCACCATTTGAAATGTGGAATATTGGCGGGCAACATATTCGGGTGGAAACTGCTGCAGAGATTGTGGCAAAGAAATTATGGCATCGAGGCGACAGGGCATCTGCCCGTGATTTATTTGACCTGTCTTTAGTCATTGAGCGTGAGCCCGAGGCATTGATAAAAGCAGCTAAATTCTTGCGGAAGAATGCTGATCTATTTACCAGTCAAATAGCAATCAGAGCATCAGTATTAAAGGCGCAGTTTGCTGAGATTGATGTATTAAATTACAAGCCAAGCTACGACGAGGCAGTTCAGCGGGCGACCAAATTTTTACAGTCTCTTAAATAAATTTTTCATCACTTGTACGACTCGACACATAGTTAACACTTTATACCGGACACATACTTTACAGTTTTTGGCATAGGAGGGACCTTACTATGCCGTGGAATGAAAGTACGAAGATGGATGAAAAGCTCAAGTTTGTATCTCGTTACCTTGATGGCGAGAAGATTGCTACCCTTTGCCAGGAGTTTGGAATCTCCAGAGTCACTGGCCATAAAATCATTGATCGCTATAAAGACAGTGGTTTAGAAGCCTTTACGGATCGATCAAGAAGGCCCTTTAGGCAAGCCAATCGGCTGCCCTTCCAGGTCGAGCAACTGATCGTGAACCTCAAAAAGGAGTTCCCGACCTGGGGCGCTCCTAAATTGCGCGACAGATTGCACACCCACTACCCGGAGTTAGCATTGCCCGCCAAAAGCACGGTGCATGCCGTTCTCGATCGCCATGGCTTAGTCAAAAAGAAACGCAGACGCCACCACCCCAAGCTCACGGGGACCAACTTATCGGATCTCAAAGAACCGAATGCTCTATGGTGCGTGGACTACAAAGGGGAGTTTATGCTGGGTAATAAGCAGTACTGTTACCCCTTAACCGTGACGGACTATGCCTCTCGCTTCCTCATTTGCTGTGAAGGCCTAGAGAGTACTCGCGAAGCGCAGGCTTTTACCGTGTTTGAACAACTCTTTAAAGAGTATGGACTGCCAGGCTCCATCCGCTCAGACAACGGTGTGCCGTTTGCCTGCGCTAATGCGCTCTATGGTTTAAGTAGTCTATCGGTGTGGTGGCTTCGTTTAGGCATTGGTATTGAGCGCATTAAGCCCGGCAATCCTCAGCAAAATGGCCGCCATGAACGCATGCATTTAACACTCAAGCAAGCGACTACTAAACCCCCTGCCAAAACACTTTTGCAACAGCAAGATAAGTTCGAAGACTTTATCTATGAGTACAACTATGAGCGGCCCCATCAAGCCCTGGAGATGAAAAAACCGGCACAGCTCTATACCCCCTCGACCCGAAAATACGAAGGACTGCCCGATGTGAGTTACCCCTTCCACGACTAAACAGTGACCGTGACTAACTGCGGACGCATCTGCCTTGATGGTAAGAAGATTCACTTTAGTACGGTGTTCGCTGGTCATGACGTAGGCTTACGGCAAGTCGAAGACGACGTGTGGTTAGTGAGCTTTATGGATTACGATATGGCTTACTTTGATATGGAGTCTTCTCGGGTACAAGCCCTAGAAAACCCATTTGGTCCCAAAGTATTGGGGATGTGATTGGTAAAGGTGTAAACCATGTGGTCGGTACCGGACGTAAAGCATGTGTCCGGTACGTACCGTTAAATCTTGGTGGGTCGGGCGAGATTCGAACTCGCGACCAACGGTGTTTAGGCCCTAAGTTGGCGCTGTTTGATGAGTTCTGCAGCAGGGATTCGAACTATCTTACCGTCAATAGTGGTTACGATAGCCGTATTAGTTTGGATTGCTAAGTCTATTGCTGCTTGACCTGCTCGTTGCATAGCGTAGTAAGATCCTGCGATATCGGGATCAGAGGAATTACGAATGTCTTTGCTTGGAATAGTCATAGTCAACCCTGGTCTGTTTGCTCGGGGGGAGTTTTATCTCCATCTAACAATACCCATGATTTTACAACTTTTTGGTATTTGGGCAAATTCTCGAGGCCAGCGGTATATCGCCTACGAATGACCTCTTCAGGGATGTTGTGCCCTCCTTGTGCTACCCGCTCTTTTACACGCGAAATAGCCAATTCAGGTGAGCTTAGTGCAATAAACCAAAGCTTTACCGAATAACCTAAATCTTTCCATTCTTGAATTCGTTGTAAGTAATGGGCGCCAGATAAAGTTGTTTCAAAGGCAAAGCTCTCGCCAGCTTTGGTGTATTCATCCAGTTCGTTCAGCATCAAGCGCGCAGCTTTAAATGAAACAGATTCAGGATTGAATGGTGCTAAACCAGCAGCTATGAGATCAGCATTGATAAACCGAAATGTAAGGGCTTCTTGCGGCAAGAAGTTCTTGGCAAAAGTAGTTTTACCAGCGCCATTGGGTCCGGCAATAATAATAATTTTTTTACTCATTGCAGGTGTCATTTGATTGGATTCTTAGCATAACTTTGTCTAGCTTCTTTTATCAGTTCCGCAATACTTTTTTTGCCATATATATAGCTAGTTAGTTTTTGTTCAAACTGCTCTGTTAAGGTGACGCCCTCAATTCGAGCAGAAGCTATGGCATTGCAAACGTTATATTGGCGAAGTTGATGTGTTGTGGCAAGCTTTGCTGGCATTTCACTATTTTATTGGATTTGGGTCGGATTCCCTAGCCAAAAAATGGCCCTAAAATGCGTTTTAAAGAGCAATTCGGAGGGGTAGTGCAGGTAATAAAAAAGCCCCGCAAAAGCGAGGCTTAGTGATGCTGGTGGGTCGGGCGAGATTCGAACTCGCGACCAACGGATTAAAAGTCCGTCTTAGCTAATGCTGCAACTCACTGATTTAATTCAAATATAAATTAATAAGTGGTGAATATATGCCTTCATCATCGCCCAACAATATCAAGGACTTAGCGCGATTAGATTTGCGTTTATTCACCATAAATTTTGGCTAAATGCTTTGCGTAAAAGGGCCGTTGTAGAGCCAATTGCAGTCACTCCAAGCGGGATATTTTGAGATGCTTGAAGGTCTCAGTCCGGCCATAAGGGGCCCTTGGTATACTCAAAAAAATGCATAAAATCCAGCAAGTCCAATTTAATATGCCTCTTTGTTGTGCCAACATTTTATGAAAGCGATGCCATGAAATCATTGCATAATTATCTTCTGATAGCGTTCTTTAGTTTGCTAAGTCTGTATGGCGTTAGTGCCTGTGCACAAGAATGCCGCGGCACCCCAGTAGGCTCTTGTAATGCTGTAAATGCTAATTCTTCTACTTGCGGAAATTACTACGTTTCGAATAATGTTGGCGGAGGCACTCAATGTAAATGGACTGGTAGCGATTGCTCTAATGTCGGCGGCAGTTGTGGCAACCAGCCAGCAGCAGTGCCGGCAGCGCCACCTGCGCCACCTGCTCCAACTACACTTCCATCATCTGGCGCTGCTCCAATAATTGCAGGGACCCTTACTTGGAAGATGACTCCTCCGTTGGCTGCGTCCACAACTGGTACTAGTTATTGCGATAGTTCATGTGGATACTATTACATCTATTACATGACGGGTACCGTAACCTCTAACGGAAATAATTCCTACTTAATCTCCGGCTTTGCTGAAGCTGC
Source organism: Polynucleobacter sp. Tro8-14-1 (assembly GCF_018881655.1). GTDB lineage: Bacteria > Pseudomonadota > Gammaproteobacteria > Burkholderiales > Burkholderiaceae > Polynucleobacter. Next base: position 6,734 of record NZ_JACVPX010000004.1, read on the forward strand.
TTACACTCAATCGCTGCCAACACCAGTAGCAACACAATATTCCGAAATTCCAGGACTTGGTTCTATGCGACTTGTTGGAGACAGCTATCAAATGATGGCTAATGCGGTCTTTCAGCCCCCTGTTGAAAAGCCGAACCCAGTCTTCTTATCGCTGGGCTGCACGTTTTCAGCTACCACCCTGTCTGGAGGATGTTTCACCATTCCTACGGATGGTTCTCCATCACAGACTGTCCAGGCTTCTTTGGTTGCGAACTAAACCATGAAGTCGTTGTCACTTAAATTCTCGATTGGCTTAACTGCCGCTATCGTATTGACTGCCTGTGGCGGTGACGGTGGCTCCACCAGCTCATCCGCATCGGCATCAACGTCTCAATTAGCTGCAACCATACAAACTTTGTGTCCTAAGTGCGCACCAACGCCAACAAGCACTCCAAGTCAATTAGCTACTACGATAAAAGCAATCAACCCCAAGGCTGTACCTACTCAAACTACAACACCTTCTCAGTTGCAGCAAACTATTGAGGCATTACAAGCAAAGAAGTAGCCATTAGCTCTTTTGATTTAAGCCGCTCTACGGAGTGCTGTGTTGTTTCTGATGGCCCGCTTTGGGTCGAACTCTGCCGACTAGACTTAGTTAGGGCTTTAGTCTGCTTCACATCCGAAAGCAGTCGGATGCATTTCTTTTACCTACAACAATAGCGTGCGCCTTTGCAGAAAAAGGCCAGCTCATATTACTCATTTAAATGTAATAAAGCAGAGAGATGCTTTATTACTGGGTCTGAGTGGAAGAAGGACCAAGCAAGGAGTGCATGCCTTATTAAAAACTGCTCCAGATCGAATGTGACAGACACACGTTGAAGATCAAGTAAGGCAGAAGAATTTACAAATTTTTATATTGATCAAACTTGGCCGAGACTGACCAAGGTTGACCGAGATGGAGAGATATATTCACCATTTGGTGAGTAAATTACGCGATAAAAGTAAAAAGGCTCTCAGGAATGAACCTGGGAGCCTTATAGATGCTTGGTGGGTCGGGCGAGATTCGAACTCGCGACCAACGGATTAAAAGTCCGTCTTAGACAATTTGCCAAGCTATTGATTTAATTGAGAAATGTATTTATTAATGGTGAATATACGCAATCTTGGGCCCGTAGCAATATCAAGGACTTAGCTCTCTTATATTTATGTTTATTCACCACTAAATTTCTAATTTCTTAATGGAGAATCCAAAGCCCTCAGTTTTGTCACCATGTCATAGATGGCTTTTAATCAGAAAGATTCGGTAGGGCTAATTTAAGGGTTTCTTGGAATCGTGTGAAGGCATCTTCGAAGGACGGGACGTTCTTGTCATACACCATCACTCTGATAAATTCATCATAGGTATTTTTAGTTTTTTGGTCAGACTTTGCGTGCTGCATTGCTTTCTGAATTTCACCAAGCGGATCGGTCACAAATGTGTTGTGCTGGTTCGCGAAATCCTCCGCATCTTTTTTAATTACTTGATTAACTAGGGTGGATAGCTTATTTAAATTCTTTGACAGGATGGATGGGTTCTTTTCGGTAATTTGGTAAACATCATAGAGGTGACGCACTAAAGCGGTATCAATTTTTTCATCAGTTTTTGCCATAGATAGGGCTAGGCGTCTTGGGAAGGTGATGAGCTTTTCCGCTAACGCCTCGCTTAAATCAACGCAAGGCATTGTAAAGTTCGGGCCAGTATTCGTCCCCGCCAATGAATCAAATAGCAGGCCTATTGCTTTATTTTGTTTTGGTGCGCGTAATGGGCTGTAACTAACTTCGAGTTTTAGGTTGGCACGCATGCCGGGACTTACTTGAAAGTGGGTTGAATACTCCACATCAAATTCAATAAAGTTGTTTCTATCCTTGGCATTTTGTGTAATGAATTCAGATTTGAAACCAGCATTGTTTAATGCCAACTCAATATCGACCTTGAGCTTGCTCATGCTTGATTTAACTTTGCTATTTGTCAGCGCTCCTGAAGATTTTGGGGACGCTTTAATATCCACGTCTTCAGAGACTCGCTCCAATAAGTCATAGGCTTTGGAGAGGCATGTGCCTCCACAAAAAATCAAATCAAAATCTGGGTTATTAATGTTGACAATCTGAGCCAAGGCATCGGTCACCATAAAATCTTTTTCAAGGGCGAATTCAGAAATACCAAGCTCGAGCTCAGTTATTAAATCTAAAACTTGTAGTCTTTGGGTGTCGTTAATTTTTTTCATAGATTAGACTACGGTTGCCTACAGAGAGCTTACGACACACTCTAGCATTGCCAATATTGACAATGGGAAGCATGGGTACTTGAGTGCTGTCACCTTGAATGAGTGCACGCATATCTTTGCCTATATCAGCTTTAACACCTAGTTTTTTCATAGCCTCAAGGCCGATGTTGACTAGGCTTTCATCTGGGACTGGTTTACCGGATATGGAGGAGGGTCGCGCTTTTACATAAGTGCCGTAACCAAGGCGCATTAACTTACCCTCATCTGAGAGCTCTTTCACTACACGGCATACCTGGCGGTAGGTGCCAAATCGATTGAAGTCATCGCGCAAGAAGACCTTGCCTTTGCAATTACGTAGGCTAGCCAAAATACGGTCTTTGGTTGTTGCTTTAGCCATCTTGGCCTCCCTTCCTGATCTAACTTAGATTATATACAAAAATAAAACTCTAATGTCCTATTTTTGTATTTAAAATAACGGAAAAAAGCTATATAGGATAAGGGATTAATCCTATTAAAAGGAGAGAAAATACTAATAGGTATGCTTAGTATTTAATCAAAGGGAGGCGGTCTTTGCTTTAGCCGGAGAAAATAAGTTGCTTTTGCAGGACTGAACCTACTTGAAAGACCGCTTATAGCGGCATTCTAGACATTGGGGATGAGTTATTTTGAGGCGCTCGAGGGACAGAGAACGGCCAATAAGAGACTTTCTGGGTTAATTGCTTACCCCTTAAAATATTGCAACATTCTTAAATTTATTGGAAAACCATGGCATCCACCACATTTACAGTCGCTGAATATGTCGTTAATCGTTTGGCGGATTTGGGTATCGATCGAGTTTTTGGTGTGCCAGGCGATTATTCATTTCCATTTGATGATGCAATTGAATCCTGTGATCGACTTCAGTGGATTGTGTGCGCCAATGAATTAAATGCTGCCTATGCTGCCGATGGTTATGCTCGGATTAACGGCGTATCTATTTTGTCTACAACCTATGGGGTGGGCGAGCTCAGCGCTCTTAATGGAGTAATGGGGGCTAAAGCTCAGCGCCTTCCAGTCTTTCATATTGTTGGAGCGCCTAGTACGCAAATTCAAAGACAGGGACTTATTACCCATCACACCTTGGGTGATGGTGTCTTCAATAACTTTAAGGCGGCATCGGAATCGGCCTGTTGTGTATCGGCTAATTTAACGCCAGATAACGTTATTGATGAGATGGAGCGAGTGATTCGCGAGGCTTTGCGATTAAGTGCGCCAGCGTATATATCAGTGCCCATGGACTTGGGCAGAATGCCGATCATTGGTAATCCCGTAAAAGGTGCACCTCTAAGTCAAATTACAAGGACTCAAAGCGATCCAGCTTCATTGGAGGCGGCGCTTAATTTTGTCGTTGAGAAAATGCAGGCAAGTAAAAACACCGTAGCCTTGCCAACCCAGTTCGTTGCAAATTATGGTTTATCAAGCCTTCTACTTAGCTTCTTAGAGAAGTCCAATATCCCTTTTGCAACTACACCAATGGATAAGGGTGTTATTTCAGAGCCCCATCCTAGCTACTTGGGGATCTATAGTGGAATGGGCTCAAGTCCAGCCAATTTAAAAGGGATTATTGAGGGTGCAGATCTTGTATTGGATATTGGTGGCGTAGTTTTTGAGGATTTCAACACTACATTTTGGACTGACAATATTGCTGCTTCAAAGATGATCACCTTTGGCGATCAATTTGTTCGAATGGGCAATACTATTTTTACTGGTGTTATGTTGGGTGACATACTTGATGGCTTAGTCAAGAAAGTTGGTTCTAGCTCTGCATTTGGCAAGAGCTCACAGTCGCTTATGCCTTTAGTGGGAGCTCCCACAGATCTAACCTCATCGGATAATTTTTATCCGCGCCTACAAAAAATGCTGAAGTCAGGCGATGTTTTAGTTGTTGAAACGGGTACATGCGTTATGCATGCCACCCCGATGCTATTGCCTGAAGACGTTGGCTTCCAAACTCAGACTTTATGGGGCTCGATTGGTTGGGCAACACCAGCTGCAGAAGGTATTTGCATGGCCAATAAAAGGGGTAGAACCATTCTAGTAACGGGGGATGGGTCTCATCAGTTAACAGCCAATGAAATAGGAGTGATGGGGCGCTACGGCATTAAACCTATCATTTTTGTGCTCAATAACAATATTTTTGGCGTTGAGAATGTGCTCAGTGAAGTGGGGCCTTCATACGATGAGCTAGCTAAGTGGAATTACTCCCAAATTCCGGGTGCAATGGGATGCGATGATTGGTTTAGCGCAAGAGTTGCCACGGTGGCTGAGTTGGATGCGGCGATTGAGAAGGCCAATACTTTTAATGGGGCATCTTATATAGAGGTAATGATTCCAGAATCCGAAAGTCAGCCAATACCATTAAAAGTCCAAAATCAGATCTATAAAACCAATATTCCAGGAAAGACATAAGCATGTCTAAATCATCACGCCGTACCTTCTTAAAAACTTCTGCTGTCGGTGTAGCCAGTATCGCTAGTACACAGGCTTTTGCTCAAAATCAAAATCTTTCTCAGAAAACAATTGCTGAGGTTAAAAAAATAGAAGCAAAGGAAATTGCGGCAACTACCGCCAATTGGGATGATGGATTAGCTCACCCCATTCCCTATAAAAACCCACCAGGCAAGGGTAAGGACAGGGCTATTGTTTTAGGTGGTGGCTCTGAATATATGAGCTCATTTTTGGTTGGTTACTTTCATGCAATGCTAAGCAACGGGATTGACTTGCGTTTGGCAGATATTGTGGTTGGTACTTCTGCGGGTGCGGTCTTGGGCAGCGCCTTATTAGGTAGTCGCTTAGATTTATTTTCTGCCGAATTTAATCTTTTAGCTGACTATCCTAAGATCATGGCCAAGCTAGTACCAACCAAAAAGTTCTTACCTAGCCAGGAACGAGTGATGAAGATGGGTATCGATGCTAAAGATGGAAGCCCAGTAACAATTCAGGCTATTGGGCATGCGGCGATGGCGGCAAAATCCATTCCTTCTGAGAAATTTCAAACCAATATCAAAGTGTTTTTGGGCGATATGAAAAATATTCCTCCAAAAATGTATATCACTACGATTGATTGCTATACCGCAGAGCGCTTAGTAATTGCACCGGATTCTGGAGTCTCCGTGATTACTGCTTGTGCGGCTAGTGCATCTGCTCCAGGTGTAACGGGGCCAACTTGGGTAAAGGATCGTATCTGCATGGATGGCAGTATTGGCTCGACAGAAACCCATTGCGATATTGTGGCTGGCTCCAAGAGGGCGTTAGTCGTTGCTTTGGCGGACACCATTGAGCAAGAAAAAGAGGGGCTTCGTTTAAATCAATTGCCCAATACGATTTTGCAAGAAGTAAAAGATTTAGAGGCTGGCGGAACAAAAACTAAACTGGTGGTTGTCGGAATGTTGCCTGGCAGAAAAACCATGAGTGTTGTGGACCCTCAAATTATGGAACCTGCTATTAAGTTTGGATATGAGCGAGGCATGCAAGACCTACCAGAGATGAAACGTTTTTGGATGGCTGCTTAGGGTCGAACTCTGCCGACTAGACTTAGTTAGGGCTTTAGTCTGCTTCACATCCGAAAGCAGTCGGATGCATTTCTTTTACCTACAACAATAGCGTGCGCCTTTGCAGAAAAAGGCCAGCTCATATTACTCATTTAAATGTAATAAAGCAGAGAGATGCTTTATTACTGGGTCTGAGTGGAAGAAGGACCAAGCAAGGAGTGCATGCCTTATTAAAAACTGCTCCAGATCGAATGTGACAGACACACGTTGAAGATCAAGTAAGGCAGAAGAATTTACAAATTTTTATATTGATCAAACTTGGCCGAGACTGACCAAGGTTGACCGAGATGGAGAGATATATTCACCATTTGGTGAGTAAATTACGCGATAAAAGTAAAAAGGCTCTCAGGAATGAACCTGGGAGCCTTATAGATGCTTGGTGGGTCGGGCGAGATTCGAACTCGCGACCAACGGATTAAAAGTCCGCTGCTCTACCGACTGAGCTACCGACCCAGTTAAGCCATAAATTATAGCAAGAAGTTTGTAGGTCTTCCCTGGGTTTGCGGGGTCTGCCCCTCAGCCCTTGTACTTACAAGTTCCTAGGAGTTGATCCGTCTGGCCACTGGTGGATTTTTGGAAAAATAGTCCTTAATTCCCTTCAAAATGGCCTCTGCAATTCGGTCTTGGTAGCCATCATCGTTCAGGCGCGCTTCTTCCTGCGGATTGCTAATAAAAGCCGTCTCAACCAGGATTGAGGGAATATCTGGAGCCTTCAATACCGCAAAACTGGCTTGCTCCACCTTCCCCTTATGTAGGGGTGCAAATCCTCCAATTTGCTTCAGAATCGAGTTGCCCACTTGTAGTGAGTCTTTGATCTGGGCCGTAGTCGACATATCCAGGAGTAGGTTAGCAACTTGACGATCTTGTGTTTTGATATTGATGCCGCCAATAAGGTCAGAAGCATTTTCTTTGTTCGCCATCCATCTGGCAGCAGTACTACTAGCTCCCATTTGGGATAGTGCAAATACGGATGCTCCCTTGGCGTTTCTTTCAATAAAGGCATCCGCATGGATTGATACAAATAAATCGGCTTCAACACGTCGTGCTTTTTGAACTCGGACATGCAGCGGCACAAAGTAATCGCCATCCCTTGTTAAGAAAGGGCGCATATAGGCTTCGCCTTCAATCTTGTCTTTGAGTCTCTTGGCGATCGCAAGTACAACATTCTTTTCTCGTGAGCCGGCTGCACCGATGGCGCCAGGATCTTCACCACCGTGACCAGGATCAATTGCAATCGTGATCAAACGTTTGTACTTAGCAGGCGCTGGTAATTCCTTGGGGTCTGGAATGGCTTGTGCAACGGGGGCGGCTGGAGTTTTGGCGAGCTCTTTCTCTTTCTTGGTAGCGAACTGCGCAATCAGATCCACTTCTTCATTGGATTTTTCCAGGGCGCTTTCTTTCTTGGCGCTACTTCTCACTAAAGCCATTAATGGGTCTGGTGGCGTAGTGGGGTAGAGATCAAACACCATGCGGTAGTTGTACTCACCAATGGGATCAAGCGTAAAGAGCTGTGGCTTGATGGGTTCTTTTAAGTCAAATACCAAACGCACAACTCCAGGCTGAAACTGACCAACCCGAACTTGCGAGATATACGGATCATTTGGCTTTACTTTGGCTACCAGATCTTTCAGAGTGGGATTGAGCTCCAATCCTTGCACGTCAACCACCAAGCGATCTGGATTTGTCAGAATCTGCTGAGTAATAGGCAATGGTGTATCGGACTCCAAGGTAACGCGGGTGTAGTCTTCGGAAGGCCAGACACGCACACCTAAGATCTTGGCACCCCAAGCAATGTCTATCTCGGTAAGCAGAAGGGCAAAGCTCAAGAGCTTTGCGGAAGTCTTAAGGTGCTGCCTTCTAGAGAGATTGATTTTTTTGGTACTCATTTATTATTTGCGCATCACTTCGGTTGGATCCCTTGTAATGCGCTTACTCCAGATTGGCTTAAAGCATTGAGCTTAATACTGCGCTCATTCTCATCTGCACCAGCAGACAGCTGAATCTGAATATCAAAATTTGGCAAAGTGCCTTCTGCTTTTTCTGGCCACTCAATTAAGCAAATACCCGGTACATCAAAATGCTCTGCAAATCCCGCTTCTTGCCATTCCAGGGGGTCACGCATGCGATACAAATCAAAGTGGTGAACAGTGATTGCTTGTTCTTTTAATTTCAGCGGGTAAGGTTCGCATAAGGTATAGGTAGGGCTTTTTACTTTGCCCTCATGACCCAGTGCTTGAATGAGGTATCTAGCAAAGGTCGTTTTGCCGGCGCCAAGATCACCCTCTAGGGAGATATTTAAGCGTGAACCTGGCTGCTTAGTCAGAAAGTGCTCAAAACGGGCTGCCAGTTGCTTAGCAATAGAGGCGGTATCGGCTTCCTGCCTACAATAGAGATCTATTGCAGTGAGCGGAATTGCCGTGGTTGCCTGTGTTTGAGCCATTCCCCTAGTTTATTCAATTATTGCGCTACATTCTGTATTCCATATGCCTTTATCTACTAGCCCTCAACCTTTAGATGAGTCCAATCTGCGTGATTGGCTTGGGGAGCAGGCTGCATCCTTGGGATTTGATGGCTTACGCATTACCGACACCCATTTAGGACCTGCAACAGAACGTTTGCAGGAATGGCTGGCTGAGGGTCGTCACGGCCACATGGAGTACATGGAGCGGCATGCTGAATTACGCTCCAATCCTGAGCTATTGGTACCTGGTACAGTGCGCGTCATTTGTGTATCCATGAACTACCTCCCTCCCGAAACCGATTTCGATATCGAGTGGCAAAGGCTAGAAGATCCAACCCAAGCAGTGGTCTCGATATACGCCAGAGGGCGCGATTATCACAAGGTACTCCGTAATCGTTTGCAAGAATTTGCCCAACTCATTGAAGAGCGGATTGGGAAGTTGGGTTATCGCGTATTTACGGATTCGGCACCATTGATGGAAGTAGAGCTGGCGCGCAAGGCAGGCTTAGGTTGGCGCGGTAAACACACGCTCTTGCTCAATCGAGAATCTGGCTCGACATTCTTTCTGGGTGAGATCTTGGTGGATGTACCACTTCCATTGGATCAAGAGATTGAAGAGCATTGCGGTACCTGCACCTCTTGTATCGATATTTGTCCTACTCAAGCCATTACTGCGCCATATCAATTAGATGCACGTAGATGCATCTCTTATCTCACCATCGAAAATCCTGAAGCGATACCAGTTGAATTTAGAGGTGCCATGGGTAATCGTATCTACGGTTGCGATGATTGCCAACTGATTTGTCCTTGGAATAAATTTGCCAAACGCACAGAGTTACCAGATTTTGCAAGACGGCATGGTTTGGGGCAGGCATCACTTTTGCACCTGTGGTCCTGGACTGAAGCGGAGTTTGAGCAACGCCATGAAGGCAGCGCTATTCGCAGAATTGGCTATAGCCGCTGGCGTCGCAATTTAGCCGTAGCAATGGGCAATGCGCTAGCAAGCCCTGCTGTAGCAGATAGCGATAAGTTAGCAATACGCGCAGCTTTAAGTGAGGCGCTTGGCCAAGTCGATGCTCTAGTGGCTGAGCATATTGAATGGGCCCTGAAGACCTAGAAGTCCTACAAAGTTTACAATTAAGTCATGTCATCCGCAGACCAGCCCTATATTGATCCTAGCGAAATCGCGCTAGAAGAGTCTGCGGCAGAGCGCTTTAAAAGTCCAAGAGATGCGTTTTGGTCCGGTATTCGGGATGCAGCGGGCGCTCCTGCGATGGTGCTCTTTGCTGGTATGGTGGGCTTCGGAGCAATGGGCAAAACCAACGGCTTTGATGTTTGGTTTACGACCTTTACTTCCTTCTTTATGTTCGCATTACCAGGGCAGGTTGTCTTGCTTGAGATGGCCATTACCGGCTCATCAGTTGTGGCTATTGCTTTAGCAGTCACGCTCACATCTACGCGCTTCATTACGATGACGGTGACACTCTTTCCGCAGTTCCACCAAAAAGATCGCAATCGTAGTCTGTATGCTTCAGTGCACCTGCTAGCGATGACAGCATGGGCCATCTCCATGCGCGAGTTTCATGCGATTGAGGTGAAGCATCGCCTTAGCTATTTTGTTGGCTTGGGATTGCTATGCTGGTTGATTTCTATTCCGGGAACTATTCTGGGTTTTTATCTGGCAGGTATGGTGCCACCCGCTGTGACCCTAGGCTTAGTCTTTATTAACCCCCTGTTTTTCTTGCTGACATTTACTGAGGTAAAGCCTTGGATTAACCGCATTGCGATTTGCTTGGGCTGCATCTTTGGCCCCATCTTCTTTGTAGTAGATCGCGATACCAGCCTATTAACCGCAGGACTAGTCTCTGGAACTATTGCTTACTTTATTGATCGTAAGTTCTTGCGCAAGAAAACTGGAGTTATTGGATGAGTGCAATAAATACCGTGTCTAACGCGCTTTCAGGCTGGGGCTTGTGGATCGCCTTGGTGGGTGCTTGTCTTGGCACTTATTTTTGTCGTGCGATTGGTGTATTTCTATCGCAAAGCATTAATCAAGATAGCGAGATCTTCCGCTGGTTGGCTGCTGTGACCTATGCGATGGTTGCTTCTTTAACCATTCGCTTGATTGTGATGCCACTTGGCCTGATGGCAACCGTACCTTTGTGGATACGAGCGCTGATTTGTGCTTTGGCTATCGGCGTGATGATCTCTAAACCCACCAAGCGATTGGTTCCCGCCTTACTGACAGGAACTTTACTGATGGTGGGTTACGGCGTCATTCGTTAAATAAAAATACGCCGCCCCATCCTCTTTTTGCTCTTATAGATGCGCCGCCAAAATTCTGGCGATATGCACAACTTCTCTTTGGGTGCCATCGGCAATTTGATGGCGACAGCTGGTGCCATCAGCTACCACCCAACTATCTGGCGATTTCCGAATACTAGGCAAAAGACTCGCTTCTGCCATTTGCTTAGAAACTTCAATATGTTCAGCTTCATAGCCAAAGCTCCCAGCCATACCGCAGCAAGAAGACTCAATCAGCTTAGGTTCTGCATTCGGAATAAGTTTGAGTAATTCCATTGCAGGAGTCACCGCAGCAAATGCCTTCTGATGGCAGTGACCATGAAACAAGACAGACTTATCGGCTGCTTTGAGATTCAATTTGAGTTTTCCTGCTCGTACTTCGCTAGTTAAAAACTCTTCGAGTAATTGCGCTTGTTTAGAAACGCTTATTGCTTTGTCACCAAAGCCCATCACCAAGGCTTCATCCTTTAGGGTGAAGAGGCAAGAAGGCTCTAAACCAATAATCGGAATGTTCTTGTCTGCGTAGGGCGCGAGGTGATCAACCAATTCACCGAGAGTTTCCTTGGCCTTATCGACCATGCCAGCCGCAAGATAGGTTCTGCCACAGCAAAACTCTTTAGAGCAGCCACCTTCACTTTTATTTGTTTGTTTGGTGGCGTTGCTTTGACTCTTGTGAGGAATATGCACGCGATAGCCTGCAGCATTCAGTACTTTTAATGCAGCTTGGAGATTCTCATCTTCAAAGTAGGCATTAAAGGTGTCTGCCAATAGAACAACGCCTTTGCCATCAGTATTGTTAGCCAATTGCTCTGGGCTGTATTGATAAATGTTTGCCGCTTTCTGATTCCAGAAAGTTTTACCCTTCCAAATCGGCAAACTTCTTTGCGCAGAAATCCCCATGACCCACTCTTGAAGTGTTGCAATAGGCTTAATGTGATTGCGTAAGTTGAGTAAGGTTGGCAGGAATGGAATAGCGCTAATCGTGTTGGCATATTTAGGCAAATAGGCAACTGCTAGATCTCGTAATGAATGACCAACACGTTTCTTATAGGCGGATAAGAACTCAATCTTCATCTTGGCCATATCCACGCCAGTAGGGCACTCACGACGGCAAGCTTTACAGCTTACACACAGCTCCATCACTTCTTTAATTGCGTCGCTACCGAGCGGTGAGGTCTCATCTTTGATGTCGAGTTGATTTGACAGTGCCAGACGCAAAGTATTTGCTCTGCCGCGGGTGAGGTGTTTCTCATCACGCGTTACGCGATAGCTTGGGCACATCACTTCAGCATCAAACTTGCGGCAGTGACCATTGTTATTGCACATCTCCACTGCTTTAGCTAAGCCCATGGCGGGATCACCGCCAGTGCCAGGCGCGGTAGTTGCCTCTGTGACGGGATCGTTCTGAACGTTCCAGGCAGACCAATCTAATGCAGGTTGCAAAGGGATAACTTTATAGCTTGGTGGAAATCTAAAGTTGCTCGCATCATCCATCTTAGGCGGATTGATGATCTTGCCCGGATTAAATAATCCCTTGGGATCAAAAGCGTATTTGATTTCTGCGAGGGCTTCAGTGATCTTGGGGCCAAACTGCCAAGAGATCCATTCGCCGCGGCATAAGCCATCGCCATGTTCACCGCTGTATGCGCCTTTGTATTTGCGCACCAAAGCAGAAGCCTCTTCAGCAACCGCACGCATCTTCTGGGCGCCATCTCTGCGCATATCCAAAATAGGGCGCACGTGCAGTGTTCCCACAGAAGCATGGGCATACCAAGTGCCACGTGAGCCATATTTAGAAAACACATCTGTTAAAGCTTGGGTATATTCGGCCAAACTTTCTAGCGGAACAGCACAGTCTTCAATAAAGCTCACCGGCTTACCGTCGCCCTTGAGGCTCATCATGATATTAAGACCTGCTTTGCGCACTTCCCATAGGTTCTTTTGCAGAGACGCATCAGGCATCGGCACAACAGATCCAGGCAAGCCCAGGTCACTCATCAGTTCTTGTAAGGCTTTGAGCTTCTCAAGCAATGAAGCATGAGACTCACCAGAAAACTCAACCAACAAAATGGCTTCTGGAGTCTGGGCTGTGTGATCAATTAAGGCGGTTTCAATGGTTTTCTTAAAGCTGGGATTGCTACGCGCTAAATCAATCATGGTGCGATCAACCAACTCAACAGCGGTAGGGTCAAGCTTCACAATATGCTGAGCACTATCCATTGCTTTGTAGAAGCTAGCGAAGTTCACAATGCCCAATACTTTATGTTGCGGCAAAGGCGCTAGCTTGAGTTTGAGTGACTTAAAGTACCCAAGAGTGCCTTCGCTACCAACTAGAAGGTGGGCTAGATTGACGCTGCCATCTTTTGTGTAAGGTAACTCACTCTGTGGATGAAAGATATCGAGGTTATAGCCAGCTACGCGTCGCAATACCTTCGGAAAGCGTGCTTCGATTTCTGGTTGGAGGGTAGTGGCTAGATTTTTAACAAAGTCACCTAACTGCTTAGCAGCCCCAGTGCTACTTGCGTAATCGCTGAAGTTGGCAATTCTGCCATCTGCTAACCAGGCATCAATACCCAAAACGTTATGCACCATATTGCCGTAAGCAATTGAGCGGCTACCGCAAGAGTTATTACCGGCCATACCGCCAATCGTCGCTTGTCCAGCAGTAGAAACATCCACTGGATACCAGAGACCATGTTGCTTGAGCGAGCCATTGAGATGGTCCAGCACAATGCCTGGCTCAACTTCAACATAACCCTTATCCAGATTGAGATCTAAAACATTTCTGAAGTATTTGGTGTTATCGATCACTAGTGCTGCACCAGTAGTTTGACCGCACTGACTTGTGCCGCCACCACGGGGGAGCACAGGCACGCCCATCTCTGCTGCTATCTGAATCGCGCTAGCAATATCTTGAGCAGTTTTCGGCACAAAGACTGCAACCGGCATGGCTTGATAGATCGAGGCATCTGTTGCATAGCGCCCGCGACTCGCAGTATCCGTCATCACTTCCCCTGAAGTCTCCTTGCGAAGACGAGCCGCTATAGCCGCTTGATCAACCATGAGTTCTTTAAGATCTAAGGGTTTGTTCATGATTTGGTAGCTTCTGACAGGGATTCTGATTGGAGTAATTGAGCAACGACATCGCGCTTATTTCTGACGTGTTGAATCATAATTTTTCTCATGCGGACACTATCTCGTGCCTTAAGGGCATCGAGCATTTCTTGATGTTCTTCCACAGCCTTTTCCCACTTAACGCCATCTTGATTGGAGCGAAAGCGTAATGCTTCAATGCGCGCATTGACTTGGGTAAAGAGTTTTGATAAAACAGGATTGTTTGCTGCCTGATTAATCAGATGATGAATACGTAAATTGAGTTTGTAATAACTCGATAAATCACGGCGTGCATAAGAGGCCATCATTTCATATTGGAGGGCTTCTAATTCAGAGAGAGTGGCATCGCTAATATTGTTGGCAGCCAATTCTCCTGAGAACCCCTCGAGATCTGCAATGACATCAAACGTATTTAAAACATCTGCAAGGCTGAGTTGCACTGCAATTGCACCACGATTGGCGATCAGCTCCACCAGACCTTCAGCTGCCAAACGGCGAATCGCCTCCCGAATGGGGGTGCGGGAGACGTTGAGGCTTTCAGCCAATTCACGCTCATTCAATTTACTGCCAGGGGCAATCTTGCCCTCGACCAAGAGGGATCTCAGCTTCTCGAAAGTCGCTTCATGCAAATTTTGTGAATTTGGCTGTTCTACTACCGTCATGGATCAACCCTTAGTTAAGCTCTTGGCTTATTAATTTGTATACAAAATAAGAATAAACCATCTTAAAGTATAAATACAGCCTTTAAATGCTTAATTTAGGCTTTATTCCGAGGATTATTTCAAATAAATTGTATACAAAATGGAAATTTCCCCAAAATTGTCATACACTAGCAGCAGAAATAACTACCTATAAACACTTTAAAAGTGAGACAAAGCATGTTGAAACTTGATAACCACGCATCAGGACGCCATTTTTTACATATCCCCGGCCCAAGTCCTGTGCCCCCACGCGTACTGCGCGCCATTAGCTATCAAACTATTGATCACCGTGGTCCAGAATTTGGTGCGTTTGGTCTCAAGGTATTGGATGGCATCAAAAAGATTTTTAAAACTGAGCAACCGGTCATTATTTATTCCGCGTCCGGAACCGGCGCTTGGGAAGGTGCATTAGTCAACGTTCTCAATCCTGGTGACAAAGTGTTGTTCTATGAAACTGGTCAATTTGCAAACTTGTGGCGTGCACTTGGTAAGCGTCTTGGTTTAGATGTTGAGGTGGTTGGTAAAGCCGGACAAGATTCTTGGCGTTGGGGAGTAGATGCATCTGTGATTGAAGAGCGTTTGCGCAAAGATACTGGTCATGAGATCAAAGCTGTTTGCGTAGTGCATAACGAAACTTCAACTGGCGTTACCTCCAATATTGCTGCCGTAAGAAAAGCAATTGATTCCTTAAAGCATCCAGCCTTATTGCTCGTAGACAGTGTATCTGGCTTGGGTTCAGCCGATTATGAGCATGACAAATGGGGCGCAGACGTAACTATCTCCGGCTCACAAAAAGGCTTGATGTTGCCACCTGGAATTGGCTTTAATGCTTTGTCACCACGTGCAATTGAAGTCAGTGAAAAAAACAAAATACATAAATCGTATTGGGCTTGGGATGAGATCCTAGAGTCTAATAAAAATGGATATTGGCCAACGACTCCCAGCACCAATTTGATGTACGGTTTGCATGAAGCTATGGACATGATGATGGCCGAAGGATTGGATGCGATCTTTGCGCGTCACCAGCGTTTAGCTGCTGCTTGTCGTGAAGCGGTGAATGCATGGGGTCTAGAAATTCAGTGTCAAGATAAAGACTGCTACTCACCAGTGTTGACTTGTATTGCAACACCAGAAGGTATGGATGCGGATGTATTGCGTAAACATGCGCTGGAGAAATTCAACCTCTCCTTGGGAACAGGTTTAGGCAAGATCAAAGGCAAGGCATTTCGCATTGGCCATTTAGGCGATTGCAATGAATTGAGCTTGATGGCCGCCCTCAGTGGGGTAGAGATGAGTCTGGGTTCTATGGGTTACAAACCCAAGGCCAGTGGAGTCGTTGCAGCCCAAGAGTTCCTTAAATAAGAAGTACTTAGGGCAACTTAGAGCAAATTAGGGTGGGTGGAGCCAGATTCCTCAGGTTCAATCTGGCTACACCCCTTATAATTCAAGTACTTATATAGAAGTGCATGAAATAAATACACCATATTCGAGATAGAAAGATTAAACATGACCGCAACTAAACCTTACCTAACTCAAGCTGATGCCCAAAAGATTTTGGATGCAGCTAATAAGCATGCGGCTGCCAATAATTGGGCAGTAACGATTGCCGTTTGTGATGATGGTGGTCATATGTTGGGCTTGATTCGTCGTGATGGTTGTGCTCCGGTATCAGCATACATTGCACAAGAGAAGGCACGTACAGCTGCAATGGGTAAACGTGAGAGTCGCGTTTACGAAGAAATTATTAATAACGGTCGCACCTCTTTCTTATCTGCCCCACATATTTCGGGCATGTTGGAGGGTGGGGTCAATATCGATGTAAATGGGTTTACCATCGGCGCAGTCGGCGTTTCCGGCGTTAAATCGACCGAGGATGCTGAAACCGCTAAGGCCGGCATTGCGGCCATCCTGTAAGTTACCTTGACAAATACTGCTACTGAAATAAATTCTTCTACAGGGGTGAGCGATATCGCTACCCCTGGTGCTACTGATACTGCTCCTCCAGCAACAATCACTTTTGCTGACTTTGGTTTAGACCCGAAAATTCAAAAAGCGGTTCTTGAGCAGGGTTACACTATTCCCACTCCGATTCAAGCGCAATCTATTCCGCATGTATTGGCGGGTAGTGACTTGATGGGTGCAGCACAAACTGGTACTGGTAAGACGGCTGCCTTTGTATTGCCGATCATTCAAAAGATTTTGCGTCACGCGAGTAACAGCGCATCGCCAGCACGTCATCCAATCCGTGCACTGGTTCTCACTCCGACACGTGAGCTGGCAGTGCAAGTAGCCGAAAATGCGGCAAGCTATTCCAAACACACTGATTTACGCGCTGCCGTTGTTTATGGTGGCGTGGATATGAAAGAACAAGTATCAATACTGCGTAATGGCGTAGAGATCTTGATCGCCACTCCAGGACGTTTGCTTGATCACATTGGCTCTAAGGTTGCCAACCTCTCCCAAGTGGAGATTTTGGTTTTAGACGAAGCCGATCGCATGCTTGATATGGGTTTCTTGCCTGACCTACAGCGCATCATTGATTTGATTCCTGCGCAAAGACAGACATTGTTGTTCTCTGCAACGTTCTCACCAGAAATTAAGAAACTGGCACAAAGTTATTTACGTACTCCGGTAACGGTTGAAGTGGCACGTCAAAATGCTGCGGCTGATACGGTGAAACAAGTAGTGCACATGGTTTCCTCTGCCGATAAGCAACGCGCGATTGTCAAAGTCCTTGAAGCACGTACTCGTGCTGGCTTATCACGCCAATGCATCATCTTTACCAATAGTCGTTTAGGATGTGCAAAGTTATCTCGTGCCTTAGAGCGTGACGGTATTAAAGCGGGCGCGATTCATGGTGACAAGAGTCAGGGTGAGCGTACTTTAACTTTGGACGCATTTAAATCTGGCGCAATCGAAGCATTAGTGGCAACCGATGTGGCTGCTCGAGGTTTAGATATTCCCGATATGCCGTGCGTGATTAATCACGAGTTACCTTATAACGCAGAAGACTTTATTCACCGCATTGGTCGTACAGGTCGTGCCGGCAGTAAAGGGGATGCGATTGCCTTAGTTGATGCCAGTGAAAAGCGTTTGCTTGACGATATCGAAAAGCTAATGAAGCGTAAGTTGGATGTTCAGCCTTTGCCTGAAGGTGCGCCTTCGCAAAGCCGTCCTTCATCTAGTAGTTATGGCAGCTCCAGTGGCTCTAGAAGTTCTTACAGCGCGCCAGCAAAAATGTCTGACCCTTTCTTCTATAAGCCTTACGAGCCAAGTGTAGCGTCTGTATCTACTGTAGATGCTGCTAAGCCAGAAGAGAAGAAAGCGGGCATTACTCCTGCAAAACCTGCTGTTGGTGCTTTACTCGGCGGCTTTAAGAAAAAATAATTAACTGAGTAATTAACTGAGTAATTAACTTCGCCATGCATGAGTGGCTGCAAGCAGCCACTCTGCAATAGTGACCTTCTCGCCATCCGGCAAATTCTGCAATCCCAAATGTATTGCTGCTTTACGTAACTCTCTCAGCGAGTGTTTCTTATCTTGCGTATTAATTTGTGTTGCTAAAGTTTGCTTGCTCAGTTTTTCACCATGCTCATCGAGCACCAGTGGAAGATGAAGATATTCTGGCCGCTTGTATCCCAATATCTCTTGTAGATAAATTTGCCTTGCAGTATTACTCAGCAAATCTTTGCCACGAACGATGTGTGTAATGTTCTGCTCGGCATCATCAACGACTACAGCTAGCTGATAGGTAAATAAGCCATCATTCCTGCGTAGTACAAAATCGCCTACTTCTGCATTGAGGTTTTGGCTTTGAGAGCCCAGAGCTAAGTCGTTAAATTCAATATGGCAATTTTGGGGAAGACCAATTCGCCAAGCACGTTGTAATTCCTCGATAGATTCTGTGGGATTGCTGATTATGTGGGCAGGGCGGCAAGTGCCGGGATAGATCATTTCTTGATTGCGGGGTGTCTCTATTCCGAGCTTAGCTAGGGCATTGGCAATAGTTTGTCTTGAGCAAGTGCAGGAATAGAGGCATTGAAGCCCATTTAAGCGCTCTAAAGCCCTTTGATAAGCCTCTTGGCGCTGAGATTGATGAATGACCTCCTCATCCCAAGAAAGGCCGCAGGCGAGTAATTGAGTCTGAATTTGCCCGGTTGCTTCAGGGAGGCACCTTGGGGTGTCCAAATCCTCGATTCTAAGCAGCCATTTACCCCCATTTTTGCGGGCATCTAGCCAGCTTCCTAGGGCGGCAACCAGGGATCCGGCATGTAGCGGACCGGTGGGCGAGGGGGCGAATCGCCCGCGATAGCCGCCGGTTGGGGATGAAGGGTTTTTGAGTGTGGACACAGCTAAAATCATCTCATGGCTTCACCCCGTTTTGTTCATCTTCGCGTCCATTCCGAGTTTTCGATTACGGATGGAGTCGTGCGCATTGATGATGCGGTAGCTGCTGCCGTCAAAGATGAGATGGGCGCGTTAGCGATTACGGATTTAAGTAATTTATTTGGTTTAGTGCGGTTCTATACCGCCGCTCGTTCTGGCGGGATCAAGCCGATTGCCGGAGCGGATGTTTGGGTGAGCAATCCTCAGGATCCAGATCAGCCTCATCGCTTATTGCTCTTGGTACAAAATCATTCCGGTTACCTCAATTTATGTGAGCTGCTCAGTAGGGCATCTCTCGACAATCAATCTCGTGGTCGCGCTGAAGTCGATTCCGCTTGGTTTAGTGAGCCCGCTGCCAAAGCAGAAGATAAAGCGGCCAAGCGCACACTCTCTTATGGCTTGATTGCACTTTCTGGCGCACGTATGGGTGAAGTCGGCATCGCGCTATTGGGTGGGCAAGAAGACCATGCCAAGATTGTTGCTAGACGCTACGAAAAACTCTTTCCGAAGTCTTTCTACATCGAGGTCCAGCGCGGCGGTAATCCTCAAGATGAAAAGCAACTCCAGCTTGCTTGCCATCTCGCCAGTGAACTAAACCTACCGGTGGTTGCAACCCACCCAGTGCAGTTCATGCAAAAGAGCGACTTTACAGCGCATGAAGCCCGCGTATGTATTGCTGAAGGGGAGTTACTCGGCAATCCACGCCGAACCAAAAAGTTTAATGACGAGCAGTACTTCCTGACCCAAGAGGAAATGGAAAAGCGTTTTGCTGATTTGCCAGTCGCACTAGCGAACTCGGTTGAAATTGCCAAGCGTTGCAATCTCTCATTGGTATTAGGTCAACCACGTTTACCGGATTTTCCAATACCGCCCGGAATTACTTTGGAAGACTATTTGTTGCAGCAATCCGAGGTCGGTTTGAAGCGCCACATGGAGCGTAATTTCCCGGATGCAGAAGAGCGCGAAGCAGAAATGAAGCGTTATTACGATCGTTTGGTATTTGAAGTCAAGACGATTTCTCAAATGGGCTTCCCGGGTTACTTCTTGATCGTGGCAGACTTTATTAACTGGGCTAAAAATAATGGCGTGCCTGTAGGTCCAGGCCGCGGATCCGGTGCCGGATCTTTAGTGGCGTACTCACTCGGTATTACCGACTTGGATCCGCTCCGTTACAACTTACTCTTTGAGCGCTTCCTTAACCCAGAGCGGGTATCGATGCCCGACTTTGATATCGACTTTTGCCAACATGGTCGCGACCGTGTGATTCAGTATGTAAAGGATAAGTACGGTAAAGATGCGGTGAGTCAGATCGCCACCTTCGGAACTATGGCAGCTAGAGCGGCGATTCGTGATGTGGGGCGTGTACTAGAGCAGGGCTATAACTTCGTAGACGGAATTGCCAAACTCATTCCGAATAAGCCAGGTCAGTATATGACCATTGAGATGGCGAAGAAGGAAGAGAAGCAATTAGCCGAGCGCGAAAAGAATGAAGATGAAGTGCGTCAATTACTTTCCTTGGCGCAGCAGTTAGAGGGCATGACCCGTAACGTGGGTATGCATGCGGGCGGTGTCTTAATTGCCCCAGGGCGCCTCACTGATTTTTGCCCACTCTACACACAAGAAAGCAAAGATCAAGACAGTAGCTCTGTGATCAGTCAATTTGATAAGGATGACGTAGAGGCGATTGGTCTGGTGAAGTTCGACTTCCTGGGCCTGACTACGCTTACTATTTTGGCAGCAGCAGAGCGTTGGATTAAATCACTACACGCTGATCGCAGAGACTGGAATATCGGAGAGATTGCGCTCGATGATGAAAAAGCATTTGATGTTCTGAAGCGCGCTAATACTGTCGCAGTATTTCAGCTAGAAAGCCGCGGCATGCAGGGCATGCTACGTGAAGCCAAGCCAGACCGCTTTGAGGACATTATTGCCCTAGTGGCTTTGTATCGTCCGGGCCCAATGGATTTGATCCCAGACTTTATTGAGCGTAAGCATGGTCGTCAAAAGGTAGAGTATCCCGATCCCCGTATTGAGCCTGTTCTGCGCGAGACCTACGGCATCATGGTCTATCAAGAGCAGGTGATGCAAATGGCGCAGATGATTGGCGGCTACTCATTGGGTGGTGCCGACATGTTACGTCGTGCGATGGGTAAGAAAAAGCCTGAAGAAATGGCTCAACATCGCAAGATCTTTAGTGATGGTGCAAAAGCGGGTGGCATTACCGAGTCAAAGGCAAATGAGATCTATGACTTGATGGAGCGTTTTGCGGGTTATGGATTTAATAAGTCCCATGCTGCCGCTTACGCACTCTTGGCATATCAAACCGCTTGGCTCAAAGCGTATTACCCAGCTGAATTTATGGCAGCCAACTTATCACTTGCAATGGATGACACCGATAAGGTGAAAATTCTGTATGACGATTGCTTAGTCAATAACATTCGGGTGTTCTCGCCAGATATCAATACCGGTGTTTATGAGTTCACCCCATTGCGCGCACCAGATGCTGCTCCAGATTCTTCCATCAGCCATATTCGTTATGGTTTAGGTGCGGTGCGTGGTACCGGTGAAGCGGCGATTGAATCTATCGTGAAGGCACGTGAAAGTGGCGGGCCATTTAAAGATTTGTTTGATTTTTGTGCACGAGTGGATCGTAGGCAAGTCAATCGCCGCGCGATTGAAGCGCTGATGCGTGCAGGTGCTTTTGATAGCTTGTATCGTGATTCCGTTCCAGCGGGTGGGAATCTGTATGACATTCGCTCTACCTTACTTGCCTCTTTAGCCAGAGCGATTGAGGCTGCTGAACAAGCTGAGGCATCGATTCACCAGGTGAGCTTGTTTGAGGCGGCCGGTGAAGAGGATCGCCATCTTCCAGAGTTAGTGCGTGAGCCTATCTGGTCTGAAAAGAAGCGTTTGCAAGAAGAGAAGAATGCCTTGGGTCTTTGCCTAACAGGGCACATGTTTGACGCCTATCGCGATGAGACTTCTCACTTTATCCGGCAGCCTTTATCTAAGGTAACAGAGGGTAAAGATCAACTCATTGCTGGCATTATTACTTCAGCTCGAATGCTGACTGGTCAACGCGGTCGCATGATGATTGCAACTATCGATGATGGCTCTGCTGCCCTCGAAGTCACCTTGTATAGCGAAGTCTACGAGCCCAATCGTTCTTGGCTAAAAGAGGATGAGCTCTTGGTTGCAAAGGTGAATGTGACGCCCGATAAGTTCTCAGGCGGCATGCGTATTGTGTCTGAGGCGGTAATGGATATCACGGGTGCGCGAATGCGCTTTGCCCGTAACGTGCATGTCTGTATTGATAATGCGGTTGATATCAAGATGCTCCGTAGCCAAATTAATCCCTACCTTATGGCTAATCGTGTGCGTGATCCTAAGCTTAGTGCATCTGCCCCTGCTGCGCCGGGATCCAATGATGGTATGAAGGGCTTAATGCTGACGGCTGCCGTCACTACTAGTGGCGGTGCTTGCTTGATGCAGTTCCCAGAAGAGTTGCGTATCTATCCTGACGATGCCTGTTTGCATGGCTTAAATCAAATCCTAGCTTCTAAGCAAAAAGATCCTGTACAGATTCAGTATCACTAAGTACGGTATTGCAGGATTGACCGTTGCTTTAGTTCGGTAATGCCTTCTGAATTGCCTCAATGACTTGCTTGGGTTCTAGCAGGTCCAAGCACTCACTATAACTATCGGCCTTATCTAGGCATCCGGCTTTACGGCAAGGCACGCATTCACCAGGGCCTTGCAGGATGGTGACATTGCCAACGGTTTGGGTGCGAGCACGCAATTGATATGGCTGCTCACCAATAAAACCATTGGGCCATGGACCAAAGTTCGTTGGTGGGGTGGCACCAAACAGAGTGATGGTTGGGGTATTGCATGCTGCTGCTAAATGGGTGATTGAAGTATCAACCCCAATATACAAAGCGGCCCCACGAATCAAAGTGCCTGCTTGGGGGATGGATAATTTACCAGCAGCATTAATCACTTTTTTCTTAGTTTCATCATCCAACAAGGAAATGATGTCGTGATTAAGTTGTATATCTTGCTTAGCAGGTGACGCACTGAGGATTACCTGGAAGTTCTGACTTACGAGCCAAGTGATGAGCTCTTGCCAATACGCAAGCGGCCAGCGCTTATAGGCCGTTAATGGTCCTGGGTGTACAACAACATAAGGTTGCTTAAGTTCGTTTGCAATGACCGGCGTTAAGGGCTCTCCTGCAGGCGGAGTAACTAAGATCGGTTTGGAAAATAATTCAGCTCGGTTTTTAAAAAAGTCCTCTAGTAGGCGCAGTTTTTCGGCAATAACATGCTGCTTAAAGTAGTCAACATCCACTGTGTGCATGCAGATAAATTTCTTCCAGGCATTTTGCTTCTCACTCTTACTTCTTTTCTGTTGGTCTTGTGCATCTTTGCCTTGAGGATGACCACCCAGTACACCAACCCTTCTAAAGGCCGCTACTAAGCCATAAAGGTAGGCGCGATCACTAGGTTGCGTCACAACTGCTAAGTCATAACGCTGAAAGAGGCGATTAAAGAGGGTGAGATATTCACCAAAACCGGGACGATCTGAAGTTTCAATCACTTCAGCAATGTCGGGATTGCCATGAAGCATCTCTAACTTGCCGCGATATCCTAAAAAATGAAACTCCGCATGAGGCCAAAGCTCTCTGGCTTTGCTAATCAGAGGCGTTGTTACTAATACGTCTCCAATTTGCCTCGTGGCAATAAATAAAACCTTTTTAGGTTTAAGTGCGGAATAAGCAGTCATAGCGTTTTAAAAAGTCAAAGAGCCTTAGCCAAGATCTTCTCGCGAACACGTCGAGCATTCTCGGCAGCATTGCCTTGATCGTGGATTGGATGAAAGAGATGGAGTACTTCCGTGGACCATGAGCCTGACTTGCGACGGATGCGATGGTGTTGTAAGCGGAAGATAAAATCGGCATCCTCATGGCCCCAGCCGGTCATAGTTTCATCAAAGCCATTGATTGCTTCAGCATCGGCTTTCCAGCAAGCCATGTTGCAACCCTTGATGCGACGCCAAACAAATTTTTTGTAGTCACGCCAGGAGCCGTTACCCAGCTTTACTTTGAGGGGCCAATATTTATTGATGCCTCCACTCAAGCGCTTGCTGATAAGGTTTGAAGAAAAGCGCTCATAATTCCACTGAGGCCAAGCGAGTAATTCGGTGGTGAGGTGTTCATTGAGCAGGACTCTGCTGCCGGTAACTAAGTATCCCTTTTGTGCTAGCGCACGATGCTGAGCCACAAAGTCTGGCTGGACAATGCAATCGCCATCCAGGAAAACCAAGTAATCGCCATGAGCTGCAGCGATTGCTTTATTGAGGATCTTGGTTTTCTGAAAGCCTTGGTCTTCTTGCCAAAGATGGGTGATAGAAGCGGGGTATGAACCTTTAATAGATTCAATGAGGTGTTTTGTGCTCTCAGTAGAGCCATCGTCAGCGATGATGATTTCAAAGTCCTGATCGGTTTGCGTAGCCAGAGATTCTAGGCAAAGCTTGAGTGCTTGTGGCCAGTTATAGGTGGCTAGCAAAATCGAAATCATTTACCGGTTTCCTGATTCAGGTGCCACAACTTGATATAGCGGTAATAGGTTCCTTGACCATTGGATACTGCTAATGCAAATCCTTGAGGACCGTCTAAAAATCCCGCACGCAAAACATAGGTGCGGAAAAATGCCCATGCACCATGCAGGACTGCCTTAAGAGGGTTGCTTGTTTTACCTCTAGCAAATGCTTGCTCTGCTGAGGCTGTGGAGTAGCGATCTAGCTTTTGGAGTACTTGAGAGTAGTTCATGAAGCTGTAATGCAGCATGGGATTTTCCAATTTTGCGACTTGACCATTGGGAACTAGGCGTTCATGAACCAAATCATCTGAGAAGCGGGCGGTGCCTCGTTTAAATAAACGATCGACATAATCCGGGCTCCAGCCGGAGTGACGGATAAAGCGTCCGCAATACCAAGAAAGTCTGGGGATGGCAAAGCAATCTACATGGGCGCTATGGTGAATGGCCGTCAGAATTTCTGACTTTAGAGCAGGGGTGAGTCTTTCATCGGCATCCAAGGATAGAACCCATTCGCTGGTAGCTAAATCCAGGGCGCGGTTCTTTTGGGGCCCAAAACCAGGCCAATCCGGCGGCTGGGCTATCGTTGCACCGTGGTTTTTGGCTATCTCAAGGGTGCGGTCAGAGCTGTTGGTATCAACAACCACGATCTGCTGGGCGATCCCCTCCAGAGAGGCCAAACAATCGTCCAAATTGGCCTCTTCATTGCGGGTGATGAGTATGACTGATAAGGTGGGCATAATTCATTATATGAATGCTCAAGACCGTACCGCCCTAAATCGCTTAATTACCTATCTCAAGCCCCATATCAACTTGATTGTTGGGTCTTTATTGGCTATGGCTGTAGTTGCCGCCGCCGAGACCTCAATCCCTGCCCTAATGAAGCCTTTGTTGGATCGTGGATTTACAGGTCAACTTAATAGCAAGCTCTGGCAAGTACCGGTTTTCTTGGTGGGTTTGGCTTTGGTGCGAAGTTTGGCCCAATTTTTGTCGAACTATTTACTTACTAGGGTAATTAACTCCGTACTTTTAAAGTTACGTGCGCAAATGTTTCAAACCCTTTTGAACGCTAGCACTACTTTTTTTCAAAAGAACTCGGCATCGACTTTAATTAATGGCGTTGTCTTTGAGGTGAATAACGTTCTCTCCGTCATGGGAACAATGTTAATTAGCTTAGTGCGAGATTCATTGACGGTCGTTGGTTTAATTGGTTATTTAATTTATTTAAATTGGCAGTTGACTTTAGTTGTCTTAGTTATTTTTCCCGTCATTGCATTCATCATGAGCAAAATTAATCGTCGCTTAAGGTCTCTTAACAGGGAGCAGCAAACGCTCACAAGCGATCTTGCTTATATTGTTGAAGAGGCTGCAGCTGGATACAAGATCGTTAAAGTTCATGGTGCTGAAGAGTATGAAATGTCCCGCTTCATGCAAAAGGCAGAACGCTTGCGCCAGTTTGCCTTGAAGTCTGCAGTGGCCGGCGGTCTAAATCAGCCAATTACACAACTCATTGCCTCCATGGCTTTGTCCGTGGTGTTGGTGATTGCCTTGATGCAATCTGCTACGGAAGGTACTACTGTGGGTGGGTTTGCAGCCTTCATTACTGCAATGATGTTGGTGATTTCTCCCTTGAAGCATTTAGCGGATATCAACCAACCTTTGCAGCGTGGTCTTACTGCAGCAGAGATGATTTTTGCATTGATGGATCAACCTTTTGAGGAAGATCAAGACCGCAAGCAAAGTATGAAGCCGCTTAATAAGGCAAAAGGCGCTATTCGTTTTGATGATGTAGGGTTCTCCTACCAGCAAGAAGCTGGACGTCAAGACGCCCTAAGCAATATCAATCTAAATATTAAGCCTGGAGAAGTGGTTGCTTTTGTGGGGCCATCTGGTGGCGGTAAGTCAACTCTCGTGAATTTGTTACCTCGATTCTTCAAGCCCACTAGTGGCCACATTTACTTGGATGACATTCCGCTGGAAGATATTGTGCTCGCAGATGTACGTCGACAAATCGCATTTGTCAGTCAAGACGTTATTCTCTTTAATGACACTATTGCCGCTAATGTGGCGTATGGTGCCAATGGCCCAGCTGGAGTCGATCGCGGTCGCGCGATAGAGGCATTAGAAGCCGCTAATCTCAGCGCTATGATCAAAGAATTGCCAGAAGGCATTGATTCCATGGTTGGGGACAACGGTAATCGCTTATCTGGCGGCCAACGTCAGCGTTTAGCCATTGCACGTGCTATCTATAAAGATGCATCAATTCTGATATTGGATGAAGCTACATCGGCTCTAGATTCTGAATCCGAGCGTCAGGTTCAGGAAGCGCTAGATACTTTAATGGCTAATAGAACGACTTTAGTGATTGCACACCGTTTATCGACCATTGAGCATGCTGACAGAATTGTGGTTTTGGAGCACGGCAAGATTGTCGAAAATGGTTCTCACGAAGATTTGATTAAGCACGATGGCTTGTATGCGAACTTGCATCGCATCCAATTCTCGAACGCTTAATTTAGAAAACTTAACTCAGAACAATATCGTATTGCTCTTGGCGGAAGCTACCTTCCGCTTGTAGGGTAATTGGCTTGCCAATGAAATCCCCCAACTGCGCCAAGAATTGATTCTCTTCCTCTAGAAATAAATCAATTACATCAGGCGCAGCCACAATCCTAAATTCACGTGGATTAAATTGGCGGTGCTCTCGCACAATTTCCCGCAAAATCTCATAACAAATCGTTTGGGCAGTTTTAATCTCACCTTTGCCAAGGCAAGTGGCGCAAGGTTCACAAGTGATATGGGCTAAGGACTCACGCGTCCGTTTGCGGGTCATTTCTACCAAGCCTAATGCAGAAAAGTCGCTTACTGAGGTGCGTGCATGATCGCGTTCAAGATTACGTTTGAGTTCATGCAACACAGATTCTTGATGGTCTTTGCCAATCATGTCGATGAAATCAATGATGATGATTCCACCCAGATTGCGTAAACGGAGTTGACGTGCAATCGCTTGGGCTGCCTCTAGATTGGTTTTAAAGACAGTGTCATCGAGATTGCGTGCACCGACGTAACTACCTGTGTTCACATCAATCGTAGTCATCGACTCTGTTTGATCGATCATGAGGTAGCCACCAGACTTGAGATCGACTCGGCGACCTAGTGCTTTATTAATCTCCGCATCAACATCAAATAAGTCAAAGAGTGCGCGTTCGCCGCGATGCAGAGTCAACTTACCTAAAAGGTTAGGCATGTAGGCATTTGTAAATGCTTTGAGCTTCTCAAAATTCTCGGCAGAATCCACACGGATTTGGGTGGTGTCCTCACCGGCAACATCGCGCAATACCCGCTCTGCTAGGCTAAGGTCCTGATAGAGTAGGGTAGGCGCCGGATTGTGTTTCATGGCTGCATGAATGTTTTCCCAGGTAGTTCGCAGGTAAAGCATGTCATGCTGTAGTTCTGTATCGGATGCATCTTGAGCGCTAGTGCGGACGATGATGCCGCCTTTTTCGTCTTCAGCCATTAGACCTGCAAGACGCGCCTTAATGGCTTCGCGTTCTTCAGGTTGATCAATCCGCTGAGAAACACCAATATATTTTTCGGTAGCGGTATCGCTACCTGCTGGCGGTAGATAAACTAAATTGCGTCCAGCAATACTCAGTTGGGTTGTTAAGCGTGCACCTTTTGTCCCTAAAGGGTCTTTTAATACCTGCACCAACAGTGTTTGACCTTCAAATAATAATTTTTCAATTTGTGCTTGAGGATTATTTTGTGTGATGTCAGCGACGTGCATAAATGCCGTGCGCTCAAGACCGATTTCGATAAATGCGGATTGCATGCCTGGCAGTACACGAACGACTTTGGCTAAATAGATATTTCCCACGATACCGCGTTGGCGAGTGCGCTCAATTTGTAGCTCTTGAACTGCTCCTTGCTGAATTAAAGCAACGCGCGTTTCTTGCGGGGTGATATTGATCAGTATTTCTTCATTCATATGCTGCTGACTTGGGCGCGATCTAGTAAAAGCTTTGTTTCATAAATAGGTAGGCCCATGATACCGCTATAGCTACCCTGAATTGAGGGAATAAAAGACCCACCCAAGCCCTGTATGCCATAGGCGCCAGCCTTACCAAAGGGCTCGCCGCTAGCGATGTAGCTGTCAATCTGCTCTTTCGACAAAACGGCAAACTGAACTTGAGAAATCTGTACAAGCTGTATGGGTTTTTCATCGGGGCTCACGGTTATCGCTACCGAGCTCAGTACTTCATGTACTTTGCCGCTGAGCATAGTCAGAATTCGGGCGGCATCCGCTGCGTCAACCGGTTTACCCAGAATTTCACCATCAGGATACTTAGGTAAGCTTACAGTGGTATCGGCGCAGAGTATCGGAGCCCAGGGTAAGCC
This sequence comes from Polynucleobacter sp. Tro8-14-1, assembly GCF_018881655.1. GTDB lineage: Bacteria > Pseudomonadota > Gammaproteobacteria > Burkholderiales > Burkholderiaceae > Polynucleobacter. Next base: position 35,526 of record NZ_JACVPX010000004.1, read on the forward strand.
ACTTTTTTTCCATCGGCTGAGTGCTGCAGCACTTTTTGCCAAGGTAACGCGTTCTACATAGGCGTGTGCTTTTTCTTGTGGAAGAGGAGTTTCGATGCTCTCACTATCTTCATCGGGACTTGGCTGTAGCATTTCAAAGCGAACACCCATTTGCCTCAAGATCTCTTGGCGGCGAGGACTTTGCGAAGCCAGATAAATAAAAGAGTTCAACGGATTACTCACGATGATAGGGGTGGCCTTGCAGAATAGTCCAGGCTCGATAAAGCTGCTCTACTAACATGACTCTGGCCATGGCATGTGGCAAGGTAAGACTGGAGAGTCGCCACATGGCTTGCGCACCTGCTTTCAGACTAGGGTCCAAGCCATCCGCACCACCAATTAAAAAGGTAATGTCAAAACCTTCTTGGCGCCAGCTGGCTAGTTGCGTTGCTAAGTTCTGAGTGGTTTGGTCTTTGCCTCGTTCATCCAAAGCGATCACTCTGGATCCCTTGGGAATGGCTGCTGCAATTTTTACAGCTTCTTTTGCGGGTGTGAGATCAGGCTTGATCTCTTTGATTTCAATACTGCAGTCAGCAGGCATTCTTTTGATGTAGTCATGAGTTGCCGTAGCAACCCAATCAGGCATCTTATGACCAACGGAAACGATGGTGAGCCGCATTGCCGCAAGTGATGACGAGATTACTCGTCGTCTTCGGATTCGCTGGCCTTAACAAGACCTTTGTCACCGGCTAATTTCACGCGTACAGGTTTAGCACCCCACATACCTTCAAGCTGATAGTAGGAGCGCAACATTGGTTGCAAAATATGTACGACGATGTCGCCACAATCAACCAATACCCATTCGCCAGTTTCTAAACCTTCGATAGAAATGACTTCTCCACCTTTAGCATTCACCTCTTCTTTAACCGACATGGCTAAAGAGCGGGTTTGGCGATTACTAGAACCAGTGGCAATAACCACTCGATCAAATAACTCGCTTAATTTAGTGGTGTCATACACGCGGATATCTTGTGCTTTAACATCTTCTAGGGCATCAATCACGACGCGTTGTAATTTACGTAAGTCCATATTTTCTCGGCAATAATTTTTCTAATTAGAGTGATCTTAGCTTGATTACTGGTACAAGCCCAGATTTGTAATGATTTCTAGGGTGTGGGTTGGAATTTGCTCGGATGCAATAGAGCTCCGTGAGCTGGATTTGAGACGTTCTCGTAATGCAGTTGAGGATAGATCAATATTCAAGCTTTCATCGATGTATATGAGGCCTGCAGCGCTATTTTCAAGGGCATCGGCGTCCGATGTTTGATGGACCTCCAAAAATTGACCTACTTCAGAGCTAATTTCTAGCTTTAAATCATGGTGTGGCCTAGTCGCCACCGCAAAATTCACATACTGGCTCAGTTTTTCCCAAGAGTTCCAGCTAGGGAGGGCAACCAGAGAGTCTGCTCCCATCAGCCAAGTCAGGCTAGCATTTGTTCCAAAGCGCTCACGTAAGGCTTTAACGGTATCAATCGCATAACTAGGCCCAGCGCAATCTATCTCCATACGATCAATGCCTACTTGAGTGGGAATCTTGAGATATAAAAATGCGCGCGCTAAATCAATGCCCGCAGCTTCAGTCAACTTGAGGCGCATTTCTGCGGGAGTAATGCCGGCTCCCTTTTGCCAAGGCTCACCACTCGGAATAAGTAGCAGTGCATCTAAGCGGAGTAGCTTTGCAAAATGCGTAGCTAATTTCAAATGACCCACATGTGGAGGATCAAATGTACCTCCAAGAATGCCAATTTTCTTTATAGCGCTCAAGCTAGCCAATCTCGTGGCTTAAGGTAATAGTCATACAGCTTGGCCTCAGGAGTACCAGGCTTGGGTTGCCAGTTGTACCACCACTGAACTACTGGTGGCATCGACATCAAAATAGATTCGGTGCGACCACCAGAGTGCAAACCAAAGATAGTTCCACGATCAAAGATCAAGTTGTACTCTACATAGCGACCGCGGCGATATTCTTGGAAGGACTTTTCTTCGGGAGTGAAGCTGTCTTGATAGCGGCGCTGCACGATTGGTAGGTACGCATCGATAAATGCATCCCCAACTGCACGGGTCATTGCAAAACTTTTCTCAAAACCAAGCTCATTAAAATCATCAAAGAAAACGCCGCCAATACCACGCGGTTCTTCACGGTGTTTTAAGTAAAAGTATTCATCGCACCATTTTTTAAAACGAGGGTAGAGCTCCTCACCAAAAGGGTCTAAGGCATCTTTAGCGGTTTGATGAAAGTGTTTGCAGTCTTCATCAACGCCGTAATAGGGTGTGAGGTCAAAGCCACCCCCAAACCACCATACCGGCTCTTTACCAGGCGCTTGCGCAATAAAGCAACGCACATTCATATGCGTGGTGGGTACTTTGGGGTTATTCGGGTGGAATACCAAAGACACGCCCATTGCTTCAAAGCTACGACCTGCTACCTCTGGACGATGATGTGATGCAGAAGGGGGCATTTGATCGCCACGGACATGGGAGAAGCCTACTCCACCTTTTTCCAGAATATTGCCGCCATCCAAAATGCAGGTGCGACCATAACCCTTGAGTTTGCTGTCTTCAGGTTTGTGCCACTCATCAGCAACAAAGACCTTGCCATCCAAAGCACTCATTGCACTTGTGATTCGGTCTTGCAAGCCTAAAAAATACTCTTTTAAGGTTGCGATATCGATTTGGGTCTGTTGATCTGACAAGGGCGTTCTAACTTGATGGGTTTACTTAATTGCGCGGTAGCCAATATCTTTGCGATATTGCATGCCGTCAAATTGGATATGGTTGATGGCTTCGTATGCTTTTTGTTGGGCACCACGTACAGTATCTGCGAGACCTACTACGCACATCACCCGTCCACCGGAGGTCACTACTTTGCCATCTTGCAATTTCGTACCAGCATGGAAGGCAATTTGATCTTCAGTATCAGCCGGAATGCCGGTAATAACATCACCTGCACGCGGGGTATCAGGGTAATTGTGGGCTGCAAGCACAACACCTAAAGCAGTGCGGCGATCCCATTCCAGCTCAACTTCATTGAGCGTGCCGTCAACTGCATGATCTAATGCATTGACGAGGTCACTGCGCAGGCGAGCCATGATCGGTTGTGTTTCTGGGTCGCCCATGCGGCAGTTAAATTCTAAGGTCTTAATCTTGCCATCAGGCGTGATCATGAGACCCGCATACAAGAAGCCTGTATACGGAATGCCATCTGCTTGCATGCCCTTCACTGTTGGCATGATCACTTCACGCAATGCACGTGCATGAATTTCTGGAGTAACAACTGGTGCAGGGGAGTAAGCACCCATGCCGCCAGTATTCGGTCCTTGGTCAGCATCGAGTAAACGCTTGTGATCTTGGCTAGTAGCTAATGCAAGAACATTCTTGCCATCCACGAGAACAATGAAGCTAGCTTCTTCACCTGTTAGGAATTCTTCAATCACCACACGGGCACCTGCATTGCCTAATTTGTTATCAGCCAACATCATGTCAACTGCGGCATGCGCCTCTTCAAGACTCATTGCCACTACAACACCTTTACCTGCCGCAAGGCCGTCAGCCTTAATCACAATTGGCGCACCCTTGGCATCAATATAAGCATGCGCTTCAAGTGCGCTAGAAAACGTTTGGTAATCGGCTGTTGGAATACCATGACGCTTCATAAAGGCTTTAGAAAAGTCTTTAGAGGATTCCAGTTGAGCTGCCAATTGAGTTGGGCCAAAAATACGCAAGCCATTATTACGAAATACATCCACGATGCCAGCAGCAAGTGGCGCTTCTGGACCTACAACCGTTAGGTGTATCTTCTCGCGCTTAGCAAAGTCAGCCAGCTCTTGTAATCCAGTGATCGGTAAGTTCTCAATGCCAGCAGCGGTTTGTTTAGCGGTAGCTGTACCGCCATTACCAGGAGCAACATAAACCGTTTGGACTTGTGGGGATTGAGCCAGTTTCCAGGCTAAAGCATGTTCGCGTCCGCCAGATCCGATTAAGAGAATTTTCATAACGATAGTTTGTCAGTATTAATGAAGTAAAAATGCAGTAAATTTTTTATATATGCAAAGTCGATTAAAGAGCAGCATTCGTAAATACTTCTTGAACGTCATCTAAGTTCTCAAGCGCATCTAACAATTTCTGCATACTCTCAGCCTGATCACCTTCCAAGGCGATCTCAGTCTCAGGGCGCATGGCAACCGTTGCAAGCTCAGGCTTGAGACCCGCTTTACTAATGGCATCTTGTACGTTTGAAAAATCAGGAACGGGAGACAACACTTCTAAAGAGCCGTCGTCATGAGTGATCACATCCTCGGCGCCAGCATCTAAAGCTACTTCCATGAGTTGATCTTCACTGGTGCCCGGAGCAAATAACATTTGACCGCAGTGTTTGAATAAAAATGCAACAGAACCTTCGGTACCCATATTGCCGCCATTCTTATTAAAAGCATGGCGAACTTCAGCAACGGTGCGGGTACGGTTATCGGTTAAGCAATCCACAATAATGGCGGCGCCATTCATGCCATAACCCTCATAACGAATTTCTTCGTAGTTCACGCCTTCTAGAGATCCAGTGCCGCGTTGAATCGCTCTTTGCACGTTATCGTTTGGCATATTGGAGTCTTTGGCCTTATCAATAGCTAGGCGTAAACGTGGGTTAGTAGCAATATCACCACCGCCTAATTTGGCGGCTACGGTAATTTCTTTAATGAGTTTGGTCCAAATCTTGCCGCGTTTTTCGTCCTGACGACCTTTGCGGTGCTGAATATTGGCCCATTTCGAATGGCCGGCCATACGGGTAAGTCCTTTTAATAATTTGGCTAGAAGAGCTCATTTTAAGGGGTTCTAGACCCAAGGTAGGGGGTATCTGACCATTTTTTGTTACACTCTCATGTCTTAGCAGTAACAAAGTAGCAAAGTAAGCAGAATTTCCACTGCAAACACCTGCCTCGGTGATGGAATTGGTAGACGTGCCGGACTCAAAATCCGGTGCCGCAAGGCGTGGCGGTTCGAGTCCGCCCCGAGGCACCACTCAAAGACTGTTCAGTCCGTGAGCATTTCCAGATTATTTAAATTTCGTAAGTCTCGGATTCGTTATTCATTGCCTGCTCAACAATCTTCTTGGTGAGCGTTGGTGAGAAGAGTTCAATGAAGGTGTAAACAAATGAGCGCAAGTAAGCGCCTTGTTTGACCCCAAGATGGGTCACATTGTTACCAAATAAATGTCCCGCAGGAATCACTTTAAGATTGCGATCTCGATCGGGGTCATAAGCATGACCCGCAACAATACCAATGCCCATACCCGTTTCTACATAAGTCTTAATGACGTCGGCATCAATCGCTTCCAAAATAATATCGGGCGTAATGTTTCTTTGCGCAAAGGCTGCATCAACCTTGCTGCGACCAGCAAATGCTTTGTCGTAGGTGATGATTGGGTACTTAGCAATCTCTTCGAGAGTAAGTGTTGCCTGGTTGAGGAGGGGGTGGCTTAGCGGCACCATGAGCACGTGTTGCCATTGATAGCCGGGCAAAGCCAGTACGCCCGGAGTATTCGCAATCCCTTCAGTAGCAATGGCAATATCCGCGCGATCATGTGTGAGTAGCTCTGCAATTTGACCTGGGTTACCTTGCTGAATACTCACCTTTACCTTTGGAAAGCGTTTAGTAAATTCAGTCAGCACTTTAGGAAGTGCGTAGCGCGCTTGTGTATGGGTGGTGGCAATGACGAGACTACCTTGATCTTGACTAGCAAAATCCTTACCCACTCTCTTCAGTGTTTCCACTTCATCAAGGATGCGTTCAACCGAGCTCAAAATGCGTTTACCTGGTTCCGTCAAGGAGCGAATCCGCTTGCCATGGCGACGAAAGATCTCCACGCCTAACTCATCCTCCAATTCGATAATTGCTTTAGAAACCCCTGGTTGAGAGGTGAATAAGGCTTTAGCGGCAGTGGTTAAGTTGAAGTTTTGCCTAACGGCTTCACGCACAAAGCGAAATTGGTGGAGATTCATAAGGATTCCTGTCTATATATCAGCAATGATATAGGAATCAAATTCTAAATGATTTTTGGGTATTAAGCCTTAGAAACCCAGCGCAACCCGAATAGTGCCAAAAGGAAGTAGAGCAAAGGCGGGGTAAGCGCTGTTAGAAGCGCTGGCCAAGAGCCCAAAAGCCCTACGTTGGAGAAGAGGGAATTAAATAGCTGGAAGCTCATGCCCAGCATGATTCCGCCAAACACTTTAATGCCAACGCTTCCTGCTCGAACCTTAAGGTATGCAAAGGGAAGGGCTAGCGCGAGCATCACAAAAATAGTGAAGGGATAAACCACTTTCTTCCAGAAGGCGATGGAATGTCTCTGCGCATCTTGTTTGTTTTCACGAAGGTGGGAGATAAAGCGACCCAAGCTCATGATCGACATTTTTTCAGGACTAATTAAAAGCACATTCAAAATTTGGGGCGTGACCTCCGATTCCAAAGTGAGAATCGGGTGCGTAAAAGTTTGCGCAGAAAAAACGGGGTTCAGTGGGTCAGACTGCCTTGTTTCTTTAAAGCGAGTTTCGGTGACGTCATTTAAAACCCAAATGCCAGTCTCATCAAACTGTCCGGAGGCTGCGCTACGGATTGAGAGAAGATGATAGGTGTCATCAAACTCATACATACGGATATTTTGAATCTCATTATCCTTGTCAACTTTGCCCACGTTGACATAGCGCACTCCTGGACGCACGGGCCCGCTGCCATCCTCATCGCGTAGGCGATCTTTTACCCAAACACCCGTTTTAAATTGTGACGTATAGGCTGAGCCCATAGCCTTCATGCGAATCTGGTCAGACTTTGCTTCGGAATAAGGGCCAACCCATTCACTCATGATGAGTGTGAGCGCTATTAATGGAAGTGAAATTTTTGTGAGAGTAATGAGCCCACGTTTAACGTCTAATCCAGCGATACGCAAAATGGTGAACTCAGACTGGCTAGCCAGCATTGCAAATACATAGATACTGCCAATCAAGCCTGCAATGGGGATGATTTCTGAAATGCGGCTTGGGGCTTTCAGAAGTACATGAAGTAGCGCTAGAGGAAGCGTGTAGCCCCCCTGCACGGACCCTAACTCGCTCAAGATATCGAAGAACAAAAACAAAGCTACCAAGGCGAACAAGATAAAGCCAAAAGCAGCATAAATCTGCTTGGCTAAATAGCGCTCGTAAATAAAAGGAAAGAGCAATTTCATTTGGCGGCCATAGAGGCAGGCAATTGACGGCGCCACCACTTTAGAGAAGGATTAATGCGATTGCGAATTAAAGCTATCGCAATTAATAGGGCGAGCAAATGAATAGGCCAAATAGCAACAAATACAGTGACCTTGCCTTGTGAGACAAAATTTTGCGTCAGGTTCAGTAAGTTGCTATAGATTAAATAAATTAAGACCGCATAAAACATCGCAGTGTAATTACCCAAGCGAGGGTTTACATAAGCAAGCGGAATTGCAATCAGTACCAAACCCAATGCCATTAATGGCAATCCAATGCGCCAAAGTAACTCAGCACGATTGGGGCTGGTAGAGTTTGGATTGGGGTCATCTAAAAGCTCAGTGATCGTCTTCTCGCGATCGCGTGGTGGGGGCGCCAATGATTCTTTGCTCCGTATCTTGGTGCTGTATTCGTTAAATTCCAGAATTCTGAAATCGGGCTGAGTGGGTTGCCCCTCATAGCGTCTACCGTTATGCATCACGATGGATTTCTCACCACCTGCAGAGTTTTGAATAAATCCAGTTTGGGAAACTGCAATGCTCAGCCGACCATTCTTGGAATCAGCTACGAAGATATTCTTGACTTCGCTTTTATCAACATCGAGCTCTTCAATAAAAAATACACGCTCTGCTTTTGCGGACTCTTTGAATTGTCCGGCGCTCACCATGGATACGTCATCACGTTGTTGAAAGCGTTGACTAATTAAAGTGGATTCTCGGTTGGCCCAGGGCCACACAAAAAGAGCCAGGAGCGCGATCACAATAATGAACGGCGTGGCAAATTGCATGATAGGGCGAATAAGATTGGTAACGCTTAGACCACTAGCAAACCACACAATCATTTCAGAATCTTTGTACCAGCGCACCAGAACAATTAATGTTGCGACAAATAGTGAGACTGTTAAAAGAACCGCAAGATAACCCAGGGTAGCTAAGGCAATTAACACTAGAGCGTCTTTTGGATTGACCGCCCCGTTAGCGGCATAACCCAAAATTCGGATCACCAAGGTGGTCACCATAATGGTGACTAAGACCAAAAAGACCCCGCCAGTCGTAAAACTGAGTTCGCGGCGAAGGGCCTGGTTAAAAATCATGAGAATTTATAGGTCTGGACTTGAAGGGTTATTGGGCTTGTAAATGGCTTATATTGCTGCAGGTAAGGGAAGTTATTCTCATGTCGGAGGATAATGGATAAACGTCCCAAATTAGCAGATTACCCCCTTTTGAAGCGACCAAAACACTGTAATAGATTATGACAATTCAATTCAGCACCAAGATTTTCCCTCAAGCAGACCTTCAGAGCCTAAAACTCCAGAAATCTAGCCTCAAATCCTTGCTTAGCCATAACACCGACTGCTTGGTTTTGGCATATTCCAAGGCGGATTTTGATAGTTTCTCAAACGCTAAGGGCGCCAAGGCAAAAGTAGGATTTTTGCCAGAGCTAGATCTTTTGCTCGGAGGCTCTGTCAATCACGCCAATCTTGTTGGGGATTTAGATTCCAAGCAAGCTTCCGTATGCATGTTGCGTGCAGAAAAATCTTGGTCAACTAATGGGGTTAAAGCAAAACGAGTATTACTCGTTGCTCTGGGTGATGTACATCTTGCTAGCGAACGGAGTTTGACTACTTATTCCAAAGTTGCTCGCGCAGCTTTGAAGGTGTTAAGTGGCGGATCAATTGAAAGTGCGCTTTGGTTTACACCAAGTTTTGCGCTTGCACACAAAGCTGACTTCATTGCCGAAGAGGTTCGTCTTACAGTTCAATACGCTGGCGACCAAGCTTATCGTTTTGGCGTGCGTCAACCAGCAATGAAATTCAAAGTAAAAGATAAAGCAGACATATTTAAGCATCTCGTCTTTGCAGGTAACGATGCCTGCGCTAAAGAGCTGAAGCCTGCGGTAGAGCAGGGCGTAGCTATGGTGGAGGGTATGAATCTGGCGAAGGATTTGGGTAACCTTCCTCCAAACATCTGTACACCAACTTACCTCGGTAAGGCCGCGCAGGGCTTAAGTAAAAAGACTGCTTTGAAAGTGGATGTACTTGGGCTCAAACAAATTGAGGCCTTGGGAATGGGTTCATTTTTATCCGTTTCCAAAGGATCTGCTACCCCGCCGCAATTTATTGTGATGAAACATCAAGGTGGCAAAGCAGGAGAGGCTCCGATTGTTTTGGTGGGCAAGGGAATCACTTTTGATACTGGTGGAATTTCATTAAAGCCAGGTGAAGCCATGGATGAAATGAAGTACGACATGTGTGGCGCAGCTTCAGTGATCGGTACGATGTACTCCATTGCTTTAATGAAGTTAAAGAAGAACGTGATTGGCGTAGTTCCTACTTGTGAAAATATGCCATCAGGCCAAGCTACTCGTCCTGGCGATATTGTGAAGAGTATGTCTGGGCAGACCATTGAGGTTCTCAACACCGATGCAGAAGGTCGCTTAATTCTGTGTGATGCGCTGACTTATGTAGAGCGCTTTAAGCCGGCGGCAGTGATTGACGTTGCCACCTTAACAGGCGCTTGCGTGATTGCTTTGGGTCATGTGCATAGCGGTTTGTTTTCTGACGACGAGAGCTTGGTAAGTGAGTTGACTAAAGCAGGTCATGCTTCTTTGGATACGGTATGGCGTTTGCCTTTGGATGCGGCTTACCATGAGCAGCTCAAATCTAATTTTGCAGATGTTGCCAACATTGGTGGTCGTCCAGCTGGCAGCGTGACAGCGGCTTGCTTCTTGTCTCGCTTCACCGAGAAATACAAATGGGCTCACTTAGACATTGCTGGTACCGCATGGAAGAGTGGCGCTGCCAAAGGCTCTACCGGTCGTCCTGTGCCCCTCTTGGTGAACTTCTTGCTCGAGCGCAAGTGAGCGCTTTAGATCTTGGATAAATATTGAATGGCTCGAATTGATTTTCATAGCAATGTGAGTGATAAGCTGGAATATGCTTGTCGCCTTACGCGTAAGATTTGGAGTGCTGCGCCTGAAGGTGAGCCAGTCCGCAATATTGTGATGGTGGGTGAGAAAGCAGATCTGAAAAAGTTGAACGAGCTTCTTTGGGCATTTAGCAGTACTGATTTCTTGCCGCATTGTTTTATTGAGGAAGAAGCTGCAGCTGAAACCCCAATAGTACTCACGGATGACTTTGCTTCCTCGGCCCTGAACGATATTCCCCATGCTGATGTCATGATTCATTTGGGAATGCGTATGCCTGCTGATGTGCCGGCCTTGGTTGCGCGCTTTCCCAGAATTGTTGAAGTTGTTACGGTTAACGAAGCAGAGCGTTTGGCAGGCCGCGAGCGCTTTAAAGCCTACAGAGAGTTAGGTCATGAGTTACATAACTTTGACCAATCCAAAAGCTAAGAACTATGTTGATTCATCCACAGTTTGACCCTGCAGCAATTCGCATTGGATCTTTTGCCATTCATTGGTATGGCTTAATGTATTTAATGGCCTTCGTTCAATTTTTGCTTCTGGGTCGCTTACGCATTAAATCACCACGTTATCAATCCCTAGGCTGGACCTATAAAGATCTTGAGGATCTTCTGTTTGCCGGCGTTCTTGGCGTCGTGTTAGGCGGTCGTTTGGGCTACACCTTGTTTTATATGCCAGGCTTCTATCTAACTCACCCTTTGAGTATTTTTAAGATATGGGAAGGCGGCATGTCTTTTCATGGTGGTTTGTTAGGTGTGCTAGTTGCACTTTTCTGGTTTGCTAAAAAGCATAAGACCACTTTTTTTGTCGTAAGTGATTTGGTTGCTCCACTAGTTCCCTTTGGGTTGGCATTTGGTCGACTAGGGAACTTTATTAATGGCGAGTTATGGGGAAGACCTACTGATCTTCCATGGGCAATGATTTTTCCTTTAGTAGATTCTGTGCCACGCCATCCATCACAGATTTATCAACTGCTTGGTGAAGGTGTACTCCTGGGTATTGCGCTTTGGATTTATGCAGGCAAGCCAAGACGTGTTGGCCAGATATCTGGATTTTTCATGTTGGGTTACGGTATTTGCCGCTTCTTGGCTGAGTATGCGCGTGAGCCCGATTCCTTCTTGGGCCTTCTAGGCTTGGGTTTATCTATGGGTCAGTGGTTGTGTGTGCCAATGATATTGTTTGGCCTCTATCTCATGACTGCATTTAAATCCAAGAGTCAATAATTAGCTCATGCTGAATGAAGAGCTAACACTTCGAAAATTAGAAGTACTGTGCTCGTTTATTCGGACCGGCAGTCTTTCAAAAACAGCAGAAGAGTTGCGTTTAAGTTCAGTCAGTATTCACAAGGCATTGCATTCCCTGGAATCCGGAATAGGGTGCGCCCTATTTGTAAAAGATGGACGCCAGTTAAAAGCTTTGCCGGCAGCTATTTATTTGGCTGAAGCAAGTGCCGATTTATTGGCTGACGTAGATCGTGTTCTCAAAAAGACGAGAGCAAAAGCCGGTGTCGAGAGCGGGCAAATTCGCCTGGGGTCAATGTACTCTTTGACGGCCAATATTATTCCTAGAGTCATTATGGGTACCAAAATTCGTAGACCTGATTTGGATATTGATTTGTATCTGGGATCTAATGAGGACTTGATGAAAAGGCTCAGCGAGGGAAATGTAGATGCAGTAGTCATGGCGGTTCCTACAAGAGATCTTCCGGAGGGTGTTCAGGTAGTCCCTCTTTTTGAGGACCAGTTGTTTTTAGCTTCCTCAAAAAACAATAAGCCAGCCGAAGCTAATATTGATTTATCCGAGTACCAAAATGAGAAATTTTTAACCCTTCAAGATGGTTTTGCCACCACCTCAGGGTTTTATGAGGCTTTCCAGTTGGCTGGATTTGCCCCCAATGTAGTTATGAAGGTGGGTGATATCTTTTCTTTAATGAATATGGTCTCCGGGGACCTGGGAAGATCTTTATTGCCCGGTAGGGTGAAGGCATTAATGGGGGATGCGATTGAATTTACCCCGTTATTGCCAAAATATCAGGCAACCCAACATATTGCCCTAATGTACCTCCAGGCTAATGAATCAAACCCCAATATCCTCGCTCTAGCGGCTGAAACCCGCATGATGCATCGCAATAATTTCTAAACCTGGCTTAACGCGCTAGCTAATTCATTAACTTAAAGTTAATGAATATATACTTTCATTAATTGATTCAGGTATGGCTCAGCTATACATTAGTAATCAACCCGCCACCCTTTGGGTTGAATTCTTTGAGAGATACACATGCTTGAAAAGCTAGCAAAAGCCCGTTACTTTTCCCGCGTTACCGGCGCGGTTAATCGACTCATTTCCGAGCGCGGCGAATCGAATGCCGTCAGCATGGCTAATGATGTGATCCACAACTATCGCAAGCTCTCTAAAGATCAACACTCTAAATTTTTTAATTTTCTATTTGAAAAACTCAATCCTGATGCTGCTGCGGTCATGGCTGCTGCGCAAAATTTTTCAGCAGAAGCAAGTGCGCGTAATTACATTAAATTACAACGCGTGACTGAGCCTCCGAGGCAGGAATTGTTTCGTCGACTTAATCGTGCAACCAATGGAACTGCTGCGCTTGTAGGTATGCGTCGTGATCTGTTGCAATTACTTGAAAAGCAGCCGGAGTTAACAGCAGTTGATTTTGACTTGCGTCACCTCTTGTCTTCTTGGTTTAACCCAGGATTTTTAAAGATGCATCGGGTGGATTGGAAGTCACCTGCCGAGGTTCTGGAAAAACTGATTCAGCATGAGGCTGTGCACGCAATTGATGGTTGGGATGACCTGCGCCGCCGCTTGCAGCCTGATCGTAGGTGTTTTGCCTTCTTTCACCCGCAGCTTCCAAACGAGCCTTTGATTTTCGTTGAAGTAGCGCTTTTGCCAGAAATTCCCGCTGTGATTACGCCTTTGGTAGATAAGAAGGCAGAGACAGTTCATCAAACTTCACAATATAAAGTGGCTGCTTTTTATTCTATAAGTAACTGCGAGCCAGGCCTGCGCGGTGTTTCAATGGGTAATTTCTTGATTAAGCGCGTTGCCGAACAGTTACATGCAGAATTTCCTGGTCTCAAAACCTTTGTGACGCTTTCTCCAATTCCAGGCTTCATTGACTGGGTCGCAGCTGGTGCAGATATTGGCAGCGAAAAGACAGGTACCCAACTCAAGCCGGCAGTTCGCACAGCTCGTGAGCAATCCCTGGAGATCCTTGGACTTGCTAATCGCTCTTGGTCTGAGCGCTTAAGTGCTGGCTGGCATCCAGACAATGCTAATGAAAAAGAAAAGGCCGCTTTACTGTGCCTCGCAAGTATTTACTTGGGTTTAGGTTCTGCTGGCCGTAACGGTAACCCGGTTGCCAAGTTTCACTTGGGCAACGGCGCCAAGCTTCATCAAATTAACTGGGCTGGAGACCTCTCTCGCAAGGGTTTACGACAGTCCGCGGCACTTATGGTTAATTATTTATATGATCTTTCGGCTGTTGAGGAGAATCATGAGCGATTTACCCGGGGTGAAATTGATTATTCCCGTGCGGTTGGTCGTTTAATGCAGCCCTAAGTAAGAAATTTAGTAGAGGAGACTCTAAAGCAGAATTCACAGAGTATTCGCTTTAGAATGGAACATGAAGAAGCCGGCGGTCACAAAACTGGCAGTACCCACAGTTGTAAGTAGAAAAATAATAGTCATTTAGGAGATGAACATGACAGATTCAAAAGAAATTTCTCAATTGCGTCGCACATTGTTGCTGGGTGCGGCTGGAGCATCCCTTGCTGGTTACGATCTGAGCGCGTTTGCTCAATCAGGCGCCAAAAGTTTAAAGATTTCTCACCAATTTCCAAGTGGCACAGACTTCCGTGATCGCTTATGTAAGAAGTTCGGTGAAGAGGTCACTAAAAAAACAAACGGCGAATTGAAGTTCGACGTTTATCCGCAATCCTCATTAATGAAAACAAATGCTCAATTTAGCGCTCTCCGTAAAGGCGCCCTTGACTTTAGTTTCTACCCAATGCCTTATGCGGGTGGAGAAGTTGTTGAGGCTAACATTGGTCTAATGCCAGCGCTAGTTACTAGCTATGAACAAGGCGCTAAATGGAAAAATGCTGAAGTTGGCAAGATCTTGAATAAGGTCATGGAGTCCAAGGGCATTGTGATTGTTAGTTGGGTGTGGCAGGCTGGTGGCGTTGCTACACGTTCTGGTCCTATCGTGGTTCCGGACGATGTTAAAGGCGTTAAGGTGAGGGGTGGTAGTCGTGAATTTGATGCCATGCTCAAGGCGGCCGGTGCATCCGTAATGACCTCGATTCCTTCAAATGAGATTTATCAGGCCGTGCAAACTGGCTCACTAGAGGCAGCCTACACATCATCGGCAAGCTTAATGTCATTCAAGCTTGCGGAGTTAACTAAAAACTTTACTTCCGCCAAAAATAAATCCTATTGGTATATGTTAGAGCCGCTCATGATGTCAAAAACGGTGTTTGATTCTTTAACACCAAAACAACGCGATGTCATTATGGCGGTCGGAGTGGATATGGAAAAATTTGGTACCGAACAGGCCAAGCTGGATGATATTGATGCAGCTATTGCATTTGCTAAAGCCGGCAACAAGGTTTTTGAAATGGATACGTCGGTAGTTGATAAATGGAAGGCGGTAGCTAAAAATTCTGCTTGGAAAGAATTCTCCGAGCGTAATGAAACTTGTGCTGCAATGATACGCTCAGCAGAGAAGATTTCATAAAATGATGTGGATTCTAGAGGCTGCCGACAGAGTGATGTCGGCAGTGAATAAATTCTTGGTGTTACTGGGCTCACTCGCCCTGATGGCCGCAGCTCTCATTCTGAGTTACAGCGTTATGTCTCGTGGTTTATTTCATACGGCGAACGACTGGCAAGATGAAGCTGCTCTATTTTGCTTGGTGGGCGTAACTTTTCTCTGCAGTTCATATGTGCAAGAGAGGCGTGGCCATATAGGAATTTCTGCAATTGAGGGCCTGTTGCCTCACCCGGTTAATAAAGTGCGCGGAATTGTTATTGATGTGATTTCCTGCCTATTTTTTGCCTTTTTTTCTACGAAAACTTGGGATTTGCTTCAGGAAGCATGGGTAGATGGTCAAGTAACTAACTCCACATGGGCTCCTCCCTTGTGGATTCCCTATTTAATGATGTTTGCTGGCATGGCATTGCTCACATTTCAACTATTTCTACAAATTTTCATCAGAAAAACGATCGCTACTGATGTTGTGAGTGGGGGTCACTAATATGTCTATTCTTACCATTGGTCTTTTATTTGCTTTTGTAACCCTGGTGATTATGTTTTCGGGGATTTCAATTGCTTTTGCTTTAGGTATTGTTGCAATTATTTTTATGTATTTCTTCATGCCTGCTTCATCATTAGATACGGTTGCGCAGAACGTGTATGAGGAGATGTCCAGTATTACTTTGATGTCCATACCATTGTTTATCTTGAAAGGCGCCGCTATTGGCCGTTCACGTGCGGGTAAGGATTTGTATGATGCTCTTCATGTATGGATGGGTAAGATACCTGGCGGCCTAGGAGTTGCGAACGTATTTGCTTGTGCGCTGTTTGCTGCTATGGCCGGATCTAGCCCCGCAACCTGCTCTGCAATTGGTAGCGCAGGAATTCCTGAGATGCGTAAGCGTGGCTACTCTCCAGGTTTTGCAGCAGGCATTATTGCTGCTGGTGGCACCTTGGGAATTTTATTGCCACCTTCAATCACCATGATTTTGTATTCTGTGGCAGCAGAGCAATCATTGGGACGCTTATTCTTGGCGGCTATTGGCCCTGGCGTCATGCTGGTCATATTCTTTTCCGTCTACACGGTCTATCGCTTCCGTAAAGAGTACACCAGCGCTTACGAGGCTTATGCCGTGACTAAGGTTTCTACGCCCATATTGGAGCGTCAAACCTACACCATTCAGCAAAAAATGAGCTCATTGCCTAGAGTGCTGCCTTTCTTAGTTTTATTGATCGGTGTAATGGTTGCCTTGTACGGAGGATATGCAACGCCTGCTGAAACAGCGGGATTGGGCGCAGTCTTTGCATTTCTATTAATTGCAGTGATTTATAAGATGTGGCGTTTCAAGGACCTGTACCCATTATTAGATGTCACGATCCGCGAATCCGCGATGTTGATGTTCATTATTGGCATGTCCCTCTTATTTGCAAATGTGATGAGTTACTTGCATTTAAGTCAGTCTGCTGCACAGGCAATTGTTGATCTAAATACTTCTAGATGGGTGTTATTGGGGGCCATCCTACTGATGGTGATCGTCCTAGGATTCTTCTTGCCACCTGTCTCGATTATTTTGATGACTTCGCCAATTTTCTTGCCGCCTCTGCGTGCCGCTGGCTTTGATTTAATCTGGTTTGGCGTGGTGATGACTATTGTGATGGAAACGGGCTTAATTCATCCACCAGTTGGCCTGAATATTTTCGTTATTAAGAATATTGCCCCTGATATCACCTTGCGTGAAATCATCTACGGCGTGATGCCATTTGTATTCATCATGCTTTTTTCTGTTGTATTGCTTTGCGTATTCCCAGAAATCGCCACTGGATTATCTAATTGGGTAATGGGTGCGCCTCTAGTTTAAGAAATCAAGGAATATTTTCATGAATTTGTATTCAGTATTGGAAAAAGGTTTTCCAAAGGATAAAAAAGCGTGCGCTCTCGAGACACACGACGGCCTTTATTACTCTTGGGGTGACCTTGAGTCAGCAACGGCCAAGCTTGCCAATTTACTTGCTAGCCTGAAGCTTCCGAAAGGAGCCAGGGTTGCAGTGCAGGTTGAGAAGTCTCCTGAAGCACTTTTTCTTTATCTAGCAACGATTCGTGCGGGCTATGTGTATTTGCCGCTGAATACCGCTTATCAGTCAGCTGAAATCCAGTACTTCCTAGAGAATGCTGAGCCAGCAGTGGTTGTGTGCAGCAGCAAGAATCTCTCTTGGGTTTCTAAGGTAGCTTCCAAGGCTGGCACTAAGCATGTATTCACGCTGGACGAGAATCGTACCGGTACTTTATTAGAGCGTGCAGGAAACCTGAGCGACAAATTCAAGACCGTTCCAGCGAAGGATAATGATCTTGCAGCGATTCTGTACACCTCCGGTACGACAGGACGCAGCAAGGGCGCAATGCTGACTCATAAGAACCTTGGCAGCAATGCACAAGTGCTGCAAAAGTTCTGGGGCTGGAAAAAAGGCGACGTATTGCTACATGCTTTACCTATCTTCCACGTTCATGGATTGTTTGTGGCGGCGCATGGCGCATTGATTAATGGCAGCAAAATGATTTGGTTGCCACGTTTAGATACGGCGCAATTGATTAAGCACATGCCACAGTCCACAGTGATGATGGGTGTACCTACATTCTATGTACGCCTATTGGCTGACAAAGGATTTACTAAAAAAGTAGCAAGCAATATGCGTCTATTTGTTTCCGGCTCAGCTCCTTTGCTGACAGAAACATTTAATACCTTCAAAGAAGTGATTGGCCAGCCGATTCTTGAGCGTTATGGCATGAGTGAGACGGTGATGTTGGTTTCTAATCCTTACAAAGGCAAGCGCGTAGGTGGTTCAGTTGGCCTACCATTGCCTGGCGTTAAGGTGCGTGTAGTGGATGAAGATAACAAGCCATGCAAAGTAAACGAGATTGGCAGTATTCAAGTGAAGGGCCCGAACATATTTGCAGGCTACTGGCGTATGCCTGAGAAGACTGCCGAAGAATTTACCAAAGACGGCTGGTTTAAAACTGGCGACGTCGGTCGTTGGGGTGGCGATGCCAATGGCGGTAAAGCTCCAAATGATTACTTGTGCATTGTTGGTCGCAGCAAGGATTTGATTATTTCTGGTGGCTACAACGTTTACCCGAAAGAGATCGAAAGTTTTATTGATGACATGACTGGCGTTGATGAAAGTGCTGTGATTGGTATTCCGCACCCTGATTTTGGTGAGGCAGTGATGGCAGTAGTGGTGCCTAAGGCCGGAGCAAAACTCAATGCAGAAGCCATGATTGCTACTTTGAAAACACAAATTGCAAACTTTAAGATTCCAAAGCGCGTAGAGATTGTTGCTGATTTACCTCGTAACGCTATGGGTAAGGTGCAAAAGAATATTTTGCGTCAGCAGTACACAGCGTAATTAGAAGCCGAATGCCTTGCGGCTTTCATTAAACATGAAGGCTGCAAGGAAAAAAAGCATGATGCCAAAAACTCGTTTGAGTTGAGCAATATCGAGTTTTCTGGCCATCTTTGCACCTAAAGGTGCAGTAAAAATACTGACCGTCACGATGCACGCAACCGCTGGTAAATATACAAAGCCCAAAGAGCCTGCTGGAAGATCGGGGTTGCCCCAGCTCCCATACATATAACCAATAGTGGCCGCTGCAGCAATTGGAAAGCCCAAGCCAGATGAAGTAGCCATTGCTGTATGCGGCTTGACGTTGCACCAAAGCATAAATGGCACCGTAATAAATGCCCCACCTGCGCCTACTAAGCTTGCAAGGGCTCCAGCAAAGGTGCCAAACGAAAATAATCCAAGCGTCCCAGGTAAGTCTCTGCCTGCCTTAGGCTTCTTATTGAGCAACATCTGGATTGAGGTGTAAACAATAAAGACGGCAAAGAAAAGTGAGAGCCAAGAAGTTTTGAGCGCTTCAAATAATTCGCTGCCACCAACCAGTCCGCCAAAAACCATTCCGGGACTTAAGGATGCAACCAGCCTCCAATCAATTGAGCTATGTTTGTGATGTGCCCAAATAGCAGAAGTTGTCGTAAATAAAATGGTGGCCATTCCGGTGGCAATTGCCATATGTACGATGACTTCTTGGTTAAATCCGAGATGATTAAAAACCAAGATCATGAAGGGGACCAGAATCATGCCGCCACCAATGCCTAGTAGTCCAGCCAAGTAGCCAGAGATGGCGCCGCACAACATCAACATCAAGATATCGTTTAGTAACATGAATTCCCCGCCTTAGCCGCTAGGCCGTCATCCTGAACCCTAAGGTTCAAGGTGGAACGGCTACTCTGCTTCGGGTGCATTAAGAGGTTCAGGGAGTAACCAAGTCTAAGTTGGCACTGTGAACCTGCAAAACGCTCACGCCCGCAAGGTAAAGATCGTTCCTGATGCTTGCGCATCGGTTCAAGGAACTATTGGCCTTGGCGAACCAGGCAGGGAAAGGGTTTGCATCAAAGCATCTACTTGATCTTCAAGCGCACGAATCTCACCATGAAGGCGAGTAACTTCATCTGTGCTGACATTGGAAGGGCTGCTTTGCTGCGATTGATTTTTTTGTAAGGTAATAAGATCACCGGCAATTTTGAGTGCGGCCATCATGCTCGCTCTTTCAATGCTGCGGTTACCACCATTAATAGCCAGTTGAATTTGTTCATCTACCAAGACACACGCTGCACGGAGTAATGGCTCATGCTCGGCACTAGTTGCCAGAGTAATTTTCTGACCGGCAAGACTTACCTCAATGCGTTGTTGGCTCATTGTCATCCTCAGGGTTATTTGGTGGAATAGCTTCGCCTAGTAGATTGAGTTGGCGACCGTCGCTTTGTTCTGGTAGGCGACTTAGGATATGTTGAATACGCTTTTGCGCATCTTCAATCTTGTTTTCGAGTTGCGCTCGATTTTGGTTTAAGTTTTGAACGGCTTCAGCAATAACCTGAATTTTTCCAGCCACTCGATGAATGGATGCGCATAACGCATCCATGTCTAAGACTAGGTCGCCAGTGGAAAGAGGGGGGGTCTCGCTCATACTGGCATTGTAGTCTGAAAAAAGAGCTTATTTCATGGCGTAACGCAGCCCTACAAATACGTTTGAGCCCGGGGTGTTGTAGCCATAACTAAGTTGGTAGGTCTTATTTAAAGCATTATTCCAGCGGGCAAAGACGCTCAGGTCTTTCTCTAGATCATAGTTGGCGTAGAGATTAAAGATGGTGTAGCCGCCCATGCCAGTATTCGCACCCTGAAAATCGTCCCTTCTTCCGGAAAAAGTAGCCCCAATTCCGGTAGTTAATTTGAGATAAAGATACTCACCTGCCACATTGCCGTATTGCTTAGCCTGTTTTATCAAAGTGCTATTAGTGCTCTCGTTTACTGGGTTTTGCTGTGTGAAGGAGCCTTTTAAGCTGAGTGAGGACATTTGTACTGCACCACTCAAAGTACTGCCAGTAATTTTGGCGCTGGCCACGTTCGATGCGCAGCCAAAAATACCCGTTCCCACTGGGCACGTATCCGAATTGCTAACTTGAATCAAGTTTGAGATGGAATTACTAAAGACCACAATATGCCCATCAAGACCTGGTTTTTCATAATGCAGTCCTGCTTCCGTGTTTTTACTTTTCTCAGGAAGGATGGCTGTATTTCCGTATCCTGGGTAGTAGAGGTCATTAAAGGTTGGCGCTCTAAATCCAGTTCCGTAGTTGATGTTCGCACGCCATTCTTTGGTGAAGAAATAACCATAAGCCGCAGCACCGGTAGTTTGTGGTCCGTAACCTGTAATGCTGTCATTGCGGAGCGAGAAGTTAGCTAAGTGCGCCTCTCTTTTTAGTTGATAAGCAATAGCACCTGAATTGGTATTACGAGTTTGACTAAAGCCTAAAAAAGGATAGGGCGCTGTCAAGTTGTTGAAGTCACCGTTGTTGTAGTCCAGTTGATTGCTGGAAACTTTTTGGGTTTTTCTTTCCGCTAATACTTGCAAAACATCAGTGCCAATAGCGAAATCATTTTGCCAGGTGTAGGTATTTTGTCTTTGATTTAGGGTGCTGTCGTATGCTGGGTTATCTGGCGTGCCAGGAGCATGGTTTAGTGCGGTTCCTGTTTGTGCGGATGCTTGCAGGAGGCTGCGCCAGTTTTCCATCACTTGATTTTTAGAGTAGAGGGAATAGGTTCCCAATTGAGAAACTTGATTTTGAGTTTGTTGATATAAAAACTCTTGTGGGTCAAACCCAGGTAGTTGGTTATTTAGACGACTATTTAAAAACTGTAATCCAAACTCTTGTCCCTTACTCCACTCCTGGGATAGTCTGCCAGTAATACTGTCTTGAACGTAGCCCGTTCTGCCTGATGCGCTAAGCCCATCCTTATTGTTCGGTGCGATAGTGTTGAAACCCATGGAGAGCGTTTGGCTTGCGGCAAGCGAGTAACGAATTTTTTGATCGCCTTGCGTAGAGCCATTAATGCTGGCTTCACTGATGCTCGTGCCGTAACTGCCGTATCCAAAAGAGGCGCCCACCTTAGCAGGGCCATCGCTTTTTTTGGTAAAGATTTGCACTACGCCACCGATGGCATCAGAACCATAAAGACTGCTCTGAGGGCCAAATACGATTTCAATATGATCAATGATGGTCAGTGGGATAACTGACCAGTTGGTGCCGCCATTTATTGCATCATCAATACGCACACCATCGATTAATACCAGAGTCTGATTATTGGTAGTGCCTCTTAAGAAAACGCTGGCATTGGATCCGCCTGTTCCGTAACTAGAAATGGTCACACCCTTTTGTCGTTGCAGCAATTCAACTAAGCTCGTCTGTCCGGCTTGCTCAATTTCTTCAGGACCAATGTAAACGTTATCGGCCAATACATCGCTCGCTTTGGTTGGCGTGCGCGTTGCGGTGACGATGATGGGGTTAAGTGGACTAGATGTGCTTGCTAAAACTAGTGGTGAGTTGTTTTGTGCGAAGGCATTGATGCTGATGAGGGTGCCCAATAGAAGTGCGGCTTTTTTGTTGTTGAACTGCTGCTTCATGATTCACTTTCTGTTATCGATTGCCTAGCTAACTTCCCCGTTAGCTGGGTCGAACAGAATTTCCCGTGCAGGAGTTCAGGCGTCAATTGGGCGCAGTATCGTGAAACTCGGCGCTTTATTGGCGCGCGAAGATCCCCGTCCGCAAAATTCCACCTGTCTTGGCCGGTATCCGGGCTAGTAAATATCAGAATCTGGCCTTCCCATGCGATTGACGCGCACAGTGGCTTTGTCAGATTCCTGACGCCCCAAATAAACCAAAAAGGGCGCATTTACCTACCGTTGCGGGGGCAGCACACGTTTAGTGTTTCCCGTTTAACTTTATTGCACTGCAATAAAGCACCACGACCTCATCATTCTAGCGGATTTGAAGTGCGCCAAGAGGGGATCCAAGGCTTTGAGAGGTAAAGAAGCCTACAATAGAGGGTCTTGGAGCAAGGATTCATGACCGTATTAGATAAGCATCCCGAAAAAAACCTGATTCGCTTACAGTTGAGTCAAAACTCGGTCTTAAAAAGCTTGGATCCCTCAGCAATGGCTGATTTAGAGCGCCATTTAGAAATTGCGGACCTCAAAAAATCAGAAATTTTGCTGCATCAAGGTGATCACCAGATGGAGCAGTACTTCGTTTTGGATGGCATTCTGAAGCGGATTGTTTCAAGCGCTGATGCCAAAGAGATGATTTTGCGTTTTGCCATCGAAAAAGATATTGAAACGAGCTATGCCGCATGGCGCTTAAAAACCGCTGCCCCCTACAGTATTGCGTGTGTCACTAAGGCGCGTGTGGCCCGGATGCCCATGAAGAAGTGGGCTGAATTTCTTGAGGAGCACAAACCTCTCAAAGAGAGCTTTGAGTTCGAGGTAATGCGCCTGATGAGTGAAATCATGGCCCACACCATTACCTTGCATATGCTCGATGCCCCAGGCCGGGTAGAGCGTTTCTTGCGTAAATATGAGGATTTGTTCGAGCTTCTACCAAAGAAGGAGCTGGCAGCCTATCTCAATCTCTCTCCTGAGACCCTAAGTCGCCTTAAAACGAAGCATAAAGAGCTCTTTGTTTAAGGGGCAAAACCGCTCGTAATTACAGGATTTAGGGGGGAAATTGACCGAAGTCAATGATGAACTTCTCCCCCAAGCCTAATATTCATCTCAGCCTAAGCGGGACACAAAACCCGTTATGCGATTTATAACTACATTGGAGACGTTAGCGAAAGCTAAATTGCATTGGCTCTACAAGAGCAAACCCGCAATTTCTATATCAATTTCTATGACAACAGATAATCAAAACACACAATTAACCGATGGCTTTCACCTCGTTATTGACGCCCTGAAAGCAAACGACCTCGATACTATTTTCGGCCTCGTTGGTATTCCAATTACTGACTTATGCCGTTTAGCGCAAGCAGAAGGTTTGCGTTTTATCGGCTTTCGTCACGAACAACACGCAGGTAATGCTGCCGCTATTGCTGGTTACATGACGCAAAAGCCGGGTATCTGTATGACTGTTTCTGCTCCTGGTTTCTTGAACGGTTTGACAGCTTTAGCTAACGCCACTGTGAACTGCTTCCCAATGATTTTGATCTCTGGTTCAAGCGAGCGTGAAATCGTTGACTTGCAACAGGGTGACTACGAAGAGATGGATCAGCTCAATGCCGCTAAGCCATACTGCAAAGCTGCATATCGTATTAATCATATTGAAGATATCGGTATCGGTTTTGCTCGCGCAATCCGCGCTGCCGTTTCTGGTCGTCCAGGCGGCGTGTATTTAGATTTGCCAGCTCAGCTGCTTGCTCAAACCATGCCTGCTGATGAAGCTAAGAAATCCATTTTCAAAGTAATCGATCCAGTTCCACGTCAAATCCCAGCGGCTGATGCAGTTGCTCGTGCATTGGACGTGCTCAAAGGCGCAAAGCGCCCCTTGATTCTCTTGGGCAAGGGCGCTGCTTATGCTCAAGCCGATAAAGAGATTCGTGACCTAGTTGAAAAATCAGGTATCCCTTACTTGCCGATGTCGATGGCTAAAGGTTTGTTGCCAGACAATCACCCACAATCTGCTTCTGCAGCGCGTTCATTTGTATTGGCTGAAGCTGATGCAGTGTTATTGGTTGGTGCACGTTTGAACTGGTTGCTGGCACACGGTAAAGGTAAAACTTGGGGCAAAGAGCCTAAGAAATTTATCCAAATTGATATTCAAGCAAACGAAGTGGATAGCAACGTTCAAATTGCTGCTCCATTGATTGGTGATATCGGTTCATGCGTTGGTGAACTCTTGAAGGGCATCTCTGCTGTTCCTAAGCCAAGTGCTGAGTGGATTGCTGCGATCACTGAGAAGAAGGATAAGAACTTAGCCAAGATGGCAGAGACATTGGCTAAAGAAGCAAATCCAATGAACTTCCATGGCGCATTACGTGTGATTCGTGATGTGATCAAGAAGAACCCAGATGTGAACTTGGTAAACGAAGGTGCAAATACACTCGACTATTGCCGTGCAATCGTTGATATGTACAAGCCACGTAAGCGTTTTGACTCTGGTACTTGGGGCATTATGGGTATCGGTATGGGTTATGCAATTGGCGCGGCCGTTACTAGCGGCTTGCCAACAGTTGCAGTTGAAGGCGATAGCGCATTTGGCTTTAGCGGTATGGAATTGGAAACAGTTTGCCGTTACAACTTGCCAATCACGACTGTTGTATTCAACAACAACGGCGTATACCGCGGTACTGACGTTAACCCAACAGGCGGCGCTGATGTTGCACCAACTGTGTTCGTTAAAGATGCTCGTTACGACAAAATGATTGAAGCAT
Source organism: Polynucleobacter sp. Tro8-14-1 (assembly GCF_018881655.1). Classification (GTDB taxonomy): domain Bacteria; phylum Pseudomonadota; class Gammaproteobacteria; order Burkholderiales; family Burkholderiaceae; genus Polynucleobacter. Next base: position 60,315 of record NZ_JACVPX010000004.1, read on the forward strand.
TTGGTGGTGTTGGTTACTACGTAACTACCCCAGCAGAATTAGAAGCAGCGTTAACAGAAGCGATTGCTGCCGGTAAACCAGCCCTCATCAATGCTGTTATTGATGAAACTGCAGGTACTGAGAGTGGACGTTTAACGAACTTAAACCCATCCACAGCAGCTGCTAAGAAATAAGATATTAAAAACGGTAATAAAAAGTTAATATTTTTGAGCTAAATTTGAAGTAAACAAGAAAGACTTAAGGAGAAACACACATGACTAAACCATTAGACGGTATTCGCATTATTGACTTCACACACGTACAGGCAGGCCCTGCATGTACTCAGTTGTTGGCTTGGTACGGCGCTGACGTAATCAAGGTTGAGCGTCCAGGTTCTGGCGACGTAACTCGTAGCCAATTGCGCGACATTCCAGGTGCAGATGCTTTGTACTTCACAATGTTGAATGGTAACAAGCGTTCATTGACTTTGGATACTAAGACTCAAGAAGGTAAAGAAGTTTTAGAGAAGATGATCAAAACTTCTGACGTCATGGTTGAGAACTTTGGCCCAGGCGCTTTGGATCGTATGGGATTCTCTTGGAAGCGTATCCAAGAATTGAACCCAAAAATGATCATGGCTTCTGTTAAAGGCTTTAGTGATGGCCACTCATACGAAGACTTAAAAGTGTATGAGAACGTTGCTCAGTGCGCTGGTGGTGCTGCTTCCACAACTGGTTTCTGGGATGGTCCTCCTACAGTTTCTGCAGCTGCTTTGGGCGACTCAAATACTGGTATGCACTTGGCAATCGGTATCTTGACAGCTTTGATGCAACGTCAAAAAACTGGCAAAGGTCAAAAAGTTTCTTGCTCAATGCAAGACGCTGTATTGAACTTGTGCCGCGTGAAGTTGCGCGACCAACAACGTTTGGACAAAATTGGTTACTTGGAAGAGTACCCACAGTACCCACACGGTTCATTTACTGACGTAGTTCCACGTGGCGGTAACGCTGGTGGTGGCGGTCAGCCAGGTTGGGTGTTGAAGTGTAAGGGTTGGGAAACAGATCCAAACGCATACATCTACTTCACTATTCAAGGTCACGCTTGGGAGCCAATTACTCGTGCGATTGGTAAGCCAGAGTGGGCAACTGATCCAGCGTACATGACTGCTGAAGCGCGTCAAGACAAGATTTTTGACATCTTCGCAACTATTGAAGACTGGCTCAAAGACAAGACTAAATACGAAGCTGTAGACATTCTCCGCAAGTTTGATATTCCATGTGCCCCAGTTCTCTCCATGAAAGAATTGGCTAACTCACCTGACTTGCGTAAGAGCGGTTCTATTGTTGAAGTGGACCACAAAGTACGTGGTAAGTATTTGACTATCGGTAGCCCAATCAAGTTCTCTGATTTGGAAATCGAAGTTGGTCCATCACCAGTATTGGGTGAGCACACTGACGAAGTATTGGCTGACCTTGGCTATAGCGCTGATGACATCGCTAAGTTGCACACAGCTAAAGCAGTTTAATAACAAGTAACATTGGCATTAATTTGAAGGCGCTCCTAGTGAGCGCCTTTTTTATTTCTTAAAAACTCTATAGACTGATCACATGAACACCAATATTGATTTACACCAGTTAGTAGAGTGCGTAGGCGATGCCATTGTGGTTGCCGATGCTGATGAAAAGATCGTGCTGTGGAATCCTGCGGCCACACGTATCTTTGGATACTCAGAGCAAGAAGCCCTTGGAAATACTTTAGATCTCATTGTTCCTGAGCGTCAGCGCCAGAAACACAATGAGGGATACAACCATTCAATGGAGACGGGCACGACCCGTTATGGCGCATCCTTATTGAAAGTGCCAGCCAAGCACAAGGATGGAAGCACTATATCGATTGCATTCACTGTAGGCATGCTGTTTGACGCCTCGGGGAAGGCTAGCGGGGTGGCTGCCATTATTCGGGATGAAAGCGAGCGTTTTGCCGAAGAAAGGGCCCTTAAAAAGCGACTTTCTGAGCTTGAAAATCCCCAGGCTTAGTCGCATATAGACCCTAACAAGAGTAAATGCAGGTTTAGACGGAATATATGCCCAAAAAGCGGGCACGCCTCAATTTCCCCTATATCCCACTGGTAAAATCGCCTTAATTCAAAATTTCATTCTTATTGGGACTTAAATCATGGCAAAAGCACTAGAAGGGGTCAAAATTCTCGACTTTACGCACGTTCAATCAGGTCCGACCTGCACTCAGTTGCTGGCTTGGTTTGGTGCAGATGTTATCAAAGTAGAAAAATCCGGTGAAGGCGATGCAACGCGTGGCCAATTGCGCGACATCCCCGATGCGGATAGTTTGTATTTCACGATGTTGAACCATAACAAGCGTTCCATTACCGTGAATACCAAAACCCAAAAGGGTAAAGAAATTCTAGAGCGCCTCATTAAAGAGTGCGACGTATTGGTTGAGAACTTTGCACCCGGCGCACTTGATCGTATGGGATTTTCTTGGGAGCGCATTCAAGAACTCAATCCAATGATGATCATGGCTTCTGTCAAAGGCTTTGGTCCTGGTCCATATGAAGATTGCAAGGTGTATGAGAACGTAGCGCAGTGCGCTGGTGGTTCTGCATCTACTACTGGTTTTGATGACGGCCCTCCAATGGTGACTGGTGCACAAATTGGTGACAGCGGAACCGGTTTGCATTTAGCACTTGGTATTGTTACAGCTCTATACCAACGTACGCACTCTGGCCGTGGTCAGAAAGTATTGGCAGCAATGCAAGATGCAGTGTTGAACCTGTGCCGCGTGAAGTTGCGCGATCAACAGCGTTTAGAGCGCGTTGGTCTGATGCAAGAGTACCCACAATTCCCGAACGGTGAGTTCGGTGACGCTGTACCCCGTGCTGGTAATGCTTCTGGCGGTGGTCAGCCTGGTTGGATTGTGAAGTGTAAGGGCTGGGAAACTGATCCAAATGCTTACATGTATGTGATCGTACAAGCGCCAGTTTGGGAAGCAATTTGCAAAGTAATCGGCCGTGAAGATTGGATTACCGATGTGCGTTTCGCATCGCCAATGGCACGCTTGCCACACCTTATGGAAATCTTCGGTGAGATCGAAAAGTGGACCATGACCATGACGAAGTTTGAAGTCATGGACGTATTGAATAAATATGACATTCCATGCGGTCCAATTCTGTCCATGAAAGAAATTGCTGAAGAGCCTGCATTGCGCGCGACTGGGACAGTTGTTGAGGTTGATCATCCAATTCGTGGCAAGTACCTCACTGTTGGTAACCCAATCAAGATGTCTGATAGCCCAACCGATGTGACTCGTTCACCTTTGCTTGGTGAGCATACTGATGAGATTCTTAGTGAGTTAGGTTACTCAACTGATGAATTGATCGCATTACGTCACGAGAAGGTGATCTAAGATGCGGGTTGCTTTAATTGGGAGTGCGGATTTTGGTAAGGCGGCGCTAGAAGCCTTTTTAGATCGCGGCGATGAAGTGGTTGCCGTTTTCTGCCCACCCGACAATCCTAAATCAAGTAAACCCGAAGTCTTAAAAGAAGCGGCGTTAGCAAGGGGCTTAACCCCCTTGCAGTTTTCTTCCTTGAAGGGTCCAGAAGCTGCTCAAGCCATGATTGATGCCAACGCAGACATCTGTGTAATGGCTTATGTGCTTCAGTTTGTGCCGCAAGAGCTTTGTAAGATTCCGAAACACGGCACGATTCAATATCACCCATCTTTGCTGCCTAAATATCGTGGGCCAAGCGCTATTAATTGGGCAATCGCATTAGGCGAAGAGAAGACGGGTTTAACCATCTTCCGCCCATCTGATGGTTTAGATGAAGGCGAAGTGATCTTGCAAAAAGAGGTGGCCATTGGACCTAATGACACACTCGGCAAGATCTACTTTGATCATTTATTCCCGATCGGTGTGAAAGCTCTCCTGGAGACTGCTGATCTCGTAGTTGCAGGCAAGCATCAAGAAATAGTGCAAGATGAATCGCAGGCTAACTACGAAGGCTGGTTTGATGCGAATGCCGCACAGATTCATTGGGCGACTCATATCACTCAAATCTATAACCTGATTCGTGCATGCAATCCTGCGCCTGGTGCATGGACTAAGTTTGGCGAACAAAAAGTACAGATCTATGATTGCCACAAACATGTGGCAGCAACGTTTGGTGCCGTTAAAGGTAAGCCAGGTGAAGTGACTCAAATCACGCTAGATTCTTTCTTCATCACCTGCCATGGTGGACAGATTGAGGTCCTGAAGGCTAAAGGGGCTGCGGGTAAAGTGACTGGTGCTGAATTGGCTAAAGAGTTGAATCTAGAGGTAGGACAGTTCTTTACTCTATAGATTGGTTGGCAAACAGCCCGATGAGTCAATCAACTGCGATGCTCTGCAGTTCCTGCCGCAAGATCATCGTTTACAAATTGCTCTTCCGCTGCTATCTTTTGATGGAATGCTTTTAAGGCTAATTGACTTGAATTAGCTTGTTTAGTTTAGAAGGCGCCATTTGATTTTTACTACAAGGATTTTGTCTATGAAACGCCGATTTTTGCTATTACTGATTTGTGCCCTAAGTCTAGGAATGGTTGCCTGTTCTAAAGGCACTAATTCAAGTGAAATTAAGGTTGCTGTATCGCCTGCATCACCACCGATGCTATTTGATCAGAATGGGCAGATTGTTGGCGTAGATATGGATATTTTTCAGGGCTATTGCAAATCTCGTGGCTGCACCTTAAAAGTCACTCCTTATGATTGGCAGGGAATGCTTGGTGCAGTGTCAAGCGGTCAAGCTGATGTTGCCTTCTCTGGCATCTCGATTACGGATAAGCGCAAAGAGGCGATGGATTTTTCTCAGCCTTATTACGATAACTCTTGGCATTTAGTAAGTCTTAAAAGTAAAAACATCAAGATCACTGATTTAAATCAGCTCAAGAAATATTCCATTGGCTACCCACGTGGCATGGCTTACGATGACTTGATCAGAAATGAGCTGGAGCCAAAAGGCTACTACTCTTTAAGCAAGGTAAAGCTTTATCCCTCATATGCTGAGGTGGTGACAGATCTACAGAATGGCAATATTGATTTGGCATTCATTGAAGAGCCTGTGCTCTTGAACTATGAAAACAAGCTAAAGCTTCCTTTGGAAAGTGCATATGTATTCAAGGGTTACGATAAATTGGGGTTTGCCTTTGCTAAAGGCTCCAAGTTGCGTGATGACTTTGATAAGTATTTAACAGAGCTAGGACCAGAAAAAATTCAAGCGATCTTAGATAAGTGGATGAAGTAATCCTTTAGCAAAAGTTCGTCATGAGTCTTTTAGATATTCTGCTGGAGCTCTGTAAGGGTGTTGTCTACACCGTTATCGTGACACTGGTTTGCAGTATGACCGGCCTTGTTGTCGGTCTACTGCTTTCTAGTCTTCATCGACTCTCCATCAGAAGTGTTTCATTTCTTATTGATATCTACACCTACGTCTTTAGGGGAGTGCCGGTACTTGTTCTCCTGTTTATGGTGTACTTTGGCCTTCCCGGAATTGGTATTAAACCTCCGCCTTTAATGGCCATGGCCCTTAGCCTAGGTTTAGTAGCTGGCGCTTATCTCACAGAGGTCTTTCGTGGAGCATTTAATTCTGTCGATCCAGCCGAGATAGTTGCCGCACAGGCAATGGGTATGAGTCGCATCCAGGTGCTTCGTTATATTGAAATTCCGCAGATGCTCCGCTTTTCCATTCCCGGCATGGTGAATGAATTTACCTCCGTTCTGAAATACTCACCTTTTGCCTACACCGTTGGCATTCCAGAGATTACTAAGGAGGCCATGACATTGACAGCTAATACCCTAAAGGGAATTGATGTTTATTTGATGGTTGGAGTCCTCTATTTTGTTATTTATCGGATCTTGTTATTCGGCGTTCAGTTGATTCAAAAACATTATGAGATTCCAGGTATGAAAGAAGCAGCAGTATGACCGTCATCACCATCCGAGACCTCACTAAGGAATTTGAGGGTCAGTTAGTACTCTCCGGGATTAATCTGGATTTACAGCAGGGCGAAGTGAAAGTCCTGATGGGTTCTTCGGGGAGTGGTAAATCTACTCTCTTAAGATGCTTGAATCGCTTAGTAGAGCCTACCTCCGGATCAATTCGTTTTAAGGGCAACGAGATCCTGGGCCCCAATGTAGATGTTCGGCAATTGCGCAAGCAAATTGGTTTTGTATTTCAGCAATTTGCTTTATATAGCCATCTCACTGTCTTAGAAAACGTCACATTAGCATTACGTAAATTAGAGGGTATGGGGCTTAAAGAGGTCAATGAAAAGGCTTTACATGAGTTGTCTCGATTTGAGATGACATCCCATCAAAGCAAGTACCCATCTCAATTATCTGGCGGACAGAAGCAGCGCGTTGCTATTGCACGAGCTTTAGCAATGGACCCAGCCGTGTTGCTGCTTGATGAGCCAACCTCAGCACTGGATCCCATCATGTCTCGTGATGTGGGAGATCTCATAAATCGCCTGCACCACAATGGAATCACCATGATTTGTGTAACTCATGACTTGGGTTTAGCAAGCACCATTTCAGATCGGGTGCTATTTTTGGATAAGGGCGTCATTCGTGCAGACGAGCGCATTGATGTTCTTGCCAACAATCATTCTGATCCAGAGCTGCAAGCTTTTTTTGGTAAGAGAGAGTAGTCATGGCGGGATCTTGGAGCGGTTTTGAGCGTGATCTTCTTGAGCAGATGCCGCTCATATTGGCTGGACTTTCTAATACTCTCCAATTGGCAGTTGTAATTAGCATTACAGGATTTTTATTGGGTGTTGTTGTTTTCTATCTGACGCTCAGTAAGAACGCCTTCATACGCAATGCCGTCAATGGCTATATTTCCTTTTTTATTGGCATGCCCTTAATCGTGCTTTTGTTCTTAATGTATTACGGACTCCCTCAATGGGGGGTCCGACTCAATCCATTTACAGTGGCAGTGATCGGATTTACCTTAAATGTGGCTGCTTACAATGCTGCATATCTAACAACGGCATTTAATGGCCTAGATAAGACCCAGTTGGAAGCTGCTAGAGCACAAGGCTTTGAGCCGTCACAGGTATTTCGTTTAATTACTCTGCCGCAAGTGTTGCGTACTTCAGTGCCAGCACTAACCAACCAGGTAATAGGCAACCTTAAGGACAGCTCGATTACGTTTTTGATTCAGTACACCGAGTTCTTTGCCCGTATGCAAGAGCTGGCTTCCACTAATTTTCAGTTCTTCAAAGCCTACTTACTCACCGCTTTAGTGTATTTACTCTTGGTTTCCGTGATTGTCTTAGTTGCTAGAAGGATTGAGCGGCGGGTGCTAATACCGATTAGCTAAATTCAGCTAAATTTGTTTCACCAGAAATTGGATTTGTATGGAAAGTAATCATAAATTAGAGCGCGGTTTAGGTCAGCGACAAATCGAAATGATCGCTATCGGCGGCTGTATTGGCACCGGCTTATTCATGGGCTCTGGCAAGACCATATCGATTGCTGGCCCCAGCATCATTTTGATCTATGCCGTCATTGGTTGCATCTTATATTTTGTGATGCGGGCTATGGGGGAGTTGCTCCTATCGAACCTCAATTACAAATCCTTTGTTGATTTTTCAGAAGACTTACTGGGGCCGTCAGCAGGATTTTTTATGGGCTGGACGTATTGGTTTGCCTGGATTGTAGCTGCGATTGCTGAGATTATTGCGATTACTGGCTATATTGCTTTCTGGTGGCCCAACTTACCCCCTTGGATATCTGCTCTTTCCATTGTGCTTTTATTACTCACTCTAAATATTCTCAGTGTTAAAGCATTTGGGGAGCTAGAGTTTTGGTTGGCCATTATCAAAGTGGTCGCCATCATTAGTCTGATTGCTCTCGGGATTTACTTATGTATTACCGGCTTTGTTTCTCCGAGTGGGGTTACCGCCCACATTAGTAACCTATGGTCCTACGGAGGACTGTTTCCTAATGGGGTCTCGGGCTTGCTGGGGGGTCTTCAGACTGCCATCTTCGCATTTGCTGGCATGGAAATCATTGGCACCATGATGGCAGAAACAAAGGATCCAGAGCGGATGCTGCCCGATGCAATTCATAAAATACCTTTCCGCATCATGATTTTCTATATTGGCACGGTCATGGTTTTAATGATGGTGACTCCTTGGGTGGATATCTCTCCTAACGAAAGTCCTTTTGTCGGAATGTTTTCGCTGGTGGGTATGGTGAGTGCGGCAGCCTTGATTAACGGGGTGGTAATTAGCTCGGCAACGTCTTCGAGCAATAGCGGCATATACGCTACATCACGCATGGTGTATGGCCTAGCAAAGAATCATCATGCACCATCCATCTTTGGAAAGTTGTCTTCTCATAAAATTCCAACTGGTGGCATCTTTTTTGGAACAGGTCTTGTGCTATCGGCATCCCTCATACTGACAACTACACAGTCCATGATGAGTGCATTTGAATTGGTTGGTAGCGTAACGGCCATCCTCTTTATTTACATATGGTCGATGATTTTGTTGGCCTACCTTGCTTATCGCAAGCGTCTACCCCAGGCTCATGATGAGTCGAAGTTTAAGACTCCTCTGGGTAAAACGATGATTTATGTAGCATTTGTATTTTTTGCTATCGTGATCTACGCTCTAGGCCTAAATGAGAACACACGCATTGCGCTGTACTTCTTGCCATTATGGTTTGTGGTGCTTGGATTTTTCTACTGGTTTAAAACTCGTAGAAGTGTGAATCAGAAAGCATTGATTGCAGCCTTTAAGAAAAAAGTCATCGAGCAAAATGTTGCTGCAAAAATATATAGGGCTCGATAGGAATATATGCAAACAGTGAATTCTCTAGTAGAAGATCTCAGTCTTCTCCCGCATCCTGAGGGTGGCTTTTATCGTGAAATGTATCGTTCGCCAACTATGGTTAGTGCTGAAGGCGCAGGACTAAAGAGTGCCTACACCAGTATTTATTATCTGCTATCAGGCGGCGACTTCTCATCATGGCATCGGATTAAATCAGATGAGACTTGGTACTTTCATAGTGGTTGCGATGTCAGTATCTATTTCTTTGATAAGAATAAAGAGCTGCAAACCATTCAATTGGGACTGGATTCGAAATGCTTGCAAGCCACTATTTCAGCCAATACTTGGTTTGCTGCCAAACCCATGCATCAAAACTCGTTTTGCTTAGTGAGCTGTGCTGTAGCGCCCGGTTTCGAGTTTGTAGATTTTGAAATTGGTCAGCGGGAGATCTTGTTAAGAGAGCTTGGCCACTCTGCAGATAACATCAAGGCTATTGAGACTCTTACGAGGGCTTGATCAATATTTTGACTGACCCCAGACTTAAATCTCGAGGTTGTCAATCAGTCTTGTTTTACCGAGCTTAGCTGCCGTCAGAATGACGAGCGGCTCACCAGCTTGTAATTGCTCATTGCTTGCAGGGGCTAAATCACTTTGTTGGCGAATGGCGATGTAATCCGGTTGCCAGCCACGTTTAACCAAGCTGGCAACTGCTGCTTTTTCAATCTCAGAGATCGATTGGCTATTGCGATCCTTCAGTTGGATGACGCGTTCCCGAACTTCTTTGAGCGCCTTCATTAACTCTGGTGCTTCAGCACGCTCTTCCACAGAGAGATAGCCATTGCGTGATGAGAGGGCCAGGCCATCTTCCGCGCGAATGGTTTCGCCAGGAATAATTTCCACTGGCAAAGCAAACTGCTTTGCCATCTGACGAATAATCATCAGCTGTTGGTAATCCTTTTTGCCAAACACGGCAACCTTGGGTTGTACGCAAGAAAAGAGCTTCAATACAACGGTGCAAACCCCTTTAAAGAATCCAGGGCGGAACTCACCTTCGAGGATGTCACCCAATTGCTGCGGTGGATCCACTCGATATTCTTGGGGCTGTGGATAAAGATCGCGCTCGGTAGGAGCAAACAAGATGTAAACACCTTCTTTTTCTAACTTATCGATATCCGCCTGCATGGTACGCGGGTAGCTATCAAAGTCTTCGTTAGGACCAAACTGCAAACGGTTCACAAAGATGCTGGCGACTACTGGATCACCATGTTGTCTGGCCAAGCGCATCAATGAGAGGTGACCTTCGTGAAGGTTACCCATTGTTGGTACAAATGAAGCGCGGTTTTGACCTCTTAAGTGGTCACGTAATTCTTGAATGTCGCTAATGATTTTCATGCAACAGGCGTATAGGCAAGACGCACATAAATCGGCGCATAAGGCTCAGCTTGAGTAATTTCTACCAAGGCTTCACGTGAGAGCTCAAGCATCGCAATGAAGTTCACGATAACAACCGGTATGCCTTTGCCAGAATTAATGGCTTCTTCAAATAACTCGCTGAACTCAACAAACTTAGTGCTCTGCAAGCGGCGCAAGATGCGGGTCATAAAGTCACGTACCGATAATTCTTCACGGGTAATCGTGTGATGCTGAGTGAGTTTGGCGCGGTGTAAAACATCACGCCAAGCCATTTGCAAGTCTTCTACATTGACATCTGGCCACGCAATTGCGACGGTGGTATCCACATAGCCGTGTGCTACCTGGAAATCACGCCCTTGCTGTGGAATCTGATCAAGCTCTTGTGCAGCAAGCTTCATACGCTCGTACTCTAAGAGACGACGTACTAATTCTGCGCGTGGATCTTCTACTTCTTCTTCGCTATCTGCCTTCTTCATTGGCAGGAGCATGCGGGATTTAATTTCAATCAACATGGCAGCCATGAGTAGATACTCAGCAGCCAGTTCAAGATTGTGATGACGGATTTGATCGACATAGCTCAGGTACTGTTGAGTAACCTGTGCCATTGGAATATCGAGAACGTTGAAGTTCTGTTTGCGAATCAAATACAGCAATAGATCTAATGGACCTTCGAATGCCTCTAGAAAAACTTCTAGTGCATCTGGTGGAATGTAAAGATCAGTAGGGAGCTTAAAAAGCGGTTCGCCATATAGTTTGGCGAAAGCGGCCGACATGCCATCGGTAACCGATGGAGTGCTATCGAGTAAATCCGACATTGGCTGAGCGCTAGGCTCATTGCCTTGATTAGTCATTCGAGTACACGTAGGCGCGTTGCTTGAGTTTTGCAGCTTTGGCACGGCGCTGATCTTCAACGCTCAATGGCTCTTTGTCCCACAGGAGGGCGCGACCAGCCTGTTGTTCAGCTTCGAGCTGTGGATGCTCGGTTTTGAGTTCAGTTAAGAACTGGGTGATTTCAGATTGATATCTTGCCATGGCATTTCCTAAAATACTCAATAAATTCAATAACTTATGAAATTAATTCGAAAAGTTATCTAGGGACTACAACCGCCATTATAGGTGCTTTTTAGGGCTATTTTTACAAGTTTGCAGCCAGCAAAGCCTCAATTTGAGGGGCTTCCACCCGGGTCATGAGGTGTTTATAGGGCTTAATAGGGTTCTTGCTGGAGAGCGGGGTATTAATGTCTGACCATGAAAGGGGTGGCAAGGAGAAGAATTCTTCAACGCCAACTGCAACTTGAGGAATTACTGGCTTGAGGTACAGACTCATCATCCGGAATGCTTCCAGGGTAATGCTGCAAACTCGCTGTAAATCTGCTTCACGTTCTGGATCTTTAGCGATTTCCCATGGCTTGTTCTCATCTACAAAGCCGTTAACTTTGTCAGCTAACTCCATCACGGTACGCAATGCTTTTGCATATTCGCGTCCCTCATAGAGTTCAGCAATTTTTTCGCTAGCAGCAGCAATCTCTTTGAGCAGTGGATTACTCATCGCTTCATCAGAAACCACGCCACCAAATCGCTTCACTAAGAAGCCTGCGCTACGACTAGCAATATTGATGTACTTACCGAGTAGGTCACTATTCACGCGCGCAACAAAGTCTTGAAGATTTAAATCTAAATCTTCCATGCTGTCATTAAGCTTAGTCGCAAAGTAATAGCGGAACCACTCAGGATTAAAGCCGCACTCAATCACGCTGTTTGCAGAAATTAAAGTACCGCGTGACTTACTCATCTTCTCGCCATCTACGGTTAAGAAGCCATGAGCAAATACGTTGGTTGGTGTGCGATAGCCGGCAAACTTCAAAGTAGCAGGCCAGAATAAAGTGTGGAAATACAGAATATCTTTGCCGATGAAGTGGTATTGCTCGGTAGTGGTATCTGGCTTAACCCACTCATCAAAATTAAGGCCTTTAGCTTGGCAGTAATTGAGGAAGCTGGCATAGTAGCCGATCGGGGCATCAAGCCACACATAGAAGTATTTACCTGGTGCATCAGGGATCTCGAACCCGAAATATGGGGCATCGCGGGAGATGTCCCAATCGCCCAGTTTGCTTTCGCCGGGCTGGCCAACCCATTCTTTCATCTTATTGCGAGCTTCAGGCTGCAATGGAGTTTTGACTTGAGTCCAGTCACGTAAAAACTCTTCGCAACGTGGATCAGATAACTTAAAGAAATAGTGATCAGAAATCTTTTTGATAGGGGTTGCACCGCTGACTACTGAAAAAGGATTCTTCAGGTCTGTAGGTGAATACGTTGCGCCACACTTTTCACAGTTGTCACCATACTGATCTTTAGCGCCGCACTTAGGGCACTCGCCCTTGATGAAGCGATCCGGTAAGAACATTTCTTTAACAGGATCGTAAGCTTGCTCAATCGCACGCTTTTCAATCAAGCCAGCATCACGCAGCTTGAGATAAATACTTTGCGCTAACTTCTCATTCTCAGGGCTATCTGTGGTGTAGTAGTTATCAAATGAGATGAGGAAGTTATCAAAGTCCCGCTTATGTTCTTTCCAAACATTAGCAATGAGTTCTTTAGGGGTGATGCCTTCTTTTTCAGCGCGCAACATGATAGGGGTGCCATGCGTGTCATCAGCACCAACATAGTGAACCTCATGACCACGCATTCTCTGAAAGCGAACCCAAATATCAGTCTGAACGTATTCCACCAAATGGCCGATATGGATCTGACCATTGGCATACGGTAAGGCGGAGGTGACAAGAAGGCGGCGTTGAGAACTGCTCATGTAGTGCGGACTTAAATAAGAATGTAAGAAGGTTAAATAGGGTGCAGCGCTCAATTATGCTGGCTAATGCAGTGATTTTAGTCTGCGGTTAAAGTAAGGCTCCTCGGAGTGTTCCTAAACCCCGATAAAATTGAGTTCAGCCCGACCTTAGAGAGTATTTTATGGCAGCAAAACCAACCATTCAGATGTCTTGTGCCTCAGTGCCTTTGGTGCATGAGGTCGAGGTTATGGATGAGCTGGGTCGCCTTAAAACTACCCATATTCCGGGGGAGCGCCCTTTAACCATTTATTTGGATAAGCGTGAAGTGGTGACGCTGATGACCTTGGGAAGTGCTCCAGAAGCCCTGGTCTTGGGCTATTTACGTAACCAGCGCCTCGTGGAGTCTCCTGATGACATCGAAAGCATTCAGGTTGACTGGGAGACCGATTCGGCTGCTGTTAAAACCCGCCGGAGTACGGTGGATATTGATGCCCTAACCAGCAAGCGGGTAGTAACGACTGGTTGCGGTCAGGGAACCATGTTTGGTGGCTTAATCGAGGAGATGGATGCGATTCAGCTTCCCGAGGGACCGCTACTCTCTCAAGAGGCAATAGTTGCCTTGATTGACTCCATTCGAATCCATGACACCATTTATAAGAAGTCTGGTTCGGTTCATGCCTGCGCAGTCTATGAGCGGGACGGGCAGGATGGGGTGCGACTGCTGCACTTTATTGAAGATGTTGGTCGCCATAATGCGGTCGACTCGATTTCTGGCTTGATGTGGCTAGTGAATAAACCGGGCAAGGATTTGATTTTCTTTACTACTGGGCGCCTGACCTCAGAGATGGTGATCAAGGGGGCTCAGATGGGCATCCCTTTCCTTCTGACCCGCTCTGGCGTGACCTTGATGGGTCTGGAGCTGGCGCGCAAGACTAACCTCACCATCCTCTCCCGTTGCTCCGGCAAACACTTTGAGATCTATAACGCCCCGGAGAGGGTCGTTTTTAGCCAAAAACCCCAATAAATTCGTCAGCAGGTAAGGGCGAAGGTTTTACAATTCGGTCATGACTATTAAATCAGACCACTGGATCCGCCGCATGGGCGAGCAAGGCATGATCAGCCCATTCGAACCTGGGCAAGTTCGCCAAGATGCCGCCGGCAACAAAATCGTAAGTTATGGCACTTCAAGCTATGGCTATGACATTCGTTGCGCAGACGAATTCAAAATCTTTACGAATATCAATAGCACCATCGTTGATCCGAAGAATTTCGATGAGCAATCATTCGTCGATTTCAAGGGTGATGTTTGCATCATTCCACCAAACTCTTTTGCATTGGCAAGAACGGTTGAGTACTTTAAGATTCCACGTAGCGTATTAACCGTCTGCGTTGGTAAGAGTACTTATGCTCGCTGCGGCATTATTGTGAACGTCACGCCATTTGAGCCTGAGTGGGAAGGTTATGTCACTTTAGAGTTTTCAAATACTACACCATTGCCTGCAAAGATTTATGCGGGTGAAGGTTGTGCGCAAGTACTCTTCTTTGAGAGTGATGAAGTGTGTGGAACATCATATAAAGATCGCGGTGGTAAGTATCAAGGTCAGCGGGGCGTAACCCTGCCTAAGACCTAAGCCATTACGGCAGTGCGTAAATTTCTATTTAATCGCCGTCCATCACGGATTAATCTAGAAGAATATCGCGCCACACTCTCGCGCTCAGAAATGGCGCGTCCAGAGAATAATTTCTACCATTGGCTGCTAGGTACCACCTGGACTAGCTTTATGTTGCTAGTCGTTTTTGTATATCTCGGTACAAATCTTATATTTGCTTTTGCTTATATCGCATGTGGAGACGGGGCCATTACCAATGCCCGACCAGGCTCTTTGTTGGATGTCTTTTTCTTTAGTGTGCAAACGATGGCAACCATTGGATATGGCCGAATGACTCCGGTTGGTAGTTGGCCAAATGCGATTGTGACGTTTGAGGCGTTCTTTGGAATTGTTTACTCCGCATTAACTACGGGTCTGGCCTTTGCGCGCTTTACTAGGCCTACCGCAGGCATACGTTTTTCTAAAGTAGCTGTAGTGGGCAACCATGACGGCATCAAAACATTGAAGTTCCGAGTAGCCAATGATCGCAGCTCCCATATTGTGGAGGCGCAGTTACGCTTATGGCTCATTGCAGAAAGCATGACAAGCGAGGGTGAGCGCTATCGTCGATCTGTTGAATTGCAGCTGCATCGCTCCGAGAGCCCAGTCTTTTCCTTGACCTGGACGGCGATGCATAGCGTGGATGAGGCAAGTCCACTAAAAGATTTCTTGGGTAAAGCAGAATTGAATGGTCATTGGCATCTTTTAATTACCTTTACGGGGTATCACGAGAGCCTGGCCAATCAAGTCTATGCTCGCCATGTTTACTTACCAAGAGATGTGCAGCAAAATGCGACTTTTGTCGATATAGTCACGGTTTCGCCAGATGGCGGCCGGATAATAGATTTAGCCAACTTTGAGAAGTGGGTTCCGAATGTCTCGGATAAATTAGCAGGGGAGTTTTTATGAAATTTCGTTTTCCAATCATCATTATTGATGAAGACTTCCGCTCCGAAAATATTTCGGGTTCGGGAATTCGTGACCTCGCCGAGGCGATTGAGAATGAAGGCATGGAGGTTATTGGCTTAACGAGCTATGGTGACCTGACTTCGTTTGCTCAGCAAGCTTCTCGTGCATCGTCATTCATCGTCTCGATTGATGATGAGGAGTTTGACTCTGACTCAGAAGATAATGATCTTCCAGCCTTAAATAACTTGCGTGCTTTTATTACCGAAGTACGTAAACGTAATGAAGATATCCCTATCTTCTTATATGGTGAGACACGTACCTCACGTCATATGCCTAATGACATCTTGCGCGAGTTGCATGGCTTCATTCATATGAATGAAGACACCCCAGAATTCGTGGCACGTCACATTATTCGTGAAGCCAAAGTGTATTTAGATTCATTAGCGCCGCCATTCTTCCGCGCTTTAACTAACTACGCTTCTGAAGGTTCATATTCTTGGCATTGCCCAGGTCACTCCGGTGGCGTTGCTTTCTTAAAAAGCCCAGTAGGAAGAATGTTCCATCAATTCTTTGGTGAAAACATGTTGCGCGCTGACGTTTGTAACGCAGTGGAGGAGTTGGGCCAGCTCCTAGACCATACAGGTCCAGTGCTGCAGAGTGAACGCAATGCAGCGCGCATCTTTAATGCAGACCATTTATTCTTTGTAACCAATGGCACATCGACTTCCAACAAGATTGTTTGGCACTCTACGGTTGCACCTGGCGACGTGGTCTTGGTTGACCGTAACTGTCATAAGTCAGTCATTCATTCCATCACCATGATGGGCGCGATTCCCATCTTCTTGATGCCTACTCGTAATCACTTGGGCATTATTGGTCCGATTCCGAAGGAAGAGTTCGAATGGAAAAACATCAAGAAGAAAATTGATGCCAATCCGTTTATCAAAGATAAGAATGTTGTACCTCGTGTAATGACGCTGACGCAAAGTACTTACGATGGCATCGTTTACAACGTTGAAATGATTAAAGAGATGCTTGATGGCAAAGTAGATTCATTGCATTTTGATGAAGCTTGGTTGCCACATGCCGCATTCCATCCTTTCTATAAAGACATGCATGCGATTGGTTCAGATCGTAAGCGCACTAAGAAGAGTTTGATGTTTGCAACGCAGTCTACCCATAAGTTGCTGGCTGGTTTATCCCAGGCATCACAGGTGTTGGTTCAAGATGCAGAAGATACCAAGCTTGATCGTGATTGCTTTAATGAAGCCTATTTGATGCACACCTCTACTAGTCCTCAGTACGCCATCATTGCTTCATGCGATGTTTCTGCGGCCATGATGGAGTCTCCTGGCGGCACGACGCTCGTTGAGGAGTCTATTGCTGAAGCAATGGACTTCCGCCGCGCTATGCGTGAGGTAGATGATAAGTTTGGCGCAGACTGGTGGTTCAAGGTCTGGGGCCCAGATCATTTGGCGGAAGAGGGTATTGGCGAGCGCTCAGATTGGGTCTTGGAGCCATCAGCAGCTTGGCATGATTTTGGCAAATTGGCCAAAGACTTCAATATGCTCGATCCCATTAAGGCGACGGTTGTTACGCCTGGATTGGATATTGAGGGCAACTTTGGCTCTATGGGCATTCCAGCGAGCATCGTGACCAAGTATCTTGCTGAGCATGGCGTGATCGTGGAGAAGTGCGGTCTCTACTCATTCTTCATCATGTTCACGATCGGTATTACTAAAGGCCGCTGGAATACGCTTGTAACAGAACTGCAGCAGTTCAAAGATCACTTTGATAAGAATGCGCCACTCTGGAAAGTATTGCCTGAGTTTGTCGCTAAACATCCACGATATGAGCGCGTTGGCTTAAAAGATATTTGTCAGCAAATTCATGAGTTTTATAAGGGCCGTGATGTAGCGCGCATGACTACTGAGATGTATACCTCAGACATGGTTCCAGCCATGATGCCTTCAGAGGCATGGGCGAAGATGGCGCACAAAGAAGTGGATCGTGTGCCGCTTGATCAATTAGAGGGGCGCGTAACAGCCATGTTAGTTACTCCCTATCCTCCAGGCATTCCATTGTTGATTCCAGGCGAGCGTTTTAACAAACGCATCATTGACTACCTCTACTTCGCTAGAGACTTTAATGAGAAATTCCCTGGATTTGAGACGGATATTCATGGGCTCGTTAAAGCCAGTATCGATGGTAAGAGTGAGTATTACGTCGATTGTGTCAGGCAAGGGCGGGACATCACCCTTTAATCTCACCTCTTAGTTGAGCTAATGCCCTGAAAATTTCAGGGCATTTTTTTATTTGCCGATCTAAAAACGGTACTGTATCTTGCTTAATAATTATTTTGAAAGAGTGAGATTTTAATGGGCAAGAAACGCGTACCAAAATTTTTATTAGGCCATCCTCTAAACTCTACGCATGCTGATAAGGGTATGACGGAGACCTTAAATCTATTGAGGTGGCCAGCAAATGCTAGGCATCTTAGCTTATCCATTGCCCAATATTTAAATGGCAAGAAAAAGAAATATTGACGCGATTAGTTTTTATTTAATCGGTTTATCTAACTGAAATGTTACAGGAGTATCCTCATCCGTCTTCGTTGATGGTGCTTCTGGCTTACCCTCTTCGCCCCCTGTGAAATTAAAGTCTTTGCTCTCGATCACAGCAGCAGGCTTATCTAAGAGTGTTGTTACCAGCGCGGGGAAGGCCATCACCAGCACGACCATCACTAGCTGCAGACCTACCCAGGGGAGTGCGCCCCAGTAGATATCACTACTCTTCACCTCTTTGGGCGCTACGCCTCTCAGGTAGAAGAGGGCAAAGCCAAAAGGGGGATGCATAAAAGAAGTCTGCATATTCACACAAAGCATGACCCCGAACCACACTAGTGCTGCACTGGCTGCTGCTTGAGGATTGCCATTCATGGAATCGAGTAATACCGGTGAGAGTAATTTCACTGCTACTGGTGCCAACATTGGCACAACAATGAAGGCGATTTCGAAGAAGTCTAAGAAAAAGGCCAAAAAGAAAACAAACAAATTCACAACGATTAAGAATCCAATCCAACCACCAGGAAGATTAGAGAAAAGCTCTTCTACCCAGAAGCCACCATCTACTCCTTGAAACACAACAGAAAAGCAAGTAGATCCAATCAGAATAAAAACCACCATGGCAGTAATACGCATCGTGTTTTGATAGGCCTCTTGAATCAGTCCTTTGAGATTCGGAATGCTTGCTCTGCGAAGCCACGCTAAGAGTAGAGCTCCCATTGCGCCCATAGCTCCCGATTCAGTAGGGGTGGCAATGCCAGTCATGATGGTACCCAGAACCAGGAAGATCAGGACCGCTGATGGGATGATCCCCATGAGACATTTTTTCCAAAGTGCCCAGCCTTTGAGTGTGAGATCGCTCTCTGGTACGGGCGGTAGATAGTCGGGGCGAACACGACTCAGGAAGAAGGTATATAGGGCAAAGAGGGCGATCTGCAAAAGCGATGGACCCCATGCACCGAGATACATGCTGCCCACATCTGCACTGCCGCTTTGTGTTTTAAGTTGGTCTGCCAACACAATCAATACTAATGATGGGGGCACTAACTGTGTAATGGTCCCAGAGGCTGCTAAAACGCCCGTAGCGTAGCGCATGTTGTAGCCGTAACGCATCATCACCGGCAAGGAAATCATCGCCATAGCGATCACCTGAGCGGCGACAGTACCAGTGATAGCGCCCAAGATAAACCCAACGATGATGACGGAGTAACCAAGACCGCCACGTACGCGCCCAAATAGTTGGCCCATCGAGTCGAGCATTTCTTCTGCGAGGCCGCAGCGCTCTAAGATGGCGCCCATAAAAGTGAAGAAGGGAATGGCTAGCAGTAGATCATTGGCGAGCACGCTACCAAAGATGCGCTGCGGAATAGCTTGCAAAAATGGGATGCCAAAGAAACCCTCGCTAATCGCAATGGCTGAGAAAAATAATCCTGCAGCCATTAAAGAGAATGCAACCGGAAAGCCGATCAACATAAAGACGATCAGCCCACCAAACATCAAGGGCGGCATCCACTCTAATGGAATCATTGCATCGGCTTTTCGTAATGGAGGTCTTCGGCGGGGAGGGTTGTTTTGCCCTGCAAAGCGCCGATACGTTTAATGATTTCTGAAACACCTTGCAGGCTCAGCATCAAAAACCCAAAGGGCACTACAAACTTAATGGGATAGCGCGCTAATCCGCCAGAGTTCAGTGAATGCTCCATGACCAGCCATGATGGGTAAAAGAGCGTTGTCCAGGAGAGCCAAGCAAATAAGAGGCAGGCTGGCATTAAAAAGAACACCAAGCCAAAAAGATCAACCCACAAGCGCCCGCGATCAGAAAGCTGTGAGTAAATTAAATCCACCCTGACATGTTCATTACGTTTGAGTGTGTAAGATGTGCCGAGCATAACGGCTGCAGCAAATAGATACCATTGAAGCTCTAATGGCCAGTTGTTGCTGACGTCGAATCCATAGCGGAGTAAGGCGTTGAGTGCGGATACGATACAAGAAAGCAAAATCATGATGCTGGCTGCCTTGCCCAGAAGCTGGTTTACGTAGTCAATCCCCGCAGAGAGTTTGGACCAAAACCCCATGCACTTTAGAGGTCTGCGCGACCCCGTTTAATAGCGGCAAGAACCTGGTCTGGGGCGGTGCCACCGGCATGTTGGCGTGATTGCACTGAGCCATCAACAGTGAGTAATGCAAACACATCATCGCTAATCAGTTCAGGGCGATTATCAAGACCGCATGCAAATCGAAGTTCTGAGAGACTTAAATCTGTCAGCATGCAATTTCTGCCAACGCAAGCCTTAACAGCGTGTGCAACTGCTTCATGGGCATCGCGGAAAGCCAAACCTTTTTTAACTAAGTAGTCAGCCAAGTCGGTTGCTGTTGCAAAACCTTCTTCAGCAGCCTTCTTCATCACTTCTGCTTTCACTTCAATATGCGGAACCATGTCAGCAAAAATGCGCAAGGTATCTTGAACAGTATCTACTGCATCAAATAAAGGCTCTTTATCTTCTTGATTATCTTTGTTGTAAGCCAGTGGCTGACCCTTCATGAGAGTCAATAAAGAGATCAGATCGCCATATACACGGCCAGTCTTACCACGAGCTAATTCTGGAACATCTGGGTTCTTCTTTTGCGGCATGATCGAGCTACCAGTGCAGAAGCGATCTGGTAAATCAATGAAGCCAAAGCGGGGGCTCAGCCACAAGATTAGCTCTTCAGATAGGCGTGACACGTGCATCATCAAAATCGATGAGAAGGCACAAAACTCAATTGCAAAGTCGCGATCGGATACAGCATCTAATGAGTTATTGCAGATACCATCAAATCCTAAGGCCTTAGCTACTTGTTCGCGATCGATCGGATAGGTGGTTCCGGCTAATGCGGCCGCACCTAAAGGCAGGCGATTGAAACGAGCACGCAAATCTACTAATCGACTGGCATCACGGCTAAACATTTCAAAATAGGCCATCAAGTGGTGACCAAATGTAATCGGTTGCGCAACTTGCAAATGCGTGTGGCCAGGCATGATGGTGGCAGCATGCTTTTCAGCTAAATCCAATAGTGCAAGACGTAAAGACTTCAGGGTGACTGCAATGTCATCAACGTTGCTACGCAACCATAGGCGCAAATCCGTTGCTACTTGGTCGTTACGTGAACGACCGGTATGCAAACGCTTGCCAGCATCGCCTACTAATGCGGTTAAGCGTGCTTCGATGTTCAGGTGTACATCTTCTAGCGCCAACTGCCAATTAAATTGTCCGGACTCGATTTCACTCTTAATTTGAGCCATACCCTTTTGAATATCGGCCAAATCTTGGCTGCTAATGATCTTTTGGGTAGCCAGCATTTCAGCATGGGCTAGGGAGCCGGCAATATCGACCATGGCAAAGCGTTGATCAAAGCCAATAGAGGCGGTATAACGCTGAACGAGTTCGTCGACAGGTTCTGCAAAACGGGCCGACCAAGCTTGGGCTTTGTTGGCTAAGGAATTATTTGATGAGCTCATAAACACAGTATATTGGTGTAGGTCTTTGATTATTTTAAATGTTATGTCGCCAACCCTGAATTCTTCTCCATCTGACGCTCCAAAGCGCCTCGTAATCGCTTCCCGTGAAAGTCGCCTAGCCATGTGGCAGGCTGAGCATGTCCAGGATTGCCTTAAAAAGCTCTATCCAGGATGCGATGTCCAGATTTTGGGTATGACCACCCGTGGGGACCAGATTTTGGACCGAGCCCTCTCTAAAGTGGGTGGTAAGGGCCTTTTTGTGAAAGAGCTCGAAACCGCATTAGAGGATGGGCGTGCCGATCTAGCGGTGCACTCCTTAAAAGATGTCCCAATGGTGATGCCTGAGGGATTTGATCTTTCTTGCGTCATGGCTAGGGAAGATGCACGCGATGCCTTTGTTTCTAATGATTACGCCAGTCTTGAGGATCTTCCTCATGGGGCTATTGTGGGCACATCGAGTTTGCGACGTGAGTCAGTACTGCGCGCAAAGTTTCCACATTTGGTCATACAGCCATTACGCGGCAACTTAGATACTCGCATGAGCAAATTAGATCGAGGTGAATATCAAGCTATTATTTTGGCTGCTGCTGGCTTAAAGCGTTTGGGTTTAGAGTCCCGCATTCGTGCTTTTTTGCCATATGATCCCTACACTCCCGCTGCAGGCCAGGGTGCCTTAGGTATCGAAACTTTAAGCAAACATCCCAATATCAAACAGTGGCTTACTCCACTCAATGATTTGCCGACTTTGTTTGCTGTTTCTGCTGAACGTATGGTGTCTCGCCAATTAGGCGGGTCATGTGAAGTGCCGCTGGCTGCACACGCAGTATGGGATCAGAACCAAATGAACATTCGCTCTTTTGTAGCGAGTGTTGATGGCCAAGCAATTTGCCTGGCTAATGGTAGTGCTCAAGTGAAATCAGTTGAAGATGCCGAGGCCTTGGGCCTTGCAGTGGCAAAAGACTTGCTGTCACAAGGCGCCGCAGATTTAATTCCAGCACTTCCTAAGTAATACAAAGCGCAATCTTCGTCAGCATGAGCACCAAAACAATCATTGTTACTCGGCCTGCTGGTCAAGCGCGTCAATTGATTGAAGTGCTCACCAGGGCAATCGAGGCAAGCGGTGTAGGAAAGCGTAGTCTTCCAGAAATACTCTCTCTGCCTTTGCTAACGATTGTTCCAAAGTCGGATGGGCATTTAGCTGACCATATCGCTAGCACCCTGAGCGACGCAGATCTTGCCATCTTTGTAAGTCCTAATGCCATCGAGAGTGTGATGCGTTTATTGGAGCGAGATTGGCAAGATTTTTCTAAGAAGATTATTCCGATTGGTGTGATGGGTGGCAGCAGTCATCTTGCCCTGAGAAATCATGGCGTCGGATCGGAAGACAATCCCACTCCCATCATCATTCCAGGAAATAACGAAAACTGGGACTCTGAAGGTTTGTGGAAAGAGCTTCAATCCCTGAAATGGAATTGGCAGGGTAAAAAAGTAGTGATCTTTAAAGGTGAGGGTGGCCGTGATTGGCTGGCTGACACTTTGAAAAAGGCAGGGGCAACTGTGGAGGCTATTTCAACCTACACGCGCGTACCTTTGGATATTGATAACCCTGCTTGGCAACTTGTACGAGAAATGGATTTGAGTAAATCACTTTGGTTGCTCACTTCTTCTGAGGCGGTGCGTTATCTCGGCGAAGTTATGAAAGACCAATTTACGCAAAACCTCAATGTCGCCAGCGCACTATGTCCACATCACAATATTGCGGATGCGGCCGAAATGATTGGGTTTGGTGAAGTCTTTACGAGTGAGCCAGGCGATGAAGCTTTGATCAAGTCAACCTTAGCTTGGCTGACAATCTAAAAATAGAAGTTAAGCTTTGGTAGCTATCAGTAAGCTAGGTAAGAAAATCTCATTTACCAAGATGGGATGACCCTTTAAGCGATAGAGGGTGCGTCTTGCCCATAAGGGTGAGTCCAAGCCAGCAAAGTGCTTAGAGCACTTTTTCCACAATTCACTGCTTTTATCTAGACGTGCAATATCGCGCGGTGGCTTGGCCTTGGAGTGTTTGCGAGTTTTGCTAAACAAGACTGCGCCCAAGGGCTTAGTGCCTAAGCGCAAGACCTGATGATTACTGCCACTGGAGCTGAGTGTTGGAATAACGCTGTGTGCCATCACTAAAGGAATGCCATTTGAGCAGAGCAGTACTTCACGTACTCTGCAGCGTCTGAGCTTTAAATGAAAATAGCGACTTTCGTCGCTATTAAGTGATTGAGGACAGTCGCGCAAAACCTGAACTTCTAGCTTTTGCCCAATTGCCTTCTCAATTTTTTGGGTGAGAGACCCTATATCGCTTAGCCAAGGTTGCCACTCGCGTGGCGCCCGATGGATTTCACCGGAACCGACTCGATTCCATGCAGAACGGAGACGATTTTGGTGAATCATTTTTAGCTACCGCTAAAGCTGCGACGTTGACCGCCGGCCTTTGGTTTAGCAAAACGCGGGCCGCCTGCTGGACGTGAGTCACCAGAGCGTGCCGGACGTGAGTCAGCAGAACGCGCAGGACGTGAGTCAGCAGAGCGAGCTGGACGTGAATCGCCTGAACGACCACCACCAGCATTACCACCACCGAAGCCACCGCCAGAGCGAGACTCTGAGCGAGCGCCTGAGCCATAACGACCGCCGCCACCACCAGAACGACCGCCACCAGAGCGATTGCCACCACCGCCACCACCAAAGCTTGGCTTGGCTTGTGGCTCAAGACCAGCGATGACTGAAGCAACGATATCTTGCTGTGTGAAGCGTTCGATATTGCGGATCTTCGCGCGATCACGATGTTCAACCAAAGTGATAGCAACACCATTGCGACCTGCACGACCTGTACGACCGATGCGATGCGTATAGTCTTCTGGTTTCATTGGCAAGCCAAAGTTAATCACGTGACTAATACGTGGCACATCGATACCACGAGCTGCTACGTCAGTCGCAACCAAAATCTTGGTGTGACCCTTACGTAAGGACTCGAGACGACGCATACGTACAGCTTGAGGCATTGCACCGTGTAGGGCAGTAGCTTCATAGCCATTGGCACGCAATGTGTCAGCAATTTTTTCGCTCTCAACCTGAGTGCTTGCAAACACAACCGCTTGATCCAAATCAGCATCAGCCAAAATGTGCTCGAGCAATTTATGCTTGTGTGACATGCTGTCAGCCCAATGTAACTTCTGTTCAATGTTGGCGTGCTTTTCACCTGCGTGAGCAAGTTCAATACGCTTGGCATCTGTAGTCAACTCGTTTGCTAAAGACATGATCTTTGGCGCAAAAGTTGCAGAGAACATTAAAGTTTGATTACGGCCTGCGCAACGCTTATCAATTGCCTCAAGGTCATCAGCAAATCCCATGTCAAGCATGCGGTCTGCTTCATCGATAACGAGTTGTTTAACATCATCTAAGCGAATTGCTTTGCTATCGCACAAGTCGAGCAAACGACCTGGAGTTGCAACAACTAACAACGCACCTTTCAATGCCTGGATCTGCTTGCCGTAAGGCATGCCACCCATCACAGTTGCAATACGGATACCTTTCATGCCACGAACTAAGTTCACTGCATCAGCGGCAACCTGTTGAGCCAATTCACGAGTAGGGCAGAGCACTAACACTTTAGGTTGTGCGCGACCTGGTACAGGTGAGTTGTTCGGGTTGTCTTCGATGAGTTGATTAATCAAAGGCAATAAAAAGGCTGCGGTTTTACCGCTACCGGTTTGGCTGCTGACCAATAAGTCACCACCAGCTAAAGCCGCAGGAATCACCTGAGCTTGCACGGATGTGGCTTGGGTATAACCCAGTTCAGCAACGTTTTTAAGGAGTGATGCCGCTAGGGCAAAATTCTGGAACTCAGTTCCAGTGCTCTTTGAGTCTTTCGACTCGTGATTAGTTTCTTTAGAAAAAGTCATGCTATTACACATCCCCTTTAAGGGATGTCTCCGTATGTTGCACCCATTGTTTTTTATAGGGTGCGATGGTCAAAGGCATCGACCATCAGACAAGCGGCAGCGTTGTTGTGTTTATGACTTCTAAACTAATCGCTGAAATAGAGCTGGGGGGCGATGAATCAAATTGCTTTAAAAAGCCTCCTATTATGGCATTTTCAGCACTCGATTACAAGGGTTTTCCCGACTTAATTCAGAAATAGAGGCTTAAAGCTTCATCTTCTGAGCTTAGTAATAGAAGTATCGCTTGTTTATCTCTTTATTTGAGATAACGCAAAAGCCACTTAGTCATCTTTCCATATGGAGGGCGCGCAGTTTTAGTTCCCTTGAAAAGGTTTAAACCAAAGAAGCCGCGCACTTCCAGAATCGACTTTTGATGACTAAAGGTGTTAAAGCCTGCTTTGCCGTGATAACTTCCCATGCCACTCACACCCACTCCACCAAAAGGAAGGTCTTCAATGGTGATATGTAGGAGCGTGTCATTAATGGTGACGCCACCAGAACACGTTTCATTTAAAACCCGCTTCATATTCTTTTTATCTTTGCCAAACCAATATAGAGCCAAGGGATTGGGTTTGTTGTTGACATAAGTAATCGCTGCCGAGGTATCTGCAACAGTTACGATCGGCAGAATGGGCCCAAAGATTTCTTCATGAAGAATTCGGGCTTCCGGCGGAACATTGACCAATGCAATGGGCTCGAATGGTCTTGCACCAGCACCAGGGTTATTGAGCAAAGGAATCACTTTTGCACCACGGTCTAGAGCGTCGCTGACTAGATGCTGCCAGTATTCCAGTTGTCGCTCATCAATAGGGCCTGTCAGTTCTTCAGGGTTGCTAAATTGGGTTTGAGCAGCAGTTTGTAATTCTTGAATAAATTCTGCTTGAATGCCTTGCTCTAGCAAAACATAGTCAGGGGCAATGCAGGTTTGACCGCCGTTCAGTAATTTGCCGTAAGCAATAGAGGCTGCAGCATCTTTGAGTTTGGCGCTCTTATCAATGATGACGGGTGTTGTACCGCCAAGTTCCAAAGTGACTGGCGTCAGATTTTCTGCGGCAGCACGCATCACTTTTTTACCAATAGTGCCTGAGCCAGTGAAGAAAAGATGATTAAAAGGCAGTGCTGAAAATTGCTCGGCTACTTCTGGGCCACCAGTGGTGACGCAGAACTCGCTAGGGTGGAAATACTCTTGAATTAAGCTAGCAATAAATCCAGAGGTGCGTGAGCTTCGTTCAGATGGCTTGAGCCAAGCGCGATTACCAGCAGCAAAAGCGGCGATTGCTGGAATAAGCGCTAATTGAACCGGATAGTTCCAGGGACTCAGAATGCCAACTACGCCTAGTGATTGACTTTGAACCCAAGCCTGCGAGGCGCCCATATGGGATGGAACTTCTCTTTGCTCAGGCTTCATCCATTCTTTGAGATGCTTGCGGGTGTGCTTGCAGGCCTGATAAATCATCTGGCATTCAGCAAGTCTCGTTTCTACTGGGTGGCGCACCCCGAAGTCAGCCTCGAGGGCTTTGCAGATTTTTTCTTCATTTGCCTCAATCATTTTTTCAATGCGAGCAATTCGATCCAGTCTCACTTCGAGGGTAGGGTTTGGTTCTGCAGCGTAGGCTGCTTTCATTTCATCGAGCTGGATAGTGAAGCGATTCATAGTCTATTAATAGTTGGCAGGTATTGGAATAAGGCATTAGGATAAAGCCATGGAAACAAATTTAGATAAAAAAGAACCGCTTTTAGAGCGTGCCACCTTAGGTGGGGGCTGTTTTTGGTGTTTGGAAGCGGTTTACCAGCAAATTTCTGGGGTTCGGTCTGTCGTTTCTGGCTACGCCGGTGGCGCTAGACCTAATCCAACTTATGAGGCTGTTTGCACGGGTGTATCAGGCCATGCTGAAATTGTCGACATCTTGTTTGACCCACAAATTGTTTCATTTAGGGATTTATTAGAAATCCTTTTCGTGATTCATGATCCGACTACCTTGAACTATCAAGGCAATGATCATGGCACGCAATATCGCTCGGTGATTTTTACGCACAGTGAAGCGCAGTCCAAGATTGCGCACGAGGTAGTGCAAGAGCTTGAGGAATCAAAAATCTATGCCAATCCAGTGGTGACGCAGATCGATGCTGCGCCAACCATTTATCCCGCAGAAGACTATCACCAGAATTATTTTCAGCAGCATCCTAACCAAGGATATTGCATGGCGGTAGTCGCGCCTAAGCTGGCTAAATTTAGAGCGAAATTTAAATCGCTCATAGCGCCACAATATTCCTGAGGGTTAACAGTTTCTAGGGTGCTAGGCGATTCACTCGCCAGTCGGCACCTTCTAGTTTGTAGTGCATGCGATCATGCAATCTAGATGGACGCCCCTGCCAGAATTCAATTTCAGTAGGGCGTAAGCGGTAACCACCCCAATGCTCTGGGCGTGGAGGTGTGTCACCAAACTCTGCCTTAAAACGTTTTTCCGCTTCTTCTAAGAATTCACGGTTTGGGATAGCAGTGCTTTGAGGCGAGGCCCAGGCACCAATTCTGGAGGCGGCTGGGCGAGAATGGAAGTACTCATCACTTTCGGCTGTACTAACCCGTTCAACAATACCCTGAATACGTACCTGGCGCTCTAATTCATGCCAATGGAAGAGGAGGGCTGCTTGAGGGCGGATGGCCAAGTCTTTGCCTTTTTGACTCTCGTAGTTAGTAAAAAAGGTAAAGCCATTTTGGTCTGCGCCTTTTAGTAAGACAATACGGGCTGATGGATTGCCAGCTTGGTTAGCTGTTGCCAAGGTCATTGAGTTGGGTTCAGGACATTCTGCTTTCACAGCTTGATCAAACCAAAGCTTGAAAAGCGGGAGCGGGTCTTGGGGAACCTCGGTCTCTGAGAGCTGACCAAAGGTATAGTTTTTGCGAAGTTGTGCAATGGAGTCCATTTATTCAGTATAAAGAGAAGCTATGGCAGAAGACAAGGTGGAAAGTAGCTTAGAAAATCGTCGTTTTGGAGGGGTCTCACGACTCTATGGGCCAGAACTGCGCGAGCGCTTTCTGAATGCAACGGTAGTGGTGGCTGGTCTAGGGGGTGTTGGGTCCTGGGCGGCAGAGGCCTTAGCTCGCACGGGTATTGGACACCTTGTCATTATTGATTTTGATCATATCTCCGAAAGCAATACCAATCGACAGCTGCACGCCATAGAAGGGCAGTTCGGCAAAGCAAAAGTCGAGGCGATGAAGGAGCGCATTCTGCAAATTAATCCAGAGATCAATTTGACTGCTTGCGATGAATTCTTGGAGCCAGAAAACTTAGATCGACTTATTCCAGCAAATGCATTGATATTAGACGCGACCGATTCAGTACAAACCAAAATTGCTTTATCAGTGTGGGCCGTGAAAAATAATCGTGCTTTAGTCATGTGTGGTGCTGCTGGTGGTAAGTCAGATCCCACATCGGTGCGCTGCGAAGATCTTTCTCGTACCGAACAAGATGCTTTATTGGCTAAGGTTCGCCAGGGACTCAGACAAGATCATGGGTTCTCCAGAAATCTGAAGAAAAAAATTGGCATTCGTGCAATTTATTCGCATGAACCACGAGCGGGAGCTTCCAGCGGAGGTCTGGCCTGCTCGGGCTATGGCTCCACCGTGATGGTAACGGCTGCTTGTGGGCTTGCAGCTGCCGCAGAAATTCTGAATCTCATCGCTGCACAGTAATTTTTTCTCAAAAATTACTGTAAATCCTTAAGGGGATTCCCTGTAGGAAATTACTGATTCTGTTGCAATCAGAAATAATTTATTTCAAACTCGGCGTTGATTTCAAAGACATTTCAATATTTTCCTAAATAGATTTATTTAATTAATCACTTTAGTAATTTTTCTCCCCTAGTGCTGATCACCAGTCCTCCCTAGACTTTGCTCCGTTGGCAAGTTGCCAATGACAAATCGAAAGGAGGTCTCCCTTGCAGACTGAACACTCTGGCTTAAAACGTCACCTCAAAGTGCGGCATATTCGTTTGATGGCCTTAGGCTCAACGATCGGCGTTGGATTATTTTTAGGGTCGGCAAGCGCAATTCAAATAGCAGGCCCATCCATTCTTCTAGGTTATTTGCTGGCAGGCATTGTTGCTTTCATTGTTCTGCGGACACTTGGTGAGATGGCGGTGCATGAACCTGTAGCCGGTTCTTTCGCAGCCTACGCCAATACCTATGTGGGTCCGCTGGCGGGGTATATGGTGGGCTGGGGATACTGGACTTATTGGATTGTGGTTGGAATTGCTGAAGTTACTGCGGTTGGCATCTATATGGGCATTTGGTTTCCCGAGACCCCGCAGTGGATTTGGGCACTTTCTTCTATTGTGATGATGGGCTTAATCAATCTGATTGCAGTAAAGGTATTTGGAGAATTTGAGTTTTGGTTTGCTCTGATCAAAGTGGTAGCGATTGTCGCCATGATTGCACTTGGAGGTTCGGTCATCTTGTTTGGCTTTACCAATGATTGGCAGCCCATTGGCCTGAATAATTTATGGCAACACGGCGGCTTCTTTCCAAATGGCATCAGCGGAATGTTGTTGTCATTGCAAATGGTCTTGTTTGCTTATGTTGGTATAGAAATGATTGGTCTCTCTGCAGGCGAGGCTGAGAGTCCACAAAAAACCATTCCGATGGCCATTGATTCATTGGCTTGGCGGATTCTCATTTTCTACATGGGTGCCATCCTGGTTATTTTGGCAATTTTTCCTTGGAATCAAGTTGGGCAGCAAGGCAGTCCATTCGTAGTGATGTTTGAAAGGCTGGGTTTGCGAGGAGCAGCGGGCTTAATTAACTTTGTCGTGATCACTGCAGCACTCTCTTCATGTAATGCAGGCATCTTTAGTGGTGGACGCTTGCTCTACTCCTTATCGTCTAACGGCTACGCTCCTAGATCTTTTTCAAAGCTTTCAAAGTATGGCGTTCCTCATCGAGCGGTGATGACTACAGTCGGGGTCTGTATGTCAGGTGTAGTGCTGAACTACTTTGTACCTGACAAAGCCTTTCAATACATGATGGCTGCAGTGACCTTTATTGGCTTAATGGTTTGGATCGCGATCTTGATTACACAGATCAAATTCCGTCGCTCGCTATCCAAATCCCAAGTGGCGGAGTTAGGGTATCGCGCTCCTTGGTGGCCCTATTCCTCATGGTTCGCTCTGGCATTCATCGGATTAGTGGTGGTGTTGATGGGCTTTCATGAGGATGCACGGATCGCACTCATAGTGGGGCCGTGTTTATTGGGCGTGTATCTCGCAATGTTTTATGTCGTGGGCTTACATCGCAAAACAGCAATCCAACGTGACTTTAAATAATAGGAGAAGGCAATGATTATTGGCGTACCTCAAGAGGTAAAAAATAATGAGTTCCGGGTGGGATTAACCCCGGGTAATGTCAGCGGACTTTGTAAGCAGGGACATTCTGTCTTGATCCAGCGAGGTGCTGGCGAGCAAATCGGCTTAACGGATGAGTCTTATCGACTTGCTGGTGCTAGCCTTGTCAATAGTGCAGCAGAAGTGTTTCAAAGGGCGGAGATGATTGTGAAAGTCAAAGAGCCTCAGGCGCAAGAATGCGCCATGCTGCGCGAGGATCAAATTTTATTTACCTATTTACACTTAGCGCCAGATCCGAGGCAGACAAAAGCTTTGTTGCAATCAGGTGCTACCTGCATTGCCTATGAAACAGTGACTGCTATGAATGGCGCTCTCCCTCTTTTGGCGCCCATGAGTGAAGTAGCGGGTCGCATGTCCATCCAGGCAGCTGCATCGCATTTAGAAAAAACCAATGGTGGCTTAGGTGTGTTGATGGCGGGTGTACCTGGCGTATCACCGGCCAAGATTGTCATTCTGGGCGGTGGCGTCGTGGGCCGTAACGCTTTGCAAATGGCAGTCGGCATGGGGGCTGATGTTTGTATCTTTGATCGTGATATTGATCGCTTGCGTCAGATCGATATGTTCTATGGCAATCGCGTCAGAACTTTTTATTCTGACAGCTTGTTGATTGAGCAAGAAGTGTGTGAAGCGGATGTCGTGATTGGAGCAGTTTTGCTACCTGGGGCAGCAGCTCCCAAATTGGTGACGCGTGAAATGATTAAAACAATGAAGCCTGGTTCGGTTGCGGTGGATGTTGCCATTGATCAAGGCGGCTGTTTTGAAACATCTAAACCGACTACGCATGCTGACCCAACTTTTTTGGTGGACGGTGTACTGCATTATTGCGTTGCCAATATGCCCGGAGCAGTTGCAAGAACATCTACCTTTGCTTTAACCAACGCGACTTATCCGTTTGTTGAGGCTTTGGCAAACCGGGGGGTGATGAAAGCGCTCTCAATTGATCATCACTTGCGCAATGGTTTGAGTGTGCATAAAGGGATGTTGACATCAAAGCCAGTTGCAATGGCTCAGGGCCTAGACTATGCAATGGCTGAGGAGCTTTTAGTGGCGTAGCAATATATATCCAAAATGAGTGGGTCTAGTGAGCGCTAGGATTTAAACTATCCCTGACACACAAAACTTACTGGACCCACATCATTTATGGATTTTTCAGCCTTAACCCTCTCTGCCGGGGTAGTTGCCCTAGCAGAGATGGGGGATAAAACCCAATTGCTTTCATTAATGCTTGCGGCTCGCTATCCCAAGCAGGCGTTAGCCATCATTGCAGGCATCTTTATTGCCACAATCGCAAATCATGCTTGCGCTGCCTTATTGGGTCATTGGCTAACCACCCTGGTATCACCTGATGTAATGCGTTGGATTTTAGGATTGAGCTTCTTGGGCATTGGTTTGTGGTTATTGGTGCCAGATCATATTGACGATGCAGCTGGCTCTAAGGTTGCTGACAAAGCCATGCAGGTATTTTTGCTAACAGTGGGATTATTCTTTTTGGCTGAGATGGGCGATAAGACGCAAATTGCGACCATTGCCCTGGGCGCCCGCTACGAGGATGTAGTTTCTGTAACAGTTGGCACCACATTGGGGATGATGCTGGCAAATGCCCCCGCCGTCTGGATTGGTCAGAAATTCACGAAACGCATGCCCATTAAGTGGGTGCATGCAGTGGCAGCCGTTACCTTTATTGCTATTGGCTTGGCTACCCTGATATGGGCCTGAGATAGCGAACTAACCCGTCTGCCAGCCAAGACTTAAAATAGGCTCATGAAAACTGATCTCCCCCAGAGCTTTCGTAGGCTCGAATACCTCCCGCCTGCATACACCTTCGATCATGTCGAACTCGACATCGCTCTGGATCCAGCGCGAACCATTGTGAAAAGTTGCATTGAGGTTTTGCCAGGCAAAAGTTTTAAGGCAGGAGCCCCCTTGGTTTTGGTCGGGCAAGAGCTCGAGTTTGTTAGTTTGCGCATCAATGGTGAAGCCCATCGTCATTTTGAATTAACACCAGAAACACTGACGATTCATTCGCTGCCAAATGAAGGTAAAGAAAAGTTTGTCGTAGAAATTATTTGCGTTTGCGTCCCCGAGAAAAATACTACTCTGATGGGCTTGTATGTTTCCAACGGGAACTTTTTTACTCAATGTGAAGCAGAGGGTTTTAGAAAGATTACTTACTTCTTGGATCGCCCGGATGTGATGGCGCGTTATCGCGTGACATTGCGTGCGCGCGAAGCAGAGTGTCCGGTGCTGTTATCCAACGGCAACTTACTGACTACAGAAAAACTACCTAATGGGTGGCATAGTGCTACTTGGGAAGATCCGTTTCCTAAGCCATCCTATTTGTTTGCCTTGGTTGCTGGTAAGTTGGAATGCATTGAAGAAACTATTACCACTAGTAGCGGTGCTAAGAAGTTACTGCAGATCTGGGTTGAGCCGCATGACCTCAAGAAGACTCGACATGCAATGGACTCCCTGATTGCCTCTATTCATTGGGATGAAAAGCGTTTTGGATTGGAGTTGGATTTAGAGCGTTTTATGATTGTGGCCGTAAGTGACTTCAATATGGGTGCAATGGAAAA
The DNA here is from genome assembly GCF_018881655.1 of Polynucleobacter sp. Tro8-14-1. GTDB lineage: Bacteria > Pseudomonadota > Gammaproteobacteria > Burkholderiales > Burkholderiaceae > Polynucleobacter. The sequence goes on from NZ_JACVPX010000004.1 coordinate 93,911, forward strand.
CAAGGGTTTGAATATTTTCAATACCAAGTTTGTTCTTGCCCAGCCAGAAACTGCGACAGATGCAGACTTTGCCAATATTGAGAGTGTCGTTGCTCATGAGTACTTCCATAACTGGACAGGTAACCGCGTTACTTGCCAGGATTGGTTTCAGTTATCCCTGAAAGAGGGTTTGACTGTATTTAGAGATCAAGAGTTTTCTGCTGATCAAATGGGTAGTGAATCCGGCAGGGCAGTAAAGCGGATTGAAGATGTTCGCTTGCTTCGTCAATTGCAATTTCCTGAGGATGCAGGCCCAATGGCGCATCCGATTCGCCCGGATGAGTATCAAGAAATCAATAATTTCTATACCGTTACTGTCTATGAGAAGGGTTCAGAAGTTGTTAGGATGTATCAAACTCTTTTGGGTAAAGACGGCTTCCGCAAAGGAATGGATCTCTACTTTAAGCGCCATGATGGTCAGGCGGTTACCTGCGATGATTTCTTGGCTGCGATGGCAGACGCCAATGGTAAGGACCTGACTAAGTTTAAGAATTGGTATAGCCAGGCAGGCACCCCAAGGGTTAAGGTGCAAGAGCACTATGACTCCACCAAAAAACAGTACCAACTGACGCTGACGCAAAGTTGTGCACCTAGTCCGGGTCAGCCGGAGAAGAAGCCCTTTCATATTCCATTGAAGATGCGCTTAATTACAAAGGCGAATGACCAAGCAGAGCAGTTATTGGAATTAACGCAAGAAACTCAAACTTGGACTTTTGACAATATCGAAGAACGTCCAGTTCTCTCGATTAATCGCAACTTCTCAGCGCCAATTAATTTAGATTTTGAGCAATCCGAGGCAGATCTATTAACACTTTTCTCAAGCGATGATGATGCATTTAATCGTTGGGAGGCTGGTCAGAAGTTGGCGATGCAAATGATTTTAAATAATCGTTTGCCTGATGAAAAACTGATTGAGGCGTATCGCAATATCTTGCTAGACCCTAATTTAGATCCCGCCTTTAAGGATCTGGCTTTAACGCTGCCTGCAGAGTCTTATTTGTATGAGCAATGCACGAGCGTTGATCCTCAGAAGATATTTACTGCGCGACGCGCTTTCCGTAAAGAAATTGCGAAACAGTTGCAACTTGAGTGGGCCGCCTTGTATCAGCAGATGCAAACCCCTGGACCATTTAAGTCTGATGGGGTTGATGCTGGTAAGCGTGCCCTGAAAAATCTAGCATTGAGCATGTTGCTAGAGGCGGCACCAGCAGTATGGGCACCAATGGCAGCCAATCAATATCAAATTGCTGACAATATGACTGACCGTTATGCAGCCTTATCTGCATTAGTGGTGCACGGCGCAAAACAAGCTAAAGATTGCTTAATTGATTTTTACAATCGATTTGCGAATGATGCTTTGGTAATCGATAAGTGGTTTGGCTTGCAATCTAGTCGTCCCCCTGTTGACGGTCTTGACTCCACTCTCGCCGAGGTGAAGAAGCTCCGCGAGCATCCTGCATTCAAGTTAAACAATCCAAACCGAGTTCGCAGCGTGATTCATTCGTTCTGCGCTAACAATCCAGCTAGCTTTCATCAGGCGGATGGCAGTGGTTATGAGTTCTGGGCCGATAGCGTATTAGCTCTTGATCCCATCAATCCTCAGGTAGCGGCTCGTCTTGCAAGAGCGCTGGACCGCTGGCGTTTATTTGCCCAACCCTATCAAGATCATATGAAAGCGGCTCTAGAGCGTGTTTCTGCATGCCCAACACTCTCTCCCGATGTAAGGGAAGTGATTGGAAAGGCGCTGGGTAACTAAGAAGTTAATGGAGCTTATTGCTGTACGAAATACCCAATCGAATTGCAAGCTTTTCCAGGTTCTTATCCAGAGTCCAAAGCTGGGCATTTTCTGAAAGCAGAGTTGATGTAAGGAGTGATACATCAATTGCCCCACATCCAGATTCTTGGAGTTGATGCTTTTCAATAAACTCCAATATTTCATAAGGGGTGGCTATAGTTGCTTGTCGTAATTTTTTAATATAGCCCAAGGTTTTAGAGCGTGGCGATGGGGGTGATCCGCAGGCTAATTCTATTTGGATTAGGGGGTGACACAGTATTTGGTCATTTAGTAGTAGAGCTTCGAAAGATACATTTGACTTTCTAAAGTGAGCTACCCAGACTGATGTGTCAACTAAAACCATGGTCATGATTACTGGCCATCCTTCGGTTTGCGGCGAGGAATAGTCTTCATCTGAGGTGATTTACCACCCAATGCTACCAACCTCTTAGCAACTTGAACTCTTATGAATACGTTAATGGCCTCCCTAAAGAGATCAGCTTTATCCATATCAGGGTCAGCAAGATCCAAACCTCTTTGATATAGATCGTCGTCAATCGTGACAGTAGTTCTCATATATATCCCTCATCATTATTGATGCATTATAACATCTAAAATAACATCAAAATTAGAGTGGTTTATTGCCCAAATGATCATTTAGATGGGAAATATCAATATTTTGAGGTTGGCATTCGGAACAAGGCAAAATAGACCTTAATTTCAATAGAGCTTTGGAGAAATACCTTTGTCCTCAAGTACTCATATCAATTTCAAGCAATATTTAGCCTCCACAAAGCCGGCTGGCGATGCTATTCCGGCTGGATTGCAAGATTTGCTGACCGCGGTTGTTAACACCTGCTCAACTCTCAGTCATGAAGTAGCGCAGGGCGCCTTGATTGGCTTGTTGGGTTCCGCAGGCACTGGCAACGTGCAGGGTGAAGTTCAGCAAAAACTTGACATCATTGCAAACGATTTGCTGATCGACGGCGTAAAGGGTTGTAAATCACTCGCAGGTTTAGCCTCAGAAGAAATGGAGCTTCCAGTTCCAGTTCAAGGTACAGGTGATTACCTGCTGTTATTTGACCCACTCGATGGCTCATCCAATATTGATGTGAACGTATCGATTGGAACTATTTTTTCAGTTCTCAAGAAACAAGATCCGAATGCACCTTTGCAGACCTCTGACTTTTTGTTGTCAGGGCGTCATCAAGTTGCTGCGGGTTATGTAGTGTATGGACCTCAAACCACGATGGCCTTGACCTTGGGTGATGGTGTGGTGATGTTTACCTTGAATAAAGTGACTGGTGAGTTTTTGCTCATTAAGGATGCGGTAAAGATTTCTCATTCAACCAAAGAGTTTGCAATCAATATGTCCAATATGCGCCACTGGGCTGACCCAGTACGTCGTTATGTTGAGGAGTGCTTAGCTGGCGTCAGTGGCACCCGTGACAAGGATTTCAATATGCGTTGGATCGCTTCGATGGTGGCGGATGTGCACCGTGTTTTATCTCGTGGCGGGGTATTTATGTACCCATGGGATCAGCGTGAACCGCACAAGCCAGGTAAGTTACGCCTGATGTACGAAGCCAATCCAATGAGTTTCCTGGTAGAGCAGGCGGGTGGTGCCTCTACCAATGGAACGGATCTCATTATGGATTTGCAGCCAACAGATCTGCATGAGCGTGTTTCTGTGATGCTAGGCTCTAAAGAAGAGATTGATCGCATTCAGAGCTATCACTCATAAGTGCACTATTGCTTCACTAATAAAAAACCCAATCAAGCGATTGGGTTTTTTAATGACCATACAGTTGTGATTAAGGTCTCACCTGTTGTTTAAGGTAGGCAAGAGACTCTTCCACTTGGTCAATCAGAATCAAGCAAATATCGCCTGCAGCGAGATCATTTAGAGCTGTATCAATAGCCTTAAATTCACCATGAATCTCTTTGACTTGTTTGGCCTTAGTGGCGCCAACTAAGCCTTCTTGCAATAGCTTTAATACTTCGCCATCTTCACGGCCACGTTGGCAGGCATCTTGATAAAGAATGACGTTGTCAAATGAGTTACCCAAGATACGGGTTAGATCACGGATATCTTCGTCACGACGATCGCCTGCACCGCTAATAACCACGTGGCTCTTCTTGGGTTTCATGGCCTCAACGGCGCTAGTAAGGGCGCGCATAGCATCGGGGTTGTGACCATAATCAGCAATGACGGTGGCGCCATTATGTTGAAATTGATTAAAGCGTCCCGGTACGGAATTCGGATCGCTTTCAAAGCTATGTAAACCGCGAGCAATCTTTTCGGCATCAAGACCAAGAGCCCAGGCTGCGCCAATCGCAGCCATGGCATTTTCAATTTGGAAGCCTAGTACGCCATTTTGGGTCAGGGGAATTTCGCTAACGGGGAAGCGATACATCACACGCGATCCCTTGGAGGCAACAATGTAGGTGCCATCAAAATAAATGACTTTTTTATTCTTAGCGCGATGAGCGGCAATGACTGGGTGATGTTGATTTTGGGCAAAGAAAATCACTCGACCAGAACACTTGTCACCCATCTTCACAACCATTGGGTCTGCCGCATTGAGTACTGCGGCACCGGTTGGGGCAACGTTTTGCACAATCACGCGCTTGAGAATGGCTAAATCTTCAACGCTAGTAATGTAATTAAGGCCTAAGTGATCACCTTCGCCAATATTGGTTACCACCGCAACTTCGCAGCGATCAAAGCCAAGACCTTCGCGGAGCATTCCACCGCGAGCAGTTTCAAGTACGGCAGCATCTACATCGGGATGCATTAATACATTGCGAGCACTTTTAGGACCACTGCAATCGCCGGTATCGATGAGGCGATGATTGATGTAAACGCCATCAGTTCCTGTCATGCCAACGCGTAGGCCAGTTTCATTTAACAGGTGAGCAATAAGGCGCACCGTAGTAGTTTTACCGTTCGTGCCGGTAACCGCTACCACTGGAATGCGACCATCTTCACCTAGTGGGAACATCATATTGATGATGTCTTCGCCAACGGGGCGTCCTTTGCCATATGAAGGCTTGAGGTGCATACGTAAACCGGGCGCGGCATTGACTTCAACGATACCGCCACCTTGTTGTTCTAGTGGCTTATAAATGTTTTCACAAAGGATATCCACGCCAGCAATATCAAGACCAATCATCTGAGCTGCAGCTACTGCACTTGCCGCAACATCCGGATGAACATCGTCAGTAACATCAGTAGCGGTACCACCAGTGCTGAGGTTGGCATTGTTACGAAGAAGAACGCGTTCGCCAGTCTTTGGCACGTATTGTGGGGTAAGACCTGAGCTTGCGAGATGCGCCATGGCAATGTCATCAAAGCGAATTTTGGTAAGCGCTGTTGCATGTCCGTCGCCACGCAATGGATTTTTATTCTCGATTTCAACTAGCTCTGCAACGGAGTGACTGCCATCGCCAACTACTTGTGCTGGCTCACGGCGAGCAGCGGCCGAGAGGCGGTTGCCAACGACGAGCAAGCGGTAGTCTGCACCAGGGAGGTAGCGCTCAACAATGGTTTCCCGACCAAAGGCTTGGGTCACAATAAAGCCAGCGCGGACCTCTTCTTCGGTTTGAATGTTGGCAACAACGCCTTTGCCTTGGTTACCATCTTTCGGCTTTAAAACAATCGGACCGCCAATTTTTTGAGCAGCACGCCAAGCATCATCAGCAGTGGTAACTACTTCGCCAATAGGAACGGATACGCCAGCAGCAGCAAGTAAGTTCTTGGTGAGTTCTTTATCTTGGGCAATCGCTTCAGCAATCGCGCTGGTATCGCTAGTCTCTGCAGCTTGAATGCGTTTCTGTTTGCTACCCCAACCAAACTGCACCATGCTGCCTTCGGTCATCCGGCGGTAGGGGATGTTGCGCTGTACTGCTGCATCAACAATGGATCCAGTGCTTGGTCCAAGGCGAACGTCTTCGTAAAGAGCTTCTAACTCTGAGAGGGCGGCAGCGAGATCAAACGGTGCATCGTTGAGGGTGGCTTGAATCAAAGCAAAACCAAAGTCGAAAGCCATGCGACCCACGACTTCTTCGGTGTATTCCACTACCACTTGATAAACACCAACATCGACTGTTTGCACTGTGCGACTAAAGGTAACGGGGCAACCTGCTTGAGCTTGAAGGCCAAGCGCTGCATGCTCAAGAGCATGAGCTAAAGAAAGCACTTCATTATGGCCGCCGCGACGCATGCTGCCTAATTGAGGAAAGCGCTCACGAATCTTGGTTTCAAATTGAGGGATAGAATCGATTGAGCGTTCAGACTCATCACAAGAAACAATCGCTTCTAAAGCGGTGTGGCGGCTCCATAAATTTGGGCCGCGCAACATGCGAATACGAGTAATTTCCAATTAAGCCCCTGTAGCAGTAGTGGCATCAGGCACGAATGTTTCTGCGCCTGCTTCGATAACGTTGAATGGAATTTCAAGAGCCCAGGCTGCTGCTATAGCTGCACCTAAATTCATGGTCTTCCAAGGAGTAGAGTGGTTGGCTTCAGAGTGACGTGGCACAGGAATGGATTTCTGATCCAGCTTTCCAGACTTCAGGGTAATTTGCTGTTTGCCAATGACAACTGCACGACCACCGTTTGCTAAGTGGGATTTGACAATCTCAGAGTCTGAATTCTCGCTAAAGAAGATCACCTGACCATCACAAAGCTCGGCCATTTGTACGCACATTGGATCATCAGCATTGAGTACGGCAACACCGGTTGGAAGAACGACATCAACCTGGGTGCGTACAACGCTGAAGACTTGGTCTTCATCATAAATTGCGTATTGCGGGAAGTTTGCCTTTGGATCAACATTGAGTACGACGCCAACTTGACAGCGATCGTAGGCCAATCCTTCTATCAACATTGACAGATGATTGTTTTCAATTACAACTGCCTCTACTGCGCGATTAAGTAGGGTGCGTCGGGCATTCTCCCAATTTGATGCATTGGAGTTTGGAATCGCGCGGTTACCAAAGAACAAGCCTTTGCTGCAAGAAAGGCCAACATAGACATTCGTTAGGCGTAAGAAATGGGCAATCATCTCGGCGACAGGGGTTTTGCCGTGTTCACCGCAGACACCAACTACCGGAATACGGAAATCTACCCCAGGTGGAAAGAGGTGATTCGCAATTTCTTTGCCAACAGGCTGAGGTTTACCGCTTGCGGGTTTGAGATGCATCAGTAGGCCGGGGCCTGCATTGACTTCAACAATGGCAGCATTTTGATCTGCCAATGGTTTGCTAATGTCCTGCGCTACTAAATCAACACCGGCAATTTCAAGGCCAACAACACGGGCAGCTAAGGCTACTTGGCTAGCAACATCAGGATGAATTAAATCAGTAACATCAAACGCAACGTTGCCGTTGCTTTGAATGAGTACTTTGTGATCTATTGCAGGAACACTGTCACCTTTTAGTTGCTGACGTGCCAGTTCAAGTTCTACTGCAGAATCAATGCGAACAGGATTGAGAGGGTGCTCTTCTGCGGTGCCGCGACGGGGATCAGAATTAATCTGTATTTGAATCAGTTCATGAACAGTATGTTTCCCATCACCAGTGACCCATACGGTTTCACCTTTTGCCGCAGCAACTACCTTATTGCCTACAACTAACAAGCGGTGCTCATCACCAACAATGTGGCGCTCAACTAAAACTTCGCTACCTTCATCAATGGCAACGGCATATGCAGCTTCAATTTCTTGTTGGGTATAGAGGTTGATAAATACACCGCGGCCATGATTGCCATCGATCGGCTTAACCACTACAGGTAAGCCAATGTCTTGTGCGGCTTCCCAAGCATCATCAGGGCTGGTAACGGTTCTACCCTCGGGTGTTGGAACTCCGGCGCTACGTAGCAAGCTCTTAGTTAAATCTTTATCGCGAGAAATGGTTTCCGCAATTGCGCTTGTTTGATCGGTCTCTGCTGTCCAGATTCGGCGTTGCTTGGCGCCATAGCCTAGTTGAACTAGGTTGCCTTCAGATAAACGAATCGATGGAATGCCACGCTCTTCAGCTGCATTCACAATACATGCTGTACTTGGACCCAGCAAAAGATCATCGCCAAGATCACGTAAATTTTCGATGATGGTTTGCACAAGAGCAACGCAGTCAGCATTGTCTTGCGCTAGAGCTAAATAAAGATCACGCGCATATTTGAGAGCGGTGAGTGTGACCTCCTCATTGATTGCGCTAACCATCACTTTGTAAACACCACGCCTATCGCCGTCACGTGCCTTACCAAAACCGCCAGGGATACCGGCTAAGTTTTGTAACTCAAGAGTTAAGTGTTCGAGAATGTGAGCAGGCCAGGTGCCTTCTTCAACGCGCTTTAAAAATCCGCCAGTTTCACCATAGCTACAGCGATGTTCAACGAGGCTTGGGAGGGCTTTAACTAAGCGTTCATAAAAGCCAGGAATGACGTTAGAGGGGTAGTCCTCTAAATCGCCAATATCGAGCCAAACCTCAATCACGGGATGGTAAGTCCACATATTGGGACCACGGAGATGCTTAACGCTCAGAATCTCGATGGATTTATCTAGTAATTGGGGCATATGCAGTATTGCGATGGTCAGCGCCAGCTTTTGGCGTTGACGCGTCAGACAGTCTCTCTGTTTCTAATAGTTATTTGAAAAACTCACAAAATTGGCAAAAATACATAAAAGGGCCTACTTAGACAATTTAACGGCTTTTGACCCCCTAAAGTTGACAGGAGCAATAAATCTAAAAAATTCAGCTCCACTATACTTTTAAGGTCAATGAAGCCACAAATCCTACCTTTTGCCCCCGTGCTACCGAGTTATTGGTTGGCTGTTTTGGAGGCTGAAACTTCCCCAGTAAAGAGCCCTGAAGCCCTACTAGCTTGGGTTGAGCTCGATTTGGGCGCCGATTTACGCTTTGAAAAAAGCCTGCTTTTGCTCAACGAAAAAGGTCTATTTTGGACGGACGGCAAGGTATTTGAGTCCTGGAAGTTGGAGACGGACACCCATTTAATTCACGGTGATCATGCTGGAGTAGGGCATCTCCGCCTAGAAACCCCCGATAAATTGTTGAGAGCCTGGAATTTCACCCTGGCGGTAAATCCCCAAGTGCTTCGCCTGCAATCTAGTTTTAAGCAATTAACTCGTGGCGAGGAAATGAGCAATGGTGAGGTCAGCGAGTATGACAAGCAGGTCTGCCAGGTTTGCTTAAGTCCTAAGCCCGCTAATTCTGATTCTTGTCCGACTTGTGATCCTGAGGATGATGCACCGCCATCTACTTGGACGCTCTTCAAGCTTTGGCGTTTTGCACGCCCTTACAAGAAACAATTGTTGTTGGGTTTTGTGTTGACTCTGTTATCTACAGGCGCGACTTTAATTCCGCCGTATCTCACTATGCCCTTAATGGATCATGTGTTGATTCCATATGAGCGCGGCAATCCAATTGATTTTCATTTGGCCAGCATGTATCTGTTGGCATTGTTTGGCGCTGCAATTGTTGCTTGGGGTCTGGGTTGGTGGAAGACCTATTTACTTGCATTGGTGAGCGAGCGCATTGGTGCTGATTTACGCAATACTACTTTCGAACATCTACTTAAACTTTCGCTGGAATACTTTGGCGGCAAGAGAACAGGTGACTTGATTGCCCGCATTGGCGCTGAGACCGATCGTATTTGCGTTTTCCTCTCCTTATACGCGCTGGACTTTGCTACCGATGTGTTGATGATCACCATGACCGCGGCCATCCTGGTATCTATTGATCCTTTGCTGGCCTTGGTTACCTTGGCACCATTGCCATTCATTGTTTGGATGATTCATGTAGTGCGTGATCGTTTACGTTTTGGGTTTGAAAAGATTGACCGCATCTGGTCTGAAGTAACTAATATTTTGGCGGACACTATTCCAGGCATTCGAGTAGTTAAAGCATTTGCACAAGAAGATCGCGAACTTAAGCGCTTCGTGGATTCTAATAAGCACAATCTACAAATCAATGATCGCGTGAATCGCGTGTGGGGATTGTTTTCTCCCACGGTAACTTTGCTTACTGAAACCGGTTTGCTAGTGGTGTGGGGTTTTGGTATCTGGCAAGTTGCGCACCAGAAAATTTCTGTTGGCGTCTTGATTGCATTCTTGGCCTATATCGGGCGTTTTTATATTCGCTTAGATTCTATGAGCCGGATCGTTTCTCATACCCAGAAAGCAGCCGCTGGCGCTAAACGTATTTTTGATATTTTGGATCACGTCTCTAGCGTTCCTGAGCCTATCAATCCAGCGCCTTTGGGTGAAGTCAAAGGCCGCATCTCCCTGCGTGGCGTAGGCTTCCGTTACGGTAATCGTGCTGTTTCTAAAGGTATTGACTTAGATATCGCGCCAGGCGAAATGATTGGCCTAGTAGGTCATAGTGGTTCTGGTAAGAGCACTTTGGTGAACTTGATCTGCCGCTTCTACGATGTGAGTGCAGGATCGATTTCTTTGGATGGTCGGGATATTCGCAGCATCAGAATTGCTGACTATCGCAAGCGTATTGGTTTGGTATTGCAAGAACCATTTTTATTCTTCGGCACGATTGCAGAGAATATTGCTTACGGTAAACCTGATGCGACTCGCGAAGAAATTATTGAGGCAGCACGCGCCGCTCATGCCCATGAATTTATTCTGCGCCTCCCTCTAGGTTATGACTCCTTAGTAGGAGAGCGTGGTCAATCACTCTCTGGCGGTGAACGTCAACGCATATCAATTGCACGTGCACTGCTTATTAATCCAAGCATTTTGATCCTGGATGAAGCAACATCATCGGTTGACACCACTACTGAAAAAGAAATTCAGCGTGCTTTGGATAACCTGGTTAAGGGCCGCACTACGATTGCAATCGCCCATCGCCTCTCCACCTTAAGAAAAGCAGATCGCTTAGTGGTTCTAGATAAAGGTGAGATTGTGGAAATAGGCTCTCACGATCAGCTGATGGAAGCTCGGGGCGCCTATTACACCCTGTATCAAGCCCAGCTGCGTCATGCTGCAGAGCTCGTTGAAGGCGGTGCTATTGGTGAAAGTCTGGAAGAAGAGCAAGAAGAAAAACTGGAAGAAGTAGCTAAGCACATTGGGGGTGGAGTATGAGTCAGACTCATCAGTTAGAGCGTGATGCGCTAGGCCGTCTAGTCTTTATCGACAACAAAGGTGAGCGACACATTGGCGTTCATCCTGTCAGAGCTTTTCCAATTACTGCACCTGCTGCTGGTATTAGCATCATGAATCAATCTGGAAAAGAGCTTTACTGGTTTTCGGATATCACCGCTATTTCTGAAGCGGAACTTGGATTGATCGAGGAAGAATTGGCTGAACGCGAGTTCATGCCCGTTATTGAGAAGATCACTAAGGTTTCTACGTTCGCTACCCCTAGTATTTGGGATATCGAAACGGATCGAGGCCCAACTCGAATTCGCCTCAAGGGCGAAGAAGACATTCGTCGAATTGCCGGGAATACATTGCTGATTGCCGATTCCAACGGACTACAATTTATCATCAAAGACTCTACGCAATTGGATAAAGTCAGCAAAAAACTGCTAGATCGGTTCCGCTAAAAAAGATTTACCCTGCCAATCCCAGTTCGGCAGGCGCCACCAGGGCATCCCCCCCCAATTGAGTGAACTCTGTCAAAACAGAGGGTTACGACTTGCGCATCCGTGTTTTAGGCCTGCTGCACTGCATTAGTATTAGGGTTATAATCTAGGTACTAACCCTTAAGGAGATTCAAATGACTGTTTTATTGAATATGATCAACCAGCTTTTTTCTGAAAGCAAGCCAAGCCAAGACAAGCCAGCTCGTCACTATGATTTTGACGGCGCTTACCGCGGCATGTAATTTAAAAATTACAGCAATTCAAAAGCCACCTTCGGGTGGCTTTTTTTATGACCAAGGGGAATTGGGAATGCTGGCAACTAAGTGGAAGTGCCTTGCAATTCAATTACTTGGCTTAGGGGTAATCACTAGTGCGCAAATAAAATTATCTTGATTCCAATCAAGATAATAAAGAGGATGATGTTTGAGAATGATTGAGCCCCTAAAGAGGGCGTGAAATTTATAAGAGAAATAATTAAAAGGAGCACGGACAGTGAATAAGCCATGGCATAACCGTTGGGCGCAGTTGGTATTTGGGATTATTTGCATGGGATTGGTTGCCAATCTTCAATATGCATGGACTTTGTTTGTTAACCCCATTCAAATCAAAACCGGTTGGGCCTTATCTGCAATTCAATTGTCTTTTTCTATCTTCATCGTAGTTGAAACATGGTTAGTCCCTGTTGAAGGTTGGATGGTGGATAAATTTGGTCCAAGAATTGTTATTCTGATTGGTTCAATCTTTGCTGCTGCCGGATGGGTGATGGATAGCTATGCCAACTCAATCGAAATGCTGTATGCGGCAGCTGTCGTAGCGGGTATTGGTGCTGGCTGCGTGTATGGAACTTGCGTTGGAAATGCGCTCAAATGGTTTCCGGATAAGCGCGGTCTTGCCGCGGGCTTAACTGCTGCTGGCTTCGGTGCTGGTGCAGCAATTACCGTAATTCCAATCGGCAACATGATTCTTTCTGATGGATATGAACATGCTTTCTTGTTCTTTGGCCTTGCACAAGGCGCATTGATTTTTTGTTTAGCATTGCTCATGACTAAGCCAACCCCACCAAAGGGGGTGCAGGCTGCGCCTCGCATTGTTACAACTAAAGTTGATTACACCTCCGGACAAATGATCAGAAAACCTTTGTTCTGGCTAATCTATGTCATCTTCGTGGTTGTAGCTGCTGGTGGATTAATGGTAACTGCGCAAATTGGCCCGATTGCTAAAGATTGGGGTCTCGCGAAATTGCCAATGGTGTTATTCGGCACTACTTTGCCACTACTCACAATGACTTTATCAATTGATAACCTGTGCAATGGCTTTACTCGCCCTCTGTGTGGATTTATTTCGGATCGTTTTGGGCGGGAGAACACAATGTTCTTCGTTTTCCTTGGTGAAGGTTTATCAATGCTCGGTTTGATGCATTTTGGTAAAGACCCATATGCATTTATGACTTTTGCTGCATTGATCTTCTTGTTTTGGGGTGAAATTTTCTCGATCTTTCCAGCGATCTGTGCGGATACATTTGGTGTGAAAAATGCGGCTGGTAATGCCGGCACTTTATACACAGCAAAAGGAACTGCTTCTTTGTTGGTGCCTTTGGCATCCATTCTTTCCTCAACCGGGGATTGGAATACGGTTTTCATTGCGGGCGCAATCGTGACAATTACTGCGGCCTTTGCGGCAAAGTTCATTTTGGCGCCGGCTCGTAAGCGCTTTATTGATGATGCCAACAAGAATGCTGGTCATTAAAGTAGCAGTCTAAGTTTGTCAAAAGGGGTCTTCGGACTCCTTTTTTATTGCCTGCACCAATACGAGGGCAAACCCAAGATGAGGTAGGGGAAAGTCAGATAAAATCCCATCATCATGAATTCCTCCAAAAACCGCTTCGTTCACTGGATTGCTGCCTTGGCAATTGCAATGAGTGCGCTGGCGCCGGCTGCATCTCAAGCAGTTTCAGTCGCTAAGCATGGCGAAGGTTTTGCAATGGAGATTTGTTCTATTGATGGCAGCAAGATGCAAATTGATGTCCAGGATGAAGGGCAGGATGGTGCCAATCAAGTGCAGCCATGTCCTTATTGTTTGGCGCATAGCGCAATTACCCCAGCATTTAATACCAACCTTACATTTGCAGCGCCACAAACGTATGCATTGCTTCCCCAGCTTTTCTATCAATCACCCAAACCACTTGCTGTTTGGGTAACTCCACCTTCAGCGGCACCCCCAGCACAAGCCTAATTCTTTTGAGGGCATAGCCTAGCTATGTAGTGGGTAATGAAGACAAACCATTACCGTAAATATGTGTGGAGAAGTAAATTGAAGTTTAGAAAAATTGTTATTGCTGTTGCGCTTTCTATTCCTGGGGCAAGTGCATTTGCTTGCGCTAGTTGTGGTTGTAGCTTAAATACCGATATTGGTACACAAGGAATGGGTATGACCTCTGGTTGGTCCTTAGATCTTAGGTATGACACTCTGAATCAAAATAAGTTGCGTTACGGCACCAAGAGTATTTCACAATCACAGGCTGCCAATACAACCAATGGCGCAACGGGCGCACCTGCTGAGGTCGAGGGATATACCCAAAATAATTACATTACCGCTTCATTGGATTACAACGATGGTGAAAATTGGGGTCTTACAACGGTAGTCCCATTCATCGTGCGTAATCACATGACCTATGGTTCAAACTCAGACGATGGTGTGGGCGGATTTCCTACCGGAGAAAATGGTTACAGCTCCAAAGGTTCTGGAATTGGAGATATCAAACTCATTGGGCGCTACTTTGGGTTTTCAGAGCAAAAGGATTGGGGTCTACAGTTTGGTGTGAAACTGCCAACTGGTAGTAATTCTCAAAGTGCTGTTGCAAATTCAGGTGGAACGGTAGCGGTAGATCCTGGTTTACAACGTAGCTCAGGATCGACAGATTTAATTGGTGGAATTTATAAGTTTGGTTTTGTAAATGATTTGGAGAATTGGGGGTATTTTGCCCAAGCCCAATATCAAGCGGCAGTGATAGTGACTAATGTGCCAACCTCCTTGGTTGGCCTATCTAGCGGACCAAGTGATGCACCAACTGTATCCACTGGAGGTTCTTATCGACCCGGTAATTCACTTAATGTGAACGTCGGGGTGAACTACCAAGCATTTGAAAAATGGGTCCCCACATTGCAATTAAATGTGATTAACAAGAGGGCTGACAGCGGAACGGCTGCAGACACTTGGGCTACTGGTGGAACGCTAGCTTATTTAACCCCTGGTGTTTTATATCGTCTTACTGAGCAAACTCAGGTCTATGCTAATTTGCAGCTTCCGGTATATCAAAACGTGAATGGCATTCAATTAACGCCCTCATATATTGCTTCAATGGGCGTCCGGGTGCACTTTTAATCACTGAGCTAATAAAAGCGGGGTAACTATTTCTTCTAAAAGTTTGGCATCCACCTTGGGGTCACCAGTGAGGCCATTCTTGCGAAGAATTCCCTGCTTATCGATGATGAATGAACTTGGAATACGCCAGATTCTGCCATAGCCAGAGTAATTCATTTGATTTTTATCAGCAAAGAGAAAAGAGTAATTACGCATGATTTGCTTTGCTTGTTCCATGTCGGTGGACTTATCTACCGTAATCGCAAGCACTTCAAATCCTTTGGTTTTATTTTTCTTTAGATAGGTTTCGATGGCTGGCATTTCCTCCCTGCATGGCTCGCACCAGCTAGCCCAAAAGTTCACCAAGACTACTTTGCCCTTAGTGCTATTGAGTGAGAAAGGCTTGCCATCGATTAGCGTTCCTTCTATATTGGGTGCAGGCTGCCCGAGCTCGAGACCAGCAAATGCCGTGCTAGACATGAAGCAAATCAACAGCACTAAGTAGGTGAAGGAATTGGGAAAACAAGATTTACGCATAGCAACTAGTATTTCATGAATATCAATTAAAGGATTAATCAATGATAAAGAGTAATAAAGGTTTTGTATTTAAGGTGACGACGGCCTGTATTGGGTTGGCTATGATTTTGAGTTCCCAGGTATACGCTCAAGCAGTTAAGGTGGATGCGGTGAGTGTTTCTGATGCTTATACACGGGCAACAGTGCCGGGGCAGAAAGTGGCTGGCGGTTTCCTAAAAATTCAAAATAAGGGCAACACCCCTGACCAATTAATTTCTGCGAGTTCACCTTCTGCTGGTGACGTACAGCTTCATGAGATGGCAATGGAGGGCAACGTCATGAAAATGCGTCAAGTGAAGGATATTGCTGTGCCAGCAAATGGTTCAGTTGAGCTTAAGCCGGGTGGCTACCATTTGATGTTCCTTGATCTTAAGGGACCGTTTGTAGCTGGCGAAACGATTCCAGTCAAACTCAAGTTTGCTAAATCAGGTGATGTTGAGGTGAAGCTTCCTGTGAATGCAGCTGGTGCAATGAAACATTAAATAATTTACGAAGTAGCAATAAAAAAGCCCCTAGTTTTACCTGGGGGCTTTTTCTTTTAAGGCTCTTACTTGATTAGCTTAGTCACCCAAGTTCAGGTCAGTTACCGCGCCTTTACTTGCAGTACTGGCAAGGCGAGCATATTTTGCCAATAGGCCACGAGTGTAGCGAGGCTTAGGTTGCACCCAAGCTGCGCGACGCTTCGCAATTTCTGCTTCATCAACGTTCAATTGAATCAGTAGTTGATGGGCGTCAATCGTTACCGAGTCGCCTTCATGAATGAGGGCAATCGTGCCACCTACGTAGGCTTCAGGAGCTACGTGACCTACAACCATACCCCAGGTGCCACCAGAGAAGCGGCCATCAGTGATGAGACCCACAGACTCACCTAGACCTTGCCCTACCAGAGCGGAGGTTGGGGCAAGCATCTCACGCATTCCAGGGCCGCCTTTAGGGCCTTCATAACGAATCACAACAATGTCACCATCCTTGATCTTCTGCGCCATGATGGCTGCCATGGCATCGTCTTCAGAGTCAAACACACGAGCTGGACCAGTGATCGATGGATTCTTGAGGCCAGTAATCTTAGCCACGCAACCCTCTGGAGAAATATTGCCCTTCAAGATTGCCAAGTGACCTTGTTTGTACAAAGGATTGTCTAAGGTGCGAATCACTTTTTGATCAGCGCGCGGTACTGACGGAACATCTTTTAGTACTTCAGCGATCGTCTTGCCGGTAATGGTCATGCAGTCACCATGGAGTAATCCGCCATCAAGCAAAATCTTCATGACTTGTGGAATGCCGCCGGCTTGATGCAAATCCGTTGCAAGGTAAGTGCCAGATGGCTTCATATCGACGATCACGGGAACGCGCTTACGAATACGCTCAAAGTCATCAATTGTCCAATCAATTTCAGCTGCGCTCGTAATGGCCAAGAAATGCAATACGGCATTTGTGGATCCACCAACTGCCATGATCACACTGACAGCGTTCTCAATGGACTTCTTGGTGATGATGTCACGGGGACGCAAGTTATTTTTGACTGCTTCAACCAGTACGCGTGCTGATTCGGCAGCACTCGCTACTTTTTCAGCATCCACGTTCGCCATCGTAGAGGAGTAGGGCAAGCTCATGCCCAAAGCCTCAAATGAGGAGCTCATGGTGTTTGCGGTGTACATGCCGCCACAAGAGCCGCTACCTGGACAGGCGTGCTGTTCCACACCTTTTAAATCTTCTTCACTCAATCGACCGGAAGTAAATTCACCAACCGCTTCAAATGCGGAAACAATATTGAGTTCCTTGCCCTTGTAATGGCCTGGTTTAATCGTGCCACCGTATACATAGATGCCGGGTACATTCGTGCGGGCTAAAGCCATCATGCCACCAGGCATATTTTTATCGCAACCACCAATGACGACAACACCATCTTGCCAAAGACCATTGACACACACTTCAATACTGTCAGCAATCACTTCACGTGACACTAGGGAGTACTTCATACCCTCAGTGCCCATACCGATACCATCGGAAACGGTTGGTGTGCCAAACACTTGTGCTTTTGCGCCAGCCGCTTCTAGGGCTTCAACAGCAGCGTCAGCTAATTTTTGTAAACCACTATTACAAGGGGTAATAGTGGAGTGGCCGTTCGCAACGCCAACCATTGGCTTTACGAAATCCTTTTCTTCGTAACCCATTGCGTAATACATCGAACGATTAGGTGCGCGAGCGACCCCTTCGGTGACCATGCGCGAGCGTTCATTAAGGCGTTTCATGCTTATTACTCCAGAAAAGGTTTGTGTCGAAAGGCTCTATTGTGCCGTGAGATGGGTTAAGGGTGCTCTAGATCGATGAGCTCATATTAATTACTACAAATGCTGCACTGCAGTATGAAAATGCCAATGAAATCATTGATTTAGATCTATATATTAGCTAAGGAGCTAATAGCTTAGTAAAAGAGGCTGCAGTACATTAAGTCATCAATCACTTTTTCCTTTGAATTCAATGACTAAAGTCGGTCACATATACCTAGTTGATGATGACGAGTCGATGCGCATCTCTCTATCTAGAATGCTGCGTGAATTAGGCTATCTTGTCGATGACTATGCGTCTGCTACCGTTTTCTTGGAGAAATCAGTTCCAGTCTCACCCGCTGTCATTCTCTTAGATATGCAGATGCCAGATATGACTGGCCTTGATTTACAAGAAAAACTGCAAAAGTTAGGTCGTAAAACGCCCATCGTATTTGTGAGCGGTCAAAGTCACCCACACCAAATTGTTCAAGGCCTTAAGCGGGGCGCACTAGATTTCTTATTCAAGCCTTTTAATTTAGAGGAGCTCTTAAAGGCCGTGGCAGACGCAATTGACTTTGATAGTCGCCAGTTGAAGCGCGTTTCTTTAGATGTTGAAGCTAAGAAAGATTATGAAAGTCTCACCCCTAGAGAGCGTGAGGTATGCGGATGGCTTGTTAAGGGGCTTCTAAACAAGGATATTGCTGTAAAGCTGGGAACTACCGATGCAACCATTAAAGTCCATAAGGCTAGGGTGATGGACAAAATGCATGCGGATTCTGTTCAGGCGTTGGTGAAAAAGTATCTTGAATCCAATCTTGAGAACCATTCATTAAACACCTAGCTTTGTGGCTAATTACCCTTGTCCCATTTTGGCATTACTATCAATCTTATTAATTTCATATGAGATGGTTACTGCGTAGTGAATAAACCGGTCAAACTCCCTGAGATTCGCAAAGAGGCATTTACTAAGGCTAGAGAAAGCCTTGGCCTCAGCACGAAAGATCTTTCGGGAATGGCCTGTCTATCTGTTCGCCAGATTGAGCAGATTGAGAATGGTGAAAGCAGCTCTTTTTACGGTGATCAAGTTAAATTCACAGCAACAAAAAAGGTAGCTGGATTACTCAAGCTCACACCTGAAGAGGCATTTGATTTTTCTGGTGTCGTGCAGCCTGTTAAAGCAGCTGATGTTGAAGAGAAATTTCAGGTGGAGACAAAAGCTTCTGCGGTAGAAAAAAAGGCAAAGACCGAAAAAGTAAAAGAAAAAGAGGCTAGCCCTGTAGCGGTAGAGAAAGTCGCAGAACCAAAACTAAAACCTGAGAAGGTCAGTGCTAGCAAATTCTCACAAAAAGCGATTGATTACAGCCAGAAATCAAAAGCTTCAGTAGGACCTAAAAAGAAACTTTTTTTACTGTTGGCAATTGGTGCGGCAGTGATTTTCTCTGTAGTGAACTTGCGCCCCCTATTTTTTCCCGAACCGGCTAAAGAAGAGGTGGTGATTATTCAAGAAGTAGCACAAGAGCCTGCGCCAGCAAATGCACCAGCAGAGCCTGTGACAGAGACTAAGCCAGCTCCAGCAACGGTACTAGAGCCAACTCCAGTAGCAGTTACGGCGGAATGCCCACCTGCAGATGCATCCGCACTCAATTACAAGCCCGAAGCCCCTAAAAAAGCGGGTGACATGGTTTATCTGCAATCAAAGACTGCGCAAACAGTATGTGTGGTGGATGCTACCGGTAAGACCCAGAATAAAACTCTTGAGCCAGGAGTTGGTGCGAGTGTTTATGGCAAGCCACCATTGAAGGTGCTTACTGGCGGTTTAAATCAAGTGGATTTGTATTACCAAGGTGCAAAGGTGCGTGTGGGTAGTACTGCTGGTAAAACAATTATTTTGGAGCCGGCTGAAATTATTCAGCCTGCAGCTCCATCAAACTCCATAGACTCTCAGTTGCGTTGATGGCCTGAGAGGTTCGCAGGTTTAATTCGTTGAATTAAACCGCAGCGTTATCAGTTTCACCGGTACGAATACGAATCACTTGCTCTACTGCAGTCACGAAAATCTTGCCGTCACCAATCTTGCCGGTGCGTGCAGCTTTAGTGATTGCCTCAATAGCAGCTTCAACACGGTCATCAGAGACCACGGCTTCTACTTTTACTTTAGGCAAAAAGTCGACCACATACTCAGCGCCACGATAGAGTTCAGTATGTCCTTTTTGACGGCCAAAGCCCTTAACTTCAGTAACGGTCAGGCCTGTAACACCGACTTCTGCCAATGACTCACGAACTTCATCGAGTTTGAACGGCTTGATGATGGATGTAATTAATTTCATGTGTTCCCCCTAATGCACTAATCATACCTAGATCTGCTCTGAAATACCAAAAATCGACCCGCTGAACGTTCTAGGCTCTAAATTGGGAGGTAATGGGGTAGCGCCAATCGCGGCCAAAGGCACGAGTGGTTACACGGACTCCCGGTGGGGCTTGGCGACGCTTATATTCATTAAGCTTGATTAAGCGGGTTACTTTTTCTACGCTCTTAGCATCAAAACCTGCAGCAATGATTTGAGCAATCGATTGGTTTTGCTCCATATAGCGCTCAACAATGCCATCCAGCACTTCATAAGAGGGCAGGCTATCTTGATCTTTTTGGTCTGGGCGTAACTCTGCCGAAGGTGCGCGGGTCAGAATTCGCTCCGGAATCACTGGCGTAATACTGTTGCGATAGGCGCACAGGTGATACACCAAAGTCTTGGCGATATCTTTAATGACTGCAAAGCCACCTGCCATATCGCCATAGAGTGTGCAGTAGCCGACTGCCATTTCACTCTTGTTGCCGGTAGTCAAAACGAGTCGACCTGTTTTATTGGATAGGGCCATCAGTAGGGTCCCACGCACGCGTGCCTGAATATTCTCTTCGGTAGCATCTACTTTTAAACCGGCAAATTGCTCAGCTAGAGAAGCTTCTAAAGCATCCACTGGCCCACTAATCGGAATCTCGTCGTATTGCACGCCTAAGTTCTTCGCCATCTCCCTTGCATCGATCCAGGAGATATCAGCGGTATAGCGAGAGGCCATCATGACGGTGCGTACCTTATCAGCGCCTAAGGCATCGACGGCAATTGCCAATACCAAGGCTGAATCTACGCCGCCAGATAGGCCAATAATCACGCCAGGGAAGCGATTTTTAGTGACATAGTCACGTACACCCAAGACCAGCGCTTGATAAGCCTGCGCCTCAACAGATTGGGGCAGGGTGATCAAACCTTTTTCTAGTTCTCCAGATGCTGTCACTGTAACAAGGCCTAGGCCGGTTTCAAACTGAGGCATTGCCATCACGACTTTGCCATCACTATTTAATGCAAATGAGCCGCCATCAAAAACCAATTCATCCTGACCGCCAACAGCGTTGACGTAAACCAGTGGCATTTTGGTTTGTGCAATATGCCCACGGAGCACTTCAATACGCAAGGCTTCTTTTTGGAGGTGGTAAGGAGAGGCGTTGGGGACTAACAATACTTGTGCGCCAGCAGCATGAGATTGTTTGGCGGGACCTGCATGCCAGGCATCTTCACACAAGATCAATCCATAGCGAACACCTTCGCATTCAAAAACACAAGCTTCATTGCCAGGTACGAAGTAACGAACTTCATCAAATACTTCATGGTTAGGTAATTCTTGTTTTGCGTAGCCCGCAATGACCTTGCCGTTTCGTAAAACAGATGCGTAGTTTTGCAAACCTGCGGATGTTTGTTTGGGGTGACCGACGATGACTGTCAGATCAGAGTACTGAGCTAGCTCTTTCATCAAGAGTTCGAGCTGTAATTGCGCCGCTTCAATAAAAGCAGGGCGGAGGAGTAAGTCTTCTGGGGGGTAGCCGGTAAGCGAGAGCTCCGGGGTGACTACGAGTTTGGCGCCTTGAGAGTAGGCATCTAAAGCGGCTTTGTGAATGAGTTGCGCGTTGCCAGCCAAATCACCCAGTAATGGGTTGATTTGGGCTAAGGCAATTTTTTGCGTGCTCACTCCGAATCACAAAGCCTTTTCAATTAAAGAATTACTTGTTCTCTTTGCTGTAGCGCTCGATGCCTTCAAGAATTTCTTTATGAGCATCAGCAACACCACCCCAGCCTTTAACTTTTACCCATTTACCTTTTTCGAGATCTTTATAGTGCTCGAAGAAGTGTTGAATTTGATTCAAGCGCAATGGGTTCATGTCTTCAGGTTTTTGCCAGTGTGTATAGATAGGCAAAATTTTGTCTTCTGGAACGGCCAATAATTTAGCGTCTTGACCAGCCTCATCTTCCATTTGTAGGATGCCAATTGCACGGCAGCTTACAACTACACCTGGAATGAGTGGGAATGGAGTAATTACGAGAACGTCAACAGGGTCGCCATCACCGGCAATCGTTTTATTGATGTAACCGTAGTTGCATGGATAGTGCATTGCAGTACCCATAAAACGGTCTACGAAAATTGCGCCGCTCTCTTTATCTACTTCATACTTGATTGGATCAGCATTCATTGGGATTTCAATAATGACGTTGAAGCTTTCAGGGATCTTTTTACCTGGCTTGACCTTTTCGAGACTCATAAATACTCCGAATAATGATTAGTAAATACCCTGATCCTAAAAAGGGGGCGCAGGGGTGATTCTGTTACATACTGATACAGCTTAAAGACCATAGTTTAAAGCTTTCGGAAACCAGGTCTACCTAAGTGCAGTTATACAAAACAATAAAGATTAACAAATGATTAACTTTGGGGAGTTCAAGCATGAGTAATGTCACTTTAGGCTTGTATTTTGCCTTGGCGTGCGGTGTCCTGGCCGTGATTTACGGTTTTGTGATGCGCGGCTGGATTTTGAAGCAAAGTACGGGCAATGCCAAAATGCAAGAAATTGCCGAGGCGATTCAGCAGGGGGCGGCAGCGTATTTGTCGCGCCAATATAAAACGATTGCTGTGGTTGGGGTGGTTCTGGCCATTCTTATGGCGCTCTTCCTTGATTTTGCGACCGCGATTGGCTTTGTCATTGGCGCTGTGCTTTCCGGCGCTTGCGGATTCATTGGTATGAATGTCTCAGTACGCGCAAACGTGCGGACAGCGGAAGCGGCCACCAAGGGTATGAACGAAGCTCTTAATGTGGCATTCAAAGGCGGTGCTATTACCGGCATGTTGGTAGTTGGATTGGGTCTCTTGGGTGTTGGCCTCTTCTTTATGTTCCTCGTATCGATTGGCGCTGGACAGGATCTCTCTTCCGTGTTGCATCCCCTGATTGGTTTGGCATTCGGTTCCTCTTTGATTTCGATCTTTGCTCGTTTAGGTGGCGGCATCTTTACTAAAGGTGCAGACGTCGGCGCTGACTTGGTCGGTAAGGTTGAGGCTGGAATTCCGGAAGATGATCCACGCAATCCTGCGGTGATTGCTGATAATGTTGGCGACAACGTTGGTGACTGCGCAGGTATGGCGGCGGACTTATTTGAAACTTACGCGGTTACGCTGATTGCAACCATGGTGCTAGGATCCTTAATGGTTTCTAGCGCACCAGTGGCTGCGATTATTTATCCATTAGTGCTGGGTGGCGTTTCTATCATCGCCTCCATCATTGGTTGCTCATTTGTAAAGGCAACTCCTGGCATGAAAAATGTGATGCCTGCTTTGTATAAGGGTCTGATCATTGCTGGTGGTTTGTCATTGATTGCTTTCTACTTTGTAACCAACTTCATCATGCCAGACGATGCATTAGGCATCCCCGGTAGCCAATGGCGTTTGTTTGGTTCAACTGTAGTGGGCTTGTTGCTTACAGCAGGTTTGGTATGGATTACCGAGTACTACACCGGTACCCAGTTCAAGCCAGTGCAGCATATTGCTGAAGCTTCAACCAAAGGTCACGGTACCAACATTATTGCTGGCTTAGGTATTTCGATGAAGTCAACTGCTTACCCAGTGCTCTTTGTTTGTGCAGCGATTTTTGCGGCGTATTGGTTGGCTGGTTTATATGGCATTGCAATTGCAGCAACAGCCATGTTGTCCATGGCAGGTATTGTGGTTGCGCTTGATGCATATGGCCCAATTACAGATAACGCTGGTGGTATTGCAGAGATGGCAGGCTTGCCACAATCTGTTCGCGATATTACCGATCCATTGGATGCGGTTGGCAACACTACTAAAGCAGTTACTAAAGGCTATGCAATTGGTTCAGCTGGTTTGGCATCGCTCGTACTCTTTGCTGACTACACCCATGCTTTAGAGGGTATGGGCCAACAAGTGTCTTTTGACTTGTCCAATCACATGGTCATCATTGGCCTCTTTATTGGTGGCATGATTCCTTACTTGTTTGGTGCGATGGCGATGGAAGCAGTTGGTCGTTGCGCTGGCGCGGTAGTAGAAGAGGTGCGCCGTCAGTTCCGTGATATCCCTGGAATCATGGAAGGTACTGCAAAGCCAGAGTACGGCAAAGCTGTAGATATGCTGACTTCTGCTGCTATTAAAGAGATGATCGTTCCTTCCCTCTTGCCAGTAGTTGCCCCAGTTGTCGTTGGTCTCTTGTTAGGGCCGGCTGCATTGGGTGGTTTGCTTATGGGAACTATCGTGACTGGCCTATTCGTAGCGATCTCGATGTGTACCGGTGGTGGTGCTTGGGATAACGCCAAGAAATATATCGAAGAAGGCAACTTCGGCGGTAAAGGTTCTGAAGCTCACAAAGCTGCAGTGACGGGCGACACCGTAGGTGATCCTTACAAAGATACTGCGGGCCCTGCCGTTAACCCACTGATCAAGATTATTAACATCGTGGCATTACTTATCGTGCCACTCTTGCCAATGGTCTCTCGTTAAGTAATGAGTAGTCATTAAATGCAGTAGCAATTAGACTGCAGCAAACAAAACGCCTAGCAATGCTAGGCGTTTTGTTTGTTATTGCCATTTGGATAATCTGGTTATTCCTTTATTTATTATTTGGTTGATGAAAAAAATTAAGTTAATTAGAGTGCGCGTCGATCTTGCCAATCCAAACACTTTCCCAAAAGGATTTATAAATAAAGATGCTCTTGATGCAACTACTGATGCTGAAGTTGAGTTGCGTAAAAAAGAAGATGATGATCAGGTGAAATTAGATGCCCTAAATAAAAACACCCAGCAAAGCTAGGTGTTTTTATTATTGCTCAGTTACTTAGATTCTTATTCCAAGGTTTCTAAGTAACGCTGCGCATCCAGTGCAGCCATACAGCCTGTGCCAGCACTAGTAATCGCTTGACGATAGATGTGATCTTGAACGTCGCCAGCAGCAAACACGCCAGGGATATTAGTAGCAGTGGCATTGCCTTCAAGGCCTGAATGGGTCTTGAGGTAGCCATTGTTCATGTCGAGCTGACCAACAAAGAGTTCGGTATTCGGTTTGTGACCAATTGCAATAAAGGCGCCTGTTACAGCAAGATCTTCAGTGCTGCCATCTTGTTTCTTGATGCGCACACCAGTTACACCTTTTTCATCGCCTAGAACTTCGTCGAGAGTGGAGTTCAGTTTCAGCTCCACTTTGCCTTCAGCAACTTTTGCCATGAGGCGATCATTCAAGATTGGTTCAGCACGGAACTTATCGCGACGATGAATCACGGTTACTTTTTTAGCAATGCCTGTCAGGTAGAGCGCTTCTTCAACTGCAGTATTACCACCACCGACTACGCACACATCTTGATTTCGATAGAAGAAGCCATCGCAAGTTGCACAACCAGAAACACCGCGACCCATGAATGCTTCTTCACTGGGTAAGCCAATATATTGAGCAGAAGCGCCAGTGGAAATAATCAAAGCATCGCAGGTATAGGTTCCGGAATCCCCAACTAGGCGAATCGGCTTTTCTTTCAGGGCTGCTGTATGAATATGGTCAAAAATGATTTCAGTATTAAAGCGTTCGGCATGCTTTAAGAAACGCTCCATCAGTTCTGGGCCTTGAACACCATCAGCATCCGCAGGCCAGTTTTCGACGTCAGTAGTGGTCATTAATTGACCGCCCTGAGCTAGGCCAGTGATGAGGGTGGGGTTTAGATTAGCTCGGGCTGCGTAGACGGCTGCTGTATAGCCAGCAGGGCCAGATCCGAGGATCAGAACTTTGGAGTGTTTTGGGGTATTTGTAGTCATATTCAAATTATAGATTTGCTTGATTACAATCGGTAGAACATGGCAAGAACCGCATACCCGAAGTCTAAGGCCCCAATAAGCCCCCAGCCCCCAGATAATGGCCCGCAGGGCAGGATGCCCCGCCTATTATTGGAGGCTCGCTGGTTCATCTCTCTAGGCTTGTGCCTGGGCTTATTTGCCATTTTGCTGACCTATTCCAAGGCTGATCCAGCCTGGTCCCATGCCAGTTTTGAGGCTCCCAAGAATCTGGGGGGTCGTTTTGGGGCCTATTTAGCCGATTTAATGCTGTATATCTTTGGTATTTCTGCCTTTTGGTGGGTTGCTCTCTTTGGGCGCCGCGTCTTAAATGGCTGGCGCGAGCTTTGGAGCATACCTTTGCCACCAGATCCAGATGCTAAGCCAGACTCTCTACTAATGCGTTGGTTAGGCTTTGGACTGACTCTCGTCTGCAGTATGGGTTTGGAGTCCATCCGTATGCATTCGCTGTCCTGGGAGCTCCCTAGACCTCCTGGCGGTATTTTGGGTGAGCTGATTGGTGATCCATTGCAAATGTCTCTTGGATTTACCGGTTCCACTCTGGTGCTCCTATTTGGCCTTTGTGCTGGCCTGTCTTTGTTCTTGCATTTCTCCTGGCTGGATGTGGCTGAAAAAGTAGGGCGTTTCTTGGAGGTGACTTATCACCGCATTCGTGAACGTCGCGACAGCGAAGAAGACCGTAAGTTAGGTGAAGTTGCTGCTGAAGAGCGTGAAGAGTTTGTAGAAGAGTTCCGCGGACGCGTTGAGGTTGCAGCGCCAGTGCAAATCGTTCGTGCTCCAATTGAAATTCCGAAGAGTGCTCGTGTAGAGCGCGAGAAACAGCAGCCATTGTTTGTGGATATTCCAGATTCAGAATTACCACCGCTCGCATTGCTTGATCCAGTACCCGAAGCAAAAGAAACTATCTCTGCTGACGTGTTGGAATTTACTTCGCGCTTAATTGAACGCAAGTTAGCCGAGTTTAATGTTCAAGTAAAAGTGATTGCCGCCTATCCTGGCCCAGTAGTGACTCGCTACGAGATTGATCCAGCTATTGGTGTGAAGGGCAGTCAGATCGTGAATCTCTCACGTGACTTAGCACGCTCACTAGGTGTTGTCAGTATGCGTGTTGTAGAAACCATCCCTGGCAAAACTTGTATGGCTTTGGAGTTACCAAACCCAACACGCCAGTCGGTTTACTTGTCAGAGATTCTGACTTCGCAGGTTTATAACGACAACCATTCTTTACTGACTTTAGCTTTAGGTAAAGACATCTCTGGCAGCCCAATGGTGGCTGATTTAGCGAAGATGCCTCACTGCTTGGTTGCGGGTACTACCGGCGCTGGTAAGTCCGTGGGTATCAATGCCATGATTCTGTCGCTACTCTTTAAGGCTAAGCCTGATGAAGTGCGTTTGATCATGATTGATCCGAAGATGCTCGAGATGGCCATCTACGACAAGATCCCGCATTTGTTGTGCCCAGTTGTAACGGATATGAAGCAGGCATACAACGCACTTAACTGGGCGGTAAATGAGATGGAGCGCCGTTACAAACTGATGAGTAAGTTTGGCGTACGTAACCTAGCTGGCTTTAATAAAAAAATTCTGGAAGCCGAAGAGAAAGGTGAGAAGCTCACCAATCCATTTAGCTTAACTCCAGATGATCCAGAGCCAATCTATAAAGCACCGGTCATCGTCATCGTGATTGATGAGTTGGCTGACTTGATGATGGTATCGGGCAAGAAGATTGAAGAGTTGATTGCCCGTATTGCGCAAAAGGCTCGTGCTGCAGGTATTCATTTGGTATTGGCAACACAACGCCCAAGCGTTGACGTCATTACTGGTTTAATTAAAGCCAACGTACCAACCCGTATCTCATTCCAAGTCAGCAGCAAGATTGATAGTCGTACGATTTTGGATCAGCAGGGCGCGGAAGCATTGCTCGGTATGGGTGACATGCTCTATATGGCGCCAGGTACCGGTTTGCCAGTTCGTGTTCATGGCGCATTCGTATCGGATGATGAAGTGCACCGCGTAGTGGAGTGGCTCAAGGAGAAGGGCGAAGCCAACTATATTGATGGCGTCCTTGAAGGTGCTGACGAATCCAATGTGGATGCATTGACTGGCGAGGGTGGTGGTGAGGCGGATCCTCTTTATGACCAAGCCGTTGCTATTGTTCTAGAAAATAAACGCCCATCGATCTCATTAGTCCAGCGTCACCTGCGCATTGGTTACAACCGTGCCGCACGCCTACTCGAGGATATGGAAAAAGCAGGACTTGTATCTAAGATGGGTAATGGCGGTAATCGCGAGATTCTTCATCGCCCTTCAGAGTAAGGCAGCCATTTTGCAAAGATTCTTATCTGCAGTATTGCTTGGAACAGCCATTCTGTTTTCAGGCGTCACTCATTCGCAAAGTGAAAGTGGCTCAGAGCAGTTGCGTCAATTTGTACGGAACTCTAAAACTGCTGAAGGGGATTTTATGCAGCAGCAGTTACGTGCACCTAAAGCCAATGAATCACAAGACAAGGGCTTGAAAGTCCTCCGTCAAACCCAAGGTCATTTTGTATTTCAGCGTCCAGGAAGATTTATCTGGGATACCCAAAAGCCTTACGAGCAAAAGTTAATTGCTGATGGCAAGCAACTAATCTTATGGGATAAAGATTTAAACCAGGCGACTTTTCGTCCAGCGGGTCAGGCCTTAGCTTCGACGCCGGCGGCTATTCTGTTTGGTGAGACTTCACTAGAACAGCATTTTGACTTGGTTGAAGGCGAAGAGCGTTTAGGAATGAAGTGGGTAGCTTTGATTCCTAAGAAAGATCCCAATGCCAAGAATAAAAATGACCTGCCTTATACAAAGATCTCGATTGGCATGGCTAATGGCTTACCGAAAGCTTTGGAGTTAACCGATGGGCTTGGAAGCGTGGTCCTGGTGACTTTGGATAAGATCCAACTCAATGTTAATTTGCCCGCCAATCGCTTTACTTTCACTCCGCCAGCCGGAGCCGAAGTCTTGCGCTTAAACTAGAGCCCGTATAAAACTAAAACCTAGAACTCCTAATCTACAGAGCATCACATGATTGATCCGCAATTACTCCGTAAAGATATCACCGCAGTTGCTGCACGTTTAGCGACTCGCAAATTCCAACTCGACGTTGAGAAATTCAATGCCTTGGAATCTGAGCGTAAATCTTTGCAAACCCGTACTGAAGAATTGCAAGCCAAGCGCAATCAGCTATCTAAAGCCATTGGTATGAAAAAAGGTAAGGGTGAGGATGCCTCTGCCGAGATGGCTGAAGTTGCAGGCGTTAATGCTGATATGGAATCTGGTGCGGCCAGATTGGGCACCTTGCAAGCAGAGATTGCTGATTTCTTGATGGGTATTCCGAATCTGCCAGATGAGTCTGTGCCTGCTGGAAAAGATGAAACAGAAAACAAAGAAGTAAAGCGTTGGGGTGAAGAGCCTATTTTTGATTTTGAGATTAAAGATCACGTTGATCTCGGCGGTCCACTCGGTTTGGACTTTGAAGTGGCGGCTAAGATTAGCGGTTCACGCTTTGTAGTGCTCAAGGGGCCGATTGCTAGATTGCACCGCGCTTTGGCGCAATTCATGATTGATACTCATGCTACAGATCACCATTATCAAGAGGTGTATGCGCCTTACATGGTGAATGCTGCTTCTATGCGCGGTACTGGTCAGTTGCCTAAGTTTGAAGAGGATCTATTTAAGGTTCCCCGTCAAATGGGCGGTGAAGACGAGGGCGGTGAAGCTAAGACTGAAAACTTTTACCTTATCCCAACTGCAGAAGTGCCTGTAACGAATTTAGTCCGAGACGAAATCGTTAACGCAGATAGCTTACCAATGAAGTTTGTGGCTCATACACCATGTTTCCGTTCAGAAGCTGGTAGCTATGGTCGCGATGTCCGAGGCATGATTCGTCAGCATCAGTTTGACAAAGTTGAGTTAGTACAAATTACTAAGCCAGAAGATTCCATGCAAGCCTTGGAAGAGCTCACGGGCCACGCTGAGCGTATTCTGGAATTGCTTGAGTTACCTTACAGAAAAGTATTACTCTGCACCGGTGATATGGGTTTTGGTAGTACCAAGACTTATGACTTAGAGGTTTGGGTCCCTTCACAAAAAGCCTACAGAGAAATTAGCTCATGCTCCAGCATGGGTGATTTCCAGGCAAGACGGATGCAAGCCAGATTTAAAGCGGGTCAAGGCAAGCCAGAATTGGTGCATACCTTAAATGGTTCAGGTCTTGCAGTTGGTAGGGCGTTGGTTGCATTACTTGAGAACAAGCAACAAGTAGATGGCAGTATTGCTATTCCGAAGGCACTACAACCTTACTTAGGTGGCTTAGAGATATTAAAGCCGAATTAAATTAAAACGGCTTTAATTTTTACTCTAGCAACATTTTTTGCTAAAACTTTATCAAGAGTTGCCAAAGATTTAGATTTGAATTGCTTTGCGGCGGCAAGATGAAGTGCGTCGCCAGCCCTGAGATTTGATTTGCTATCAACAACTAAAATCCCAGCAGAGTAATACGTTTTGCTCTCAATGGGCATTAGTTCAATATCGTTTTGGCAAAGACTGTCAAATTTTTTCCAAGCTTCACGACTCTGTTTTTCAGTTATTTGATTGGTTCTGACCTTTAGACTAAGTGCGCTAGAGAATTCTGTAAATGCCCAAGTAGATGAAATCATTTTTGTGGAGCTGTTTTCATGCCACGTGTCAACAGCGTCACTCTTTTCTTCTGTTGTGCATAAAGCCACTAAGATACTGGTATCAACATAAATCATTAGTAGCGCGCCCCTGAGCGAACTTCATCCATCACTGATTTACCCATCTTTAAAGTAGCTCTAAATGCTCTAAGATCTGCTGCAATCGCTTTGCGATCTAATTTTTGCGGCCTAATAATTAGTGAACCATCCTTCGATAGGGTTGCTTCAACCTTATCCCCATCCTTTAGTTGGATTTCTTTAATGAATGCAGCGGGAATCCGAAGCGCTAGGCTATTACCCCACTTTGAAATTTGAATATTCATGTTTTAACCTCTCTAATATAGATATACATATATGTATATCTATATTAGAGAGACTGAGCTCTTTTGGCTAGCCATTTTTAAGTCAATATTGCCTATATGGCTTTATGTATCGCTGGCTATAATGATTTCTCGGTTCGGAGAGGTGGCAGAGTGGTCGAATGTACTTGACTCGAAATCAAGCGTAGGGTCAAACCTACCGTGGGTTCGAATCCCACCCTCTCCGCCATTTAGACTCTATATTTGTTTGCATAGAGAAAATAACGAAAGAGCCCCGCGTGACGTGGGGCTTTTTATTTATACGTAGTTTGCAATCCGCAGGTATTGAATAAGACAAGGGAGTATTACTTTTGCAGTCGAGCCACCAAGTTCTTCATGATGTTTTTGGTTTTGATCAATTCCGTGGTGCTCAAGAGTCTATTGTTAGACATGTAGTGGCAGGAGGCGATGCTTTGGTTCTCATGCCCACCGGCGCCGGTAAGTCGCTGTGCTATCAAATTCCCTCGCTTGTTCGACGTGGTGTAGGCGTAGTAGTGTCGCCCTTAATTGCACTAATGCAGGATCAAGTTGATGCATTAACCCAGTTAGGAGTTAAGGCTTCATTTTTAAACTCTAGCTTGGATGCGTCCACATCTCAAAAGGTCACTAGTCAATTGCTGGCTGGAGATCTTGACTTAATCTACGTGGCGCCTGAACGCCTAATGAATCCTGGTTTTCTATCAATCCTTGATAGGCTCAATGCGGGCCCCGGAATTGCCTTGTTCGCGATTGATGAGGCGCACTGTGTTTCTCAATGGGGTCATGATTTCCGCCCAGAATATCGTCAGTTAACTGTTTTGCACGAGCGATTCCCTAAGGTGCCTCGTATCGCCTTAACGGCAACCGCAGATGCGCCAACCCGAGCAGAAATTGTGGAGCGTCTTTCGCTCGAATCTGCCGAGCAGTTTGTCTCGAGCTTTGATCGGCCCAATATTAAATATCGAGTTCTGCAAAAGCAGAGTGCTAAACAACAGTTAGAGCACTTTTTAGATGCGGAGCATGCCGATGACTCAGGGATTATTTATTGCCTATCGCGTCGCAGTGTAGAAGAGACTGCTCAATGGTTGGTAGACCGCGGCTGGGATGCTATGCCGTATCACGCAGGTTTAAGCGTTGAAACACGCAGCGCCAATCAAAAACGTTTCTTACGTGAAGAGGGTGTCATCATGGTCGCAACCGTAGCTTTCGGCATGGGCATTGATAAACCTAACGTACGCTTTGTAGCTCATCTAGATCTTCCAAAAAGCATGGAAGGGTATTACCAGGAAACAGGGCGTGCAGGACGTGATGGCTTGCCCGCAAATGCCTGGATGGCCTATGGATTTGGGGATGTAGTTAGCTTGCGGCAAATGGTGGATTCTGGCGAAGCTTCTGAGGATCGTAAGCGGGTAGAGCGCCAAAAACTCAACGCACTACTGGGCTATTGCGAATCCACAACATGCCGTCATCAAACAATCTTGCGCTACTTTGGAGAGATGCATCCTGGTGGCTGTGGGAACTGCGATAACTGTCTAGAGCCCGTGGCGACTTGGAATGCCACACAGGAAGTACAAAAGGCGTTGTCCTGTGTTTATCGGACAGGCCAGCGTTTTGGTGTAACCCATTTAATTGATGTCCTCCTTGGTAAGGTTACCCCCAGAGTGAAGCAGTACTTTCATGAGCAGGTCAGTACCTTTGGAATCGGCACAGAACTCAATCAGGCCCAATGGAATAGCATTTATCGTCAATTGGTAGCAGGCGGTTATTTAGATGCGGATATTGCCTTGCATGGTGGCTTAAAGTTAGTCGATGAGATCGCATTACCTGTGTTGCGTGGCGAGCAAGAGGTTTGGTTGCGCAAAGAAACGGGCTACTCCAAGACTAAGGCTACGAAATTGGGAGCAAAGAAAAGTTCTACGCATCCCTTTAGTAATATTGCAGATGAAAAATTGTGGGAGGCACTCAAAGCTAAGCGCACTGAGCTGGCACGTGAGCAAGGAGTCCCACCCTATGTGATTTTTCATGACAGCACTTTGCAGGAGATGGTAAGGGCTACGCCAACGACCTTAGATCAATTTAGTCGTATTGGCGGAGTGGGGCAGGCCAAGTTAGAGCGCTATGGCGAACACTTTATTGAAGCCATTCAGGAAAACCTAGTGAATCCCGCATAAATCTCTATATTTACTGGGATTACTATTAAATGAATTTCGTTCATTTAACGTGCTTGATAGCTTTTCTATTAAGAGTAATTTGAGTGATTAATGCCTCTAGGCATGCAAAAAACGCAGTTTTTGGGGTGTCATAGAGCTGTCATATAGCTGTCACATTCCATCCGTATCGTTCTTATATCGCGCTGCTGCGCATATTGAATCTAAGGACGAATTAAATGAAATCTTTTTTGAAAAAAGCCCTCGTTATTGGTGCTATTTCTCTTGCTCCAACAGCATTCGCTGTGGAGATGACGGGTGCTGGTTCTTCATTTATTTACCCAGTTCTAAGTAAGTGGGCTGAATCCTACAAAGCCAAAAGTGGCGACAGCTTAAATTATCAGTCGATTGGTTCTGGCGGCGGTATCAAGCAGATTAAGGCAAAAACTGTTGATTTTGGCGCTACTGATGCTCCATTAAGTTTTGATGATCTGCAAAGCCATGGCATGGTTCAGTTTCCAGCAATTATTGGCGGTGTAGTTCCTGTAGTGAACATTGAAGGCATTGGTCCTAACCAGTTGAAACTTTCTGGTGACCTATTGTCAGATATTTTCCAAGGTCAAGTAACTGATTGGAGCGACAAACGTGTTGCCCTGCTCAATCCTGGCGTGAAGATTCCTTCTGGCCCAATCACAGTTGTTACTCGTGCTGATGGCTCTGGTACTACGGCAATTTTTACCAGCTTCCTTTCTAAAGCAAGCAGCAACTTCAAGGATGCCGTTGGTTTCGGTGCGCAAGTTAAATGGCCAGCAGCTTCAACTGTAAGCGGTAAGGGAAATGAAGGCGTTGCTGCAAACGTTGCACGTATTAAGAACTCTGTTGGCTATGTTGAGTACGCTTACGCCAAAAAGAACAATCTGAGCTACACGCAGGTTCGCAATGCTGATGGCGTAATGGTATCTCCAACAGCAGAAGCATTTGCTGCTGCATCTGCTGGTACAGACTGGTCTAAATTTCCTGGAATGAATACTTTCATTACCTATGCATCAGGCGCTAAAGCATGGCCAATCACAGGCGCAACTTTTGTGGTGGTTTACAAAAAGCCTGAGAATAAAGTACAAGCCGCAGCAGTACTGAAATTCTTTGACTATTCATTCAAGGATGGTAAAAAAGCTGCTTCAGAGTTAGATTACGTCCCAATGCCTGATGCAACCGTGGATTACATTCGCAAGCAGGTTTGGTCGCAAGTTGACTCTAAATAATAATTATTTTTATTATTATGTTTTTAACGACCCTGTTGTTCAGGGTCGTTTTTCTACTTAAGTTAAGCATAGAATGAATACTCTAGAATCTTCCGGTGCTCCGACGCTCATGGCTTCAAGAATTGCGCGACTCCAGCGGGTTCAGGATTTTTTATTCCATCGCGTTACCCAATTTTTTTCTCTATCGGTGTTATTCGCGCTATTAGGAATTATTGGCTCTTTGTTCGTAAATGCATGGCCTGCCTTGCAAGAGTTCGGCCCCCAGTTTTTTATAACCTCGAACTGGGATATTGTTAATGGCGAATTCGGCGGCTTGATAGCAATTTATGGAACATTAGTTTCTTCAGCGATTGCATTGTTGATTGCTGTCCCCCTGAGTTTTGGTATTGCCTTTTTCTTAACAGAAATTTGCCCTCCATCGCTCCGCCGCCCTCTTGGTACGGCAGTTGAGCTATTGGCTGCAGTGCCTTCCATCATCTATGGCATGTTTGGTTTATTTGTTTTTGCCCCAATATTTGGCGACTATATTGAACCTGCTCTTCAGGCTACTTTAGGTCAAATTCCACTAATTGGAATCCTGTTTTCAGGAGCGCCCAATGGCATTGGTATGTTGTGCGCCGGATTAATTCTTGCCCTCATGATTTTGCCTTTTATTGCCTCTGTGATGCGTGACGTATTTGAAATTGTTCCACCAGTTCTCAAGGAATCGGCCTACGGAATAGGTTGTACAACCTGGGAAGTTGTCAGAAATATTGTGTTGCCTTATACAAAGGCAGGCGTCATTGGCGGTGTGATGTTAGGTTTAGGTAGGGCACTCGGAGAGACTATGGCAGTCACCTTCGTGATTGGAAACGCCCAACGTATTTCACCATCCCTCTTTGCGCCAGGTAGCTCTATTGCATCGACTTTAGCAAACCAATTCGGTGAGGCGGAAGCTGGTTTGCATTACTCCTCGCTTTTTGCCTTGGGGCTAGCGCTATTTTTTATTACATTTATTGTTCTAGCCTTTGCTAAATGGCTTTTAATTAGCATGGAGAAAAAACAAGGGCTTAAATCATGAGTTCCAATGTTAATTTGGATATGGCAGTATTTGCCCGTCGTAAGAGAGCAAACAAAATTGGATTAACTCTCTCTATGCTAGCTATGGCCATTGGTATGGCTAGCCTTATTTGGATTCTCAGCATCCTTTTCATTAAAGGATTCTCTGCCATTAATTTGAATATGTTCACAGCAAGTACTCCTGCCCCTGGCACTGAAGGCGGCGGTTTAGCCAATGCCATTGTGGGAAGTCTCTTATTGGTTGGCTCATGTACCTTTATTAGTACACCTGTTGGAGTCCTGGCTGGCCTATATTTATCAGAATACGGGGATCGCAGCAAGGTTGCCTCTCTTACCCGTTTCGTGACTGACATTATGCTTTCCGCACCTTCGATTGTGATTGGCCTGTTTGTTTATGCCTTATATGTTGCCAAGGTTCAGCATTTCTCAGGATGGGCTGGGACCGTAGCATTAGCTTTGATTGCTATTCCGGTAGTTGTACGCACTACTGAAAATATGTTGCGTTTGGTTCCTGGTAGCTTGCGAGAAGCCGCCTATGCATTAGGGGCTCCCAAGTGGAAAGTGGCCTTTATGGTTACTTTACGTGCTGCGCAAAGCGGCATCATGACAGGAATTCTGTTGGCATTAGCTCGGGTTAGTGGTGAAACAGCGCCTTTACTATTTACCGCCCTAAGCAATCAGTTTTTCTCAACAGATATGAATAAGCCTATGGCTAATTTGCCGGTGGTGATTTTCCAATTTGCTATGAGTCCATATGACAATTGGGTTAGCTTGGCCTGGGGTGGATCTCTCCTGATTACATTTGCGGTGCTGGGTTTGAATATTTTGGCGCGCGTTGTATTCCGTGACAAGGTGCAGGGATGATAAGCAATATGAGAACAATGTTTGACTTAAATAAGATTGATGGTCAAGGGGGTAGAGTGGATACGGTAAACCAAGAGCCGAAAAAAACGGCTATTAATGCTATTGAAGTGCGCGATTTGAATTTTTACTATGGCGCATTTCAGGGATTAAAAAAGATTAACTTAGATATTGAGCAAGGCAAGGTAACTGCTTTTATCGGTCCATCAGGCTGTGGAAAATCCACCCTACTGCGAACACTAAACCGGATGTATGACCTCTATCCAGGTCAACGTGCTGAAGGCGAAATTAACTTCTACGGTCAGAATATTTTAGAGCCTGGACAGGACCTGAACTTATTGCGTTCTCGTATTGGTATGGTTTTTCAGAAGCCAACTCCATTTCCAATGTCTATTTATGAAAACATTGCTTTTGGTGTTCGTCTCTATGAAAAGCTTTCCCGCTCTGAAATGGATGAGCGCGTAGAGTGGGCATTGAATAAGGCAGCCTTGTGGAATGAGGTGAAAGATAAGTTAAACCAGAGTGGTTTATCCCTTTCTGGTGGTCAACAGCAGCGTTTATGTATCGCACGTGGTGTAGCGGTCAAGCCTTCAGTGATTCTTCTGGATGAGCCAACATCGGCTTTGGACCCTATTTCTACTGGAAAAGTGGAAGAGTTGATTCATGAGCTCAAAAAGGACTATACGATTGCGATCGTGACTCATAATATGCAGCAAGCAGCGCGTGTATCTGACTATACGGCCTATATGTATTTGGGCAGCATGATTGAGTACGGCAAAACGGACGAAATATTTATTAAGCCTAAGCGTAAAGAGACCGAAGACTACATCACCGGCCGCTTCGGTTAATTGGAGAAATATATGCCAGATAAACACCTATCATCACAATTTGATGCCGATCTCAATTCTCTTTCAAGCCGCTTGCTTGAAATGGGCGGTCTAGTTGAATCCCAAATCGCAACAGCGATGCGTGCTTTTACCCAAATGGATCTCGATACCTGCAATGTAGTGATCGAAAATGAAAAGTTAGTCAATGACTTAGAGATTCAGATCGACTTGGCTTGTACTGAACTGATTGCACGCAGACAACCAACTGCTCGAGACTTGCGTTTGGTAATGGCAGTTTCTAAAGCCATTACCAATCTAGAGCGTGCTGGTGACGAGGCTGAGCGCGTTGCTAAGCGCACTAAGCGCTTAATTGAATCCGGCTTGCCACACAATATTAACGTTGCAGAAATCCGTCTTTCAGGTCAAATGGCAATTTCCTTATTGCGTCGTAGCCTAGATGCTTTTGCTCGTCTAGATACGATTGCAGCGGCCGATGTGGTCCAGGAAGACCGTCAGATTGATGAGGAGTTCAGGGGCTTTGTTCGTAAGCTCATCACTTATATGTCTGAAGATCCACATATGATCAGTACAGGCTTGGATATGCTGACGATTGCGAAGGCAATTGAGCGTATCGGTGATCACGCCAAAAATATTGCAGAGTTCGTCATCTACATTGCTAAGGGGTCTGATGTACGTCACATCCCGCATGAAGATTTAGTCCGCGAAGCCAACAGACAATAATTAGGGGCCCCTAATAATGACTCACCGCATACTCATAGTAGAGGATGAGCCATCAATTGCAGAATTGATTGCGATTAACCTGTCACATGCAGGCTATGAAGTTGAAAAGGCCATGCAAACTGATTTGGCATTGACGATGATGAAGGATCAGCTGCCTAATCTGATCATTTTGGATTGGATGTTGCCCGGCAAATCTGGCGTCCAGTTTGCAAAAGAGCTGCGCTCTAATGAACGCACTAAGGCATTGCCGATTTTGATGCTGACCGCCAAAAGTGAAGAGTCTGATAAGGTTCTTGGTTTGGACTCGGGCGCCGATGATTACGTTACTAAGCCATTTTCACCAAAAGAATTGGTGGCTAGGGTGAGGGCAATCCTACGGAGGCAGATGCCGATCGAGGATACTGGTCCACTGACTGTTGGTCCATTAAAGTTGGATCCAAGCTCTCATCGTGTACTGGCTATCTGGCCGAATC
Source organism: Polynucleobacter sp. Tro8-14-1 (assembly GCF_018881655.1). Taxonomy (GTDB): domain Bacteria; phylum Pseudomonadota; class Gammaproteobacteria; order Burkholderiales; family Burkholderiaceae; genus Polynucleobacter. The sequence goes on from NZ_JACVPX010000004.1 coordinate 132,127, forward strand.
AGGAGTCTAAATCCATTGCTCTTGGGCCAACAGAGTTTCGATTGCTCCAGTATTTCATGGCTAATCCTGAGCGTGTTCACTCTCGGGGCAGCTTGCTGGACAAGGTGTGGGGTAGTGAGGTTTATATTGAAGAAAGAACAGTCGACGTTCATATTAAGCGCTTAAGAGCAGCTCTCGCTCCGTTTGATTGTGACCGCTATATTGAGACGGTGCGTGGTAGCGGCTACCGCATTACCAAGACTCCAACCGAATCTTAAGCCCGTATTTCTCTATTTTATTGGGAATCTCCAGGGATTTTTGGAGATGCTCTAATATTGCATCATGCTATCTGTGCTCACCCGTTTCTTTGTCATTATTTGCGTCGCATTTGTATTGGCGTTCACAACATTGTCTTTATGGGGTGCGCAGTGGGCTATAGCGGCGGGAATATCCGTACTCTCCATTCCGCTGGTTTACGCTTATATCAACTTAGCGCGCCTGAGAAAATATACCCTTGCTGATTCTGTTGAAAGCATGCCCTTACCCAGTGGCTTTTGGGAAGAGGTATTTTTTAGGCTTCAGCGTCTCGTCAGAAACCTAAAGCAACATATCCGAAGTATTGAGCAGCAACACGAGCACTTTATTGAGGCATTCCAGGCCTCCCCCAATGGAATTGTCATGCTCGATGAGAGCGACCAGATTGAATGGTGTAACGGTATTGCGGAGAGATTCTTTGGCCTCATCTTTAAACGCGATGTCATGCAGCGCATTAATTTTTTGATACGACGCCCAGAATTTATACAGTATTTAAATAAGCGTAATTTTGATGAGCCTTTGCTAATGGAGCGCATGGGGCCCGATGGTAGCGTGAGTTTGATGTTGCAAGCTTTCCCCTTTGGTCAAAAGCGCAACCTTCTTTTGATTCAAGATGTAACCGATTTGCAAAAAGCGGATGCCATGCGTCGTGATTTCGTAGCCAATGTTTCTCATGAAATGCGTACACCGATTACTGTATTAATGGGCTTTCTGGAGACCGTCCAATCCCTGGATCTCAAGAAAGACCAGCAGGATCAATACTTTGAAATGATGATGTCGCAGGCACAGAGGATGAAGAGTTTGGTTGAGGACTTATTGACCTTGGCAAACCTCGAGTCAAATGCATTACCAGCCACAAATACGGTAGTCAAAGTAGAGACTTTAATGGCGCTTCTGAAGAATGATGCTGAAGCGCTTTCTCAAGGTAAGCATGCATTTAATTTTGTTGTGAATTCCAAGCAGAATTTATTGGGCGATGAAAGAGAAATTCTTTCTGCATTCAGTAATTTGGTATCTAATGCCATTCGCTACACGCCTGATATTGGTTCTATCGGTGTTGAATGGAATGTTAACGAGCAAGGGCAGGGTGAGTTCTCGGTTACTGATACGGGTCCAGGCATTGCATCTGAGCACCTATCAAGGTTAACTGAGCGCTTTTATCGTGTAGATCGAAGCCGATCAAGAGATACCGGTGGAACGGGTTTGGGATTGGCTATTGTGAAGCATATTGCCAATCGGCACCAGGCTCAGCTGATAATAGAAAGTACTCCGGGAAGAGGTAGTAAGTTTATGCTCCGATTCCCTAAAGAGCGCGTTACTTCTTAAGCCTTAATCTTTTTTCTTTTTCTTCTTCTTTTTGGATTCTTTAGGTAGCTTCTCGGCTTTGCCGTTGGCATAAAGACACCAAACCTTAATTTCCTCAAGCAGTTCTACTAGATCTTCATGGGGGAGGTTTTTTAAGTCCGCCAATCCAATGCTGCCAGACTCTTGTAATTGTTTTACAGCGTCTTCGTATAGGTATTTGTTCATATTTTTTCAACTAAGGATCAAGATGGGGCCAATCCTAGCAAACTAATATGACAAAACTGCTTTTTAAGGCCTCAATACGGGTTTTAGTCTGGATCGCTAGATACTTCGGAGCTCCGCTTGATCCCATTAAGCCTGGCGACAAACCTTTCAAGGGGGCCACCAATGACTAATGTCAGTAGGATGGCGCCCAAGCTAAGAACTCCCAGGGCAAATTGACCCGCCCCAAAAGCAGCACCAATTAAGGCGCAAGACCAAATACTTGCTGCGGTAGTTAGTCCGTGAATTTTTTGTAATCTTTGTTCGCGAATGATGACCCCAGCCCCTAAAAATCCAAGGCCGGTTATCAGGCCTTGTAAAACACGGCTGACAGATTGCGCATCATCTTGAACAAAATCACTGATGAGTAATACTGCAGTTGCAGAACCAATGGCTACTAGCGAATGTGTACGAATGCCTGCGGGTTTGTGATGAAGCCAGCGATTTAGGCCCAGTATGGTGCCTACTAACAAAGCCAAGCCTAGTCTTAGGGCAATGGCCCCATATATTTCCCATTGAGTCATATGACTTCCCTTTAACAATCAGACTTCTTATAACTTCAGTGTATATCAGATGCTTTGATTGGTCACAAATAAGCCATCACCTTGACATGTTTCAAAGTCACATTAGTCATGAAGGTGTTTTGGAATAATTCTTTAAACAAAGGGATGACGCGATGAAAAAATTTCTTATGATGGTTTGGCAAACATGGTACGAAGCAAGACGAGCTTATGCAAAGCGCTACGTCTTTCATAGGCTGGGCAGTTGAGTTGAATGCCAGCTTTATTGGGCTTCTCACTTTGCATATTAATAAAACTGCCATAAATTACGCCTAATATTGATCTTAACTTTATACATAAGAATGCATTTCAAATGACTGAGAATCTTGTTAAGTATCTTCCTTTGGCGCTCAGAATTGGTGTCGATGGAAAATCCACAATTGAAAAAATTGAGAAAGAAATCATTTCTCATAATCAACTATTAGATTCTCATAAAAATCAATTTTTGATGGATGGGAGATTTTCTCTTCGTCTTGACGAAATTATTTAATCCAATTGAAGTGCATAAATATTAATGAGTAATCAGTACAATATTTTATTTTTATGCACCGGCAACTCCGCAAGATCCATTCTTGGTGAAGTATTGGCAACCACTCTAAGCCATGGACGATTTAGAGGGTATTCAGCTGGATCTAGGCCATCAAAGTATGTGCATCCAATCGCATTGCGTATTGCCAGACAATTAGATTACCCACTAGAGCTGCTGAACAGTAAAAGCTGGGATGAGTTTGGAGTAGATGGGGCTGTACGTATGGACTTCATTATTACCGTCTGTGACTCTGCTGCTGGGGAGGAGTGCCCTTACTGGCCCGGCCATGCTGTAAGCGCCCATTGGGGGTTTGCTGATCCTGCCGCTGTAGATTCAGGGGATGCAGCCATGCTAGATGCATTCAGGCAGGTTGAAATGGGGCTGCGAAATCGCATTGAACTACTCATAGATTTACCCATAGATAAATTAGATCATGTGCAAATTAAGGATGAACTACAGTCCATTCATCATCGCCTAAAGTTTAGATAGGCAATAGCATCGAATTAAGGGTTAAGATTGAATATAACCCTTTTGAGGAAGCTGATGTCTATAGAGAAAAAGCCCAAATTTGCTGTTCTTAGGTCGGTAGAGTCTTTTAGTAATCCTAGGCCCAGCATCAAAAAGCGCATGGCAGATGGTAAAGCCTTGCGAAAAAAGGTCGGCATTGCTCAGCAGGGCATCTATACCCCACCAGAACACCGAATTGACCCAATCACTATTCTGGAGAATCAAGCTAAGACTCGAATTGAGTCGCTGATCCCGATTCGTTATGAGCGCATGCTGCAGTCGCCCTTTGCATTTTATCGAGGGGGAGCCGCCATCATGGCTCAAGACTTAGCTAACCAACCATCTACCAATATCACGGTTCAGCTATGCGGAGACATGCACGTATCTAATTTCGGCTTATTTGGAACTGCCGAACATCGACTGGTATTTGGTATTAATGACTTTGACGAAACTTTGCCCGGTAGTTGGGAATGGGATCTCAAGCGTCTTGTTGCAAGTGCAGTTATTGCCTGTGAAAGTAATGGTGGCGATAAAGTATTAAGTAAAAAAATAGTATTACGTATTTGCGCTGAATATCAAAAGCGGATGGCTCAATATGCGCATATGCCTTATTTGGATTTAGCTCAAGACTTTATTAGTGGTTCAGATATACGTAAGCATTTTTCTAAAGAACATCAAAAGCAAATTGATGTTTATTTAAAGCAGACTAAAGGGCAGGGCAATATACAAGTACTGCAAAAACTGACTACGCTTGTTGGCAAAGATAGAAAGATCATCAACAAGCCTCCTTTAATTGAGCATTTCAAAGGGAGTGTTTACGGACAGTCTCTAAGCTCCCTGATTAATAGGGCCTTGTTAAATTACTCTAGTACTTTACTGGCTGATCGCAAGATTCTTTTTGAACGGTATGTTCTAAAGGATTTTGCTCGAAAGGTAGTTGGCGTAGGAAGTGTGGGCACCAATTGTATGGTTCTTTATTTTGAAGGCGATAGCGTAAATGATCCCTTGTTCTTGCAATACAAGGAAGCTCAAAAATCTGTCTTAAGTCCTTATTTAGGCGAGTCTATTTATCGAGATATGGGGCGGCGTGTGGTGGCTGGTCAGAGACTGCTACAGGGTGCTCCTGATATCTTTTTGAGTTTCGGCTCCATGCAGTTTGATGTTGATAAAAGTGAAGGATTTTATCTCCGCCAATTACGCGATATGAAGGGAGGTATTCCGATCGGTCCGGGTGGCATCTCTCTAAAGAACTTTGCCGACTATTCAAAATTGTTCGGCTGGGCTCTTGCCCTGGGTCACGCTCGCTCTGGAGATGCGGCTGAACTTACTGGTTATTGTGGTGAAACAAAGGAATTTGGCGAGGCAATGTATTCCTTTGCAAGATCCTATGCAAAGCAGAATGAGCAAGACTTCGATTTATTTCGTAAGGCGGTCAAATCGGGTAGATTGAAAGCGGCTAAGAAAAAAGCAGCCCTTTAAGGCCTATCAGGGCGTAGTCATGAGAGTGTCACTTTATTGGTGGATATTGTAGCTTCCCTAAGCTTATTCACCATTTCAACTCTATGAAAACTCCCCGTCTTATCAGGATTGCCTCCTTCATTTTTTTTGGATCAATTACAGGATTTCTTCAGGCAGCAGCTATCTATCCAATCGACCAAGCTACCATCTTGGCTGGATCTAAGTTTGATATCAAGATTGAATTTAATACCGTCATTAATCTTGGGGATGCTGAGATCGAACTCAATGGCGCACCAATAAATAAAATTATTAGCGCCCAACCCGAGTTTATTTCTAATGAAAATGGCAAAGGTAGCTCCATCCTGTATCGAGATGTTCAATTACCAAAGGCTGGTAAATATCAAATCGTGGCTCGAGCACCCCAGGAGCGTTTGCAAGTAAATTGGGATGTATATGCAACTGGTCCTCGCCGCGTAAAAAATGTGATTCTATTTATTGGCGATGGTATGACGATTGCTAACCGGACAACCGCAAGAGTCCTCTCGAAGGGAATTCAAGAGGGCAAATATCAAGGCAGATTGGCATTTGACGATATGCCCAGTACAGCCATGATAGGTACTTCAGGGTCTGATTCACTAATTACAGACTCTGCAAACTCTATGAGCGCATACACAACAGGGCATAAGACAGCAGTGAATGCCATGGGCGTTTATGTATCCCGAGCTAGCGATAATCTCTCGCATCCCAAAGTGGAAACCATTGGAGAGCTGATCAAGCGCAATACCAAGATGGCAGTAGGCATTGTTTCTGATGCCGAGTTGGAGGATGCAACCCCGGGCGCCATGGTATCTCATACTAGGCGTAGAGCAGATAAACAATATATTGCTGATCAGCTCTTATCTAGTGGCGCTGAAGTCATCCTAGGCGGTGGCTCTGCCTATTTTTATCCGCAATCCACTAAGGGCTCAAGACGTAAGGATGAGAAGAATTTGGTTGAAAACTTCAAGTTGAAGGGCTATCAGTTAGCTTTTACAAAACAAGAATTACTTTCAGCATCAGAGAGTAGGGGTACAAAAACACTATTTGGTGTCTTTCATCCAGACAATATGGATGGATCGCTGGATCGTTTGTATCTGAAAAAGAATACGGTTGAACAATTTCCTAATCAGCCCGATTTAACCGAGATGACCCAATCTGCCATTGATGTGTTATCCAGAAATCCCAATGGATTTTTCTTGATGGTAGAGGCGGCTTTGATTGATAAGTTCAATCACCCTCTTGATTGGGAGCGAGCTGCATTTGATACCATCATGCTTAGTAATGCCGTGCAAATCGCTAAGGACTTTGCTAAAACGCATCCAGATACTTTAATCATCGTGACACCTGATCATACTCACAGCGGATCCATTAGCGGGGTAGTGCATGATGACAAGCCTGGACCTTTACGTGAAAAGGTAGGTATTTACGCCGAGGCCGGCTATCCAAATTATCCAAAAGCAGATATTCAGGGTTACCCAAATAAGATCGATGTATCTAAGCGCATTGCCTTCTTTTATGGCAGCTATCCCGATCACTATGAAACCCTACATCCTAAAATGGATGGCACTTTTGTTCCTGCCGTTAAAGATGATTCTGGTAAATATGTAGCCAATCCAAAATATCTCCAGCTTCAGGAGGATGCAATTCATGTGGGCGGTAATTTGCCATCGCACCAAGAATCTGGCGTTCATACGGCAGATGATGCCGTTCTGAATGCAATGGGCCCCGGCTCAGAAAACTTCAAGGGCTTTATGGATAACACGGAAGTGTTTAAGATAATGGTGCAATCCTTAGGTTTGGGATCCAAATAATTTTGGATTAAAGCTGCCATGGAATTTATTAACAACATCAACTATGGATCACTGACAGATACGAGCGTCAGCCTCTGCGCTGCTTTTATTTTGGGGGGATTAATTGGTTTAGAGCGCCAATACCGCCAACGGACTGCGGGCTTAAGAACAAATATTCTAGTTGCTATCGGAGCTGCAATTTTTGTGGACGCTGGTAATCGCCTCACTGGTCATGATGGGGCTGTTCATGTGATGGCTTATGTTGTTTCTGGGATTGGCTTTTTGGGCGCTGGTGTCATCATGCGAGAAGAGGGCAACGTCAGGGGTATCAACACTGCCGCTACTTTGTGGGCATCGGGCGCAGTGGGTGCATGTGCAGGAGCTGACTTAATTTTAGAGGCTTGCTTAGCTACTGTTTTTGTTCTGGCAGCGAATACCTTACTTCGCCCAGTAGTCAGCTTAATTAATAGGCAGCCACTAGATACCGAAGCAGTAGAGGTGACTAATTCGGTATACATCATCACTCCTAAACATGCTCAAAAGCATGCCTTAAAGCAATTTATTAAGACGCTCGAAGAGGCGGGCTATCAAACCCAAGATATTGAAGTGCATCAGTTTGGCAGCGATGATGTTGAAATACAGGCCGTTTTAACTGCATCGGCTGTTGATGGCGATGAGATGGATCAGTTGATCGCTAAAATTGCTGATCAAGAATTTGTGACCCAGGCGTTCTGGAGTCCCAGCACAACCGACTAAGCCATTTATTTATTGACACAATATTGAAATAATTCTGGTTCACTATTGTGATGTGAATAAGACCAACTATCTCCAATCTATCGTTACCTGCCCCCATTGCCAGGCTTCCGAGCTTATTAATGCCGAAGAAGGTGCGCAGCACTTGTATCGCTGCCGCTCATGTAGCGCTATCTTGAAGCCAAAATCTGGTGATTGCTGCATTTTATGTAGCTTCGGTAATCGCGATTGTTCTAGCTCAGAGCAAAACTTAGCAGCCTAAATAAGGCTCGTATATCCCAGCCACAAAGGCTTGCTGTTGATTTCATCAAGATGTCATGGTTTTTACATAAAATAGACATAATTGATACAGCATTCCATTTTTGGGGAATATTTTGGCCAGAAATCCCGTAGATCCTTTAGTTCATTCAGAAGACCTTGTTGCTGCGGTCGACTTGGGGTCGAATAGTTTTCGTATGTTAGTAGCCCAAGCAGTAAATACCCCCTCTGGCACACAGTTACGCCCCATTGATACCTTGCGTGAGACAGTCCGATTGGCTGCTGGCCTCACTGAAAATAAATTGCTTGGCAATGACGCCTATCAGCGGGGATTGATAGCTATTCGGCGTTTTGGTGAGCGTATTCGTGGATTTGATCCCGCTAATGTTCGAGCAGTCGCAACGAATACTTTGCGCGTTGCTAAAAATTCCCAACAATTTATAGAAGATGCGCAAGTAGCTCTAGGATTCCCGATTGAAGTGATTGCCGGCGTCGAAGAAGCTCGGCTGATTTATATCGGAGCGGCACATGAGGTTCAGGCCGTACAAGGCAATAGACTAGTAATTGATATCGGTGGCGGCTCTACAGAATTCATCATTGGCAAAGGTTATGAGCCAAAGCTGATGGAAAGTCTCTATATTGGTTGCGTATCTCATAGCATGCGTTTTTTCCCTAAGGGAAATATTGATGCCCATGCTTTTAAAGAGGCTGAGTTGGCAGCGCGTCGTGAAATACAGGTAATTTCTGGCGCTTATTTAAGAAGCGGCTGGAAGCAGGTTATTGGCTCTTCCGGTACCGCTAGAGCTTTAGCAGATCTCATAGGAAATAATCATTTCAATGGAAGTGGCGATGGCTTAATGATGGGCCGCGTCAATAGCTCGAGTGGAATGATTACCCGTGAAGGCCTTAAGAATCTAAAAAAACACCTTCTCAAGTATGAACATGTCAATCAAGTGGAGCTAGAGGGTCTGAAGGATGACAGAAGATCTGTGTGGCCAGGCGGTTTAGCGATTATGTTGGCAGCATTCGATGAATTAGGTATTGAAGAGATGGAGGTAACGGACGCTGCATTGCGAAGTGGTGTCTTGTATGACTTACTTGGCCGATCACAACATCACGATATGCGCTATGTGACTGTAGAGCAATTTATGCAACGCTACACCGTCGATCGAGAGCAGGCAGATCGGGTTGGTAAATTAGCCGCAGATTTTTTACAGCAATTGCCAAAACCTGAATCGGAAAGCAGGGCGGATAACGTGGCTTTATTGCAGTGGGCAGCCAATTTACATGAAATCGGCTTATCAATCTCCCACAACGGTTATCACAAACATTCTGCCTACATAGCAGGTAACGCAGACATGCCGGGCTTCTCTAAAAATGATCAGGCTAGGCTGGCTGCATTACTCATTGGACATACTGGCAAGCTAGGCAAGCTGGCGAATAATGCTAGCTTTGAAGATTGGCGCATGCTCTTTTGTTTGCGACTTGCTCAAGTGCTGTGTCGCGGCCGAAATAACACCAATTTTCCTAAAGTAAAAGTCTCTGAACACGACGGTTCATATTTAGTGAGTCTGCCAATAGAATGGGTTGCCGAGCATCCTTTGACTGAATTTAGCCTTCTGAAAGAGGCGGCGGAATGGGAAAGGGTAGGGCGCTCCTACCAAGTCAGCTTTAAGTAGGGATACATCTCAGAATAAAAAAAGCCACTTCAATGCGAAGTGGCTTTTTCTTTAAGAGCTGATGCTTAAATATTACAACCCTAGAAAATGCTTTGCGTAACGAGGGTTGATTTCTGAAAGGCGGAGCATCGTCAATAAGTCAGCTGTATTGAAGTCTGGATCCCAGGCTGGGGAGCTGCAAATTTTAGCCCCCAGCTTTAGGTAACCCTTGATCAATGGTGGAGGCTGCACTTCTAAACCACCATTTAGCTTATCAAGAGGCAAAGGCAAGCGCGGGAATGCATGAAATTCTGTTGGCGCCATTTGATCATTGCCTAGGGAGTTATAAAGACTCGCTGCAAAGTGACCGCCATCTGCCATAGGAATGCTGGCACAACCAAGCATGATTTCATAGCCGTTCTTTTGCATATATTGAGCCAAGCCACTCCATAGCGCCATGATGACTGCTCCTGAGCGATAGTCTTGGTGCACGCAAGATCGACCAAGCTCAACCAATTTAGGGCGCAGGTGATCAATACGAGATAGATCAAACTCAGAATCAGAATAGAGGCGACCGATTTCTTGTGCCTTATGTGGGGGCAGTACGCGATAGGTGCCAACTACTTTCCGGCTGTCTTGATCACGAATCAATAAATGATCGCAATAAGAGTCAAACTCATCGACATCTAAGCCTTCAGCGTTCTTGGGGAGATTGGCACCCATTTCTTCGGCGAATACTTTATAGCGCAATCTTTGTGCTTCTTTAATCTCGCCCGTTGTGCTTGCCCAAACAATTTGAAAGGCAGGTTTTTTTGGTTTATCAATCTGAACCGCAGGAGCAGGAGCTACTTCTCTGAGCTCAGCCCTAGTTTTTGTCACAAACTTCTTGCCAAACAGCTTTTTGGCCAACTTTTTAGAGAGCTTTTTAAGCGGGTTTGGTTTATTTCTTTTTAATGCTTTGACCTTCTTAGGGGTGAAAATCTCAAATGAACCAATTGGGTTAGGGATATCAGACATGGCTGGCCTTAGTAGGTAATTAAAGTTTCAGAAGCAAGGGGATGCAGACTGCAGCCCAGAGTAGGGCTGCGACAAATAGCGCAAGCATGACGGCGGCACTGCCAAAATCTTTTGCCCTTTTGGAGAGATCATGATGTTCGAATGAGATTCGATCGATCGCTGCTTCCACGCTGGAGTTCAATAGTTCAATAACCGGCACCATCATCAAGGAAGAAATTAGTAATGATTTCTCTAGCAGTGTGATCGGCAACAAGAGGGCGACTGGTGTTAGTAAGGCAAATAAAGTCAGCTCTTGTCTAAAGGCGCTTTCCTCCATGAATGCATAAACCAAACCACACCAAGAGTTCTTGGCTGCATGCCATGCTCTGGCAAGGCCTCGATTGCCCTTATGGGGGTTCTGATCTATGTGATATGGGGAGTTCAAGATGCGTTTTTCTTTAGGCTAGTGCTGTTACATGAACTTCTGTTGTTGGTACAGGCTTAAGGTGATTGGCAAATTGCTCTGAGGCCGCTCTCCAGGAGAATTTCTCAGCATGTGCACGTGCTACTTCACGAGGAATTTTCAGGGCCTGCATGCAAGCTTCACGAAGGTCTTCATTCATGGCACCTGAATTGGAGTTGCCTAAGACATCAATAGGGCCAGTAACAGGATAAGCGGCTACTGGCGTCCCGCATGCCATGGCTTCTAGTAACACCAAACCAAATGTATCGGTCTTACTAGGAAATACAAATACATCTGCTGCCGCATACACTTTTGCTAACTCATGCTGCTGAAGTACTCCCAGATAGTTCACTTCTGGATATTTTTCTTTGATTCCAGCCATCGCTGGACCGTCTCCTACCACCCACTTTGAACCTGGTAAATCGATTTCTAAAAAGGCATTGATATTTTTCTCAACAGCAACTCTGCCCACGTATAAAAAGATGGGATGCGCGGTATTTAAGGCTTTGGAATCCTGCATCTTAAAGATATCCAGATCAACGCCTCGTGACCACAACACCACGTTATCAAGACCATAAGATTCTAAGTCATTCTTAACCACAATTGTTGGCGCCATGACGGCCATTGACGGTTTATGAAACCAGCGAATAAAGGCATAGGTAATTGCTAAAGGAATGCCAGTACGCGCTTTGACATATTCTGGGAAACGGGTGTGATAAGCAGTTGAAAAAGGCAGGCGATTTTTAACTGCGTAGGCGCGAGCAGATAAACCTAGTGGGCCTTCTGTCGCAATATGCATTGCATCAGGCGCGAATTCTTTAATACGACGAGCTACTTCTTTTCCTGGGAAGAGTGAGAGGGCGATATCAGGATAGGTTGGGCAAGGAATGGATTTAAAGCCATTGGGAGTAATCATTTCTACTTGATGCCCCATGGCAGTTAATTCAGCGCGGGTTTGTTTCAGGGTGCGGACAACACCATTAACTTGTGGGTCCCATGCATCAGTAATGATCATAATTTTCATAGCGCAGCCTCTTTGATGAGTGATTCGATAGCGGGTTGAAGAGTGATTTGAGGTGACTCAACTGGCTCACCCTTGATCTGTGTCCAGTGAATAATTTGGAGTTCGCCTGTTTGTGTTTCAACTAAGGCAGTAAGGCTCTCGACCCAATCACCATCGTTGCAATACAACAAGCCATCAATCTCGCGAATTTCTGCTTTGTGTATATGCCCACAAACTACGCCATCACAGCCTCTTAAGCGGGCCTCTCTGGCCATGATATGTTCAAAGTCTGCGATATAGCTGACGGCATTTTTGACTTGATGTTTTAAGTATTGAGATAGCGACCAATACTGCAGCCCCATCTTGGCGCGCACCATATTGAAATAACGATTTACGTAAAGAATGAGCGAATAGAGGTTGTCACCAACGTATGCAAGCCACTTGGCGTATTGCATCACGCCATCAAACTGATCGCCATGGGTTACCCATAGTTTTCTACCATCAACTGTCGTGTGAATGACTTCCTCAACTACCTTGACATCACCAAAAGACATTCCAAAGAATTGTCTGGCGCTTTCATCATGATTTCCAGGAACATAGATGACTTCTGTCCCCTTACGTGCCTTACGCAAGAGTTTTTGTACTACATCATTATGTGATTGAGGCCAGTAGAAAGACTTCTTCAGTCTCCAGCCATCAATAATGTCGCCAACTAGGTAGAATTTATCTGCTTCGTTGTGCTTAAGGAAATCGAGAAGGTAGTCTGCCTGACACCCTGATGTTCCTAGGTGTACGTCTGAAATCCAGATGGCTTTGTAATGCATCATGAAACAGTATTAAGCCTACTGAGTATGAAACCAGCATGACAGTTCTAAGACAGTTTTATGACTACGGAGTATTTTCTGAGATTGTTTTATATTCTTACAGCATATGAGCCTGACTAAACACTCCAAACAGCCTCCGTTTCAATATTGGGCTTATGCATGGTCGTGGATTTTAGTGTGGAGTCATGTGATTGCTGGATTGGCGACTCTATCTTTTCAGTTTCCATTTGCAACTCAGGAAACTAAAAATAACCATATTCAGAAGTGGTCAAGAAGACTGCTAGCTATTTTTGGTATTGAATTAAGGCTCAGGAATCCAGAAATTCTTCCTGCCACAGCCTATCTACTGGCATCAAACCATATCTCTTGGATGGATGTCCACGCTATCAATGCTTTCAAACCCATTCGCTTCGTAGCAAAGTCCGATGTAGAGGGTTGGCCCATATTTGGATGGATGGCCAAGCAATTGGGTACGGTATTTATCAAGCGTGATAGTGCTCGTCATGGAAAGTATGTTGCTAACGAAGTGAGTGATGTACTTAAAGCTCAGTCTGTTTGCATTTTTCCAGAGGGCACCTCCACAATAGGTGAGGGTGTCCTACCCTTTAAGCCCAATTTATTTGAATCTGCGGTTATTGCTCAAGTGCCAGTCTATTCGCTTGCAATTACCTATAGATCCCTGTCATCTGGCGAGAGAAGTGAAGTGCCTGCATTTGTGGGTGAGATGGGGTTACTGGAATCCATGGCTCAGATCTTGAGGGATCGTAACCTGATCGTGGAGCTTACCTTTTTATCACCCTCGGGAGCTAGTCCTGAGGCTTCCAGAGACCGAAAATGGCTGGCTTTGCATAGTCAAGAGGCGATTTCTAATCAATTAAAGGGTAATCAGCCCTCTATGTAACAAAAGTGTCATTTTCCCCCGCTATAAGTATTATTAGGGAAACAATATGACATCAAAACACAACGAAATGGCCGAGTGGTATCGCCGTGCACAAGAAGAGATTCTGGACAGCATGGATGAAGAGCTTGAAATGGAGCTCGATGATGACCGCCTATCTCCTGATGGTGATAGTCATTCACAAATTCCACGTAACGTTTACTTCCGAGAACTCTTTAGACTCCAGGGTGAGTTGGTAAAGCTTCAAGACTGGGTGGTAGAGAACAAGCTTAAGGTGGCAGTCCTATTTGAAGGTCGAGATTCTGCTGGTAAGGGTGGGGCGATTAAGCGCATTACCCAGCGATTGAATCCCCGGGTTTGTAAAGTGGTTGCTTTGCCCGCACCTAACGAACGTGAAAAGACGCAGTGGTACTTTCAAAGATATATTTCCCAGTTACCCGCTGGTGGCGAGATCGTTCTATTTGATAGAAGCTGGTACAACCGCGCTGGCGTTGAAAAGGTAATGGGTTTCTGTACTGATGATGAGTATGAAGAGTTTTTAAGAACGGTTCCTGATCTGGAGCGCATGATGATTAGTTCAGGCGTTATCTTGATCAAGTACTGGTTCTCAATTTCTGACGAAGAGCAATACAACCGCTTCATGATGCGGATTCACGATCCTTTAAAGCAGTGGAAGTTAAGTCCAATGGATTTAGAGGCAAGAAGGTTGTGGGAGGCCTATACCAAGGCCAAAGAGACCATGCTTGAACGTACGCATATTCCTGAGGCGCCTTGGTGGGTGGTTGCTGCCAATGACAAGAAAAAAGCACGTCTAAATTGCATTACGCATTTATTGGATCAAATCCCGTATAAAGAGATTGATCACCCAGTGATTACCTTGCCAAAACGCGTTCATAACCCGGATTACCTTCGAGGCCCAGTACCGCCTGAGATGTATGTTCCCGAGGTTTTTTAAGGGCTTATTTTTCGAGCTTATATAGTTTGCTGTCCCATTGGAAGACGATATCCTTATCAGCCTTCAGCAAGCCTTTATCTTTTCCTGGGTATGAAACTCTAGAAAGAAGATCCTGAATCATATTGAGATGAGCAACTTTTTTATCGTTCGCCTTAACAACGATCCAGGGCGCATCTTTAGAGCTGGTTTTTTCTAGCATGTCATTTCTACATTTGCTATAGGCATCCCAGTTTTTCTGCGCTTGCTGATCAATCGGGCTAATCTTCCATTGCTTGAGTGGATCTTTAGCTCTATCTGCAAGACGAACAGCCTGTTCCTTTTTTGAGATGTCTAAATAGTATTTGAGAATCGTTATGCCAGAGCTGGTCAGAATAGATTCGAGCTCATTTACGGTTCCCATGAAGTTGGCGTACTGCTCCTTCGTGCAGAAATTCATGACCATCTCAACGCCGGCACGGTTGTACCAGCTGCGGTTGAATAGAACAAACTCACCTTTTTTGGGAAGCTCAGCTACATATCTCTGAAAGTACCATTCTGCAGATTCGGTATCAGATGGTTTTCCGAGGGCAACCACGCGAGTTTCCCTGGGGCTTAAGTGCTGCGTAATGACTTTAATAGTGCCATCCTTGCCAGCCGTATCGCGGCCCTCAAGAATGACCAGTATTTGATCGCCTTTGCTGATCAGACTATTTTGCAGCTTGACCAACTCAATCTGCAATAAGCGGAGCTGATCGTCGTAACTAGATTGCTCTAGCTTATCTTTGCCTTTTTGACCCATTAGCTTGCTTCATTTGTATTGGCAGGGCTAGCAGGAGTAGTTTTCTTTGCAGCCGCTTTTTTAGCAGGAGCCTTTTTAGCTGGGACTTTCTTGGCGGGGGCCTTTTTAGCAGGCGCTTTCTTGACCGGAGTCTTTTTGGCGGCAGCTTTCTTAGCCGGAGTTTTTTTGCTAGCTACTTTTTTATCTAACTTATCCAACGCTTTTCCAAGCTTGTCGATCAGCTTTTCTCTATCTGACTCTAATTTATCGAGCTTTTTTAATAGCTGCTTAACTAATTTCTTTTGGCTCATGCTGATTCCTGGGTTGATTGTGAATTCGTTGTATTGGCGTATCTTCAATCAATCCTACGTTTAATTTTCTCTATTTTCAAGCATATATGACACATATATGTCAGTTATGTGACATTGATTGTCACTATTGTGAAATATATATTTCGATACAATTGGAAATATGAAAAATACTGATGCCATCAAAGCATTCCTGGCCCTGGGTCAAGAGACCCGTTTGAATATTTTTCGCTTGATAGTTCAGCGTGGTGATACTGGATTAACGCCTAGCGAGATGATTGAAAAGCTAGGGGTTGCTAACGCCACACTGAGTTTTCACCTGAAAGAACTAGTAGGCGCTGACTTATTGTCAGTAGAGCGTCAAAGCCGCAATCTCATCTATCGACCTAATGCAGGCTTGGTGCAAGAGTTAAGCGGGTTCTTGCTTGAAAACTGCTGCGGTGGCAAATCATGCGCTCCAGTATTAATCTTGAAAAAGGCGAAGGCTAAATGAAGCAGTTCAATATTCTCTTCTTATGTACCCATAATTCTGCTCGGTCTGTTTTGGGGGAGGCACTTGCTTCAACTCATCTCAGCGGCAAATTTGTGGGCTACTCAGCAGGATCCACTCCAGGCACTTCAGTAAATCCATTTGCACGTGAGTTGGCTTTGCAGATGGGTTACGATGAATCTAAATTACGCTCCAAGTCCTGGGATGGGTTTGGTTTGCCAGAAGCTCCAAAGATGGATTTCATTATTACGGTTTGTGATAACGCGGCAGGCGAAGTGTGCCCATTCTGGCCTGGAAAACCTGCTACTGCCCACTGGGGCTTCCCAGACCCATCACAAGTGCCTGGCACGGATGACGATAAACGCCGTGCATTTAAAGAAGTCATGATTGGCTTAAAAAAACGCATTGATCTTCTGGCGGATATGCCATTAGATCGACTCAATTCACTTAGCCTTCAAGAAATTCACAATAAATCATGAGCACAGTTACCAGCAAGCTTTCCTTTTTAGATCGATACCTCACTGTTTGGATATTTGCTGCCATGGCGGCAGGTATTGGGTTGGGATATTTTGTTCCTGGGGTAGAGGAGTTCATTAATTCCTTTCAATCGGGCACTACTAATATCCCAATAGCCATTGGATTGATATTGATGATGTATCCACCGTTTGCAAAGGTAAAGTACGAAGACTTGCCTGATGTCTTCAGAGACAAGCGAATCTTTGGTTTGGCATTCTTGCTCAATTGGATTGTTGCGCCTACCTTGATGTTCTTCTTGGCTATCCTCTTTGTTCCCAATCAACCGGAATACATGGCAGGTCTTATCTTGATTGGCATAGCGCCTTGTATTGCCATGGTGATTGTCTGGAACGATATTGCCAAAGGTTCTACGGAATATGCGGCTGGCTTAGTAGCTTTTAACGCAGTGTTTCAGGTGCTGTTCTTTAGTGTGTACGCCTATTTCTTCTTAACTGTCTTGCCGCCGTATTTTGGCCATGCAGGATCCGTTGTCAATATCACTATTGGTGAGATCGCTAAGACAGTTGCTATCTATCTAGGGGTTCCTTGTGTTGCGGGATTCTTGACGAGATACATTGCCCTCAAATTTGTGTCGAGAGAGTCGTATCAAAATACTTTCGTCCCTAGAATAGGCAAAATCACCTTAATTGCTTTGCTTTTCACGATCGTAGTGATGTTTAGTTTGAAAGGTAAGTTAATTCTTCAGTTGCCAATGGATGTGGTTACCATCGCAATTCCATTGCTAGTCTTCTTTGTGGTGATGTTCTTGCTGACATTCTTTATCACCATCAAAATGGGTATTGAATATAAGCGTTGCTGCACTTTGTCATTTACGGCATCTAGCAATAATTTCGAGTTAGCTATTGCCGTAGCCATTGCCGTGTTTGGGATTAATTCTGGGGCGGCATTTGCTGCTGTGATTGGCCCACTGGTGGAGGTGCCGATCATGGTTGGTCTGGTTTCGGTTGCTTTATGGCTTAGAGATAAGTTCTTTCAGGCCTAAAGCCTATGATTTTGGCCTCCAAAGGGGGCTTATATTCAAAATTGTGCCGAAATAGAGGAGATTAGCTCTAGGGAGAATGTAGAATCAGATTCCCTATTTACAGAAAGCGTCATCCGTATGTCTACCTCTACCGCTCTAAAATTTTGGCGTTATATTTCCCTCAGTTTTTTGGCATTAGTAACGCTTGGTTTAGCTGCCTGTGGTGGCGGTAGTGATAGCGGTAGTAGTTCTGCTGTCGCAACCCCGAGCGTCTTTTACGTTGTGAGTAATACCAACGACTCAGGTGCCGGATCTCTGCGAGATGCAATTACGGCAGTTAATAGCGCATCAACTTCCCAATACTCAGGCATTACTTTTTCTGTAGCCGGTGTAATCACCCTTGCAAGCGATTTGCCTGCTATTACAAAGAAAGTATTAATTGATGGCGGTACTGCTCCTGGCTATGTAGCTGGTAACACCACTACTGCGCCATTGGTTGCGGTGAACTTCAATAACGTTGCCTCAGGTTTTACTTTTAACAGTGGCTCTGCAGGTTCTGGCATTTATGCTTTGTCAATCATTGGATCTAATTCAAATGGCATTACCTTAAATGCGGGCAATATCGTTTTATTAAGAAACTATATTGGCCTGAACTTAAGTGGTGCAGCTTCTGGCAATGCGAAGGATGGTATTTATATTGCAACCTCTTCTACTAACAACGTTATTGGCACAAACCCAAATAGTATCTCTGGTCTTTACTCTAATGTGATTTCCGGTAATACGCAGAATGGTATCCAGATCTATGGCAGCGCAGGCAACAAGATTCAATCCAATGCCATTGGCACCAATCCAGCAGGAACAGCAAAGATTGCTAACGGTTTCAACGGTATCTATGTAACTTATTATGCGGTTGATAACACCATTGGTGGAACTGCATATATCAATTCCGCTACAGGGCAAACTAATAATCCAACGGGCAACAAGGGTACAGTCCCAATCGTTTCTATTGCTCCGCCATTAGGTAATCTGATTTCCGGTAATTCGCTTAACGGGGTTTTAATTGATGGTGGTTCAGAGTTAACGGTGTTAAGTGGCAACTTTATCGGTACTAATAATGTTGGCACAGCAGCTGTGCGCAACACCTTGGATGGTGTATTAATTCGCAATGCGAATAACAATCAACTGATTGGTTGTACTTTTGAAGACAACCCATTTATTTATTACAACGTATTGAGTGGTAATGGAGGCAATGGTTTGCATATAGCCGACTCCAATGCAATTTTGGTTCAGGCTAACTTTTTTGGTGCTGGTGCAAATAATGCATCCATGGTTCCAAATGGCGGCCACGGCATCTTAGTTGACGGCAGCTCTGCAGGAGTTCAGGTTGGCGGTGTAATCCCGCTTGGTAACGTGTCAGCCGGCAATACACTTGATGGTATTAAGGTTTCAGGAACTGCTAGTGGCTTCACCACCTTCAATACGTTTGGTGGCTTGTACGCCTTTCAGGGCGCTGCTCCGAATGGTGGAAACGGGATCACAATTGATTCTACTGGCGGCAACAATTTAGTTCGCACTAACGTATTCTCTGGAAATATGCATCATGGTATTGAGATTTCCGGAAACGCATCTGGTGTTACTGTCGATCCTAACGTGGTTGGTTTGAATACTGAAGGTACTGGTGCTCTTGCTAATGGTCCTGGCGCAAATGGTGCTGGTAACGGCGGTAGCGGGGTTTACATTGCGGGAACTGCCCATGGAAACTATATAGGCGGTTACAACAATTCCGTTATTCCGCAAAACACCTTCTCTGGCAACGCAAGATACGGAATTGAAATTGTCGGTACTGCAAATAGCAATACTGTATTTAACTCCGTAATTGGCCTTGGAACCACTCAGGTTTCTGCTTTTGGTAATGGACTGGGTGGTGTTTATATTGGCGGAGGAAGTAACAATAACTCTGTTATCGCCTATACACCTTCCAGTTCATATACTGCAATGTCTAGTGTAATCAGCGGAAATACAGGGGATGGTGTTCTTATTGCTGATACTGCATTTAATAATACTGTTCAAGGAAATTATTTTGGTTATGGTAAGCGTTCTATTGTCGGTAATTTGGTTGCGGGGCTGTTTCCCAATTCACTACTTCCGGTTCATGTAACGAGCTCTGGCTCGGGGAATGTGACCACCCCGAACAACCCTTAATATGAGCATTAGTCTAAAACTTACTTAAGTTGCCGTTGATTTATAAAAGCCAGCTAGTCTTTGACTGGTTGGCTTTTTTATTTCCTGGCATGCCAATATGAAAGAGATTGTGTCATGACAAAACTCATCATTTATTTATTAGTAATCGCAGAATTCTCTAGTTTTGCTTTCGCACAAATGCCGCCCCCAATGATGCCTCCTCAAGGAATGCAGCAGGGCATGCCTAGATCACCTCAAGGGGGTCCAGTTGGCCCAGGAGGCATGATGCGCGATGATCCTCATAGACCCGTTGACCAAATTAGTCGTGGTCTTGGAGTGACGCCAGACCAATTTAGAGCTTGCTTTAGTGATGTCAATCCTGCACCCCAAGGGACATTACCGGGTTCCAATCAGAAGCACGCCAATAAGCAAGTTCTCTTAAGCTGCCTCCAGCGTGCAAATCCGGGTATTACCAATGACAGCCTAGATGCAGTGATGGACCAATATAGGCCTGGGGGCAGGGCGGCTCAGTAATTTGGGCGTCCTAAGATAGAATCAATCTATCCCTCATCTTTTAGGCGGCATTGAAAATGGTAAGTCATTACTTAGTGGTTTTTCTAGGCCTGATGTTAGCGGCCTGCTCAACACCAGTCAGTCAGTTTGGTGTGTACAGGCAATCAGATGGCACGGTTGGTGTTCATGCGCCCAAAGATGCAAAAGAAAATGAAGCCCAGGAAGTGGCATTAGAGGAGTGTAAAAAGGAAGGGAAGAGAACTGCGACGATTCTAGAAAGCAGAAAAACGGTCAATGACCGTTTTCCCTTAACTTATATCTACCTTTGCAGATAGTGACGATTAGTTAAATCGCCATTGATTAGTGCTTAGCTAAGCAACCATTTCTTAATCGACTTATTGACGCACATTGCATCTAAAGCAAGACCAAAGAATTCAGATCCATTGGTAACCATGCTCTCGATTGCTTCCACTTTGCCAGACTTAATGCCACGCAAATAAGTTGCTGCACGGTAGCGCAAGAAGTGCTCAGTTTCACCATTTTCATTCTCGGTTGGGCAGATTTCTAGGCTGCCATAGCGAGTTTCTGGGTTAATGTTGAGAACGGCTAGGCTTAAAGCCCCAACCAATTTCTCAGGCACTGGGATAGGCACATAGGAGTAGAGGGAGATCATCATTTCCTCTTCATCTACTTCAATGATGTGATCAATATCCAGCACATCTTTTTCGGTTAACTCTGTCTCGCCAGAATCGCCACCACCAAATGTGGATTCAAACTGCAACATAGCAGTATTGCTTCCTTTGGAGATCTCGATCATGTCAGGGTAGCCAAGCAAACCTTTCCACCAATACATCAGCGAGAAAGTGCAGGGCTTTACTTCAACCAATCCCTTGTTAGTAGACTTTGCAAAATACAGGCCGTAAAACTCATCATCTTGCTCTAGACCATATTGGTCAACTTTAGGTGATTTAGATGAAGCAGGTTTTGCAGTCTTCTTGGCAACTTTCTTCGCTGCTGGCTTTTTGGCCGCAGGTTTCTTTGCCACTAATTTTTTAACTGCTACTTTTTTGGCAGCAGGCTTCTTTGCAGCCACTTTCTTGGCGACTGGTTTTTTCACTACCTTTTTGACCGTCTTTTTGCTTGCTACTTGCTTAGCGGCAACTTTCTTGACAGCTTTTTTAACAGGGGCTTTTTTTACCACCTTGGTAGCTACTTTCTTTTTTGCTGGAGACTTCTTTGTAGCCATGGTTTATTACCCTTCTTTCGGTAGTTATTGTGCTTGATGCACTATCTGATATTACTGCAAATTCTCCCGGAATTCGCCTTTCCTATATGGGGTTTGTCCCCCAGATTGCAAGGGGAGGGGTGAAACAAATAGATTGAGGAAGGCATTGTTCTTGGAATGGAGGGTTGCTACACTAAAAGCGTGAAGTTTTGTGCAACCTAAATATCAAGAGGGCTTATGTTTCCTGAATATCGCGAACTCATCACCAAGCTGAAAACGACAGATCGTCATTTCTCGCATTTATTTGATAAGCACAACAATTTAGATCAAAAGATCCAAAGAATGGAGTCCCATTCAGAGCCGAGTACCCCAGAAGAAATCGAGACCTTGAAAAAGGAAAAACTCCTTTTAAAAGACCAGATTTATGCCGTCTTAAAGAAGGCTAGTAGTTAAGCTCCTGGTGAATTAGAAAAGCCTAGATGCAAAATGCTTCTAGGCTTTTTTCAGGAAGCAGGCTTTGAGTAGCATATTGCCTGCTTCTGTTTTGCAGTCGACTTCGTGATCACCTGATACCAGGCGTATCCCTTTAATCTTGGTGCCGACCTTCAGGGTGGTTGAAGAGCCTTTAACCTTGAGGTCTTTGATGAGGGTGACTGTATCGCCATCTACTAGAAGATTGCCATTGGCATCTTTGACAATGAGCCCAGCCTCAGCCTCTTCTAAAGCAGTAGCCAAAGGCCATTCATGGCCACACTGGGCGCAAACATAATTTTCCCCATCGGGGTAAGTCATATCTTCCTGGCAGGCAGGACACTTCGGTAGATTATCTGTGCTCATCACTTCATTTTAGTCTAGGGGTGATGGTCTTGGCTCATATCTAGTACTCGATTTAGAATGGGTAGGTGAATAAAACCCTGAAGATTTCTCTTATTGCTCTGGTAGGCTGTCTTGCCCTAGTGGGTTTGGGCGCATGGTACGCATCATCTTTTATAAATCCTGCTCAGGTAACCAAGCTTCTGAGTTCTTCTGTCAAAGATGCAACTGGGCGTGAGTTGAAAATCGCCGGTCCAGTAAGTCTGAGTCTTTTCCCATCAATTAGCGTAAAAGCCGAACAGGTGTCTTTGAGCAATGCCTCATGGGCAAGCAATCCTGATATGTTTGTATTCAAGCAGATTGAATTAGATATTAGGATACTTCCGCTTCTGAAAGGTAGCGTTGAAATCAGTAGAATCGGTGTAAGAGGACTAGAGGCGAACTTACAAACCAATAAGGCTGGGGAGGGTAATTGGAATCTCACTCCGCCTACGATAGTTGCCAGTGGGTCGGCAACACAGTCTGTAACTAGCGATTCTTCTAGTAATGCCCTTGTCTCCATTAAAACTCTTGATGTCGTAGATGCTCGTATCAATTATCAAGACGGAGAAAAAGCAGCCAGCCTGATTGGCATTCCTAAACTTTCTTTAGATGCCGGTGACGGGAAGTCTACGATTCTGGTAGATGTTCAGCGCGCTAACTACACCCTGAATCTAAAGGGTAAAACAACTTCACTGCGTAATGCTTACTTCGCTTGGAATCAATCTCCAGTAAACCTAGATCTCGATTTAGTTCTAACCTTAAACGGTAAGTCGCTTGCGATTACGGGCGACATTGATAAAAAGCCAGATCTATTACCAAAATTCAATATCAATCTCAATTCAAAGTCCTTTGATTTAGCGCCTTTAGCGGGTTCTGTTGTTATTGCTGGAGCAGCTGGAAAAACTTCCTCGGCTTCGACACATAAAGTCCAAGGAAAGTATTTATTCTCCGATGACGCGCTGCCTTTTGATCTTTTACCTTTAGCTGATGGCTCGGTCAACATTAATATTGCTGAGCTTGGGATTCCGCATCAGGCGCCGTTTACTAACTTCAAAACGACACTCCAATTTCAGAAAGATAGGATTGATGCGAGCGATGTCAGCTTTAATATAGGTAAGGGAAGTGCCCAAGCGCAACTTTCCATTACTCAGTTTACCAGCCCTGCGCCTAAGATTTCTGTGAAGGGTATTGCTAAAGACTTTACCTTAGAGCAAATTATTGCCGTCACCGATTCAAGCGCTAGAGTTTCTGGTGGTGATACAAAAGTGGCCTGGAACTTACAGGGAAGTGGTGTGAGTCCACATCAAATCGCTAGTCGAGCCATTGGGGCTATTCAGGTTTCAGTAGGGCAAAGTAAATTAGATTCGAAGTTCATCAATAAAGGCGGGGACTTTGTCATCACTGTAATAGATGCAATTAATCCGATGTATAAGAAATCTAATCAAACTACTTTGAATTGTGCTGTTGCCTACTTACCCATCAATAGTGGGCTGGTAAATATTCAGAATTCAGTTGGCATTGAGACGGATCGTCTTGACATCACCCTAGCGGGCTCGATCAATCTTGCCAGCGAGGCTCTCAATATCAGTATTAATCCAAGAGAAAAATCAGGCCTGACAACGGGCTTGGATCTGGCCGGACTTGTAAAGATTGAGGGAACATTACAAAACCCGCAAACTGGGGTGAATAAGGCAGGGGTGGTGAATAGCGCCGTCTCTATTGGATTGGGTTTCTTAACCGGCGGTATTAGTATCGCAGCGGAGAATGCTAAATCATTGGCGACCAAGTCGCAGCCATGTAAAACAGCGCTGCACTCTTGGTCTGATATCTATCCTGCTAGCAAGTAAGCCTAGCGAAGCTCGTAAATCAGCTTCTTAAAAAACTAAGCCGCTGACAAAGAGGCTAAATAAAGAAATAAAGATGCTGGCAAAGAATGCGGTCCAGAAGCTGGAGATCGTAAAGCCACTCACCACTGCAGAAACCAGCATCAATACCAAGGCATTAATCACGAGCAAGAAGAGGCCCATGGTTACTACCGTTAATGGTAACGTGAAAAGAACGAGCAAAGGCTTAACGATCGCATTAGCAAATCCTAAGAGGAGGGCAGCAATTAATAATGAGCCGCCATCCGCAAAGCGCAAGCCACTAAAAATATAACTGGCAACCCAAAGGGATAAAGAAGTTAAGCCCCACTGGACTAGAAATAGAGTTAAGTTACTCATGGATGATTCCTATGCTGGTGTTGAAAGGGGTTTATGCCTAGTGACTATATTAGCAGTTGATTAATAGTGCGGGGGGATTTCATCCTGAGAGCTTGCGCCGCCGCCTCCACCGCTGCTGGCTTGTTCTTTAATTGCCTTTAATTCGCGATACAGAAATTCGATTTGCTGTTGCTGTTTATAGACGGTCTCATTGAGTTTCTCAATTAAGTCTTCCGTGAAGCTCAATTTGATTTCTAGATTAGTGATGCGTTCTTCTGACATAACTTACTTTCTATTCTGAGATAAGCTCAAATCGCCCATCTTCCATTTCTGCTTTGGGTCTAATCCAAAAATCATGCGATTGCATGGATTCGTAAACATAAGCTGGCTCCAGATTTGCCTCTACGTTAGCCAAGAAGGCCACCTTATAAAATCCACCAGTCTTAATGTGGCGCAATCTACTGCCTGGCTTAAATAGGCCATCGTCAGGATCAGCCATTTTGGGTTTACTCATGTCAACAATGCACTTTCTCGGTATGATCTAGCGATGGCAAATTCCATCCCATACTCCATTCTAGATATATCTCCGATTCCTCAGGGTTTTACTGCTGCCGATGCACTGCGCAACTCCTTGGATGTGGCAAGGCATGCCGAAAAATGGGGCTATACCCGCTATTGGGTAGCAGAGCATCACAATATGACGGGCAATGCGAGCTCTGCAACTGCAGTTTTGATTGGCTATATTGCTGCTGGCACCTCCCATATCCGAGTGGGCTCTGGCGGCGTTATGTTGCCAAATCATGCTCCTTTAGTAATTGCTGAGCAATTTGGCACCCTAGAAGCTTTATACCCAGGAAGAATTGAGCTTGGCTTGGGTCGTGCACCTGGTACCGATCAAATGACTGCCAGGGCATTGCGCAGGGATTTATTGGGTAGCGATGATCGTTTTCCACAGGATGTCCGTGAGTTACAGCATTATTTTGGCCCGTTACAAGAAGGGCAATCTGTAAAGGCGATACCAGGGGTCGATAGCAATGTTCCGATCTGGATTTTAGGTTCTAGTTTGTATGGAGCTCAATTAGCCGCTCACTTTGGCTTACCTTATGCCTTCGCTTCTCACTTTGCGCCAGAGCAACTTTTAGAGGCAATGAAGATTTATCGTGAGCTCTTTAAGCCATCGGCACAACAAGATAAACCCTATTCAGCATTTGTGATGAATGTAGTTGCAGCAGATACAGATGAAGAAGCTCAACATCTATTTACTACACTGCAACAGAATGTTGTCAGAATGCGGCGCAATACCCGCGGGCAATTACCACCCCCAATTACTGACATGAATGAATTTTGTGAGCCTCATGAACTAGCAGCGGCAGATCATACCTTGCAGGTTTCAGTAGTGGGTTCGCTAGAGACGGTAAAGCGGGGGATTCGTCGTTGGTTGGATCTTACTGGCGCAAACGAAATCATCTTGACTGGGCAAATTTTCGATCATCAGGCTCGTCTCAGATCTTTTGAGATTGCCGCACAGGCCGCGCAAAGCCTATAAGATCGCTGCGTTGTAATCTGCGGTAATGAATACTTGTTCTTTTGCAGCCTGATTCGCAAATCGCAGCACTGCATTGTCTTTGCTGATTAAGAAGCAGGGCTTTGCAGTGTAAGCAAGGTCTAAAAAGACTTGATCATCTGGGTCTTGGCATATCCAGGGGGCTTTGGCCAAGTTTTTATCATCCATCAATCTTGCTAAACCATGCCATTGCTGGCGAATTTGCTCTTGTTGCACTTCATCGAGCGAAAACAGAGGGCGAGCAATCACATCAGCAAATTCTTCTAAAGTGTTTAGAGTTGCGAGCGCATCTATTTTGCCTTCGATCAGCGTTTGCTTTAAATGAAGCGCTCTAAAGTCATTAAAGACAAAAAGATCTAGCAAGACATTGGTATCGAAAACTACTACCTTCATTTTTAAGGCCTATTGATTGTTGCGCCAAATCTCTGGAGTAATGGTGACCTGCCCTTTATCAGAGGAGACGTAAGCTTCACCATCTTGAACATTGACATGGATCACCATGCTGCGCTCAACCAACTTGTTCAGCTCTTCCGCTTGTTCTGCTGGTATAGCGATTATTTGTAAATTGCGAGCACGAGTGAGTTTGTTAGCAATGCCATCCCACCAGATTTTGCTGGTATGTCCGCCATAGCAATAGACAATTACTTGATCAGCACGACCACAGGCTTTCAGAATACGACGCTCGTCTGGTTGGCCGATTTCAATCCACAACTTGATTGCATCGGTAAGATCTTTAATCCACAGATCGGGTTCATCGGTATCACTCAAACCCTTTGTAAACGCTAGATCCTCATTTGCCTGCAATGCAAAGGCGATGATGCGGACCATCATGCGCTGCTCAGTCTCAGAAGGGTGCTTAGCAATAGTTAACGAATGACTGCCATAGTAATGGCGATCAGAATCTGCGACATGAAGGTCGGCTTTGTGGATAGTTGCGCGTAGAGCCATGACCTATTATCGCCTTTATGAACCAACTCCTGGCCTGAGTGAGCTCATAACCAGTATTATTTGGCTTGAGGCTCATGATGAGCCTAGAAATGCCTCAAATTACTGTGTACCGTAAAACCCATGATCCGTATTACTGAATTACGTCTACCAATTGACCACGCTCCAGAATCTTTGGAGAAGGCGATATTGAAGCGTCTCAATCTAGATGCCAAAGACTTAATACGATTTGAGGTCTTTAAGCGTAGTTACGATGCTCGAAAGAACGTCGCCCTCTCTTTTATCTATACGGTTGACTTATCTGCAAAGCATGAAGAAGTTCTTCTGAAGCAATTTGCTGGAGACATTCATGTAAGACCATCCCCGGATACGAGCTACCACTTTGTAGCAAAAGCCCCTGAAACTATAGACTCTGGCAAAGCGCTGCGTCCAGTGGTCGTTGGATTTGGCCCATGCGGTATTTTTGCCGCTCTAGTGTTAGCGCAAATGGGTTTTAAGCCAATTGTCCTTGAGCGCGGCAAGAAAGTTCGCGAACGCACTCAAGATACTTGGGGCTTGTGGCGTAAGAATGTTTTAAATCCAGAATCCAATGTGCAATTTGGAGAGGGAGGGGCTGGTACGTTTTCAGATGGCAAGTTGTACAGCCAGATCAAAGATCCTAAGTTTTATGGACGCAAGGTCATTCATGAGTTTGTGAAAGCTGGCGCTCCTGCAGAAATTACGTATGTAGCCAAACCCCACATCGGCACCTTCCGCCTGGTTGGCGTGGTGGAGAAGATGCGTCAAGAAATTATTGACTTAGGTGGTGAGATTCGGTTCTCGCAAAAAGTAATTGGCTTTGATATTGAGAGTGAACAAATTACCGGGGTCAAGATTGAGGGGCAGGCAGATCTACCTGCCAACCATGTCATCTTGGCTTTGGGACACAGTGCGCGGGATACCTTTGAAGCCTTGCATCATGCTGGCGTCTTCATGGAAGCTAAACCCTTTTCTGTTGGTTTTCGGATTGAGCACCCACAATCTCTGATCGATAAAGCACGCCTGGGTCCTCATGCTGGCAATGAGTTAATTGGCGCGGCAGATTACAAATTAGTCCATCACGCCAAAAATGGTCGTTCCGTCTATAGTTTTTGCATGTGCCCCGGAGGGACAGTAGTCGCTGCTACCTCCGAACCGAATCGAGTCGTAACCAATGGCATGAGCCAATATTCTCGTAATGAACGAAATGCCAATGCAGGCATCGTTGTTGGCATTACGCCTGAGGATTACCCGGGTGGCCCATTAGCAGGCATTGAGTTTCAGCGTGCTATTGAATCAAAGGCTTTTGAATTGGGTGGTAGAACTTATGAAGCGCCGGGTCAGCTGATTGGCGATTTCTTAGAAGGGAAGGCTTCCACTCAGTTTGGTGGCGTGATGCCGTCGTATAAGCCCGGCGTTCATTTAACGGATCTGGCAGAAAGCTTGCCCGCTTATGCCATTGAGGCGATTCGTGAGGCGATTCCTGCTTTTGAGAAGCAAATTAAAGGCTTTTCTATGAAAGATGCCGTTTTAACTGGTGTGGAGACGCGCACTTCCTCTCCTTTGCGAATTACTCGAGGCGCGAACTATCAGAGTCTGAACATTAAAGGTCTTTACCCAGCAGGCGAGGGCGCAGGTTATGCGGGTGGAATCTTGTCTGCAGGAGTTGATGGGATTAAAGTAGCAGAAGCAGTGGCGTTAGACTATCTGTCAAAGTAAATACCCCATAAGAATCCTATGAACTCTGTAGTAACTCTTTCATCAGCCGAAGAAAATGAAGTGCTTTTTCATCCTGAGCTGTTGAAAAAGTTTGATATCAATGGGCCGCGTTATACGTCCTACCCCAGTGCTGATCGATTTCATGGGGACTTTTCTGAAGCTGATTATCTTGAGGCATTGGAGCGGGTAGCTCAAGCGAATGAGCCGCTGTCCTTATATTTCCACTTACCATTTTGTCCCAATATTTGTTATTACTGCGGCTGCAACAAGATCATCACCAAGGATCATGGGCGTAGCGCCAAATACATCAAATATCTCGCTAAAGAAATGGCCATGGTTACTAAAGCCATGAGTGCTCAGAAAAAGATTCCCGTTACACAATTGCATTGGGGTGGTGGCACGCCTACTTTTCTATCGCATGAAGAGATGACTGAGTTGATGCAGCACACTCGCGAGTATTTTGAGCTACTGCCTGGCGGTGAGTATTCAATTGAGATAGATCCGCGCCGTGTTATTGAGCAAGATATTGCACTCTTGGCTGAATTGGGCTTTAACCGTATTAGCTTGGGCGTTCAGGATTTCAATTTGGCAGTTCAAGAGGCAGTACATCGCGTGCAGACTATTGAGGAAACCCAAGCAGTCATGGATTGGTCTAGAAAGTATGGGTTTAAATCCAGAAGCGTTGACTTGATCTATGGCCTACCAAAGCAAACGCCAGAGACTTTCAAGGAAACGGTTGATGCGGTCTTGGTAATGAACCCCGATCGTCTCTCTGTCTATAACTACGCACACTTGCCGCATATTTTCAAGCCGCAACGCCGTATTGCTGAAGCTGACTTGCCTGCGGCAGCAGATAAGCTGGATATTCTCTCCAATACCATTGCACGCTTAGGTGAGGCGGGGTATGTCTTTATTGGTATGGACCATTTCGCTAAACCAGATGATGAATTAGCTATTGCCCAAAGAGAGGGCAAGTTGCATCGCAATTTCCAAGGCTACTCCACTCAGGCAGAATGCGATCTTCTGGCATTTGGAATCTCTTCTATCGGTAAAGTCGATGATTGCTACTCTCAGAATGTCCGAACTTTGGATGAATATTACGAGGCGTTAGATGCGGGTCACTTACCGGTGCTTCGAGGTTTGCGTCTTGATGAAGACGATCTGATGCGCCGTGAGTTAATTGGTGAGTTGATGTGCCAATTTGCCTTAGACACCAAAGCTTTTGCGACATCACATCAAATTGAATTCTCAAATTACTTTAAGACGGAAATAGAAGAGCTCAAGAGTCTAGAGGAGGCTGGTCTCCTCAACTGGGAGGGTGAAAGTATTCTGGTTCCCACCAAAGGTCGTCTCCTTGCTAGGCGGGTAGCCATGACTTTTGATCGGTACCTCAGAGAGTCTCAAGCCAAAGGGACCTATTCCAAGGTTCTGTAAGGGTAAGTCTGAGGTAATTTGATCTAGATCAAATAAGCCCAAAAACTCTGTTGCTTTTTAACCAATAAAAAATCTCCAGCCTCAGTCAATTTGATTTACATCAAATTGCACTCCCTTCATCAATTCGAAAATGATTTCATCGAAATTGATAAGAAAAAGGGAAACCATCATGCGTATTAAGACACTTGTAGCAGCAATGGCTGCTGTAGCATCCTTAGCCCCAATGGCGGCTCAAGCTCAAGCTGAAGAAAATCCATGGATGGTTAGAGTTCGTGCTGCAGATTTGCTATTTCAAAATGGCCAATCTGGTATTGCTCAAAGTGCTAACTTGAAGGCTCAGAATCGTTGGATTCCAGAGTTTGATGTTTCATATTTCTTTACTAAAAATATTGCCGCTGAATTAGTATTAACTTGGCCACAGCAAATTAATATTTACGGTAATCTAGGCGCTGGCCAACAAAACGTAGGCAAAATCACTGCATTACCTCCATCTTTGATCGCCCAGTATCACTTCACAGATTTAGGTGCAATTAAGCCATACATTGGCGCTGGTATTAACTACACTATCTTCGGTAATCGCCAAAATTTCCCAGCAGCATCTAACTCTGTACAGGTTGAACCATCAAGCGTAGGTTTTGTAGGTCAAGTTGGTGCTGACTACATGCTTGATAAAAATTGGGGCTTAAATCTTGATCTCAAGTATGTAACGATGGCTACTAATGTTCAAGCAGTAGCTGGCGGCGCAAACCTTGGAAAATTGACATTGAATCCTTGGATTCCAGCGGTTGGTGTGACTTACAAATTCTAAGAATTTAGTTCTTAGGTCTTGAGGTAGAGCCCCTAAGGGGCTCTATTTTTTTCTTAACTTTATTGAATCAGGGCATCAATTAGCTTTTCAAATGCAGCTTCGTTCAAAACGAAGTTATCAAATCGATGCAATGAGAGGTGGCTTGGCGGTTCAGTCCTGCGCTTAGCATATTGCTCCCAGTGAGCAAGTTTCCACTCATCTCTTGGGTCAGCTCTTACCTCCATCCGTTTTTTGGCCTCACGCTCCTCTAGATCAATCCAGGCAACCTGAATTGAAGTCAGTGCTGGCACCCCTAATTTTTGCGCGTCAAACATCTTGCCACTCTGAATCTCCTTCGAGAATGGGCCGATCAGAATGACATTAACCCCTAAAAGCAAATTCTCTCTGGCAATATCAATGAGACCTTTGTATTCCCAATCGCGCAGGTTCTCAAGGTAGAAGGGGCTGTCGCGATCATTCGGGTTTTGAGTGGTGAGGCCCATGACGTGGGCACTGAAGGCGCCATAAACGGTGTCTTTGTCTAAAAAGAAAAAATCTTCCCCAGTTTTCTCAATGATCAGAGGTAAAGCCTTTTTGGCTAGAGTCGACTTTCCTGTGCCGGCATGTCCTGCAAAGAGGATCAGGCGGGGCGCAGAGGGGGTTAATTTACAGACCATAAGTAGCTAGTCTCGCAGAAATAAGTGGAAATATCTCCTCTTTTAGGGAAGTGACGATAATGTCGCCATGGCTTTAATCGTACTCACTGATGCAAAACTGGCTTTTGGCCACGTTGACCTCCTCGCAAACACCGCTTTTTCACTGGAATCCGGTGAACGTGTTGGCTTAATTGGCCGCAATGGCACTGGTAAATCTTCCTTGTTGAAGATATTGGCCGGTATAGAAAAAATGGATGATGGCCTGTTGCAATATCAGCAAGGCCTCAGAATTGCTTATGTTCCTCAAGAGCCTATATTTGAGGCGGAAGAGACTATCTTCGAGTCAGTATCCAAAGGCGTTGCTCAAGCTAAGGCCTTGCGCGAGGAATATGAGGCTCTCAGCGTTGGTGAGTGGGATGATGCTTCCCATGATCGACTTGACGAAGTGCAGTCGCAATTAGAGGCTTTGAGTGGTTGGAATTGGGAGCAACGTGTTCATGAGACATTAGATCGTTTGCATTTAGAGGCTGATCTCAAAATCAATACACTTTCTGGCGGTACTAAGAAGCGGGTTGCCTTAGCGCGTGCTTTAGTTGAGATGCCTGACGTGCTGCTACTTGATGAGCCAACCAACCATTTGGATTTAGATTCGATTGCATGGTTAGAGGAATTGCTCAAAGAGTATCAAGGCTCAGTAATTTTGATTACCCATGATCGCGCCTTCTTGGATAACGTCTGCACCCAGATTGTTGAGCTCGATCGCGGTATTTTGCGCAGTTACCCTGGTAACTTTACGCAATATGAAGTTTTAAAAGAACAAGAACTAAATTCTGAATCTTTAGCTAATGCTCGTGCTGATAAATTATTGGCGCAAGAAGAGGTCTGGATTCGCAAAGGGGTTGAGGCACGCCGCACTCGAAGCGTTGCCCGAATTGCCCGTTTAGAAAAATTACGGAGTAGCCGTGCCGAACGCAGAGATGCGATGGGGCAGGTGAAGTTGGCTGTTTCTGCTGGAGATCGAAGCGGCAAGATTGTGGCTGATCTTCAAAACGTTAGTAAAACCTATGATCGTCCGATTGTGAAAGATTTCACAGCAACGATTTTGCGCGGCGATAAGGTTGGTTTGCTGGGTCCTAATGGCGCAGGTAAAACAACTTTGCTCAAATTGATTTTGGGAACTATTGCGCCAGACTCCGGCACTGCAACTATGGGTACACGTATTGAGGTGGCTTACTTCGACCAAATGCGCGAAGGGTTAGATCTGAACGCTTCACTGGAAGATTACATTAGCCCAGGTAGTGAGTGGATAGAAATCAATGGCAATAAAAAGCACGTTAAGAGTTACCTGAGTGATTTCTTATTTGCTCCTGAGAGAACTAATTCCCCGGTAAGTACTTTGTCAGGCGGTGAGCGTAATCGTTTATTACTAGCACGCCTATTTGCGCGGCCTGCAAACGTCTTGGTCTTGGATGAACCAACTAACGACTTAGATATTGATACTTTAGATTTGCTTGAGCAACTCTTGCAAGACTATAAGGGCACGGTCTTCTTGGTCAGTCATGATCGTTACTTCCTAGATAACGTTGTTACTAGCATTATTGCCAACGAGGGTGATGGCTTCTGGCGTGAGTACGAAGGGGGTTATGAGGATTGGAAAATCCAGAAAGCGCGCTCAGACAAAATTCGTGCTGCCAATGGCAATGCCAACACAAAATCTGTAGATAAGCTTGAGGTCAAAGCAGAGGCAAAGGTAGAAGTTAAGGCAGAAGTTAAGCCTGTAGCTAAAAGTGGAGTTCAGAAACTCAATGGCAAAGAGCGCCAAGAACTGGAGGTTTTGCCATTACAGATCGAGACATTGGAAACTGAGCAAGCCGATATTGGTATTGCCATGAGCAATCCCGATCTCTATAAAAATGAACCTGAGTTGGCAGCGAGCATGCAAGCGCGCTTGAGTGAAATCACTGCTGACTTAGATCAAAAGCTGCAACGCTGGGAGCAGCTATTGAGTCGTTCAGAGTCTTAGTGCTATAGCCTAGTCGCGCGGTAAACGAGCGCGCAACTGGGCGATTTCATCAAGCAGGTCCAGCGCCAAGGCAACCCCAGGCACATTTAATTCGAGATCATGGGTGAGGTGCGCTGCGGTTTTTGCTCTTCGCAAAGAGTCGCCACTAAAGCGCCAATCCTGAGGTGAAGAGCCAGCTGGACTTAAAACACCTTCGGATACCCAAGTCATGATGAGATCTTCTGGTGTGCGGGATGCATGGGAGAGCTCCACAATGGTCATGTGCACCTCATTCTCTACAACAGCACCCTCAATCCAAGTGATATTAGTTTGTGTCATATCAATCATCCCTTCAAGTGTGTTCTAGGGTTGAAATCAAAAGCCTTCTCAAAGGTTTGATAGGCTTCTTTTTGTGATTCAGTATCAGCAGGAGGCAAGGCGATAGAAGGTACCGCATATAAATCACCTGGCTCTGAACTTGGTATGCCTTTACCTTTAAGGCGCATTTTTCGACCAGCAACAGTTCCTGCGGGGATCTTCAATTCTAAAGTGCTGCCTGCAGGAGTGGGGACGTTGACGGTAGTACCCAGTGCCGCTTCCCACGGTGCCAAAGGAATATCAATGAAGACATCTTTGCCTTCTACTCGATAAATGGCGTTAGGATGAAATTCAATTTCGAGATAGAGGTCACCAGCAGGGCCCTCGCCGACACCAGGACCACCTTGGCCAGAGAGTCGCAGATTTTGGCCAGCCTTAATGCCTTTAGGAATACTGACATCTAACTTGCGTTCTTGGGTGCTGACGTGGCCGCTCGCATCTTGCACGGGCATATGTAATGCAATAGTGCGCTTAGCTCCGTTATATGCATCAGCGAGATCAATCAAAATTTTGGCGTGATGATCTTGGCCTTTGAAATTCATACCCTGGCGAGGATTGCCACCACGACCACCTTGGCGATGTTTTCCGCGACCGAACAGAGATTCGAAGAATTCACTCTGATCACCTTCAAAGCCACCACCATAACCTGGATGACCACCACCAAAACCGTCATCAGAATATTCAAAGCCTTCATTCCAATTTGGCGGAGGGGTAAAGTCTTGGCCGTTTTTCCAGTTCTCGCCAAAGCGATCGTAGGCTGCGCGTTTCTCAGTGTCCTTTAATACGGCATAAGCTTCGCCGATTTGCTTGAACTGCTCTTCAGCACCAGGTTCTTTATTAACATCTGGATGGAACTTGCGCGCCATCTTGCGATAGGCTGATTTAATCTCAGCTTCAGTGGCGCCACGAGCTACGCCAAGAGTTTCGTAGTAATCCCTAAATTTCATAAGCCTGTTTCAGTTCGGTTTCTGCCTGGGTTAAGCTAATAGGATTGATTCTACAGTTCTCTTAGCTCATTACACCAATTTGCCATGGAACAAATTCATAGTCTCCCAGGCCAAGAAGTTCGCTTTTGGAGGCCTCCCCGGAGGCGGTACGCAGAAATAACTCAAATATCCGTTGTCCCATTTCCTGGACGGATACCGTGCCGTCCAAAATCTCACCGCAATTGATATCCATGTCTTCAGTGAGGCGCTGATACATTGGGGTATTGGTGGCTAGTTTGATACAGGGCGCAGGCTTAGAGCCAAACATAGACCCGCGGCCGGTAGTAAAGGCAATCAGGTTGGCGCCTCCAGCAATCTGGCCGGTGGCCGATACAGGATCAAACCCCGGAGTATCCATAAATACGAAGCCTTTGGTGCTCACTGGCTCTGCATACTTATAGACTTCCATTAGAGGACCAGTGCCGCCTTTCATGGAGGATCCTAGAGATTTCTCAAAAATATTAGCGAGACCACCAATTTGATTGCCGGGACTTACTTGTCCGTTAATTTGCACATCTCTACCAACAGAGTATTCATCTTTCCACCAGCGAATTCGTTTAATGAGCTTTTCACCTACTTCTTTGCTAACAGCGCGACGGGTGAGGGTATGTTCCACGCCATAAATCTCTGGTGTTTCTGAAAGAATGCCAGTGCCACCATGACGGGACAAAATATCAATCGCTGCACCTAGTGCTGGATTGGCTGTGATTGAAGAAAAGCCATCGGAACCGCCACACTGCAAGCCAACAGTCAGGTGACTTGCTGACACTGTTTCCCGTTTTGCTTGATTAGCTGCAGGTAGAAGTGCTTTGACAGCTTCGATACCAGCCTCAATAGTTTTGCGCGTGCCACCCGATTCTTGCATGATGAAGGTGTGCAGAGTATTTCCTTCGGCCAGGTCTTCTTGCTCCATCAAGCCTTTTAGTTGATTACGCTCACAACCGAGACCCACAATCAGAGCGGCTGCTAGGTTAGGGTGACGAGCATATCCAGCCATAGTACGGCGAAGCAATTGCATTGGCTCACCACTCATTTCCATACCGCAACCGATGTCATGACTAAACGCCACGACTCCGTCTACATTGGGAAAATCTTTCAATCTTTCGGGGGTAAACCAAGCTGCAATTTTGTTCACAACGGTTGCCGAACAGTTTACTGTCGATAGAATGCCGATGAAATTACGTGTTCCTACTTTTCCATTGGGTCTGACATAGCCCTGGAAGGTAGCTCGTTGAGCTTCGGGCAACAATTGGGTCGGCTTATATTCGCTTGCATAAGCGTAGTCACGATCAAACTCGCGAAACTCAGTATTGTGACTATGCACCATCGTGCCGGGTTCGATGTCTGTATTAGCAAAGCCTACCGTCACGTTGTATTTCAGAATGGGCTCGCCCTTGAGGATCTTTTTGGTGGCAATCTTGTAGCCAGCAGGCACTTGGCTGCGACTTGTAAAATTCTCACTAGGAACTTCAGCGCCAATTCCAAGATCAACCCGGGCGACCACAATATTGTCATTAGGATGCAGGCGAATAATAGGACCGGCTAGTTTTTTTTCAGAGATTTCAATCATAGGTTTCTTTCGATTCAATAGTTTATTTATTCAGCAGTTGCGCCAGATTTCTTAACAATAGGGGCCCACTTAGCCACTTCGGACTTAATGTAGTCACCCAAATAGTTTGGGGTACTGGTGACCACTTCAAAGCCCTTGCCATTGATTTGCGCTTTGATTTCTGGATTGTTAAGCACGGTGATGAGTTGTGCATTCAGTTTATCGATAATCACTTTTGGTGTCTTTGCTGGTGCGACGATTGCGTATACAAGCTCAACTTCAAATTTAGGAAGGTACTCTGAGATCGCCGGAATTTCTGGGGCACTTGGAGAGCGTTTAAGGCTGGTAATCCCTAGGGGGATCAATTTTCCAGAGCGCACATAGGGTAAAGCTGCAGGAGTGCCGACAAGTGCAGTTTCAATTTGACCACCAAGTACATCGGTTAGTGCTGGTGCGGCACCTTTATAAGGGACATGCAGAATATCGGTTCCCGCTTGCGTATTAAACAGTTCACCACCTAGGTGAAGTGGTGTGCCGGCACCTGATGAGGCAAAGCTCACTTTATTGGGGTTGGCTTTCGCATAGGCAATGAGTTCTGGAATTGTTTTGAAAGGTGCTGAGGGGTTAGCGACAAATAAAAGTGATGAAGACGCGACTAAGCTGACAGGAGCAAAATCTTTAACGAGGTTGTAGTTCAGTTTTTTGTAAAGCGTTTCGTTAATCGCTTGGGTGCCTACCATCATCAGAAAAAGGGTGTAGCCATCGGGTTTGGAATTGGCTGCATACTCAGCGGCAAGATTAGCGCCTGCGCCCGGCTTGTTTTCAATAATGATTGGTTGACCAAGGTTTTCGCCAAGTTTGGGAGTAAAACCTCTTGCCAAAACATCAGAAGGCCCACCCGCAGCAAATGGAACGATTAGCTTGATGGGTTGAGTGGGATAGCTCTGCGCCTGTATGCTATTGGTAAAGCCAATGCTAACTAGCGATAATGCAATAAAGATTTTTCTCATGTAATGTTCTCCGTATTCTTATTGTTTATTCTTATTTAAATGTTGTGTAAAAAAATGAAAATCACTCAGGCAACCATCTTCCCGCTTTCAATTCCACTCATTGAGCCAATCAAGATGGCTAAAGAAGTGATTGTGGATGCCAAAACTGTATTGCTTTGCCTCACTGATGAAGAGGGTCGCCAAGGTTGGGGTGAGGCATCTGTTGCACCCCTCATGACTGGTGAGACTCTCGAGAGCCTATTAGCGAGCGTAAAGTATTTGGTAGAAAAAGCACGTGCAATTGAGTGGGGCGATCCTAAGGATTTTTCTAAACTGTTTGATGCAATTTTGTATGGCAATCCATCAGCTAAGTCTTGTTTGGAGATGGCATTACTTGATCTGTATACACAGAAAAATTCGATCGCGCTATGGAAATATTTGCGCTCATTTGTTGTAGGTGTTGCTTCACCGGAAGTGGCCGAGATTCCCTTGCTGCGAATGCTTGGCGGTTCACTAGAAAAAGAAATCGCTGACGCTAAATTATTTCGCGAAGCAGGATTTAAACATTGGAAAATAAAGATTGGCTCTTTATCGGTTGAAGAGGATTTACGTCGAGTCAAGGTGCTCTCAGATCTGCTAGAGGGTGACGTCATTTCGGTGGATGCTAACGGTGCCATGTCATTAGAAGGGGCTATACAGTTTTGCACCTCAAAGCAGGCGTGCAAGCTGTCATTTGCTGAGCAGCTAATTAACGCAGATTCTGCAATGGCTGATTTCGTCTTGCTCAAGCAGCAATCTCCAATTCCAATTGGCTTAGATGAATCTATCCATGGCACAGATGAGATAGAGGAATTTGTGAAGGCTAAGTCCCTTGATGGCGCCAGTCTAAAACTCATTAAAACTGGCGGTGTACTGGCGGCCTGCAAAAGTGCACAAACCTTGCGAGCAAATAATCTAAAGCTCAACTTAGCTTGCAAAGTAGCAGAAACATCTCTAGCGGGGGCTGCAACAGCATCCATCGGTTTTGCAATAGGAGATGTGCCTTGGGGATTTAGCATGTCAAATCAATATCTACGCTTTGATATCTGCGATCGTCCATTAACGGCAACGCGTGGCCATCTTGATGTTGCTCAATTGGGCTCTGTTGGTGTCGGGATTACTCCCAACCTCGATCGCGTGAAGGATGCTGTGGCTCAAGG
The DNA here is from genome assembly GCF_018881655.1 of Polynucleobacter sp. Tro8-14-1. GTDB lineage: Bacteria > Pseudomonadota > Gammaproteobacteria > Burkholderiales > Burkholderiaceae > Polynucleobacter. The sequence continues at coordinate 170,932 of NZ_JACVPX010000004.1, forward strand.
TTTCTCAATCACTCAATATTAAGAACGTCAAAGGCAGCCTTCAACCTACGGGAGTAGGAGTCGGAAACACTTTTGATTTCTTCCGGTGTCCACTTTCTAAATCCTTCCCCAGCTTTCATACCTGTTTTCCCATCGGCCATAAGTTGAACTACTTTTGGAGGCAGGGCAGTGATATTGGAAAGTGAAGGATAAATTTCCTTAGCGGCATTCGCCATTCCATCCCAGCCTGAAATTTCCTTCTGTGTCATTGGGCCTACAGCGGCGTAACGGAAGCCAAAGCTATACCTCACGGCATCATCAATATCAGCTGGCGTAGCAATTCCTTCTTGTACGAGCGAGAGAGCTTCTCTCATCAAGGCATGTTGAATGCGGTTCGCTAAAAATCCAGGAATATCCTTCTTCACGAGGACAGGCTTCTTTTCGATAGCTCTATAAAGCTCGCAAGCGTGCTCCGCATATTTGAGTTCCGTCTTTTGTCCCATGACAATTTCAACCAAGGGCACTACTTCTGCAGGCATGAAGTAGTGCGCGCCCATCATACGGTTTGCTGTTTTGAGTCCTTCTGCAATTTTGCTAATAGGGAAGCCTGAACTATTGCTACCAATAGGAATATCGGCCGGTACCACTTGATCAAGGTATTGAAAAACCTTTTGCTTTAGCTCTAAGTTCTCGGCAACAGTCTCAATCACCCAGGAGAATTGATTCCAGTCCTGCCAATCCTCTAGGACGCCAATGAATTGCTGCTTCTTAATGTCAGCGTCATCTTTAGTGGCGTTGTCTCCAACCATACCTATTTTTTTTGCAAGGCTGATGGCTTTGTCCAAGCAAGCGTCAGCCTTATCTTTTGTTCTGCCCAATATGACTACGGGTATGTTTTGAGCAATAAATCCAGCTGCAATGCCAGCGCCCATGATTCCGGTTCCAATAACAGCTACAGATTTCATATTTTTCAACTTATTCGGTTAAGTTATAAACAGCTTAAATTAATTTTGATCAACAACAACTAAAGGTTATCATTATTTATGGTTTAATTGTTTAATAATAAAACGTACTTATCCGTATAACTTACCCTAGGAGATCTCCCCATGACGATGCATAACCCTTTCCAGCCCGTTGAGAAAATTAAAACGGAAGTGTTTTCAACCATGCCAGAGAAGTTTCGCAAAAAATCCCGTACTGGATGGTCCGATCCTAATCGTCAAGGTGCAGAGGTTGAGTGCTTTTTAGAGGGGCCTTCATTCGATCGTGAAGGCAATTTGTGGTTTGTCGATATTCCCTTTGGTCGCATTTTCCGCATTGACACCAAGGGTGAGTGGGAGCTGATTACTCAATATGATGGTTGGCCAAACGGCATGAAATTTCATAAAGATGGGCGCGCTTTTATTTGTGACTACAAAGCAGGGTTGTTGGCACTAGATCCAAAGACTGGAAAAATTGAAACTATCTTAGGATCAATGTATAGCGAAAACTTTAAAGGTTTGAACGATCTACACTTTGCCTCGAATGGCGATTTGTATTTCACAGATCAAGGTCAGACCGGTATTGCTGACCCAACTGGTCGCGTGTTTAGATTGCGTGCCAATGGGCAACTGGATCGTTTGGCGCTTAATGTGCCAAGCCCAAACGGCATTACTTTGAATACTCAAGAAAAGCATGTATTCGTAGCGGCCACTAGATCTCAGCAAATTTGGAGATTGCCTTTGATGGCTGACGGCTCCGTTTCCAAGACAGGTGTAGCGATACAGTTAACAGGTGGCGTTGCGGGTCCAGATGGTATTGAAATGGACTCAGAAAATGGTTTGTTGGTATGTCACCTTGGTATTGGAATCTGGAGATTTGATAACAATATGCTGCCAACCCACTTGATCTACTCTGAGAACCCACATCACCATCATTTGGCTAATATGTGTTTTGGTGGGGCAGACGGAAAAGATCTCTACATTACCGAGTCTTTATCTGGCGATATTCTGAAAGCACGTCTGCCAGTTGCTGGTAAAAAAATGTTTGGACTTTCTTAAATTGAGTGAACGATCACCGTTATATAAGTCTCTAGCCAAAACGCTAGAGCAGCGTATTTATAACGGTGATTGGCCAGTGGGATCCGTCTTGCCTGCCGAGGCGGATCTTTGTCGGGATTTTCAGTCTAGTCGGCATACATTGCGGCATGCATTGCAAATTCTAGAGGCTAATGGCCTTATTTATCGCCATCAAGGCGCGCCTACAAAAGTGGTGTCTAGACAGCGCTTACGCCGTTTCACCCAAAGCTATAACTCTCCAATTGATATTCTGAGTTATTCACGGGATACCTATCGTCAGAACATAGTCGAAGAATTCATTGAGCTAGATAAGTCTCTAAGTCAGATTGTTGGCGCACCGATTGGATCATCTTGGTATCACATTGGCGGAATTCGAAAGCGTCAACAGGCAGAGGAGGTCATTGCCTGGACGGATATTTATATATTGCCCCAGTTTGCTTCGTTGACAAAAGATCCAGAACATACCCAGGTAATGGTGTACGAGCAGATTGAGGAAAAATATGGCGCCCGTATCGAGAGGGCGGAGGTAGATGTATATGCCTCTCAAGTGTCGCCAGAAATTGCGGGAAAACTCCACATCAAGCCCGACACTGCATGTCTGGTCATTATTCGCCGCTATTTTGATGATCAGGATAAATTATTTGAAGTGACGGTAACGCATCATCCGGAGAAAAAATATGTTTACAGCATGGAATTTAAAGCGAGCTCAGAGGCTTAAATCACAGTGAACTATTTATCTATAACTGATGCAGAGCATTTTATCTCGAGCGCACTCCAAGCAGAGAAAGTTCCTGCAAGTGATGCAGACATTATTGCCAGTCTGATGGTGCAGTCTGATCTCGTTGGCGCTGATGGTCATGGTATTTTCCGTTTGCCGGCTTATTTAAAAAGAATTCGGGCTGGCGGCGTGAATTTAAATCCCAATATTCATATTGAGCGCGAGCAGGGTGCAACTGCGTTGATTAATGGTGACAATGCCTTAGGGCATTTGGTGATGAATAGAGCTGTAGACCTCGCTATCGAAAAAGTGAAGCAGCACAGCGTATGTTGGATTGGTAGTCATTACGGCAATCATTCAGGAGCTGCTTCGGTATATGTTCGTAAGTTAGCGGAGCAGGGTTATATCGGTATTTATATGGCTGTTGGTAATGCAAATCATATGGCGCCATGGGGCGGCATTGACTTATTGTTATCAACCAACCCAATTGCAATTGCAGTTCCAGCAGGCGATGGGCCAACAGTGCTTTTGGATATTGCAACTACTGTAGCGGCCTACGGCAAAGTAAAAGTAGCTGCGCAAAAGGGGGAGTCCATTCCAGATGATTGGATGATTGATCGCCAGGGTAAGCCAATTACAGATCCTAAAAAATCTGCCGAAGGATCTTTATTGCCCATTGGTGGATATAAGGGTTATGGCTTAGCAGTCATGATTGGCTTGCTTGCAGGCGCACTTAATAATGCAGCAGTTGGCAAAGGAACAATTGATTTCAATGCTCACCATGACTTGGTTACAAACACGGGGCAAACGATTATTGCGGTCGATCCAAGTGCGTTTGGAAACACGGAAGAGTTTATTAACAGGGTAATTGCTTTAGTGAATGATTTGAAAAATTCATCAACATTGCCTGGCGTTAAAGATATTCGTGTGCCAGGTGAAGGCGCAGCAAAAACAATGGCAGAGAGAGGTGAAAGGGGTATCCCTGTCTCGCCCGAGCTGCTAGAGGCATTGAATGCTTGCGCTCAGGAATGCGGCATCCCCGCTTTAACGTTTTAAAAAAATACTAAATTACTGGAGGAGACATATGTTTAAAAAACTAATAAAAAACATAGTAATAAGTGCGGTAGTTGTTCCGGCGGTTGTTCCAGTATTTGCAGGGGCAGCCTGGGCTGCCTACCCAGATAAACCCATCAAAATGATGATTGGCTATGCGCCAGGAAGCTCTACTGATATTGTCGGCAGGATGATTGCCAATGATCTCAGTCTTGCTTTAAAGCAGCCCATTATTGTTGAGAATCGTGGCGGCGCAGCAGGAAGCCTAGCAGCAGATGCGGTGGCAAAAAGCGCCCCCGATGGCTACACCATCTTGTTCGCACAAAATGGCCTGGCTATTAATGTGGCAGCCAATCCAAAACTGCCGTTCAATGGCCAAAAAGATTTATTGCCGGTCGTTGGGGTCGCGGCAACTCCTCATATTCTGATTGTCAATAACAACTCACCAGCCAAGAGTGTTGCAGATTTAATAGCAATGCTTAAGGCCGAGCCAGGTAAATTGAGTTTTGGCTCTTCAGGAATTGGTAACTCCGATCATATGGCTGGCGAATTATTTTTAGCCACTACTGGATTACAAGCGATTCATATTCCCTATAAGGGTGGCTCACCCGCTGCTACAGACTTAATGGGCGGGCAGATCGACTTTTATTTCGCAGGCATGCCAGTAGGCCTCCCTTTGTATAAAGGCGACAAGGTAAGGGCATTGGCTGTCACCAGTAAAAATCGTTTTAGTGGCGCCCCAGAATTAGTAACGATTCAAGAGGCGGGCGTTAAGGGTTACGAGATGGCTTTGTGGCAGGGAGTATTTGTTCCTGCCAAAACGCCTCAAGGAATCATCAAGGAGTTAAATAACTCTATTTTGAAGATCCTAGAAACCCCTGAGATGAAGGACCGCTTTCAAAAGGCTGGAGTACAAATTGCCCCGATGAATACTCAGCAATTCTCGGACCTGTATTTTTCAGACATTGCTCGCTGGAAAACGGTGATTGAGAAGGCAAAGATCAAGCTAGATTAATCACCTGATCCTTAAAATAGAGGTTAAGCGCTGAGGTCAAAAACCAAGACCTCAGCGCTTTTTCCATTAGAAATTGCCAATCGGTCTTCTTCTTGAAATAAGAGGGCATCCCCACCATCCAATGCTTGACCGTTCACATCAAGTGAGCCACGAATAAGGTGAACGTAGAATTTTCTATTGGGATCTAATGCTAGCTCGAATGATTGACCTTGATCAAAGAGTCCAGCGTAAATCTTGGCATCAGCATGAATCTTGACGGCCCCATCATTTCCGGTAGGGGATGCGATGATGCGCAACTTCCCAGATTTTTCAATGGCGGGAATGGTTTTTTGCTCGTAGCTAGGCTCAATTTCTAAGACATTGGGCTCTATCCAGATCTGTAAAAAATGAGTAGTTTGATCTCTGGCGTGATTGAACTCGCTATGAGTAACTCCACTACCGGCGCTCATGCGTTGGACATCCCCCGGTGGGATTCCTTTGATATTGCCCATACTATCTTCGTGCGCCAACTCTCCAGATAGTACGTAACTGATAATTTCCATATTGCGATGGCTATGCTTGCCAAAACCCATTCCTGCAGCTACGCGATCTTCATTAATGACGCGCAGATTCCCCCAGCCCATAAAGCGGGGGTCATGGTAGCCCGCAAATGAGAAGGAGTGAAAGCTTTTAAGCCAGCCATGGTCAGCATAGCCACGATCCTGGGATTTTCTAAGATTTATCATGTTTTAGGGCGTTAAAGGACTAGTTGAAGGATTCAGAATAAGCCTATTATCATTAGCTTTAATGATATTTGTCGATCGGTAGCAAATGGGAAGCTTTAAACAAGACATTCAAGAAACGTATCTAGGGCTTTCTGAGAGCGTTCGGGAGAAGTGGGATGACTTTACCCAGTTCCTACAGGAGGCTTGGCCGCTCCTTATTCTCTTGCTGGCAATACTGATGGGCATCTGGTTGTATGCGGATCCACCGCCCCCAAGACATGTCCTTATGGCCACCGGATCATCAGGCGGTTCATACGAAGCTCTTGGGAAAAAGTATGTAGAGTTTTTCAAGGCAAAGGGTATTACTTTAGAGTTGGTAGCCACAACAGGCGCGCAAGAAAACATTGATCGCTTAGCAGATCGTGATGACCCCGTACAAGTTGCTTTTGTTCAGGCTGGAGTAGACCACACCAAGGAAGTAACTGGTATTCAGTCCTTGGGTGCAATTGCCTATGATCCTATTTGGTTTTTTTATCGAGGTTCGGAGCTAAAGTCTACCGAGTCCGATTCAGTTGGCGTCGTATTTCAACATTTTGCCAATAAAAAGATTTCTGTGGGAATTGAGGGCAGCGGTACCTACGCTCAGTCAACCAAAATACTGAAGGCCGCAGGCTATAAAAAAGGGGTACAAATTCTCAATCTTGCTGGATATGATGCGGTGAAGGCGCTCCAGGCGGGCGAGATAGATGGAGCCTTTATTGTGGATTCCTATGATGCTCCCAATGTACAGACCTTGTTAAACGATAAGTCATTGCATTTAGTCACTTTTAAACGTGCAGCAGCCTATGTCAAATTAATGCCTTATCTCAATATTTTGGATGTCCCCCAGGGGGCTTTTAATTTGCCACGCAACTTTCCACCAACGGATATGAAGCTGTTGGCAACAACAACAAATCTATTGATTGATGATCGCATGCATCCGGCGATTCAATTTCTATTTTTAGAAGCTGCCAGACAGATTAATGGCAAAGAATCTTTCTTTGCTGAGCGCGGAGAGTTTCCATCCTTTAAAGATTCCATGTTGCCTGAAAGTCCCGTCGCAATTCATTATGAGAAAAATAATTACCCCTTATTGGTAGCCTATTTCCCGTTCTGGGTGGCCGAGCTTATTAATCGCCTCATTTTTGTATTCCTGCCCTTCTGTGTATTGAGCTATCCGCTTTTACAGGCTCTGCCAGGATATCGCGCTAAGCGCATGCAAAATAAGATCAATCGCTTATATGGTTCTTTAAAATCCTTGGAGCAAGAATTACTGAATGGGTTTGACGATCAACAGCGGGATGAATATCTAAAGAGGCTTAATTTACTTGAGTATCAAGCTTTAAATATTAAAGTTTCTAAGCGCCTGTCTGGCGACTACTATGCCTTGCGAGCTAGCATTGATTACGTGCGTAATTGCTTGAATAGGGGCGTACACCCCTATCAATTTGATGAAGGCATTGATCCCGACTTATAGGGCTTTATTCGCTATCACCATTTCTGCTGGGGAATTTAAATGAAGCGTAACGAACGACTGCATTAGCCAGAGCCAAAATGAGAATGGTAAGCCCCATAAAGAGGATGGCCATATCAGCCTCGTGCTTGGTGTTAACTAAGTCAATGATGAGACGAGTTACCGCAGTAATCGCTACATAAATCAAAAAGCGAACTGGCATATGATTGGTTTTGAAATAAATCCCGACCATGGCGCCAATTTCGAGATAGATAAATAGCAAGAGCAGGTCTTCGATTGAAGCCGATCCTTTATTAACCATACCCAGGAATGCAACAGCTGCTGACCAAACGGTTGCGGCACCGATTCCAAATAATGCAATCCGATGAAATAAAGAGACAAATAAGTTTCCAATGGGAACGGTCCATCTTTCAATGGCATCTTCTAATTTGGATGCATCTTTTGGTGAGGTAGGGGTCATATTCATTAAGCCTCCGAGTTTTTTAATCTGTTTTGTTTAGTATAGGTATCTATGCGGCCATGTAAACAAAAAAAGAGGCGCCAAGCCCCCTTTTTTTGGAAGTATTGACTTAGATCAACCCAGGCTGTCCGCCCAAATATTATGAGCCCAGCCCCAGGCATATACCCCTTCAAGAGTTGAGGGTGCCGGAGATAGTCCGCCTGCACCATGAACAGGCTCAAAAGTTTTCTTAGCGACACTGTATTGATGAACGCTAGCCACGTGAATTACTTCTCGTTCGTTCACAAAACTGTAGCAAGTATTGTTCACTACTGGCGCTGGATTAACTTCCCAGTTACTGAGTTCAGCCACAATCGCGGCAGCCGCCACTTTGGCATGTTGATTGGCCATGTGCCCTGACTTAGGCATTGCTGGCGCTACTTGAATCGAGTCACCCAAGACATGAATGTCTTTTTGTGCAGTAGATTCAAAGTTGAGATAATTCACATTAACCCAGCGGCCGTTAGCATTTGCTAAACCAGTTTTGACGGCAATCTCACCGGCGCTCATCGCCGGTAGAAGATTTAAAACATCTGCTTTAATATCTTCTTGCACTTCAAATTTCAAAGTTTTTGTTTTTGCATCCACGGCGGTGACATTGTATTTGGGCAAATACTCAATGAATCCTGGGTACTGTTCTGCCCACACCTTCTTAAAGAGCGCACCTTTTGAAGTGACATCTTGGTTAGCATCCAAAATGAGAACTTTAGACTTAGGCTTGTGGTGCTTAAGATAGTTTGCTACCTGGCAGGCTCGCTCGTAAGGTCCTGGAGGGCAGCGATAGGGGGCTTCTGGAATACTAATGGCAAAAGTGCCACCATCACGCATAGAGGCGAGTTGTTTATGTAAGGCGGTAGTTTCAGGACCCGCTTTCCAGGCCTGGAGGGTAACGCCTGCTTTATTGGCTTGAGCCAGTCCTTCAATACTGTTCATCATTAAGGCAACACCGGGTGAAACGATCGCTTTGTCATAGCGTAAGGTTTTCCCAGAGGCAAGCTTGACTGTTTTTTTATCGGGGTCGATGCTGGAGACGCTGTCCCGAATGATCTTCACGCCATGACGCTTACTCAGATTGTCATAAGGGGTCGTAATTTCAGATATTGTGCGTGAGCCACCTACAACTAAATTAGATAGTGGGCAGGAAACAAAGGCTGCATTGGGCTCAATCAATGTCACCTTAGCAGTGTTGTTAGAGAACAAGCGTAAATATTTAGCAGCGGTAGCGCCACCATATCCTCCGCCAATCACAAGGATTTCTGCCTTTTGTAAATTAGCGTGGGCTTGACCAGAAAAGCCTGCCAGCAAACCAAGTGCGGCGGTGCTCTGACCTATAAAGTGTCGACGATCCATGGTGGGCTTCCTTGTTAGTTCTTGCCAAGTTGATTGGCGATGGTATTAAGCTGTTCTTCGGTATAGCCCTTGGTAAGCTGCGGCATGATAGTGCCGTCCAATGACCCAGATTTATAAGCCATCAATTTTTCTAATATTTGCGCGTGAGTAAGATTGTTGATGAGTGGGATGTTGCCATCAACAACACCGTTTCCGTCAGTGCCATGACAATTTGCGCAGGTTGCTGCAAGACTACGTTTATATAAATTGCTTGCATCTGGATTTTGCGCTAAAGAAAGACTGCTCCATAGACACAATCCAATATATGTCGATACTACGATTCCGGGTCTTGAAAACAGTGCTCGCATGCGGCCTTTCTCCATTCGAATTATTTTTTTGACTTATAGGTGTATTGCTTTATGAGTATCTTAATCAAGAAATCCATAAAAAGTAGCGCTTACCTCAGATTCATTTTTCATAAACTCATTCGAAAATGCGGGCCTGATGTATTTTGTTGGAATTTCCTATAAGCCCTATAAACTACGGGTATGAGAATTTCATTTTCTTACCGTTCCGCCTTATTGATACTCCTTTTAGGTGTATTTACCTACCTTTATGGTTTGGATAGCCGATTTGCGCCAAAAAACGGTGATGAGTATCCCTATATGCATATTGTGCGCATGACGGCAGACTCGGCCCAATGGCTGCCACTGCAGTCTGAAATGGATGGCATTAAAAACACTAAGCCGCCACTGATATTTTGGCAGGGTATTGCTAGTACGCATTGGGCAAGCGAATGGAGTTTGGCAAATTTGCGTTGGCCTAGTGTTTTATATACCGCACTAACGGCATTTTTCTTATTTTTAGCAGTCCGACGTTTCAGTGGCAAAACGCAAACTGGAATATTGGCATCATTAGTATGGCTCTCCTTTTTTGCAACCTATCGCTACGGTCGACCATTCTTAGCGGACCCCCCAGAAGTATTTTGGGTATCGCTACCATTTATGGCGATTTTGTATTGGGGTAAAAGTGCATTTGAATCTAAATTCTTTTTCCCATTGATGGCGGGGGTGTGTTTTGGTCTTGCGCTATTTGCAAAATCTTTTGCCTACATCGTTCCTGCTAATTTTGCTTTGGGGCTCTATTACTGGCGCTGGCGGCAGTGGAGTATTCCTCAGGTACTCATCCGCGACCTATATAAGTTGATCCTGATTACTGTACTTGCCCTCGGCGTATTTGCCTTGTGGTTTGCCATGGACCCATATCCAGAAGCTGTTTGGAGCGAATTTGTACTGGGCGAGAATGCCGGTAAGTTTGCCGCTCGTCAGTCTAGTTATTTTATGGATTTGCTGCGCGGTGGAGATAGCATTTGGCTTTTAATTTTGACGACGATTGCTAATGCAGGCCTATTTAGCTTTGTATTGATATCAAGTTTGATGCAATGCTGGCGTACACGTCGCTTTCTGAATTTAGAAGAGGTGCTATTACTGCTTTTGATAGCAGCGTTCTTTATTGTGTTCAGCTTACCTAGTCAGCGTTCAGGTCGTTATCTTTTGCCAGTGATGCCAGCCTTTGCGGCGCTGATTGCCTTATATTGGGATAAGTTGCCTTTATGGGGCTTCCGCATTGCCTTGCTCTTGCAATTACTGGTGTTATCACTCTTGTTTTGGATTGGTATCAATCTTCAGTTCTCACAATTTATGGGTGATGCTGGCGCATGGACTTATTCCTATTGTCATTGGATTCTCATGGCGGCAGGAATATTGCTGGTCTTGCTTGGCTTGCTGAATCGGCGTTTCACTAAAACCATTTCTTTGGCAGCCTGCTTTTTGGTTTATTGCGGGTTGACTAGTAGTCTTGCTCCATTAGAAGGGCGCTTAGGGCGCTACTCGGTAGAAACGATTGCTCGGTTGGCAGGCAGGGATGTTTGGATTCCTTGTGACTATCGAGCCAAGGATGAGGAGTATCGATTGTTGCTACCAGGTGCAAAGCTGCATGGCTATTTAGCGAAAGATGCTAGTGATGTCGCAACTCTGACATCCGTCTACTCTCTAGTTGCGGTGCACACTTCTTTGGGTACTCAGCCTGCACTATGTGATTCTTGTCAGATTGTTGGACAAAGAATGGAGATGAGGGCCCGTCACTCTAATGAAGAAATTCAGGAAATGTTGATGGGGCATATTGGTAAATATTTATTTGTTAATGAATACCTGATTTTTACACCGGTGGCGACCCCAGATTTATCCAACTTAAAGGATGTTTGTAGATGAGTCGTGTCATTGCTCTTTGTTTTTTGTTGCTTGCTGCAGTGATTGGCTTTCTGCATATTGATAGTCGCCCAGTGTGGGCGCCATTTGCTACTCCTTCTTTCCAAGTAGATGATGTTCTGGATGAGCCTGTAGTAATGAAGACAAAAGATCTCATCAAGATTAATATTTCCGTACCGCAATCACGTTGGCTTCCTGATACTGGCGCTGCCTCAGTCCATGCAGCTTCAATGATTGCCCTCAAGGATGGTGCAGTGAGAGCGTTTTGGTTTGCCGGTAGTCGCGAAGGTGCTGCTGATGTATCGATCTACAGCTCCGTATATGACCCGAAGTCTTCTAGCTGGAGTGCGCCCATTGTTGTGATGGATCGCATTAGTGCGGAGAAGGGGCTTTCACGTTATATCGCTAAGTTAGGCAATCCTGTGCCAGCCAGATTGGCTGATGGACGTCTGCAATTGTTCTTCGTCACCGTCTCTATTGGCGGTTGGGCGGGTAGTTCAATTTCTGCAATGACTTCGGATGATGAAGGTTTGACATGGAGTAAGCCGCAACGCCTCATCAGCTCCCCGTTACTGAATTTAAGCACTCTCGTGAAATCCCCTAATGTGATGTTCACCGATGGTCTACTAGGCTTGCCTGCCTATCATGAGTGGATAGGGCGTTTTGGCGAGTTCTTAAGGTTGGATGCAGGGCAGGTAATTGATAAGCGTCGTATGAGTTCTGGGCGCGGTGCGATTCAGCCACTCGTATTTGTAAATGACGCGCAATATGCCAGTGCATATTTCCGGCAAACACGGAGCTCTGGGTTACCAAAGAAAATCCCGGTTAGTCATACAGAAAATGCGGGTCAAACATGGCAGCAGGCAGAAGATTTGGATATTGCCAATCCCAATTCTGCAGTTGCTGGGCTTGTTCTCAAAAGCGGCGCTCGCATTTTGGTTTTAAACAATATTGAAAATGGGCGCTATCGTTTGGTCTTATTGATGAGCGATGTTAAATCTGAGCAATGGCAAACCGTTGAGGTATTGGAGGACGATGAAGCTATACCTGAAGCTCAACGTAAAGAGTTCTCATACCCTTACTTAATCACTGTAGACGGTGATGATGCACATTTAGTCTATACCTGGGATCGCAAGAAGATCCGACATCGTTATTTTTCTGGTGCTTGGCTAAGACATGCCTATCAGCAAATAAACAGTGCTGAAGCAGATCCGGCTCATCAGGAGGTGCGGCAATGAATCAGTTCATGCAAATCATAGCTTTGATTGAATTATCCATTTCCTGTGCGGTAGTGGGTATTTGGATCTTGCAAAAGTTTTCTCCAAATGCTTTTCCATTCGCTATCAAAGTATTTTTTGTCCTTCTGATGGGAAATATTCTGTTTTGGCCATTTGGTATGAATTTACCTTTGGTTGCCTATGTGCGTGGCTTGACTGGTGATCTGAGCATCGTGCTGACTTTATTGTTGTGGAGCTCATTGCTACCAGCCAATAAGCCTGCACCGATTGTTTTTAAATTTGTGGTGACAATCATCGCATTATGTTTTTATCCATTTGCCCTGGGCTTGGGAATGGTCGATCCTTATGTATGGGGTTACGGATCCATACCATTCTTAATTCCGGTCCTATTTTTTGCCCTAGTCTGTGGCTTGGCAAATTGGATGAAGGGTGTATGGATTATTGCTATCGCCATTCTTGCTTGGACAGTCCATTGGCATGAGTCTGCCAATCTTTGGGATTACTTGCTGGATCCATTCTTGACCATCTGGGCTATATGCGCCTGTATTGGCATGATGTATAGAAGGAAAAGGGACAAAGCCCGCTCTGGATATTTGTTTAGACCGGGTTAGGACTCATCAAACGCAAGGTTGTAAAGTAATATGCATCTAGTGAGTTATTGAATTTATATAGATCAATGCTGAGGCAGATATGAAGCAGACAAGCCAACAAAGTATTTCTGTGTTGAGTAAGAAAGTGAGGTTGCTAACGTTAGTAATGATCACTTTTGGATCCCTTCTCAATGGATGCGTTATGAGCCCTGATCCTTATCAATCTAGCGGATATTACCCTCAAGGTTATGTGCAAGGCGGAGGATACGCTGGATCCGGCTACAACGCTGGCCCGCAAACTATTTCTTCAGAGCAATTACAGTCATTGGTCTCGCCAATTGCGCTGTATCCCGATTCTTTGCTGTCGCTGATGCTGCTGGCCTCAACCTACCCGTTAGAGGTAGCAGAAGCTCATAATTGGCGAGCTAGCAATGCTTCATTGGCGGGTGATGATCTGCAAAATGCACTCAAGGCCCAATCTTGGAACGATAGTGTTAAATCTTTAATGTCGTTTCCAAAAGCATTCAATATGATGGGCAATAAATTGCAGTGGACCCAGAATTTAGGTAATGCTTATAAGCTCCAAGCCGCAGATACCATGAAAGCAGTTCAAGCTCTCAGAAAAATGGCTGTTAAGGCCGGTACCCTAAAGACTAATAAGCAAATTACCGTAACAGCTGATGCGGACGGGAACGTCTTGATCAGCCCAGCCAATACAAAAGTAGTTTACATCCCAACCTATAACCCCACGGTTGTTTATGGGCCCTGGCCATATCCAGAGTACCCTCCGTATCCTATCTACAACCCAGCTTGGGGTCTGATGACTTTTGGTGCGGGATTTATGATCGGCGATGATTTTTGGACGCAACCCAATTGGAATAATGGCACGATTAATTCTACGAACATCAATGCATCTGGGCGCATACCCTCTCGTGCAATTATCGGACCAGCAAATGTTGCTAACCAGCAGCGCTTGCTGAACGACTGGAAAAATAAAGCTACTCCAGAGGAGAGGCAGGCGGCCAGAATGGATGGTCAGCGCGCTAATAATGCTTTTCAGAAAGATGCAACTCCTGAAGAAAGAAGTCAGGCAGCGCGATTAAATCAAGAAGCGCGCAATGATGCCCAGATGGATAGATCTAATCCCAATATCTATCGCGAGGCCGCTCAAGAAAACGCTTTGCGAGATCAAGCGCGCTTTGATGGTGATCAAGATCGCTCACGTAGCTTTGATGAGGGTGGGCGAGATGGAGGATTTGGCGGCGGCCATATGGGTGGATTTGCCGGTGGTGGTGGCGGACATATGGGCGGATTTGGTGGCGGTGGAGGCGGTGGTGGCCATATGAGTGGCTTTGGCGGTGGGCACATGAGCGGTTTTAGGCGTTAACATTTACTGAGAGAAAAGAATCATGAAAACATTCACAGCAACATTTGTACTTATTGTATCCATCCTTTCCTCTGCTCCAAGTGCATTTGCGCAGAAGGATCTCCCAGCGGATGATGCTAGTACTACTGCATTTGTTGAGCTCTGCAAAAATCCTGATGATGATCAAGGTCGCAGTTTTTGTTTTGGTTTTGGCGAAGGAGTCTATCAGGGATACTTGGCGAATCGTCGTCCAGATGCCGAGCCAGCCATTTGCTTTGTAAATAAGAGCGAGACTCGTAATGAGGTCTTGCAAAAGTTCCTGGTATGGACCAAGACAAACCCTCAGTTTAATAAAGAGAAAGCAGCTAAAACTTTAATGCGTTTCTTTGTTGATAATTACCCCTGTAAATAAGAACTCAGCACAATAAAAAAGCCAGCGAGATGCTGGCTTTTTTATTTCTAAGGTAAGTCCTTAATCAGCATAGGCTCCAGCCTTGCGAATTACAGGACCCCATTTATTAATCTCAGCCTCAAGATGTTCTTGCAAGCCTTTTGGAGTTCTCTTAGCTGGTGGAACAATTTCAATATTGGACTCTGCTAAACGAGCCTTTACTTCAGGGTCATTCAAAGCAACGTTAAGCGCCTTATTGATTTTATTGACAACTGCTGGAGGCGTGCCTTTAGAGACATACATACCGTGCCAAACTTTTACTTCAAAACCTTTCAAGCCTTGTTCATCCAAGGTGGGTATGTTCGGTAAGGCTGGCAGGCGTTTTGGTGTGGTAACACCATAGGCTTTTACTAAACCATCTTTAATATAAGGAACAGTCTGCGTGGTCTGATCGCAGAGTAGGTCAACCTGGCCACCAAGCAAATCGGTTAATGCAGGGCCGGTTCCTTTGTAGGGAACGGTTGTTAATTCCACGCCTTCACGCGACATAAATAAAAGGCCGCACAACTGAGACACCGCACCAGGACCAGCGTTAGCTAGCGTCACTTTATCCTTATTGGCCTTGATGTAGGTCTCTAATTCTTTAAAGTTGTTTGGTGGGAAATTCTTGCGACCCAAAAGCACCATTGGTACATCCACGACTTGGCCGATGTATTCAAAGTCCTTCATCGGGTCAAAGTTCAATTTTTTATACAAAGCCGGCGCAGTAGCCATGCCCATGTGATGAATAAAAATCATGTAGCCATCTGGAGCGGAACGCGCAACTCGGGTGGCTGCAATGGTGCCGCCTGCGCCAACAGTATTCTCAACAATAACGGTTTGACCCAATTCTTTACCCATCGGCACAGCAATCAGACGGGCAACAGCGTCTGTAGGTCCGCCGGCAGCAAAAGGTACAACCAAGGTGATGGGCTTATTTGGATAGGGATCTGCAGCTAACACATTACCTGCAATAAATCCTAGGGTAGTGATTGCATAGAAACCGGCAAATAGTGATTTACGTAATTTCATTTTAGTCTCTAGTAGTAGTTATAAAAATTATATGAGTGCAAAACAACTCTGGGTTATTTTGCCAGTTTTGCAACTCCTTAGACATAGGAAACTCTTAGTGTTTACCAGCAATTGCCAGGGTTCTTTTGGCTAGTAGCACCACGGGTCGATCAATCATACGGCCATCTAGCTTTACAGCGCTGCCCTTGGAGGCCACATCTGCCTCAACGACCCGTTGGGCCCAGGCTAGTTCTTCTTCGGTTGGCGTAAATGCCTTGATGACGATAGCCACTTGTTTTGGGTGAATACAGAGTTTTCCGCCAAAACCCATACGCTTTGCGCGTTCTGAGTCATCGGTAATGCGCTCAATGTCGTCAGTAGATGGTGTAACCCCATCAATAGGAGGGGCAATCTGTGCAAGTCGTGATGCTAAAACGATCTGAAACCGAGCTGTTTGTAATTCGATCTCTTGGCGGTCGCAGACCATGCCCAGATCCGCTTGTAAATCTAAATTACCCAAAGCAAGGCGAATCACTTGGTTGGAGTATGCAATTTCTTTCAGTTTATCCAGGCCAATTGCCGTTTCAATCATGGGAATGATTGCAGTATTGGGGAGTATGAGGGCGGCACCATTAATTTGGTCGAGCGATTCGCTTTTGGGAATCAATAGACAGGCAACTTCAAGTTGTTGCGCGAGAATTAAATCGCCTGAATAAAATTTACTACCAGGTGAGTTTGTACGAATGACTAGACGCTTCTTTTGCTCAGGACTAAAGCTAGGCCATGCAGTGCGAATGGCGTCACGCGCACTCTCTTTATCTTCCTCCGCAACGGCATCTTCTAAATCCAAGACAACGCCGCTAGCACCACTATCGAGGGCTTTCATAAAACGTTCAGGACGAGTGCCTGGTACAAATAGAAAGTTAGTACTAAAGCCTAGTGGTGTATCAAGTGGGTTCATATCAATCTAGAAAATAAGGGAGCGAGTGGTGGGTTTACTTATGCGGATGGCAGTAGAAAGCCTATCTTGGCTTGTTTGCGGATATTCCACAAGAGATCAATTGCTTTACTCATCTCTGTTGGGCTGGCACCCCCGCTAAAAGCAGCTAAGCGCATTGCCTTGTCTGTTATCTCTGCGCGAGATAGGGTATTACCAGGGTCGCCTTTAGGTTCGTCTACGCGACCCTCCAGAATTTGTCCATTGTTCAGATGAACTTTGACTTTGCCAATCCAACGTTGCGGATAAGCACTATCAACCTCTGGATCGAGAATCATCGAGACGCGCTCACGGAAGGTGCAGATTGCATCATCATGAAAGTGCTGATCAAATTCTTGCAGGCCAGCAAATTGGTAATGTGCAACCAAAGCGAGCACCGTTCCCATAGAAAACTTAGACTGATGCACAGTAGCAGGGTCAGTTACCGGGCCTAATACATCAATAGCACCTTGGTGAACCAAGGTTTCTATTTTCGCAATATCGTTAGGCGTTAGTTTGTTTACCAACATGACTTGAAGTAGGGCGTCAGCAGCGGGGTGAGTATGACGACAGGAGGCGTAATACTTAAAGCTTGTTTCTGCTAAAGCCCAGCGAGTACCTAAACGATCAACCAATTTACTGGGGTCACTATCGCTTGACATGCCTGCCGCTAATCCCTGCTTACCTTCCAGGATATGTTCAGCACCTGTAAAGCCAGCTTGTGCAATATAGGCAGACATTAAGCCAGTGGAGGCCGCATGGGCGGTATGTAGTTGTTTGGAGTCTGCGGCATCACGCAGAAACTCCCAAAGGCCGGCTGATTGAGTCCCCGCAGAGCCAAAGGCATGGAGCATTTGTTCTGAATTGAGTTTGAGTAGGCGACCAACTGCCGCAGCAGCAGCTAATGTGCCGGCCGTTCCGGTGGTATGAAACACTTTGTAATGAGAGCGACCTAAAAATTCCCCAACCCGAATACCTACCTCGTAGCCTGCCACTGCAGCAACCAATAAATCTTCACCAGAAGCGCCAATGGCTTGCGCGTAGGCTAATGCTGGAGGAAATACCACCGTAGCTGGATGAAAGACTGATCCATTGTGGACGTCGTCTTGTTCTGCAACATGTGATGCTGCTGCATTAGCCATTGCCGCTAAAAAGGGGCTAGAGGTTTTGCGAGAAACTAAAACTTCAGAGGGACCAGCGTGTCTTGCATCAAACCCACCCATATTTTGGGCAAACTGAGTAATGAGTTCCACTGGGCGCGAGCCTTTGCCAGCAATAGCTGAACCAAACCAATCAACCAATAGGTCTTCGGCGCGGCTCATGACGTCGCTTGGAATATCTGCAGCTTTTAAATTGGCCGCAAAGCTAGCTAGCTCAAGAGAAAGGTGTTGAGTGGTCATCAGTAAACCTTCATGTGTTTAGGCTAGAACACCGGTTGCTTGCATAGTGAGCCAGCCTTCATGGTCCTCCGCCCAAATGGAAATGGTTTTTCCACTCGGATCTTTTTCTAGATCCGGCTTGGCATTGACTTTAAAGATGTTGATATCAAAAGTAGGGCGTATAGCGCGGAACTCAAAACTTTTAAGCTTGCATCCTAGAATGCTTTGGCGCACTAGATCTACCAATAGTGTCGCAATCAAAGGGCCGTGCACGATTAAACCGGGGTAGCCTTCAACTTCAGTGACATATTTGCGATCATAGTGAATGCGATGGCCATTAAAAGTTAATGCTGAATAACGAAATAGAAGTACGTCATCAGGTGTAATTGTTTTACTCCATTTAGCATCCGTCGGTGCGGCAGTAGGGGCAACAGGTTTATCGTCTGGCCCGGGCGCATCCCGATACACAATGTCATGCTCTTCAATAATCGCTAGACCGTTCTGGTTGGAGATTTTGTGATTGACCAATACGAAAATTAAATCACCGGTGCGACCTGCTTTATGGGTTACTGACTCAATCGTGGAAACGCGTTCAATCTCGTCGCCAACAGCAAGTGGTTTTAACCATTCAATGCGGCTACCTGCCCACATGCGACGAGGTAGTGGAACCGGCGGAAGAAAGCCACCACGTTTTGGATGACCATCAGATCCAATTTCGGATTCGCGGGCGTGGGGCAGAAAATACAACCAGTGCCACAGCTCAGGTAAAAAAGTCCCCTTACTTGGTGCAGCATCATCGCGATCCAAGGTTGCGGATAGTCCGCGCACGGGGGCTGCTGTGACGGTGTCCTGCAGAGACTCTGTTTTACCAAGCCATTCTTGCAGGTGGGTGATAGTTTGAGGTTCGATTCGCATAAGTTCCATTATGCCAATCTTGTGAAAAAACTCACCCTATCAAAATAGAGATGTAGTAGAAGAGTAATCCAGCTAAGGCTGACCCGCCCAATACCGAAAGAACACCCTTTTGAAACTTAAATAAAGCTAAACCAGCTAGAGCGCAGATCAAAATCGAGATCCAAGAGATCGAGCCGCCAAAGCCTCTTGGTAGAAAGACGTGATAAGCAAAGAAGAGGCCTAGATTAGCAATGACACCAACGACTGCCGCTGTGATTGCTGTTAGCGGGGCTGTAAATCCTAGCTTGCCATGTGTTGACTCAATTAACGGACCGCCTACTAAGATAAAAAAGAAGGAGGGTAAAAAAGTAAACCAAGTAGCAACACAAGCACCCAACACCCCAAACCAAAATGGATTGGTATTGCCAATGAGATGTTGGATATGTCCTGCAAGATAGCCAACAAAAGCCACTACCATGATGAGTGGTCCTGGCGTAGCCTCGCCTAGCGCTAAACCATCAATCATTTGGTTGGCGCTGAGCCAATGAAAGTGTTCGACTGCTCCTTGGTATACGTAGGGTAGAACTGCGTACGCACCACCAAAAGTCATTAAGGCGGCTTTGGTAAAGAACCACGCGATATTTGGGTACAAGGTCTTCCAGTCAAAGATGGCTATTAATACACCAATAGGAAGGAGCCAGCAAGTAAATGCGACAAGGCTATGACGGACCGCTTTTGAATAAGTAAATCTGGCGTGTTCGGGAGTAGGGGTGTCGTCATCAATGATGGCGCTACCAAATTGTTTTGCTTCTTTCGTGCTATGCCCACCAGCTTGTTGGAAATATTCTGGATAGCGTTTACCACCCCAATATCCGATTGCTGCTGCAATCAGTACGATGATGGGAAAAGCGAGATTCAGAATAAAGATGGCGAGAAAAGATCCAAGAGCGATCCATTGGAGTGCTTGGTTATGAATTGTGCGTTTACCAATTCGCACGGCAGCGTGCAACACGATTGCAGTCACTGCAGGTTTGATGCCAAAAAAGATGGCGGCAATCCAGGGGACTTGTCCGAAGGTGAGATATACCCACGACAACCCAATCAAAATGAACAGGGAAGGCAGCACAAAGAGCGTACCCGCTAGGATACCGCCCCAGCTGCGGTGCATGAGCCAGCCAATATAGGTCACTAGCTGTTGGGCCTCTGGCCCTGGTAATAGCATGCAGTAGTTCAGCGCATGTAAAAAGCGCCGCTCAGAAATCCAGCGACGCTTTTCAACTAACTCCTGGTGTAGAACGGCAATCTGTCCTGCTGGCCCACCAAAACTGATGAAGCCTAGCTTAGCCCAAAACTTCAGGGCCTCGCGCATTGGAATGCTCAAACTTCATCCATTCCGCCAACCACTTGACTAAAGCCGTTGTCAACGTAAATGATTTCAGCGGTGATGCCATTGGCTAAGTCAGACAATAAGAATGCAGCAGTATTGCCTACATCATCAATCGTCACATTACGGCGCAGTGGAGCAGTTTCCTCAACCGCTTGCAAAATCTTGCCAAAGCCTTTTATGCCAGAAGCGGCCAAAGTTTTAATTGGGCCAGCAGAGATGCCGTTAGCGCGAATGCCTTTAGGGCCAACTGAGCCAGCGAGGTAGCGAACGGATGCTTCAAGCGATGCTTTTGCTAAACCCATAGTGTTGTAGTTAGGAACATTCTTCATGGATCCTAAATAAGTCAATGTGAGCAATGAAGATTTATCACGCAACATTGGGAGCGCTTCTTTTGCCATCGCTGGGAAGCTGTAAGCAGAAATGTCGTGAGCAATCTTGAAGCCTTCACGAGAAAGACCTTCCAAGAAATCGCCGGCAATTGCTTCGCGTGGCGCAAAGCCAATCGCGTGTACAAAACCATCAAATTGGGGCCAGGATTTGGCTAAATCCTTAAAAAGGGCGCTGATTTGTTCGTCGCTGCCCACATCGCAGTCAAAAATCAGTTCGGTATTGAATTCTTTTGCAAAATCAACGATGCGGTCCTTAAAGCGCTCACCTACATAGGTAAAGGCTAGTTCAGCACCTTCGCGGTGGCAGGCCTTGGCTATGCCATAGGCAATAGAACGGTTGGAGAGGAGGCCGGTAATGAGGATTTTTTTGCCGGTGAGAAAGCCCATGTTGTGTCCTTTACTTCAAATATGATTAGCTATCTACAATTGTTGCATATATGCCCACCTTAAAGCCCATTCGACAAATTGCCTATTTATTGCTGCTAGCCCTGCTAGCGGGGCTAGGGGCCAATATAGCTCTGGCAGGACAAGGGATTGCACAATACGGCAAGCCTAAATATCCCGATGGATTTGCCCATTTTGATTACGTTAATCCCAATGCTCCCCGCGGTGGAACCCTGGTCTTGCCAAACCCAGGGCAAAGAACGAGCTTTGATAAATTCAACCCATTTACCCTGAGAGGTATCACCGCTCCCGGTATCGAATTGATGTTTGAGTCATTGGCCGAGGGAAGTGCTGATGAGGTCTCCAGTATTTACGGTTTATTAGCAGATGATATTCAGGTAGCCAAAGATCACAAATCGGTCACCTTCCATCTTCGATCTGAGGCAAAATTTTCAGATGGCAGTCCAGTCTTGGCTGCTGATGTTAAATATAGCTTTGATACCTTGATGAGCGGTAAAGCGCATCCGCGTTATAAAACTACCTTTGCGGATATTAAAGAAGCGGTTGTTTTGTCTGATCGATCCATCCGCTTCGACTTTAAGAATGACAATACTGAACTACCTATCCTGGCAGGAACATTCCCAGTGTTCTCGCGGAACTGGGGCAAGCAAGCAGATGGAACGGTGATTCCATTTGAGAGTCTTGCCTTTGAAACGCCAATCGGTAGTGGGCCTTATTTGATTGAATCTTTCAAAGCAGGTAAATCGATTGTTTTTAAAAAGAACCCAAACTATTGGGCTGATCAACTCGGAAAACCGTTAAATATCCGCGTTGGCTTTTATAACTTTGATCGAGTCCTTTATAAGCTTTACAGCGATGATGCTGTTAGGCTGGAAGCCTTTAAAGCGGGGGAGTTTGATGCTCTGGTTGAATATCGCGCCAAGATCTGGGCTAAAGGGTATGTGGGCTCTAAGTTTGATCAAGGCGTTCTCTTAAAGAAAGCATTCCTAAATCATAATGGCGCTGGCATGCAAGGTTTCGCTATGAATGTGCGACGGCCTATTTTTAAAGATGCGCGTGTGCGCGAAGCCTTAGGCTATGCACTTGATTTTGAATGGCTCAATCGCCAAATATTTTTTGATCAGTACAGCCGTATCAATAGTTATTTCACCAACAGTGATTTGAGTGCCAACTTTGATGGCCCTCCCAAACCTACAGAGTCAGAGCTAAAGCTACTCAAGCCCTTAAAAGCAAAATACCCACAGTGGGTTCCGGATGCAGTCTTTGGCCCGATGCCTGCGGCGCCATCAACTAAGTCGCCTGGCAGCCTACGCCAGAATTTGAAGAAAGCCCGTGAACTCCTTCTTCATGCGGGCTGGCAATATCGTGACGGTGCATTGCGCAATGAAAAGGGTGAGCCATTTCGTTTTGAGATAGTTGAAGATGGTGGATTTTTCTTGAGAGTGATTTCTGCTTATGTACGCAACTTAGAAAAGCTGGGAGTGCAAGTAGATATTCGGACCAGCGATTTTGCTTTGCATCAAAAGCGTATGAATGAATACGACTTTGATATGACCACCGTCAGATTTCAGGACTCCCAAAATCCAGGAAATGAACTCTGGGACCGCTTTGGCAGTCAGGCCGCTAAAGAAAAAGGCTCTGATAATGTGATTGGCGTGCAGTCTCCCGTGGTGGATGCTTTGATTGATGAAATTACCAAAGCACAAAATCGGGAACAGCTAAGAACCGCAACGAGAGCTCTAGATAGAGTTCTGTGGAATAGTTACTACGTTGTGCCGCAGTGGTACAACCCAACCCATCGCGTTGCCTTTCGCCACGAGATGCGTTATCCAGAGCCTCCTTTGTATTACTCGGCCGAGGCATGGATCATGCAAAACTGGTGGAAAGAAGAGGCTAAATAATGCAAGGTCAAATGCGCGCCTATATTTTTAAACGTTTGCTTCTAATGATTCCGACAATCTTGGGGGTGCTAACTCTTACCTTTGCAGTAGTGCAATTTGTTCCAGGTGGTCCAGTAGAGCAAATGGTATTGGAGTTAAAAGGGAAGGGCGGTGCTGCAACAGGCGGCTCCGAGTCCTCCGGATCCGGATCAACCTATCGCGGCCGTCAAGGTGTCGATGCACAGCGTCTAGAGGAAGTTAAAGCCTTATACGGTTTCGATAAGCCGCCACTCGAACGCTATTTCATGATGTTGGGCCGCTTTGCCAGATTTGACTTGGGTGAAAGCTACTACCAACACGAAAGCGTTTGGACTTTAGTGGTCTCTAAGTTGCCAGTCTCGATCAGTATTGGACTGTGGACCTTCTTTATTACATATTTAGTTTCCATACCCTTAGGAATAGCTAAAGCAGTACGCGATGGCTCTCGCTTTGATGCCGTCACCAGCAGCATGATCTTGGTGGGTTATGCCATTCCTGGTTTTGTGCTGGGTGTCTTATTGCTGGTGCTGTTTGGTGGAGGCAGTTTCTTACAGTTATTTCCGCTACGAGGCCTTACTTCGGATAATTGGAGTGATCTGAGTTTGTTTGGCAAAGTCATGGATTACTTGTGGCATTTAGTGTTGCCGATTACCGCCTCTGTTTTGGGTAGTTTTGCAGTAGTGACTATGCTGACCAAGAATTCTTTTCTAGAAGAGATTCGTAAACAGTATGTTCTGACTGCACGAGCAAAGGGTCTTACCGAAAAGCAAGTGTTGTGGAAACATGTGTTCCGTAATGCACTCTTGCCTTTAGTAACGGGTTTCCCGGCAGCATTTATCGGCGCATTCTTTACTGGCTCACTGTTGATCGAAACATTATTCTCATTAGACGGGCTCGGTTTGCTTTCATACGAGTCCGTAATGCGTCGTGACTACCCAGTAGTCTTCGGCACTCTGTATTTATTCACCCTGATTGGCTTGTTTACCAAGTTAATCTCCGATCTTTGTTACGTTTATGTAGACCCACGCATTCAGTTTGGTGCAGGAGGCGGCTCATGAGTCGTTGGCAGCGCTTCAAGAATAGTCGCATGGGTTATGCAAGCTTATGGATCTTTATGGTCCTGTTTGGTTTATCGATGTGCGCCGAATTGATTGCGAATGACAAGCCTTTAGTGGTGCGCTATGAAGGCCATTTCTATTTTCCGATTGTGAAGAGTCAGCCAGAAACTGTCTTTGGTGGTGACTTTGCGACTCCAACTGATTTCTTAGATCCCGATATTCGTCAGAACATTACTAGTAATGGAAACTGGGCAATCTACCCGCCGATTCACTATAGCTATGAGACGCTCAATTATTTTTCACAAGTGCCTAATCCAGCACCACCTTCATGGGAGAACTGGTTGGGGACTGATGATCGTGGGCGCGATGTTTTGGCTCGTCTGATCTATGGTTTCCGCTTATCGATTCTTTTTGGTCTTGCACTAACGATTGTTGGCGTGAGTGTGGGCATCATCACTGGATCCTTAATGGGCTTCTTTGGAGGAAAGTTTGACCTAGTCTCTCAGCGCCTCATAGAAATCTGGTCAGCTATGCCAGAGCTGTACTTGCTCATCATTTTTGCCTCGATCTTTAATCCTAGCGTTTCCCTGCTGATTATTTTGTTAGCCGCTTTTGGTTGGATGGGTCTATCAGATTACGTCCGTGCAGAATTTTTCCGCAATCGCGCCCTGGAATATGTGCGTGCAGCAAGAGCATTAGGTTTAACCAATTTACAAATCATGTGGCGTCACATCCTGCCTAATAGCTTGACCCCAGTGATTACCTTTTTGCCATTTCGCATGAGTGCCGCCATTTTGTCCTTAACCAGTTTGGACTTTTTAGGCTTGGGCGTACCCCCGGGCACTCCAAGCTTGGGCGAACTGCTCTCTCAAGGCAAAAGCAATCTCGATGCCTGGTGGATCTCTCTATCAACCTTTGTTGTCTTGGTCGCAACTCTGTTGCTATTAACTTTTATGGGTGAAGCATTGCGTAATGCTTTTGATTCTCGTAAGGCTGGCGTAATGAGCGGAGGTCGCTCATGAGTTTGCTTCGTTATGAAGATCTGTGCATTTCATTTGGAACGGGTCGTCGGGAAAAGTTTGCAGTCAATCATCTTGATTTAGAAATCGGCATTGGTGAGCGTGTGGCATTGGTTGGGGAATCCGGCTCAGGTAAGACGCTGACTGCATTGGCGCCATTACGTTTAGAGCCCGAGGGCGCCAAAGTCTCTGGAAAGATTCTGTGGAATAAAAAAGATGGGAAGGGCACGGTAGATTTGCTCTCGATGTCTATCCAAGATATTCGGGAGATTCGCGGTCGTGAAATTGCGATGGTGTTTCAGGAGCCGATGACGGCCTTGAACCCGCTCTTTACTGTGGGCAATCAAATTATTGAAGCAGTGCAGATCTATCAACCTTTGATATCTAAAGCGGATTCGATTGATGCCGCGATTGATTTGCTTCGTAAGACGGGAATACCTGAGCCTGAGCGCCGCTTTCATTCTTATCCACATCAACTCTCAGGCGGCCAAAGACAACGCGCCATGATTGCGATGGCTTTGGCATGTAAGCCTCGGCTACTGATTGCCGATGAGCCTACGACAGCTTTAGATGTGAGCTTGCGTTTGCAAATCTTGGATTTACTCAAAGAGCTCCAAGAAGAATCTAAAGATCATGGCGGTATGGGCATTCTGTTGATCACCCACGATCTCAATTTGGTGAAGCATTTTGCACAACGTGTCGCTGTGCTCAATCAAGGTAACTTGATGGAGGCTGGGCCAACCAAACAAGTGTTTGAACATCCAGAGGATCCTTATACGCGCACCTTGGTCAATAGTGAGCCGGTACGCGACCCGGCACCTCTGATGCCATTAGCTCCAGTGTTGTTGAAAACAGAGGATCTCTCGGTTGCTTACCCGAGCGAAGAATCAGTCTCTTGGTTTAAAAAAGCGCCATCACATAAAGTGTTGAAAAAAGTCAGCTTTGCATTAAAGCAAGGACAGACCATTGGTGTGATTGGAGAATCTGGCTCTGGCAAAACCACCCTAGGTATGGCTGTGCTCGGTTTGCTAGGTGATTCAATGGCAGAAGTGACTGGCAATGTTGATGTGCTTGGCAGCGATTGGCAAAAACTCATGCCTATGGAGCGACGTGCGATGCGTTCTAGCTTGCAGGTGATCTTTCAAGATCCCTTTGGCTCGCTGTCACCGCGCATGAACGTATTGCAGATTATTTCTGAGGGATTGGATGTGCATTTTCCGAAACTATCTACTGCAGAACGTGAGACACGTGTAGTGGATATGCTTAAAGAGGTGGGTTTAGATCGTTCTGCGCTTCTGCGCTACCCCCATGAATTTTCTGGAGGACAGCGCCAAAGAATTGCGATTGCGCGTGCCTTAATTTTGCGCCCACAAATTTTGGTATTAGATGAGCCCACCTCGGCATTGGATGTCTCTATTCAAAAGCAGGTGCTTGCCTTATTGACCGAGCTGCAAAAAAAGTACAACTTAGCCTATCTCATGATTAGTCACGATCTAGCAGTCATTAGAGCAATGTCTCACGAAGTGATGGTTCTCAAAGGGGGCAAGGTGGTGGAATTTGGTGATACCGAAACCCTCATTAAGCATCCCCGTCAGATCTATACCAGGGAACTATTTGCAGCTGCAGAGTTGACTTAGATGGCGGATCAAACCCCCTTTGAATGGGCTAATTTGGTGCATGCGCCCTGATATAAAGCAATTTTATCATTATAAACAAAGACTTAAGCATAGAGTGAAGACTTGGTTAATTGAGGGTTCTTTGTTAAACTGATCCGATGTCATTGAAAAAAGCACTTCTTTTAAAACTGCTGGGCCTAGGTTTAGGCGCCATCATCTCTGTATCTGCCTATGCGGTTGATACGGCGGTAGAGGCATCTGCGGATGCTGTAGTTCCCAAAGAAAGCATGTTCCAAGCAGGGCGCTCCTACATTGCCCGAGTATCGGACCGCTTGGCCGATACCGTGACTGGCAAGTCAGACGAATTAATTAACCGCGCTATGGAAGTCATTGGCGTGCGCTATCGCTGGGATACAGAATTACCGCAGTCTGGATTAGATGGCAGTAGCTTTGTTGGCTACGTCTTCAAAGATAAGTTGGGATTCTTATTGCCACGCAAGTCAACGCAAATGAGTCGTGTTGGTAAGCCGATTACCCGTGAAGAATTGCAGCCAGGAGATCTCGTATTTTTTAATACGATGCGCCTCACTTTTTCTCACGTCGGAATTTATGTGGGCGATAACAAATTCATTCACTCACCTTCCAAAGGCACCAATGTTCGAGTGGATGATCTCGGTAGCCTCTATTGGGATAAACGTTTTGACGGGGCACGTCGTTTAGACGGTAGCGACAATCTCGATGACTCTGAGCGTCAAGAGCTTCTTAACGAAGTCAAAAATCTTAAGCGTAATTCACGCAGCCTTTAATCAAGCCCTCTGCAGCCTGATGGTTGCTAGCCTTTCAGCTTCTCTTTAATCAAACCCATTTGCTCTTGCGCCGCAGCTTCACCGGCGAGTATGGCGGCATTTCTGGATTTGAAATCACCGCTACCCATTTGCTTTAACTGCGGCTGAATCACGATATCAGCGCTCTTGAGTTCGTACTGATTGATGCTTCTCTGCATGATAGAGATGGTTTGTTGCAAAACACCTAAGGTTCCGCTGGCATCTTGATGAGCCGGCTCGGAAGAAATATTTACTGCAATGACTAAGGTTGCCCCCATCTGTCTTGCATAGCTGACTGGTACTGGTGCCACTAAACCGCCATCGACATATTCTTTGCCGCTGATCACTGCCGGCTGAAATACTCCGGGTACGCTGCAAGATGCGCGAACGGCTAAGCCTGTATTGCCTGTTCTAAATAGAACCCCTTGGCCAGATTGCAATTCAGTAGCAACAATTCCTAAGGGGATGCGCATTTGTTCAATCGATTTGTTTTGCACTTCTCGATTCACCATATTTTGCAGGGCATCACCCTTGATGAGTCCGCCAAATCGGCCAGCAAATGGGAGGCCCCAGTCGGCAATCGTGGCCTCATCTAGATTGAGGGCTAAGCGATTGAGATCATTCCCAGTGGCGCCTGATGCGAGTAGGGTGGCAATCACGCTACCAGCGCTACTACCAACAACAATATCGGGTCTGATGCCTTGGGCTTCTAATGCCTTGATGACGCCCACGTGAGCAAAACCTCGAGCTGCTCCAGCGCCTAGAACTAGGCCAACCACAGGTTTTTTACTCCCAACAAGGCTGCAAGAGCTCAAACCTACGCCCCCAAGGAGGGCGCCCATGCCAATTCCGAGGCCAAGGAGTCGACGGCGCTCCAAGGAATGGATGGCCTGAGGCCTGGATAAAGGGGGTTTTGTGGAATTCTTATGCATATGGCTATTGTATTGAGCCTACCTTATAATGGGCGCAAGGTGAACGAAAAGTACTTCGTTTCAGCGCGGGCATATCCCAAGAAGAATTGATGAGATGGATTGTCCGTAGTAGCTTGAGAACACCAAAACCCATTACTAAATACCTTTTAAAGCCTAGTCAGGATTACTCCTGGAAGCCCGAATTTTATGGACGATCACAATAAGCGCGTCATTGAAACAGCCCTCCTGTGCGCACAGGAACCACTCACCGTTGCTGATTTGTCTCGCTTATTTATAGAAGACATCACTACGGCAGATATCGATGAAGCATTAGTCGAGCTGCAACGCGCTTGGGATGACAAGGGTATGGAATTGGTGCATATCGCAACTGGCTGGCGTTTTCAAAGCCGTCTTTCGATGCGTGAGTACCTTGATCGCCTGACTCCAGAAAAGCCGCCGAAGTATTCACGTGCTGTTATGGAAACTTTAGCCATCATCGCTTACCGCCAACCTGTAACCCGTGGTGAGATCGAGGAAATCCGTGGTGTTGCTGTGAGTAGTAACGTAATGAAGCAATTAGAAGATCGTGGTTGGGTTGAGGTAATTGGTCATAAAGAAACTATTGGTCGCCCAGGCTTGTATGCCACCACCAAACAATTTTTAGATGATCTCAGTCTGACCAATTTACAAAGCTTGCCGATTTTGGAAGATGCGGCGCCAATGGCTGCTGCAGCGCAATTAGGTCAAGCGGTGATGGAGTTTGATCCATCTGCCACTGTTGAGACGGTAGTGATTGATGCGGATGCTCAAGAGGTGAGCGAGATTGACGAAGAGACAACTGAAGCCACTTTAGAAGAAGCCAGCATTGAGGTTTCTGAAGAAGAGGCTAATGAAGTTACCCCTGAGTCTGAAGACAACCCAGACGAAACAAAATAATAATTAATGACAAGCCCTAACGAAAACGATTCATCCCCGGTAGTAAATCCATCGGCAACCCCTTCTAATGCAGATGCTGCACCATCGAACTCGGATGGCCAAAAGTCTGAAGGCGGAGAGCGTGGTGAACGTCGCCCGCGCCGCCAAGGTGCCGGAGGTAGTAAACACCCATTTAATAAGAAGCGCCCATTTAATAAAGATCGGCCACGCCGTGAAGGTACTGATTCCAATGGTCCGCGCGAAGGCGGTAATAATCAAGGCAATAACCAATCTTCTAAATTAGCTCCCAATCCAGCTGAGAGTGAGGCTTTGTTTGCCTCAGTTGTCTCTGGTGAGTTTGACGCTGCTTTAGATGCTCCTGAAGTTGAGGAATTAAAAAATCCTGATAGTGTGAATGAGAATGAGGTATCTCATCAAACTGGTGCAGAGCGTCGCGCGCAGCGTGCACAACGCTCACGCGAAGATGAGGATTCAGATGCGCCAACGGATGAGGAAATGAGTAGTCTGCAGTTTGCGAACGTTGATGATCTCCCACTCAGTTTGCGTGATGAAGTTTGGTCTGACCTCGATGGTTTAGATGATGATGCTGATGATGAAGATACCGTTAAGTTGCACAAGGTATTAGCTGATGTTGGTATGGGATCCCGTCGCGATATGGAAGACTTGATTATTCAAGGGCGCGTATCAGTTAACGGATTACCAGCGCATATTGGTCAGCGTATTGGACCAACAGATCAAGTGCGTATCAATGGCAAACCTGTACATCGCAAGATTCAGACTAAGCCGCCGCGCGTGATCATGTATCACAAGCCGGCAGGTGAGATCGTTAGCCAGTCAGACCCAGAGGGTCGTCCAACCGTATTTGATCGTTTACCTAAACCGCGTCAAGGACGCTGGATCGCGGTAGGTCGATTGGACTTTAATACCGAAGGTCTTTTGTTGTTCACCACTTCTGGTGAGTTAGCAAATCGCTTAATGCATCCCCGTTACGGTGTCGAGCGTGAATACGCCGTGCGCATCTTGGGCGACTTGAGTCAAGAAAATACTTCGCTCTTAAAGAGTGGCATTACGCTCGATGATGGCCAAGCTAAATTCTTGCGCCTAGCGATGGGCGGCGGCGAAGGCGCTAACCGTTGGTATCACGTTGCATTAAGTGAGGGTCGTAATCGCGAAGTGCGTCGTATGTTCGAAGCAGTTGGTCATACAGTCTCTCGCTTGATTAGAACTCGTTACGGCATTTTCTTATTACCTCCACGCCTCCGACGTGGCAAATGGGAAGAGATTGAGGCTGGCGGCATCTATAACTTGATGAAGTCTGCTGGTTTAAAAATGCCACAGCCTCAAGATAAGGGCCGTGGCCCTAACCCTAATAATCGAGATCGTCGTCCAGTTGGAGAAGATTTCCAGCCGGATCCAATGCAAACCTCCGTTTCCTACTGGGGATCCCGTGATGCTCTAACCCTTGCTAGTGGCCATAACGGCCTAACGCATCAGGGTAGAGGTGGAAAACCTGGTGGCGGCAGTGGTTCTGGCGAAGGGCGTGGACCTTTCCGTGGTCGTACTCAAGGTGGCAGACCTGGACAGGGTGGTCAAGGCGGTCGAAGTGGGCAAGGCGGACAGGGTGGTCAAGGTGGTCAGGGCCAAAACCGCAGTAAAGGCAGCAAAGTTCACCACGGGCAGTCTGCTTTTGTGACGGGCAACCCCCAGAGTCCTGGAAATGGGCCTAAACGTAGCGCGCCAAAAGGGCGCAAACCCTTCAATAAAGGACCTAGAAAACCCCGTAATCCCGGCGAAAGCTTCTGATTTGTATCAGTTTTATGCCAAATAGGCTATAATTTTTTGGTCTTACAGCAGGTTTCTGCTGTATTTAGTAGTTACCGACTGATGTTGCGATCAACGTAAGTCGGCCTGTTCTGAATTTCAAGAATATGGGCTTTGAAGCCCATTTTTTTTTGCCATTTTGGTATGAGGGGATGTCGTGAAGGATCAGCAGGTTATTTCTGCAGAGCTGGAAAACTTGGGTTACACGCTAGTGGAGATAGAGCGTGAAGCCGGAGGATTGCTGCGCGTCACGATTGAAAACCCAGATTACGAACGCTTGATTTCTGTTTTGGATTGCGAGAAGGTGAGCCATCAATTGAGCTACACCTTGCCAGTTGAAAACATTCCTTATGAGCGTTTAGAAATTTCATCTCCAGGATTGGATCGTCCAGTGAAAAGTGCCGCTGATTATGAGCGCTTCGCTGGAATGCAAGTGGATTTGAAATTGCGCGTGGCAGTTGGCGGTCGCAAGAATTTTCGTGGTGAGTTACAAGGTTTGCTGAGTGGTGAATTGAATTCACCGGATGCAAAGTTTGGTTTGGTATTTGAGGGTGCTGATGGTCAGCCTTCTCAATTGGAGTTCTCTTTAGCCGAGGTCGATAAGACTCGGTTGGTCCCTGTTATTGATTTCAAAGGAAGAAAGTCATGAGCCGAGAAGTTCTCATGTTGGCAGACGCGTTAGCGCGTGAAAAGAACGTTGATCAAGCAATTGTGTTCGAGGCGTTGGAGATGGCTTTGGCCTCTGCGACCAAGAAGCGCTACGCTACAGAAGACGTGGATATCCGCGTTTCAATTGATCGTGAAACTGGTGAATACGAAACCTTCCGTCGCTGGTTGGTTGTGCCCAATGAAGCTGGTTTGCAAGAGCCGGACAAAGAGATTCTGCAATTTGAAGCCCAAGAGCAACTCGCCGACATGGAAGTTGGTGACTACATCGAAGAGGAAATTGAATCTTTAGCATTTGGTCGTATCGGCGCACAAGCTGCTAAGCAAGTCATCTTGCAGCGCATTCGTGACGCTGAACGCGAACAGATTTTGAACGACTACCTTGAGCGTGGCGAAAAAGTCATGACCGGTACCGTCAAGCGTGCCGACAAGAATGGCCTGATCATTGAATCCGGTCGTGTTGAAGCCTTGCTGCGTCGTGATCAAATGATCCCAAAAGAGAACTTACGCTCTGGTGATCGTGTTCGCGCCTATATTCTTAAGGTGGATCGCGAAGCACGTGGCCCACAAATCGAACTCTCACGTACTTGCCCAGACTTCTTGATTAAGTTGTTTGAGAACGAAGTTCCAGAAATGGAACAGGGCTTACTGGAGATTAAGGGCGCTGCCCGTGATCCTGGTGTGCGCGCAAAGATTGCTGTGATTACTTATGACAAGCGCATCGATCCAATTGGCACTTGCGTTGGCGTACGTGGTACACGCGTAACTGCTGTCCGTAACGAAGTAGCCGGCGAAGCGGTCGACATCGTATTGTGGTCTGAAGATCCAGCGCAATTTGTGATTGGTGCTTTGGCTCCAGCTCAAGTTTCATCAATCGTGGTTGATGAAGAGCGTCATGCGATGGATGTAGTGGTTGACGAAGAGAATTTGGCAATCGCTATTGGCCGTAGTGGACAGAACGTTCGTTTGGCGAGTGATTTGACTGGTTGGCAGATCAACATCATGACTCCTGAAGAGTCTGCTGAGAAAACTGAAAAAGAAGCTTCTTCTGTACGTCAATTGTTCATGGACAAGTTGGACGTAGACCAAGAAGTGGCTGATATTTTGATTGAAGAAGGTTTCAACACATTAGAAGAAGTGGCCTACGTACCATTGTCTGAAATGTTAGAGATTGATTCATTTGATGAAGATACTGTGAATGAGTTGCGTACCCGCGCTCGTGACTCTTTGTTGACCATGGAGTTGGCAAAGGAAGAGCGTATTGGTGAGGTTTCACAAGATTTACGCTCCCTGGAAGGAATGACTACAGAGCTGATTGCTAAGCTTGCTGACAATCAAGTACATACCCGTGACGACCTTGCTGAATTAGCTGTTGATGAGCTAGTTGAGGCGACACAAATTGACGAAGAAACTGCGAAAACGCTCATCATGAAAGCGCGCGAACATTGGTTTACTTCATGAGAGGAAGTAGTGCATGGCAACAACAGTAAAAGTACTCGCTAAAGAATTAAAACGTACCGCGCCAGACCTCTTGGAGCAGTTGAAGGCGGCCGGTATTGAAAAAGGTTCTGAGGACGATAGCATTACCGAAAAGGACAAAACTGTCCTGCTCGAGCATTTGCAAAAAGAACATGGCAGTGCAGATTCTGGCGCTCGCAAAAAGATTACTTTAATCAAGCGTGAGAGTTCAGAAATTCGTCAAGCGGATTCTGCTGGACGCACTCGCACGGTACAAGTTGAAGTTCGTAAAAAACGTGTGCTCGTTAAGGCCGGTGATAAGGCGCCTGAAGAGACTCCGATTCCAGTGGCTAAAGAAGTTGCTCCAGCAGCACCAGCTAAACCCATAATTTCTGAAGAAGAATTAGAGAAACGCGCAGCTGAAGCAACGCGCCAGGCTGAGTTATTGGCGCGTCAAGAAGCAGAAATGAAGGCCGCCGAAGAAGCACGTCAAAAAGAAGTTGCGGCTCCAGTAATTGCTAAAGAAGAAGCGCCTGTAGATGCAGCGCCGGCTGCTGCCGCAGCGGCAGCAGAGAAAAAGGCAGCAACAGATAAAGCCGCTAAAGATTTAGCGGCTAGCAAAGAAAAAGAATTAGCAGATATTCGTGTTCGTCGTGCTGCTGCTGAAGCTGAGGCTTTAGCAATCCGCGACATGATGAGCGCTCCTGCACGTGTTCTCAAAGCGCCAAGTGAAATTGCTGCTGAAGAAGCGAAAAAAGGTACTTTGCACAAGCCTGCAAAAGTTGAAGGTGCTGATGATAAGAAGAAGGCTGCTGCTAAAGTTGGCGGAAAGACTATTAAATCTTCCGAGACATCATCGACTTGGCAAGAAGAAGGCGCTAAGAAACCTGGTGGCCTAAAGACGCGCGGAGATTCTTCTGGTGGTGTTGGTGGTTGGCGTTCAGGCGGTGGTCGTAAGAAGCAACGTCAAATTGCTGAAGCGAACGTAGATACCAACTTCCAAGTGCCAACAGAAGCTATAGTGCGTGATGTTCATGTACCAGAAACCATTACTGTTGCTGAGTTAGCTCATGCAATGGCGGTGAAGAGTGCAGAAGTGATTAAGCTCTTGATGGGTATGGGCCAAATGGTCACCATCAATCAAGTGCTTGACCAAGATACCGCAATGATTCTTGTTGAAGAAATGGGTCACAAAGCCTTTGCTGCAAAATTGGATGATCCAGATTTAGATCTCGGTACAGATGGTCATGATGCGGAGTTGTTGCCGCGTCCTCCAGTTGTAACGGTGATGGGTCACGTTGACCACGGTAAAACTTCCTTGCTCGATAAGATTCGTGCAGCCAAAGTAGCTACTGGTGAGGCCGGCGGCATTACTCAGCATATCGGTGCTTACCATGTGGAAACTCCGCGTGGCATGATTACCTTCTTGGATACCCCGGGTCACGAAGCTTTTACGGCAATGCGTGCTCGTGGTGCTAAGGCGACCGATATTGTGATCTTGGTAGTTGCTGCTGATGACGGTGTGATGCCGCAAACAAAAGAAGCGATTCACCATGCGCTTGCAGGCGGCGTTCCAATTGTTGTGGCAATTAACAAGATTGATAAACCAGAAGCCAATTCTGAGCGCGTCAAAACTGAGTTGGTGGCAGAGCAAGTGGTTCCTGAAGAATACGGTGGCGATGTGCCATTTATTCCGGTATCCGCAAAAACTGGTGAGGGCATTGATGCCTTGCTAGAGAACGTGCTCTTGCAAGCTGAAATCTTGGAATTGAAAGCACCTAAAGATGCGCCAGCTCAAGGTTTAGTCATAGAAGCGCGTTTGGATAAAGGTAAGGGCCCTGTAGCAACCATATTGGTTCAATCAGGCACGCTCAAGCGTGGAGATATGTTGTTGGCAGGTTCAACCTACGGACGCGTACGCGCTATGTTGGATGAAAACGGTAAGCCATGTAACGAAGCCGGCCCATCTATCCCAGTTGAGATTCAAGGTTTAGGAGATGTTCCTGCAGCTGGTGAGTCAGTACAAGTGGTTCCTGATGAGCGTAAGGCTCGTGAGATTGCACTTTTCCGTCAAGGTAAGTTCCGTGATGTGAAGTTGGCTAAACAGCAGGCATTCAAACTTGAAACCATGATGGAAAACATGGAAGAAGGCGCCATTGAAGCCAAGTTATTGCCGTTGATCATCAAGGCTGACGTACAAGGTTCTCAAGAAGCTTTGGCACAGTCATTAATGAAGTTATCTACACCCGAGGTGAAGGTGCAAATTGTTCACGCAGGTGTTGGTGGTATTACTGAAACTGACGTGAACTTGGCAGTTGCTTCTAAAGCGGTTATTTTTGGATTCAATTCCCGCGCTGATGCAGCGGCTCGTAAGCTGGCTGAAAACAATGGTGTGGATATTCGTTATCACAACATTATTTATGACGCAGTGGATGAAGTGAAGTTAGCGCTGAGCGGCATGTTGACTCCAGATAAGAAAGAAGAAATCACTGGTCTCGTTGAGATTCGTCAAGTCTTCTTGGTATCTAAGGTTGGCGCTATCGCGGGTTGCTTGGTGGTTGATGGAATCATCAAACGCACATCTAGTGTTCGTCTCTTGCGTGACAACATCGTTGTTTGGACTGGCGAACTGGACTCTCTCAAGCGCTTCAAAGATGACGCTAAAGAAGTTCGTGCCGGTGTCGAGTGCGGCCTGTCATTAAAAGGCTATAACGACATTAAAGAAGGTGATCAGCTTGAGGTATTTGAAGTTACTGAAGTTGCACGTTCACTCTAAGCAATATGCATAAAACTAGCCCGCATCGTAACCAGCGTCTCGCCGATCAAATTCAGCGAGACCTGGCCGAACTTATTCCTCGCGAATTGCGCAGCCCGAGTTTGGGCTTGATTACTTTACAAAGTATTGAGCTCACACCGGATCTGGCCCATGCCAAAGTGTTCTTTACGGTTTTGGGTGCTGAGCCTGAGCATGCTTTAAAAGCGCTTCAAGAAAAAGCAGGGTATTTGCACTCACTCTTGTTTAAGCGTTTGCATATTCATACTGTTCCTACCTTACATTTTCACTATGACAGCTCAGTAGAGCATGGCATAGAAATGTCTCGATTGATCGATCAAGCCGTTGATAGTGATCGCAGCAGCGACCACAAAGACGAGACTAAATAGTTCATGTCAATACGGATCGACGGCGTAGTGCTGCTAGATAAACCTGCTGGAATGAGTTCACAGGGTGCCGTTACTGCAGTCAAGCGCGCCTTTAATGCTGACAAGGCTGGCCATACTGGTACTTTGGATCCAATGGCGACCGGCTTACTGCCTATCTGCTTAGGCGAAGCAACCAAGTATTCACAAGATTTGCTTGAAGCAGATAAGTCTTATATCGCTCGAGTAAAGTTCGGCTCACGCACTGATACCGGCGATGCTGAAGGTCTCATCATTGAAGAGTTGCCATTGCCTGTATTTGCAAGCGCAGTTGAAATCAAATCTGCATTAGATGCTTTACTTCCAAAATTTACGGGGCCGATATCTCAAGTGCCGCCAATGTATTCCGCACTCAAGCGTGATGGCAAACCTTTATATGAATACGCTCGCGCAGGTGTTGAGTTAGAGCGCACTCCACGAGATATCACCATTCACGTCATTCGCTGGACTGACATTGCTTGGCCCGAAGCTACGTTAGAAGTCAGCTGTAGCAAAGGAACTTATATTCGTGTTCTGGCAGAAGATATTGGTAATGCCCTAGGATGTGGCGCCCATTTAGTTGGCTTGCGTCGTACCGAAGTAGGGCATCTCAATCTTGAGCAGTCCTTTACGATTGAAGCGATACAAAGCGGCCTGCAAAATAGTGCTGACTACATATTGCCTGTTGATGCCTTGCTACAAACATTGCCACACTTAACAGTGGATGAGCAACAAGCGAAACGTCTTGAAATGGGGCAGCGTGTTCCGCTGAACTTACCTTCCATTGAAGCATTGGTACGCATTTATCGTGCGACTGCTGCTCCTCATAACTTTATTGGTACTGCTGATTGGCGTTCTGGTGTTTTGCATCCAAAGCGCTTAATTTCGCAGGCTCATTAATTAATCATTATTTATAACCCTTTTACTTATCTTTAACTCAAGAAGCTTCACATGACTAAACGCGCACTTCGTAACATCGCCATCATCGCCCACGTTGACCACGGAAAAACTACCTTGGTTGACCAACTCTTGCGCCAATCTGGCACATTCCGCTCAAATGAAAAAATGACTGAACGCGTCATGGACTCAAACGACTTGGAAAAAGAGCGTGGCATTACTATTTTGTCCAAGAACTGTGCAGTAGAGTATGACGGTACACATATTAATATCGTTGATACACCAGGACACGCGGACTTCGGTGGTGAAGTAGAGCGCGTACTCTCGATGGTTGACGGTGTATTGCTCTTGGTTGATGCGGTTGAAGGTCCAATGCCACAGACCCGCTTCGTTACCAAGAAAGCCTTGGCATTAGGTTTGAAGCCAATCGTTGTGATTAATAAGGTTGACCGTCCAGGCGCACGTTGCGACTACGTGATCAACGCAACTTTTGAATTGTTTGACAAACTAGGCGCCACTGAAGAGCAGTTAGATTTCCCGGTGATCTATGCATCAGGCTTGAATGGTTATGCAGGAGAGTCAGAAGATGTGCGTGAAGGTACTATGCGCCCCTTGTTTGATGCTGTTCTGAAGCACGTTCCTGTGCGTGATGACGACGCAGAAGGCCCCTTGCAATTCCAGATTTCTTCAATCGACTACAACAGCTATGTTGGCAAGATCGGTGTTGGCCGTATTAGCCGGGGCCGCGTGAAGTCAGGCATGGAAGTGGTCTGCATGAATGGTCCTGATGGCACGCCATTCAAAGGCCGTATCAACCAAGTATTAAAATTTAAAGGTCTCGAGCGAGAAATCGTTGACGAGGCGGTTGCTGGTGATATCGCCCTCATCAATGGTATTGAAGATTTGGCCATTGGTACAACAGTATGTGCGGTTGATAAGCCAGATCCATTGCCAATGCTCAAGATTGATGAGCCAACCTTGACCATGAACTTTATGGTGAACACTAGTCCATTGGCTGGTCGTGAAGGCAAGTTTGTAACTAGCCGTCAAATTCGTGAACGTTTAGACCGCGAATTGAAGGCCAATATGGCTCTGCGCGTAAAAGAGACTGATGATGACACCGTATTTGAGGTATCAGGTCGCGGCGAGTTGCATCTCACTATCTTGGTAGAGACCATGCGTCGTGAAGGCTATGAGATGGCCGTTTCCCGTCCACGCGTTGTCTTTCATGAAGAGAATGGCGTCAAAATGGAGCCGTATGAGAACTTAACGGTTGACGTAGAAGATGCCACTCAAGGTTCTGTGATGGAAGACTTGGGTAAGCGTAAGGGTGAGTTGCAAGATATGGTGAGTGACGGCAAAGGCCGCACCCGTCTTGAGTACCGCATTCCTGCACGTGGTCTGATCGGCTTCCAGGGTGACTTCATGACCATGACTCGCGGTAATGGTTTGATGAGTCACACATTTGATTCTTATGCTCCAGCGAAAGATGGCATTTTGGGTGAACGCCATAATGGCGTATTGATCAGTCAAGATGATGGCGAAGCAGTTGCCTATGCTATTTGGAAGTTACAAGATCGTGGTCGTATGTTTGTTAGCCATGGTGATCCTGTATACGAGGGAATGGTTATTGGTATCCATAGTCGTGACAATGACTTGGTTGTTAACCCAATCAAGGGTAAGCAATTAACCAACGTTCGCTCTTCAGGTACTGACGAAGCAGTTCGCTTGGTAACACCAATTGATTTGACCTTGGAATATGCGGTTGAATTCATTAGCGATGATGAGTTGGTTGAAGTAACGCCGAAAAGCGTACGTATCCGTAAGCGTCACCTGAAAGAGCACGATCGTAAGAAAGCATCCCGCGAGTAAGCTCTTTCCAGCTACACAACAAAAGTCACCTCCGGGTGGCTTTTGTTCTTCATTGAAATCAAAACTATAAATTAATCATTTATAAGTTAAATAAATAAAACTAGATATACATGCTGCCATCAATTGAACAACGCCTTGCCCAAGAACTTGCTGCTAAACCTGCTCAAGTAGCTGCTGCTATAGCCCTGATGGATGAGGGGGCTACCGTGCCATTTATCGCTCGTTACCGCAAAGAAGCTACCGGTGGCTTGGATGATACGCAGTTACGTTTATTGGAAGAACGTCTTAGCTATCTTCGTGAACTAGAGGATCGCCGCAAGACAATCGTTGCCTCCATTGAGGAGCAGGGCAAGATGGCGCCAGAGTTGCTGAAAGCCATAATGTTGGCAGAGGATAAGACTCGCTTGGAGGATCTTTACCTGCCGTATAAACCTAAGAGAAGGACTAAGGCACAAATTGCTTTAGAGGCTGGCTTAGAGCCCTTGGCAAATGACCTCCTCAATAATCCCAAGCTCGATCCTGAAACAGAAGCTGCAAAGTATCTGAAGGAGGCGTTCCAGGTCGATGGGACAGATAATCCTGGCGTTGCGGATACCAAGGCTGCGCTTGAAGGAGCACGTCAAATTTTGATGGAGCGCTTTGCAGAAGATGCAGCATTGGTGCAATCTCTTAGAGAGTATTTACAAGATCACGGTGTAGTCGAATCCAAAGTGATTGCTGGTAAAGAGCAAGAGGGAGAGAAGTTCGCTGATTACTTTGATTACTCTGAGCCGATTAAAGCCATTCCATCTCATCGTGCCTTAGCTTTATTCAGGGGTCGTCGGGAACAGATGTTAATGGTCAACCTGCGTCTAGATACTGAAGAAGAAAAGCCAAAATGGGATTCTCCTCACAATCCTTGTGAAAACCGGATAGCCAATCATTTCAAGATTAAAAACGAGGGGCGACCTGCCGATGCTTGGTTAGCCGATACTGTTCGCTGGACTTGGCGTATTAAGTGCTCACTGCATTTAGAGTCTGAGCTGATGACAGCGTTACGTGAGCGCTCAGAAACTGAAGCGATTAATGTATTTGCTCGCAACCTTAAAGCCCTCTTGCTGGCAGCGCCTGCTGGCCCAAGGGTAACTATCGGTCTCGACCCCGGCATGCGCACTGGTGTGAAAGTGGCCGTAGTGGATGCTACTGGAAAAGTAGTGGACACTGAAGTAATTTACCCGCATCAACCAAAAAATGATTGGGCTGGTTCATTACATGTTTTGGCTAAATTAGCTGAGAAGCACAATGCCACCTTAATCTCGATTGGTAACGGTACTGCATCTCGCGAGACTGATAAATTAGCCCAAGAACTGATTAAGGCTAAGCCAGAACTCAAACTCACCAAGATTGTTGTTTCTGAAGCGGGTGCTTCTGTTTACTCTGCATCTGAATATGCCTCAAAAGAATTGCCCGGGATGGATGTATCGCTCCGTGGCGCAGTATCGATTGCACGTCGCCTGCAAGATCCATTAGCCGAACTGGTAAAGATCGATCCTAAATCAATTGGTGTGGGTCAGTACCAGCATGATGTGATGCAAACCCAGTTGGCTAAATCATTAGTCGCAGTAGTTGAGGATTGCGTGAATGCTGTCGGTGTTGATGTGAACACGGCTTCAGCCCCATTGCTAGCACGGGTTTCCGGTTTAAGCTCAACAGTGGCTGAGGGAATAGTGGCCTATCGCGATAGCAAGGGTGCATTTAAATCGAGGGCGGATCTCAAGAGCGTTCCGCGACTCGGCGATAAAACCTATGAGCAAGCTGCTGGATTCTTGCGCATCATGAATGGCGATGATCCATTAGATGCTTCTGCAGTTCATCCTGAATCTTATCCTTTGGTAGAAAAGATTCTGAAGGATATTAAGAAAGGCGTTAAAGAAGTGATTGGTGATGCTAGTTTGCTGAAGTCACTTTCACCAGAAAAGTATGCTGATGGCCAATTTGGTCTGCCTACTGTTACTGACATTATTAAAGAATTGGAAAAGCCTGGTCGAGATCCACGCCCTGAATTTACTACTGCAACTTTTAAAGATGGTGTCGAGAAAATTAGCGACCTCAAAACGGATATGATTTTAGAAGGCGTAGTGACTAACGTTGCCGCCTTTGGTGCCTTTGTTGACATTGGTGTACATCAAGATGGCTTGGTGCATATCTCTGCTTTATCTAATACCTTCGTAAAAGATCCGCATAGCGTTGTTAAAGCGGGGCAGGTTGTGAAAGTCAAAGTGCTAGAGGTAGACGAAAAGCGTAAGCGTATTGCATTAACGATGCGCTTAAGTGATGAAGCCCCAAAGGAAAGCGCTAAGGCGGCAGCCAAAACTGAGCAAAGAGCCCCCAATCGCCCTAGGTCAACAGAAAACAGAAAACCACAGGAAGATAGAAGGTCGGCTGCGCCCATTAATAACGCCATGGCTATGGCATTAGCTAAGTTAAAAAAATAGCAGCTTATTTTTTGTATGGGCGCAGAAGCCTGAAGGTTCTATCGATCCTTAGGGATTGATAGGCATTACCGTTACAGCTACATCAAGCGTATGGTCTGCTCCGCCATGAATGACGCCACGGATAGGGGAGACGTCGGAGTAATCTCTTCCCTGGGCCAAGTGAACATAATCTTCCCCAGGAGTTCCGTAGCCCCAGCGATTATTAGTTGGGTCTAGATCACACCAAATGCCCTTACCTAAAATACCGTTTTCATTCATGCTGGGAACATAAACTGAGACCCAAGCATGTGAAGCATCGCCGCCAATCAGTCTTGCTTGACCAGGCGCAGGATTCGTCAGAATATAGCCGCTCATATATTTTGCTGGAATGCCGATACTGCGGAGCGACGCAATCAAAATATGTGCAAAGTCCTGGCAAACACCTTCACGCTTATTTAGCGCCTCTAGTGCAGGGGTGTTGATATCGGTACTTTTACTAACGTAATGGAATTCGCTATAGATACGCTTCATCAAATCAATTGCTGCATCTAGTATCGGTCTACCAACCGTGAAATTAGCCCTCGCAAATTCTGCGAACTCTGGTCTCAAAGTAATGAATGGAGATGTAAATAGAAATTCTGAGGCAGCATCCCATTGAGTATTGGAGTGATAGCGGAAGTATTCGCGTACCAGCTCCCAGGGTGCAGTTTCCTGGGGCTTAGGGCCATATTCAGTAGCTGTAGTCTCGATCAGCGACTTGGCTGTGATGAGTAATTCACTGTGCCTATTCTGCAAAGAAAAGAAGGTACAAACATTTCCATGGCTATCTATGTTCTCTTCGCTCCAAGAAGGCCTTGGGCTCACCTGAACTTCGGAATTTAGTACTCGTTGCGTCTCTAGATCTGCTGGTTTAAGGTGAGCAAAATGCTGCGCAATCTCAACATCAGGATCATAAGCGTAACGGGTATCGTGGGTAATTTCTAGCAACATAATTGGCGCATTACATTTGGATACTGTATTCATTAGAGTGAATCAGATTGAAATAGCGTGCGCTAATTGCATCTGAAACATTCCAGGCAGATTGCGAGCAATTGCTCAAACAATTTCTCAGGTTAGAGAGATTGCCGAACCCATCGGCAGTCGACAAGGTGTATAAGTCGTAATCTAGGAGATTAATGACACTACGAGTTAACTCATCCGGGTTATTTCGCTCGGTGCCCGCAAGTTTAGAGAGTCTGGCGCGGAGCGCTTTGCTAACCCAGGCCAGGGAGCGTGGGTTTTCATCATCCA
The DNA here is from genome assembly GCF_018881655.1 of Polynucleobacter sp. Tro8-14-1. Lineage (GTDB taxonomy): Bacteria > Pseudomonadota > Gammaproteobacteria > Burkholderiales > Burkholderiaceae > Polynucleobacter. Next base: position 214,048 of record NZ_JACVPX010000004.1, read on the forward strand.
TCACCAGTAAGCTAATTAAAGGGGCTATCTCACGGCTTTGTTGGTGCTGCGCATGGAAAGTGATCGTGCTATCAAATAAATTGAGTAGCGCGGTATAACCTGAGCTGTCTGCATTTGGATTATTAAGTAAGCCAGAAACGATAGCTGAATCTAATGCGTTTGTCAGAAAGGCGAGTCTCTCGATATGCCTTCCAATAGAAAGTAGTTGCCAGCCATCATCACGTGTCATACGGTCAGTTTGAGCGCCAGTGATCGCCGCTAAGCAACTACTTGCACCATTTAAAGCTTCGATAGCGAGCGAGGCAGAAAAATCATTAAAGGTATTGGCTTTATGGCAATCAGCTTGAAATTGCTCAATGCAATGATTGATAGTGCTCCATTGCTCCGGGGAGAGTCGTTCTCTTACATTAGAAGCCGTGCGTTTCATGGCATTCAGGTTATAGCCCACGCTGGTGACGCTGTCGCTGGCATTGAGAGAGCTAATTAAAGTGCGCTCAAAAATTCGGTGACGCATATCACTCTGGTCAAAAGTACTTGGTACACCTTCAGGCACAAGTCCGTAGTAGTGACATAGGTTTTCCAGCCAAGACCACAATGCACGGGAAGGGGTGTATTCGCTGTTAATATTTTCAAGATAAAGCTTAGCCAAGCGCAGAATATTTTCACTGCGCTCGGTATAGCGCCCAAACCAATAGAGATTCTCAGCGGCGCGACTGGTCACTAAGCGCTTACGCATCATTTTTTCAGGGGCTTGAATCGGATGCTGTAAATGTTGTCCTTGCTCTTGTGAGGGCTGCGGGCTTTGAACCCATACGTCAGCACTACTGCCGCCTCGTTGCATAGAAGCAATACCTGAATCAGTACTTGCAATACGGGCAAGTCCACCAGGCAATACTTGCCAGCTATTAGAACCATCACTCAGGGCAAAGACTCGCAACATATATGAGTGGGGCTCAATCAAAGACGCATCATTGAGGTTAAAGGCATTTAACCAGGTTGGCATTTGTGCCAAGGGAATGTAGGTTTGCACAGTGTGCTCATCAGGCTGTCTGGTAATACGCCCAACCCATTCATCTAACTGAGCCTGATTTAGATCGCAGCCTAAAGCGGATTCGTAACTTTGATGACCTGTGCCATTCGGAAAGGTCGGCTTAATGGCGCTATGCCCTAAATTCGGAATGGCAGCCTCAAGTGCAGCGCGTTCACCACACCACCAGGTATCCATTGCTGGAAGCTGCACTTTTTCATTTAAAAGTCTCTCGCTAATCGACGGCAAGAATCCCAGTAGAGCGGGGGATTCTAGGAAAGCTGAGCCAGGAGCATTTGCCAGTACAACATTACCAGCGCGTATCACTTGCAATAGACCGGGGACGCCTAGAGCGGAATCAGAGCGCAGTTCTAATGGATCTAAAAACTCATCATCCAAACGCTTAAGCAAAATATGTACAGGCTCTAAACCGCGTACCGTTTTCAAAAACAAATGTTGGTCGCGTACGGTTAAGTCACCACCCTCAACCAAAGTTAGGCCGAGATAACGAGCGAGATAGGCGTGCTCAAAGTAGGTCTCGTTATAAGGTCCCGGGGTAAGGAGGGCAATATGGGCATTAGCACCTGCCGGACTTTCAAGCTTTAATGCATCAATTAAGTCTCTATAGGCATTGGCTAGTGGGGCAATCTGCATGAGCTCATATGCTTTGGGAAATTGCCTTGCAATCAGATTGCGATTTTCCAAAAGATACCCAAGACCAGAAGGTGCTTGGGTACGTTGCGACAGAACTGACCATGATCCATCAGGCGCTCTGGCTAAATCAAAAGCCATGATATGAAGATATTTTCTATTCTTAAGATCGACACCATGCATGGAACGCAAGTAACCAGGATGCCCGTGAATTAATGCTGGAGGAATCCATCCTTCTTTCAACAAATTTTGCGGCCCATACACATCCGCCATGATTGCTTCAAGTAAACGCGCTCGCTGCAAAACTCCAGACTGAATTTTTTGCCAAGAATCAGGGCTAATGAGGAGCGGAAATAAATCTACTGACCAAGGGCGCTGCGGACCAAACTCATCGGCATAGACGTTATATGTAATGCCGTTATCCCGAATCTGCCTGTTGAGCTCTTGGGTGCGTTGATCAAGATCGCTTAACCCAGAGGGGCCAAGGGATTCAAAAAAAGTTTGCCATTCGGGCAGTAGCGCCCCCGATTCCCCTCGTAACTCATCAAAGTGCCCCTCTTTGGGCGTGGGTGATAGGCGGTTGATATCCTCCAACAGCGAAGGGTTGCTGGCGTCTTTCAAAGAATGGGTCTGAGCGTTATCCACAAACTATTGTCTCACCGCCGCATATCCAGCGTAAATGGAAATTCCTTACTAGCCGGGAGGTCAATGTTCGCCAGAGCCCCTTCAACAGTTCCAGGGGTATGACCCATCCTAAAGAAGCGGGAAAGGCGGCGACTCTCTGCCTCATAGGCATTGATAGGGAAGTTGTCGTAGTTTCGGCCACCAGGGTGGGCAACGTGATATTGGCAACCTCCCACAGAGCGTTTATTCCAGGTATCAATCACATCAAAAATCAATGGAACATGAATACCAATACTCGGGTGCAGACTGGATGGAGGATTCCAGGCCTTATAACGAACGCCTGCTACATACTCTCCCGCAACACCTGTTGGTTGGAGTGGCAAAGGCTCGCCATTGCAGGTGATGGTGTAGCGACTTTGATTTAAGCCGGTAACACGTAATTCTATTCTCTCTAGTGAGGAGTCAACATAGCGTGCGGTACCTCCTGCAGCATTTTCCTCGCCCATAACATGCCATGGTTCAAGTGCATTGCGTAAGGTAATTTCTGTTCCCATCGTTTGCACTTGTCCAATGAGGGGGAAGCGGAACTCGAGGTGAGGTGCAAACCACTCCGGCTTAAAGTCGTAACCATGCCTTTGCATCTCTTGAATGACATCATCAAAGTCCATTTTGATAAATGTTGGCAAGAGACAGCGGTCATGGAGTTCAGTTCCCCAGCGCGTCATTGGTGCCTCATAAGGCTTATCCCAGAAACGAGCTATCAAGGCGCGAATGAGTAATTGCTGAACAATGCTCATATGCGCATGTGGAGGCATCTCAAAAGCACGTAATTCTAGTAGGCCTAAGCGACCCGTTTGACTATCTGGTGAATACATCTTATCAATACAGAACTCGCTGCGATGCGTATTACCGGTGACGTCAATCAGGATATTGCGTAGAGTTCTATCGACCAGCCACGGCGGCATGCTTTTGCCAAACTTCTTGCGATTCTCATGAATTTCTTTCAATGCGATTTCTAATTCGTAGATTTGGTCATTGCGTGCTTCATCCACGCGAGGTGCTTGACTGGTTGGTCCAATAAACATACCACTAAAGAGATAGCTCAAGCTCGGATGGTTGTGCCAATACAAAATCAGGCTGGCCAAGAGCTCAGGTTTACGTAAGAACGGACTATCAATCGGTGTTGCGCCACCCATCACAAAGTGATTGCCACCACCTGTGCCGGTATGACGGCCATCTGCCATAAATTTCTCAGCAGAAAGACGAGATTCAAAAGCAGCTTGATATAAGAATTCCGTATGCTCAACTAGCTCGCCCCAGTTATGGGCTGGATGAATATTGACTTCAATAACGCCTGGATCTGGTGTCACCTGTAACAACTTCAAGCGTGGGTCGCGTGGTGGGGTGTATCCCTCCAGCACAATTTGAAACTGCAGCTCTTCAGCAGTAGCTTCTACCGCCTCCAGTAAATTGAGATAGTCTTCAAGACGGGCGAGTGGGGGCATAAAGACATACAGCACGCCTGACTTACCACCATGCTCATTCTCAGCCTTGGGTCCATTGGAGCGCATTGGATCACGCGCTTCTACGCACATCGCTGTTCTGGTAACCCATGCGGCTGATTCTTGACGTTTTGGATGTCTTACTTCTTGCGACTGACTCCAAATCGTTTTGCCAGACGCTGTAAATTCTTTACGAGTTGGTTGTTGTTGGTGAACAATTGACGCTTGACTATTTAATGGCGGTCTAGGAGCAAATGGATCTTGCTCAATGAGATAGGGGTAGTCTGCTTTACTCACCCAGGGTAGGGACTCCAGGGGGAGTCGATAGCCCATTGGCGAGTCGCCTGGTAGCAGATATAGGCGATCATCACGATATTCCCAAGGACCCGTCTTCCAAGCGGTATCTAGGTAATTCTTTCCTTCATTCGCTTCGATAGGGAGGACATAGCCCACCACGGAATCTAATTTCTGCGTGAAGACCCGCTTTAAACGAGTGCGCTCCATCTCATCGTCTAGGTTTGATTTGAAGGGATCAACGTTGACTGGTAGCTTAGATTCCCGCCAGAGGTAATAAAAAACATCCTCATAAGCGGGTTCGATAAATTTATCCGCTAAACCTAATTTTTTGGAAAGTGTGTAGACAAATTTTTCAGCATCTTTACTGGTGTAGTTAGTAGGGTGACGTTCATCGGCGAAGAGTTTGGGATTTTTCCAAATAGGTTGTCCATCAGCCCTCCAGTAGATTGACAAAGCCCAGCGAGGGAGTTGTTCTCCTGGATACCATTTGCCTTGACCAAAATGAAGGAAGCCACCATCGCCATATTCTTTGCGAAGTTTTTCTACTAAATCGGTTGCGTAACCCCGCTTCGTTGGTCCTAATGCATCTACATTCCATTCACGTTCATCGCGACCATTAACGGATACAAAAGTAGGCTCACCACCCATGGTCAAGCGAACGTCGCCTGCAACCAATTGCTTATCAACTTGATGGCCCAGATCGACAATCGCTTGCCACTGTTCTTCGGTATATGGTTTGGTTACTCGGGGCGCTTCATAAATGCGAGTGACTTCCATGGAGTGAGCAAATTGCACTTCACATTCGTCAACACCACCTTCAATCGGGGCTGCACCTGAAGGTTCAGGTGTGCAGGCAACAGGGATATGCCCCTCACCAGCAAATAGGCCGGAAGTCGGGTCTAAGCCAATCCATCCCGCGCCTGGCAAATACACCTCGCACCAGGCGTGCAAGTCAGTGAAATCTACCTCTGTTCCACTCGGTCCATCAAGTGCTTTGACATCTGGCTTGAGCTGAATGAGATAGCCCGAAACAAAGCGAGACGCGAGTCCGCAAAGGCGCAAGAGATTCACCATTAACCAAGCAGAATCACGACAAGAACCACTGCGAAGTTTTAAAGTCTCATCTGGAGTCTGTACTCCAGGCTCCATTCGAATGGTGTAGCTAATATCCTTGTGAACTTTTTGATTGAGCGCAACTAAAAAATCGATCGTGCGCATCTTGCTGCGATCAACCGTTTTGAAATATCTGTTGATGCCGTCATTGCGCTTTTTACCTAGGTAGGGGCGCAACTCTTTCTTCAGATCTTGGCTGTAGGTAAAGGGGTAGTCTTCTGCATCTGGTTCTAGAAAGAAATCAAATGGGTTGTATACGGCCATTTCCGTAACAAGATCGACCGTTACTTTAAAGTGCGTCGTAGGCTCAGGAAAAACCAAACGAGCTTGATAGTTTGAAAATGGATCCTGTTGCCAGTTAATGAAATGATCTTCAGGCTCAATCTTGAGAGAGTAAGAAAGAATATGACTCCGGCAGTGAGGTGCCGGTCGCAAACGAATTACCTGCGGCCCCAGTTTGACTGGGCGGTCATATATATATTCGGTGACGTGGTGTAGGGCGGCGTGTATAGACATGACTCAAAGTCTATAAGTTCACCACAAGGGTGCATTATTGCGGCGCACAAGATGGGTGCGTAAAAGCCAAGCATGCCCGGATTTGGGTAAAACCCGTCAAAAACAGGGCATTTAGCAAGCCATCTCTATTTCAGGGGGAATAAGTTGTAGTTGTACCTTATTTGAAAGCTCTTATGCCTAAGCAGACTACCTTGACGATTAGTAGCAAAAATTACTCTTCATGGTCATTGCGCGGTTGGCTGATGCTCAAGCTTTCTGGCCTCCCTTTCCAGGAAGTGCAGGTTCATCCGGATGATGTGGATAACCGGGCAGAACTCTTACTCTTGTCACCATCCATCCTGGTTCCTCGTTTAGATCATGACGGCTGCAAAGTATGGGATACCATGGCTATTGGCGAGTATCTTAATGAATTAAATCCTAAAGCCCATTTGTTATCCAAGGATCCGGTAGCAAGGGCGCATTGTCGGTCTATCTGTGGCGAGATGCATTCCGGCTTCTCTGCCTTGCGCGCTTCTTTGCCTATGAATGTCAAAGCAAAGTTTGAGTCATTCAAGGTTTGGTCAAAAGCGCAAATTGATATTAATCGCGTTCTAGTTATCTGGCAGGACTGCTTAACAACATACGGTGGGCCTTTCTTATTTGGCCAGGAGCCCACATTAGCTGACGCCATGTTTGCGCCAGTGGTCACAAGATTCTTGACATATCACATAGAGCTGGACAAGGCGAGCAGGGATTACTGCACGCACATCATGGCGATGCCTGAGATGAAGGAATGGGTGATGGGCGCCCTCGAAGAACCCGATGACATTGAAGAACTTGAAGTGGAGTTTTAAAAATGAACGCACCCGTAAACTTTAAAAGTGATACCGAGTTTTCTCATGTAAAACCCGCTGATACTCAGTTTTTACCAGGCGGCCTAAGAGATTTTTTTCTCTATAAAGATTTGGGTGTCGCTAAGGCCACTAAGGGCAAGGTTATTGCTCATCTCGTGAAGGCCAATAAGCCACCAGAGAATGGTACTGGTTGGCACTATCACGTAGCAGAGTTCCAAATTGTCATTATGACTAAAGGTTGGGCCAAGTTTATGTATGAAGATAAGGTCACCTTAGTTGAGGCGGGCGATGTTGTTCATCAAATGCCGGGCATCACCCATTTCCTCTTTGACTATTCGCCCGATATGGAATATCTCGAGATAGTGGGCCCTGCGGACTTTGGAACCATCCCAGTTTCTGTTGCTCCAGCCGAGGTGCCAGGGGTAACCCCATGGAAGTAGTCAAAAACAATGTGCTGGCATCAGACTTTGCGGTCTTGTTTCAGCGGATTATGACGATTGCTGAGGAGCTCGATGGTATGAAGAGTTACTACCGCGAGCTTTATCAAAAGATAGAGGCTGGCGAAGTTGCCTCAGAGGACGAAGAGTTGCCAGACCTTCTCAAAACTTTTAATGTTGCTGGTTTCGTGAATTTATCCATCGTGGCAGCACGTGCAGCACAAACCGCAGCCATTATTGCCAATGATGTGTCTTTGAGTAGGGTATTTGACCCAGCACTCAAAACTACAGAACGAGCATTGCGTCATATAGAAAGCGGTGCCCATAGATGATGTACAAAGCTTATCAAACCTTTGCTAATTTGCATAATCCGGTTCGGATGTTTGCAAAAGCGTCAGAGCGCGTCTCTACTAATTGGTTTGGAAACTTTTCTCTTAACCCTATGCAGCGATTAGCTGCGCACTACGAGCAAATTTCTTTGCTTGGGTTTACGCACACAAGACCTGATTTTAAAATTCAATCTGTCATAGATTCATTTGGGGTGGAGCAGCCTGTTACAGAGGAATTAATTTACTCAACGCATTTTTGTAACTTGATTCGATTTTCAAAGCCCAACATTTCTGGTCAACCGAAAATCCTCTTAGTCGCTCCAATGTCAGGACACTTTGCTACTTTGTTAGCGGGAACCATTAAGACACTTCTAACTGATCATGAAGTTTATGTAACTGATTGGTTGAACATTCGTGACATTCCATTGAGCTGTGGTGACTTTGACTTTGATGCTTATGTCGAGCATATCATTAACTTCTTGCAGGTGATCGGACCGCAAACCCACCTGATGGCGGTATGTCAGCCAACAGTAGCCTGCTTAGCAGCCACAGCCATCATGTCTGAAGACAAGAGTCCCTATGTCCCGGCAAGCTTGACCTTGATGGCTGGGCCGATTGATGTCAGTCAAAGTCCAACAAAGGTCAATGAATTAGCTACCAGCAAACCCATGTCTTGGTTTGAAGAAAAGCTCATCGGGGTTATTCCAAATCAATTCAATGGCACTGGACGGAAAGTCTATCCAGGTTTCTTGCAGCTTATGGCATTTATGAGTATGAATCCTGATCGCCATGCAGAATCCTTCAGAAAGCTATATGAGTATCGCGTTAATGGTGAGGATGAGAAGGCGGATGTGATTCATGATTTTTATGAAGAATATTTTGCAATTATGGATTTGTCGGGGCCTTTCTATTTAGAAACCATTAAAAAAGTATTTATGGATCGCGATCTAGCTAATGGAACTTTGACATACCAAGGCAGGCTAGTGAATCCAAAGCTGATTAAGAAAACCTTTTTGCTCACCGTTGAAGGTGAGCGAGACGATATCTGTGGCATTGGACAAACTTTAGCGGCGCAAGATCTCTGTTCTGGCCTGCCTGGATACAGGAAGTCACATCACTTACAAGCGGGCGTCGGCCATTACGGGGTATTCAATGGGAAGCGCTGGGAAAGCCAGATTTATCCAGTAGTTCGCAACCACATTCAGTCAGCACTTTAATCAGGAGGAAATATGGTCGTCTATATCACTCGAAATATCATTGCCAGAATGCGTCGCAATGATGGTACGGATAATGGCTGCAAACCTCTCAATCCTGGAAAGTATGAGGCCAACAAGACCAATGATGGGGCGCTGGAAATTCTTCAGGATGCTGGGGAGCCGGTCTATCTTTTACCCTTTATCTGGTGGGAGAAGATGGAGCTAGGTGATATTTTGATTGCGGCTTAATACGCAGACAACCAAAAATAATAAATAAAGAGGCAGCGCATTGAACTATCAATACATCAAAACAGAGCAGGCTGATTTAATCGCCACAATTCGGTTTAATCACTACGAAAAGCGTAATGCATTAAGTGAGCGCTTGATAGAAGAGATGCATCATGCTTTAGAAGAGTTTGGTAAGCAAGATGTGCGGGTCTTGGTGCTGAGATCAGATCAAAAGAATAAAGTTTGGTCTGCAGGCCATGATGTGATGGAATTGCCTAGATCAGAGCGGGATCCTTTGCCCGCTGATGACCCAGTTATGGTCTTGCTTCAATCCATCAGAGCCTTTAGGGCGCCGGTGATAGCCATGGTAGATGGGTCAGTATGGGGCGCTTCGACTGATTTAATCATGAGTTGCGATATTGCCATTGGTGACCATGACTCCACCTTTGCAATTACACCGGCCAAGTTAGGGCTCCCCTATACCGCGAGCGGAATTCTGCATTTCATGTCACGCATGCCCTTGAACGTTGTTAAAGAAATGTTCCTGACTGCCGATCCTATAGGCGCTGATCGTGCCTTGCAGATTGGCATCCTGAATCATCTCTACGTCTCCGGTGAATTAGAGCTAAAAACTTACCAAATGGCTCGAACCATTGCTTCGCGTTCACCCCAGGCTAACTCTGTGCTCAAAGCCCAAGCGCAAATGCTCTCTGATGCTGCAGTCATGAATCCCGCCGTATTTGAGCACTTGCAATCCTTGCGCAAGAATGTGTATATGGGAAGTGACTACCGAGAGGGCATTACCGCCTTCCTAGAAAAGCGCGACCCAGTATTTGGTCAGGCTAAATAAAGCGACGCCAATAACGCTCAGGGAAAAGCATAAAATAGGGCTCCTATCTATGGGGCGCTATGAGCACACAAGTTAATTCAGAAGGAGTTTCAGCATCGCGGGTGTATTTGCCTGCAGATCAATCTCATCTGAATTTGCTGGCATTTTTTGTTGCTCAGTTTCCGCACATTAGCGAAGTAGAGTGGATCGATCGCTTTCATGAAGGGCTTGTTCTCGACCAAGAAGGCCATGCCCTTAATGCAAGTGACGCCTATATGCCCAATACTCACTTGCTGTACTTCAGGCGACTAGCTCGCGAGCCAGAGATCCCATTTGAAGAGCAGATCCTCTATCAAGATGAACATATTCTGGTTGCAGATAAACCCCATTTCTTGCCTGTAACGCCAAGCGGACTTTACTTACATCAAACTTTATTAAATCGACTTAAGAAAAAAACAGGCATCCAAACACTCAGCCCGATACATCGAATTGATCGTGATACTGCAGGGCTAGTTATCTTTTCAGTTAACCCAAGTGAAAGAGCTCAATACCAAAATTTATTCAGGGATAGGGCAGTCAAAAAGGTGTATGAAGCAATAGCACCGTATTCTGAAGAATTAGAAAAACAGCTTCCAATCACTTATCAAAGCCGCATTCAAGAATCGGAACATTTTCTGCAAATGCAAGAAATTGAAGGTGAGCCAAACTCAGATACCTTGATTGAGCTCATAGCAACAAACAAGCCATGGGCTAAGTATCGACTTACCCCGGGTAGCGGCAAAAAGCATCAACTGCGTTGCCATCTCAATTCCCTCAATATCCCCATGAAGCATGATCAGATCTACCCCATACTTACGCCTTACCAAGAATATGATTTGGACTTTTCAAAGCCATTACAACTGCTTGCCAAAGAGATAGGGTTTATTGATCCCATTGATGGGTCAAAAAGAGTCTTTAATAGCCCTCAAGTACTAGGGCTTTAGTTCTACCCAGTTCTCTTTTATAGGGTAGGAGCAAGGTCTGCACTAAAAATAGGCATAAAACCTAGCACGATATTAGCTCTTAAGCTAACATATTACTAATGACGTCTAAACCTCGTTACCGCTGGCTATTAAATCGATTGAGGCACCAGCCAGCCGGTCTGGAGGAGTGCAGCCCCGACCTCATTGTGGAATATGTAAAAGCAACCGGTGCAAAAGTCTTTTATCGTTCCAATGAATATCCACGCTGCCCACAATTAAGTCGTGACTTTAGTAAGCTCGTCAAACATAAATTGGTAGCGCGTAAAAGATCGTTTCTATATGACCTCAATGGATTTATGGTGTCTCCAAGATCGACCTATGTTTATCGATTAACGCCTGTGGCTGCAAATTCACTCACTTGGGTTGATCGGGAATGATGCAAGTGAACAACGTCGAAAGTCTGTTCGGGGTCAAGCCAAAAATTGCCGTGCTGCTTGGATTTGGTTTGCTGCTATTGATTGTAATGATCGATGTCTTATCGCCCGATGATTACCGATTGGTTTTGCTCTATTTATTTCCTGCGGCAATCATTGCATTAAATGCAAAGTCAATGAAGGTGGTGATCGCAGCTCTGATTATCGCTACCTTATTTGAAAATTATTTTCTCTTTGGGGATGGTTATTTCCCTTTCTACTTTACGACGATAGAGATTTTAAATATTTTGATTCGTTTTCTGGCAACCCTATTAATTATGTGGCTTGCCAGGTCGCTCAGACGTAGTCAACTGCGCGTAAATCTTCTAGCGAATACCGATTCATTGACGGGTTTATGGAATAGGCGCTGGGCTCGCATCATGATAGAGCAGGCGATTGCAAGGCTAGAAGAGGCCCAGGAAGTATTTTCTGTCGCGCTGATTGACGTAAACGACTTCAAAAAAATTAATGATGTTCGAGGACATTTGGTGGGTGATCAAGCTCTGACATAGATCGCACACACCTTGATGAAATTTACAGTTGAGAATGTTATGTTTTCCGCTTGGGTGGCGATGAGTTTTTGATTGTTGCATCAAGGGTAAATGAGCAGCAAATGCATCAGATATGTGGCGATATTGTTAAAACAGTTGATCAGACGATGAGTGACTCCGGATACCCAGTTAGCTTAAGTATTGGCATGGCTACATATAGCGATACAGCCAGATCCGTCTCAGAAATCCTGCATGAAGTAGATCTAGAGATGTATCGCCATAAAACTGAAGGTAAAAAGCCTCAATAAAACCCTTCTGTAGGAATGCTGTAGACCTAGGCTTTCAGGGCAGAAAAGCTTTGTGCTTGGGAGCGATGCCAATACAGCTCAAATACTCTTGGTAGGTTCAACCCTGGATCTATGTGTTCAGCGTTGAGTAGCAGGCCAGCAGGCATCTCAGGCAGCAGGAAAGAGAGAAGTCGAACTTCATGTTTGCTAATACGCCTGATGATATGGGGGGCATCAATTTCACCGGGATGATGTAATCCAGCGGCCTCCACCAGCTCCTTCAAAGTCTTCAGGGTTTCATTGTGAAAGTTGTATACGCGCTCAGCTTTATTCGGCACTACCAATGCTTTCTGGCGCAATGGATTCTGTGTAGTGACGCCAGTAGGGCAATTGCCCGTATTGCAAACCTGCGCCTGAATACAGCCAATGGAGAACATAAAGCCACGCGCACTATTACACCAATCGGCACCTAAAGCAAAAGCTACAGCCATATCAAAGGCGCTAATGATCTTTCCGGCACAACCAATTTTGATTTGATTTCTTAGGTTTACACCCACAAGGGTGTTATGAACCAGGCGCAGGCCTTCTTGTAGTGGTGTGCCCACGTGATTAGTAAATTCCACTGGCGATGCACCTGTCCCGCCTTCAGAGCCATCCACTACGATGAAGTCCGGATGAATGCCAGTCTCTAGCATGGCTTTGACAATGCCAAACCATTCCCATGGATGGCCAACGCAGAACTTAAAGCCAACTGGCTTACCTCCAGAGAGGTCGCGTAATTTCTTCACAAAGTGAATGAGTTCAAGTGGCGTAGAGAAGGCGCTATGTGATGCGGGGGAGATGCAGGCTTCCCCTTCCTTGACGCCACGTGCTGCAGCTATTTCAGCCGTCACCTTAGAGCCCGGCAAGATGCCGCCATGACCAGGCTTGGCGCCTTGGCTCAATTTGATCTCGATCATCTTGACCTGAGGATCTAAAGCATTCTCCTCATACTTTTTCTCATTAAAGCTACCATCAGTATTGCGGCAGCCAAAGTAACCAGAGCCAATTTCCCAAATGAGATCACCACCATGTACGCGATGGTATTGGGAGATCGAGCCTTCACCAGTGTCATGAGCAAAGCCACCCTTTTTAGCTCCAAGATTTAAAGCCAAAATAGCGTTAGCACTAAGGGACCCAAAGCTCATGGCTGAGATATTAAAGATGCTGGCTGAATATTTTTGTTTGCAATCTTTGCCACCAATCTCGACCCGGAAATCATGGCTGGGCAAACGGGTAGGGGCTAATGATTGATTAATCCATTGGTAGCCAGGAGCCATCACATCCAGCGTGGTACCAAAGGGAATTTGATCCGGTACAGCTTTAGCGCGTGAATAGACTAATGTGCGCTGCTCTTTTGAAAAAGGGGTTTCATCATTGTCGCCCTCGATAAAGTACTGGCGAATTTCAGGTCGAATGAATTCAAGCATGAAACGCAAATGACCAATAACGGGGTAGTTGCGAAGAATGGCTACTTTAGTTTGTGAGACGTCATACATGCCCACGAATGATAAAAAGCCAAATAGTAGGAAGAAATTCCAAGCCTGTGGGTGTAGTTGTAAAGAGGCAAAACTCACAACAGCCCCCAAGATACAAAGGCTAAATGGAATATATCGAATAGGTATGTATTTATTGGGGGACATGGCCATAATGAGCTTAAATGTGAATGGTCTGAGTATACGAATTTAATACAAATGCAAACAATTTGACTTAAATCAACCCCAAAAGCCCTTTAGTAATGATTTTCCAGTAATTACCAAGCATTGCAGGAGTATTCTGAAAGGGTAGTTAATACTAATCATAGGAAGAATATGTCATTAAATCATGCGGTAATTTGGATTGACCATAAAGAAGCTCACGTCATGTTCTTGAGCGCAGAGGCTAGCGAAGCTGAAGTGATTCGCAGTAAAACTACTCATGCGCATTTGCACCATAAGGCAAATGAAGTGGGTAGTGGCAAACTAGCTTTAGATTCCAAATATTTGCATTCAGTTATTAATGCCGTGAATGAATCCAAAGAAATTTTGATTCTTGGTCCAGGTTCTGCAAAATTAGAGCTCATCAAACACGCGCACAAACATGATGCCAATATTGCAGAAAAGATTGTTGGCGTAGAAACGGTTGATCATCCTACTGATAAAGAAATTCTTGCCTATGCACGCAAGTTTTTCTATAAAGTGGATCAAATGCTATAAATAAAGACTTCATAGGACGACACAAATGACTAAAGAATTAAACAAAGAAGCTTTAGGGCCAGATGGCCTCCCAGGGCATGATTATTTTCTGGATGCGGTCAATCATATTGATGAAGCTGTGGCAAACAATACGATTGCCGCGGGCGCTGCTAAAGGTTTAGTTTTTAGCCTTGTAGAAACCTTGGGCGCTATGGTTGGTGACCCCGATCTACCGAATCATCTGAAGTCCGGTTACATGGGTGCCTTAGATCTTGCGGTTGAGTTAGAGGCGAAGCTATCTAAATAAGCTAGCCATCAAGTGCATCTTCAGTAAGGGCAGCTTCGGTTGCCCTTATGCATTTAAAATGGCGGTCAATCGCCATTTAATCGAAGTTCATGACCAATACTCCAAAGAAACGCTTAGCAGTCGCCCCCATGATGGAGTGGACGGACCGCCATTGCCGTTCGTTTCATCGCACGCTCACTAAAGAGGCTGTTCTTTATACAGAGATGGTCACTTCTGGTGCGCTCATGCATGGGGATGTGCCACGTCATTTAGATTATTCACAAGAGCAACATCCTGTTGTTTTGCAATTAGGCGGCTCAGAGCCCGGCGACTTAGCAAGTTCTGCCGAACTAGCTCAACAGTGGGGTTACGATGAAATCGATCTCAATTGCGGTTGCCCCTCAGAGCGCGTGCAACGTGGTGCCTTTGGCGCCTGCTTAATGGCTGAGCCTAATTTAGTTGCAGACTGTGTGCGCTCTATGAGGGGAGCGGTTGATATTCCGATCTCCGTAAAGCATCGTCTGGGCTTGGACTCGATGGATGCCGCAAATTCTGAAGCTGATTACCAATTTGCGCTGAACTTTATTCTTGCTGTTGCCGATGCTGGTGCCAGTCAGGTAACCATTCATGCACGTAATGCAGTGCTTAAAGGTTTATCGCCAAAAGAGAATCGCAGCAAACCACCGTTGCGTTATGAAGTAGCTGCAAAGCTCAGAGTAGATGCGCAGAAGCAATTTCCGAATCTCAAAGTATTGCTTAATGGTGGTTTGGAAACTAATGAACAAATTGCTGGCCACTGGGATGACTTTGATGGTTTCATGGTGGGAAGGGCTGCATATCATTTCCCGGCGCTACTTTTAGGCTGGGATGACATGATTAATACGGATGGTGACGCAGCTGGCTACCTATTTAGCGAAACCGAGTGGCATCGCATTCAAGTTGCCTTAGTCAAGCAAGTTCAAGCTTGGTTTGATGAGTGCCAAGCCAAAGGCAAGCCTTTTTATATCGGTGCATTCACAAGACATATCCTCGGCTTAGCTCATGGCAGGGCAGGATCGCGGTATTGGCGTCAGCGTCTCTCAGATCATCACGCTTTGGCCAAAGTTCAGAGCAAAGCCGCCATCTTGGACTTCTTTATCGATGCGAGCCTATGCCTTGGGGATTGGGCAGCTTTTGAGTTCGAAAGTGCCTAATAGCGGGCCTTAAAAGGGTGTTTTTGACAGTATTTTGAGCAAAAAGCTATAATCTAGGTCTTCAGTGGCGGACGTAGCTCAGTTGGTAGAGTCCCAGATTGTGATTCTGGTTGTCGCGGGTTCGAGCCCCGTCGTTCGCCCCATATAGAATAAGGACTTCCTGTCCGATTCTTTCAAAATCAACAGCTTTTAGTGTGAAATTTGGGAATTTCTTGTCGTTTCTTGCGCCTAAATCACCGTTTCTTGATCCCTCAAATTGTTGAGAGCATCTTCCCGCAAAGCCTTGATCTATATAGGTTAATGGTTTTAAGATCCCCAAAAACTACCGCAGGCCCATCTGTCTTTTTGATGTTCTATATAGAATGTTCATCTGGTTGTCGCGGGTTTAGGCCTAGTCATTTAATCTATATGGAATATAGCTCTGCTGTCTACTGCCGTGTTTTATGAGAGTGAAAAAAATTCCCAAATTGGGAACAACTCTTCTAAAGAGACTCTATTTACCGCCGTTAATCTGTTATAAATTTAAGTGGATACTGCAGAGGTAATAGGGTTTAAGTGGCTGTTATTAGATGATCTGCGGACACTCAAAATAGAGTATTTTTAAGCACTCGAGAAGCAGAGAACGGCCATTAACGGGCATAGGTAGGGGATCGAAATGCCTAAACGCATACGAGAATGGTGGTTTAAGAACGAGCTCGGCAAAGTTTGTTTTTGTGTCAAATACGGTAGTCGTCCGCTAGAGCTTGCTAAAGGCAAACATAGCGTGGAAGTGGGAAATCCCGCTGAGCTAGTTAAAGCGCTTGAGTTGGTCAAAAGCGCAGTTGAGGCTGGAGAGCTTGATGCTCAAATCGAGTTGGCTAGTGGTGCGGTGAGAAAAGGCTTTGGTCGGTAAGAGATTGATGTATTTGTTGTTTTTATGACGACAGACAGGTGGGAGTTTCATTTAAAATACTTTCCACTCTTCAAACTAAATTGAGTCTCCAATGAAATCCATTTTTTCTGTAAATCACATCAAGTCGCTAATTCTCGTTGCGAGCTCAACTTTTATATTAAGCGGATTATTTTCTGCGAACGCCTTTGCGGGAGTTTGCCCTCGAAACACTTCCTTAGACCTTAACTCAAGCGCTAGTTGTACGGATTACATTTTAAATAGCGCTCTAACTACCGTGACTATACAAAATGCTGGAGTCATTGGGGCGAGCGTCAATGGTTATGCGATTAACTCCTCGACACCTGGAACAACAATTAGCACCTTAACAAATACTGGAACTATTGGAGGGGGCGGAGCTTATGATGCGATTTATGCTGGTGGAACAATTGGAGTCCTAACTAATTCCGGGTCAATTGTTGGCGTTGGTGCTTATGGAATAGAAAATTACGGAAGAATTGATTCAATTTTAAATTCGGGGTTAATTTCCGGCGGCTCTGGTGCTGATGGTATCTACTTGGGTAGTCCAGGCTCTATAGGGACAATCACCAACTCTGGAAGTATTTTAGGTGGCAATGTGGGGATCAAATTCTATGCCAACATTGACGCCATAACTAATACTGGCACTATTTCTGGAAATAATTACGGAATTTATAATGGCGGTGCTGTTCTTGCTATCCTTAACAACGGTCAAGGCGGAACAGCAACACATACCTCTAACGGAAACGCACTTACTTATTACGGCGCCTCACCCCAGAACTACAACATCATTATCAATTCCACTTCGCATTATGGGCAGTTAATTAATTACAGCTCAAGTGGTTCGATGGCTTTTGGTATTTCTGCTTTATCAACTAAAGGCTCCGGTGTTTTAGGTAACTACAGCACAGTACTTAATGGCATAACTTCAGCCAATTTGGGTTACGGAAGCGCTACAACCAGCGGGACACAAACATCGAATGGCTATACCTATACGCTTAATGAGACGGCTTCAGGCAGTAACATTTGGGATTTGTCATTACTCTCAGCTCCACCATTGCCGGTAACGGGCCCATCTACAGTCAATACTCAGGCTTCTTTAACGAATACAGTTCAGCCATTACAAGGCACTGTCACAGTTCTAAACACCACCTTAGCAAACAGCTTCTCATACGACTGTACAGAGTTTGGCGCCAATAATATTTGTGTCTCTGCTGGTGGTCGCAATACTGCTGTTTCAGCTGCTAATGGCTTAAATAACACGAGCGCACTGTTGATTGCTGCTTATCGCCCACATCCGAACTATCGCATTGGTGCTTACGCAGATCAGAACTTATCAGTAAACAACGCAGGCTCCACAGTTAATCTTGGTAATAACACTCCACTCGTTGGTTTGTTTGGTGCTTGGAACCAAAGGCTGGGCGGCACTGGTGCTGAAGTGAAGGTATCTGCTGCTTATGGTCAAAAGAACGCTACAGTCACACGCTCAGTTGTTGGTACGGGTGCAACGGCTTCAGAGGCTGGTAATGGTAGTGCTCCGATTAATAGCCAAGGTGCACAAGTAACGGCTAAGTATGGTTTTGGCATTGTTGAGAATGTCATCGTCTCACCATATGTTGGTGTTCGTTATACACAAAACAATATGAATGGTTACACCGAAGCTGCTAGCTCAACAGTCACAGCACCATTGACATATTCAGCACTCAACACAAACGCTACTACGGCATTAGCTGGCGTAGGCGCTCAATACAAGTTTATCCCGCAAGCCACCGCTTTTGCTAGTGTTGGCGTTGAAACAGATACCAATACAAGTAATGGCACTTACTCAGCTACTGGCATTACAGGGCTTACTCCGATTAACTTCAATGCTAATCCTGTTAAGACTCGTCCAACAGCAATGCTTGGCGCATCTTACGATGTTGAGAAGAATCAGCGCTTAGGCATTACTGGTATCTATCGTCAAGAACCATATCAAGCGGTTCAAACAACCACGGTGATGGCGACTTATACAGTGGGTTTCTAATCAAACTGATTTAGTTGTAGATGAGAAACCCGCCTAGTGCGGGTTTTTTGTTGTTCCGAAGGTCTCAAATGGGTCGAGGCTGTGTAAAAACCCCCAATAATCCCCCTGTTTTTGTAAACACCTAAGCACCCTCAAACGTTAATTAAGTATCACTAATTAACGGGTGTTCATGAAGATGAAACGATTCATTACTGGCCAAGATCGAACCCAAAGTACGCTGTTACCAGAGTTACTTGATGAGTACATCACCGAAGAAAATCCCGTGCGCGTCATTGATCTGTTTGTCGATCAATTAGATTTAAAGAGTTTGGGTTTTGAAGGAGTAGTTCCTGCTGATACTGGTAGGCCGTCCTATCATCCTGCAGTGCTGTTGAAATTGTATGTCTATGGATACCTTAACCGTATTGCATCGACTCGTCGCCTTGAAACTGAAGCGCTACGTAATGTTGAACTCATGTGGCTCATTACCCGCTTAGCTCCTGACTTTAAAACCATTGCGAACTTCCGTAAAGAAAACGGCAAAGCCATCCGTAAAGTCTGCGCCCAGTTTATTGA
>NZ_JACVPX010000010.1 GCF_018881655.1 Polynucleobacter sp. Tro8-14-1
TGAATCGCTACCACTTCTATAGACACTTTCTAGCCTAATATTTAGTCTATTAGGAGGTGTGTAATGAGTACAAGAAGACGGTTTACTGAAGAGTTCAAGTTAGAGGCAGTCAAGCAAGTCGTTGAGCGAGGATTTGGGGTTCGAGATGTGGCTGCTAGGCTGGGCACCTCACCCCATAGTCTGTATGCCTGGATTAATAAATATGGTATTCCAGCCGAGCAGCGCTTAGTTCAAGATGATCAATTAGCTAAGCTTAAAAGACTGGAGGCGGAGCTGCGGCGGGTTACCGAAGAGCGCGACATCCTAAAAAAGGCCGCCGCGTACTTTGCCAAGGAGTCCGGTTAAAGTACGCCTTCATCAAAAAGCACCAGCATGAGCATGCCATCCGCACGATGTGCAAGGTTTTGCGAGTCCACCACAGTGGCTATTACGCTTGGCTTAAAGAGCCGCTCTCGTCTCGAGCGTATGAGAACCAGATGATCGTAGGTCAAATTAAGCAAGCGTGGCTGGCAAGCGGCACCATCTATGGTTATCGCAAGATCCATGATGACCTGCAAGATCTGGGGATTGCTTGTGGAGAGCAACGGGTGTATCGATTGATGAAGGCACAGGGCCTGCGTTCCCAAACAGGCTACAAGCGTAAACCACGGCACCATACTGGTAAGCCTCATGTGGCAGCCCCCAATCACTTGGGTCAGCAGTTTGATGTTTTAGAACCTAATGAGACCTGGGTAACGGACATTACTTATATCCGCACGCATGAGGGTTGGCTGTACTTGGCGGTGGTCTTGGATTTATTCTCCCGCCAGATTGTAGGCTGGTCGATGCAAGGTCAAATGGATAAGGAGTTGGTGGTCAGCGCCTTGCTGATGGCTTTATGGAAACGAAAACCCAAGCAGACAGTGATGATCCACTCGGATCAAGGCAGTCAATTTTCTAGTTACGAGTGGCAAGCGTTCTTAAAAGAACATAACCTCAAACAAAGCATGAGTCGGCGCGGAAACTGCCATGACAATGCCGTAGTGGAGAGCTTTTTCCAACTACTCAAGCGGGAGCGGATTAAACGTAAAACCTATGCCAGCAGAGCAAAAGCAAGAGAAGATATTTTTGATTACATCGAAATGTTTTACAACCCGGTTAGACGCCATAGTTACAACAATGGACTTTCTCCGGTAAGATTTGAAGAGCAGTACCAAGCGAGGTTGGGAAGTGTCTAGGATATTGGTAGCGATTCAAATGGCCCATCGGGGGCTTGGGAACCTCGGCAATATCACACCATTTTGATAAGCAGCTAGCTGACACCCTAAGTTGGTTTGAAACTTTTGAAATAGGCAGCGACCAAATTAAATCTAAGATTTCCTGTCTAGAATATTTTTCCTTCATCCCCGCTCCAAACTTTAGTAAAAATTTAGCTTAAATCAGGAGTATGTTTATTTGTGCATTTCTGTGTTAGATTTACTTTATCAAAAGTTGCGATGTGTCAGGCGGACCCTTTTAATCCGTTGGTCGCGAGTTCGAATCTCGCCCGACCCACCAGTAATACAAAAGCCTCTAGAGAAGTCTAGGGGCTTTTTCTTTTACCAATCAGCTTAATTAGCATTGTCCCTTCTCTATTGAAGCCTTAACTAGCATCTTGTTTTAATATCATGCTATAATGCATTCATGCTGCATGAATATAGGAGAATGCCATGGGCGCAGTGATAGATCATCAAGTTATTAAATCCATTGGATCCAGCGGGCAGATCTCGCTTGGCAAAGAGCATGCGGGACGTCAGGTATTAGTGGAAACGCCTGAACCTGGCGTTTGGGTGATTCGCACCGCCACAGTTATTCCCGACAATGAGCGTTGGGTACATACGCCAGCCATTAAAAAGGATTTATCAGCAGCCTTGGCCTGGGCACAAAAAACGCCGGCCAAAGCAACTGACCTTTCTAAACTAAAAACGGCTAAAGCTCATGGCGAGAAACGCAAAGCCTGAGCCCTTAGTTGAGCTTGATCTGAATAGCCCCATCTTCCAATCTACCTGGGAGAGTCTGGAGCCAACCGAGCAAGAGAAAGCCTTTGCCACTTTTGAGAAAATCACGCAATTGACCTGGAACCAGGTTTACCGCGACAAGGGATTGAAGTGGGAAAAGATTCATAGCATTCCTGTACCAAAAGATATTGATGCACTCTACTCATTTCGAGTTAGCAAATCAATCCGGGGCATTGGCTTCAGAGAAGATCATTTCCTAAGGGTTTTATTAATTGAACCAGATCATGATGCTGCTTATGGCAAAAAATAAACCGCCACACAAAAGCGTTGGTTACACCACTGTTGAGCAGATCCTCAATTCGCCTGATCCCGATATTGTTGGATCTTATTACGCCATGCAGCGTGCCGGTCAAGCGGCGATTGACCTAGCCATTAAACGAACACCGCAATCGTAACCATGGTTGATGGGAAGATCGTTCGGATCCCAGCTTCTGAGCTCATTAAAAAGCGCCAGCCTAGCGTCTAAGTGCCCTTGGTCGCGAGTTCGAATCTCGCCCGACCCACCAGTTATACAAAAGCCTCTAGAGAAATCTAGGGGCTTTTTCTTTAGATATAAAGAAAACCATAACTCTATATAAAATTCTTTAATGTCAAAAAAATACTCTAGCGAGCCTTTAAGGCGCCAATTTATTGTCAATAACGCTTTAGCATCTGCGCGTATTGAGGGATTTACGCCTTCAACAGAATTTGTTAAGAGTCTTTTAGACTACATTCAAGGCCATCGAAATATTGATGAATTGATAAAAATGGCTAAGACTCGTTATAAAAAAGAACTTTAAGTTTCTTGATCTAAATTTAGCAATTTTTTATCTTCAAAAATTCTTTGCTTGACAGATTTTTCTTCCATCTCATCTAAGAATGCAGTCTCTCGCAGGCGATAATCAATCGTAGGCATTGATAGTAATTTCGCCTTAAGTCCCTCTTGAATCCAAACGCGGTCCCGAATTTCACCGCGGGCGTATTTGGATATCGCGGCATCATTTAACTCTAAAAATAATGCCCTTACATCGCCAAAGTCATGAATCACAAAACGGTCTTCCCAACCATCTGGCAATGTTGGCAAGTCGGGACTAGCAGCATCTACATAGTATCCATACTCATCTTCAAACGGACTGCCCTGGCCAATTAGCGCAGCTATTTCGCCAGCGCGACCTGGATCATCCTTTGGGTACATGTCCACATCGATGGAGCGAACCATTTCATCCGGGGGATCCGCTTTCAGCCCAAGCGCAGTCAAACTACCAATAATGACGTAGTCAGTATGGTTGGTGATCTTTTTGGCTTCGGTGAGTACGTGATGAATATGGCTCAGATTCACTGAACTTCTTTCATCAGAAAACTAAATGGTGAATTTTGGGCTAGTGCATGTGCTTGCGGAGCATCTCCACAAACCTCTCGTTCCATTTCGGAGGGGTCTGAATTTATCAGTCTTCTCCAAGAGTCTATATAGAAGCGACTACATAAATCCCGCTCTTCCCACTTTTGAATACGGCCTTCAGCTTGATGTAATACATCATTCCGGCGATCGGAGCGGAGCAAAACCAAGACGTGTTGATGCAACCTACTGAGCTTTTCATACTTCTCGGCATCAGCCTTACGAGCTAAAACACGCATAGGAATGGAGGGCTTTGACTTAATGCTTTGCATTGTTCAAGTATATATAGGAGGCTATAGAAGGGCAAGATTGGCAAAAAACCCTTCATACCATCAAGTTTTAAGCAAAACAGAGGCTTTCAGTTACGTAAAATAATCAGATAAACAGGAGGAAAGATGAAGTCCATTGTTAAAGATATTCGTAACTCTCCAGACCCCGACATTGCGGGCTCCTACTACGCCATGCGACGTGCTGGGCAAGCAGCAATTGACTTAGCCATTCAAACGAACACCGCAATCGTAACCATGGTTGATGGAAAAATAGTTCGGATCCCAGCTTCTGAGCTCATTAAAAAGCGCCAGCCTAGCATCTAAGTACCGTTGGTCGCGAGTTCGAATCTCGCCCGACCCACCAGCTATGCAAAAGCCACCTTCGGGTAGCTTTTTCTTTGGAATCTAGAAGCTTGGATTACGGAAGTTAATTTGGGGTAATGTATGCCTAATATTGCTTAATTTGGAGATGCAATAGTGCCATTCAAAAAATTACTGAGCATTACTTTGTTCGCCCTCTTGGCAGGATGTCAGAGCATGGGGTATCAGGAAGGCGCCGCCCCCGTGAATCCCGACGGAGATGTCACCCTTACCTTTAATCGCACAAGTACGGTTTTTTTTGGACTTGTGAAAAGTGCCCAAGTTTATGTGGATGGCCTTAAAGTCTGTGTCATCCCCAATGCAGGTAATTGCACCGTAAACATACCTTCAGGAAAACATATTCTTAAGGTAGACGGCACAATGTCCGGCTCTTTCGGCGTATTTTCTCAAACCTATCAATTTGACAGCGGTAAAACCTATCGATTTGTTATTTCGCCAAATAGATCTGAAATGCTTTTAGAAGATCCTAGCGGCCCCGTAGGATTCATAGCTGAACCTACATACTACGAGCTCAATAAAACCGCTAACAGCAGCGATAACGGCGAGTTCACTATGAAACCAGCTGATTAGTCGTCAGTGATTGATTAGTCGCGAGTTCTAATCTCGCCCGACCTACTAGTTATAAAAAGGGATTACAGAAATGTGGCCCCTCTTCTGTTGATTGCTTGGAATGTGTCGGTAATTTGTGGTGGCAATAAGCGATCCGTTGGACCGTTGTTGCCTAGGATGGCAAACGACCAAATAAAAAACCACCCGAAGGTAGTTTTAGTATCTCTTGCTTGCCTGGGGCCACATCAAACAGGGCCTGCGATTCTTGACAAATATTAATTTAACTTGCAGTTTTAAACCTCAAAGCTATCAATATCGTCTCTTAGGCGCACCAGCAAAAGATTGCTTCTTCTCAAGATGTCTAAATGTAATACGGCCTTTGCTCAAGTCATAAGCGGAGATCTCCAAAGAAACCTTATCTCCTGCCAATATACGGATGTGATTTTTTTTCATTTTCCCCGCTGTATAGGCAATAAGCTTATGGCCATTATCTAAAGTAATCCGATAACGAGAATCTGGCAGAATTTCATCAACCAGGCCTTCCATTTCAAGCAACTCTTCTTTTGCCATTTAACATCCTTTATAAAAATAAAAAGCCCAGTCATGCTGGGCTTTAGGCCAGGCAAATAATTTCCGCCTGGCATTTGCTTCTGATTTAAACAGGTTGAATATTGGATGCTAACTTGCCTTTAGGGCCAGTAGTAATATCAAAAGTCACTTTTTGACCTTCAGCTAAAGACTTAAATCCGCTGCTATTAATTGCTGAAAAATGGGCAAATAAATCTTCGCCACCGAGTTCAGGGGTAATAAAGCCGAAGCCTTTAGCGTCGTTAAACCATTTCACAATTCCGTTTGCCATATCTGACTATTCCTTAAAAAAATATAAAAGGGGCTATGCCCCAAATGAGGCGAAAGTCAAGAATGGCGGGGGAGATGCTAAGAAGAACTATCGCAGAACTGCGGTATTAATTAATAGTACAACAACACTATTAGCTTGAAAGTCGCTAAGTGTATTTTACTCTACTTTCGCTATAAAAGATTATTTATTTACAGATCACCCTTTAAAACAGCCATAGATAAAGGTAAAAGTGCCTTGGCAATCCGTTGGTCGCAAGTTCAAATATCGCCTGACCCACCAGTAATATCAAGCTCCAAATGAAGGTTCGGGGACTTTTTCTTTGGAGTTCCGCTAATATCCAATAACAGGCGTTCCTTTCCGCTAAATATCAACCCAAAAAGAACTTTAAAAATGAGTATGGACCCAAAAATACTAGCCTTTGATGTCTTTGGAACAGTAGTTGACTGGCATGGATCAATCGCGGCTGAAGCCAAAAGACTCAGCCTGCCAGTTGATCCCAATGAATTCGCTGCAGCATGGCGTAATGGTTATAAACCAGCAATGGCTAAGGTTCGCTCTGGAACTCTGCCATGGACAAAGATTGATGATTTACATCGTATGATTCTTGACGACATATTGAAGACATTCAACATTACCTCGTTGTCCGAATCACAAATACATGAATTAAATCTAGTTTGGCATCGCCTCAATCCCTGGCTAGATACAGTCGAAGGACTGACAAAATTAAAAAGTAAATTTACTATCGTTACCTTATCTAATGGAAATCTTGGCCTGCTTGCAGATATGGCCAAGAATGCAGGACTTCCTTGGGACTTAATTCTTTCAGCTGAAGTATTTCGTCACTACAAGCCTGATCCAGAAACTTATTTAGGTGTCGCGGAGATTTTCAATGTCCTACCCGAACAGGTGATGCTTGTGGCGGCTCACAAAGATGATCTTCTGTCAGCAAATGCCTGTGGACTTCAAACAGCTTTCATTGAAAGACCACTAGAGTTTGGCCCTAACTTCTCAAGGCAAGATTTGCATCGTGAAGAATTTACCACTTACCACGCCAAAGATCTTATGGACCTTGCAGCTCAATTGAATTGTAAATAGTAATATTTAGCCAGTGCTTAAGACTCTGATTAAACTTCTCAGGCTGCTCCATTAAGAAAAAATGGCTCGCGTTATCAAACAAAATCGTTTCTGAGCCAGCAATACCTTGACTCATAATCTCTGTAGCAGTCAGAGAGCAGATCGGATCATTCTTTCCGGCCATGATGAGTGTTGGCTGCTTAATTAAATCCAGCTGATCTACAGTGTCATGGTTTTGGCAGGCCTCATTCTGACGGCTATAGCACGCAGGCAATCGGGTTTCCCCGCCAATGAGTGCTTCAATCTTTTTAACTTGCTCTTGCTTAGTATTAAAAAACTCCGCTGAGACAAAGTTTTGTACAGAATGCCTTGCATGGTCAGCCCAGCTCATACGCCATTCAAGTGCTTCCCGCATGTTTAACAACACTCTACGGCCAAGTGGGTCAAGTACTGCAAACGATGCACACAACACTAAGGACTTCACTCGCTCCGGTGACATTAAAGCCATGTGCTGAGCAATCGCCCCACCCATTGATCTACCAACCACATGCGCGGATGGAATGTTCAGAAAATCCATCAAGCCCAAGGTATCTTTCGCAAGATCTTGGGTGCTAATAGGCTCATCTACTTGGGTACTCTTGCCCGCCCCTCGGTTATCAAATGCAATCACCCTGTAGTGATCTTTTAAAAGCTGTATCTGTGCTGTCCAGGCACTATAGTCGCCTGCAAGGCCGTGGATTAAAACCACTGGAACGCCTTTGCCAACATCTATATATTGAATATCGTACTTGCCAATCTTGGCTGTCATTAATAAATCTTGCATATGCATTACTCCACGCTCAGATGGGCTTGCAGCTCTTGCTGCTTTTCAGTAAATAGCGCTTTGCTGCCACTAAAGACAATCTTGCCACCATTCAGAAGTACTACATCATCTGCAACACTTAAAGCAAGATTGAGATTTTGCTCAACTAAAACAATAGAAATAAACGGCTTGAGGGTGGCAATAATATTGCCCACTTCTTTGACAATTTGTGGGGCCAAACCTTCTGAAGGCTCATCCAATAGCAACACCTTAGGATTGGTCATTAAAGCTCTACCAATTGCTAGCATCTGCTGTTCGCCGCCGGATAAGCTACCTGCTATCTGATTCTTACGCTCATTTAAACGCGGGAAAAACTGAAACACGTCTTCAAGCGACCATTGGCGAGAGCTTCCCGTACGAGGGGCTTGATACGCGACATCTAAATTTTCTTTTACGGTCAGACTTGGGAAAATACGGCGCCCTTGCGGAACAATACCAATGCCTGCTTGGCAGATTTTCTCGGGAGATAAATTCTGCAGTGGCACGCCATCTAACTCAATCAAACCACTTCTGCCAGACAGAAAGCCAATGATGGAACTGATGCAAGTAGTCTTACCTGCGCCGTTTCTGCCCAATAAAGCGAGAACGGTATCTTTCTTTAACTCAAAGGAAAGGTCATACAGAATATGGCTATCACCATAAAAAGCGTTTAAGTCTTGAATCTTTAATATGGAATTAGTGGCCAAGATAAATCTCCTTGGTACGCGGATCATTCACGACCTCTTGGCGTGTACCACTCGTAATCACCTCACCGTAATGCAAGAGGGTTACGCGGTCAGCAAATGCTAAGGCTACAGCCATATCATGCTCAATCATCAAGATAGTAATATTGCGATCGATTTGCTGGAGTAATTCAGTAATGGTTTCACGCTCTTCAGTAGATAAGCCAGCCAAAGGCTCATCGAGTAATAAGATTTGGGGGTTTTGAGCTAGCGCCATCGCAATCTCTAAGCGACGTTTCTCGCCGTAGGAAGTCTGCTCTAAAGGTAGATAGGCCTTAGCGCCCAACCCCACCTTTTCCAGGACGACTAATGCCCTCCGATCTAAAGCAGACTCAGATAAAAAAGATCCCCAGCATTTCCAACGCAATGGCATTTTTCCTAGCAGCGCCAACTTCACGTTAGAAATCAAATTATCTTTACCAAACAGCGTGAGAATTTGATAGGTTCTTGCTAAATCGAGTTGTGCACGCCTAGCAGTTGGCAACTTAGTCACATTTTTACCAGCAAAGGTGATGGTTCCTGAGTCTGATGCGAGGTCACCGGAGATGAGATTAAACAATGTTGTCTTGCCAGCACCATTTGGCCCGATCAATAGGTGCCTCTCTCCAACATTAACAGTTAAATTGACCCCTTTGGTCACCTTAAGGCCACCAAAGGATTTGCTTAAATCGGAAACTTGAAGAATGGGACTCATCTTTTACTTGTTGGAATTGAGTGCATTTTTAATACGATCAAATCCTGCAACAATGCCGCCTGGAATGAACATCACAATGAAAATAAATACCAAACCTAATAAAGTAACCCAGTGATCTATGTATTGGCTTGCTACATTCTTGAGCAACATCACTAAAGCAGCGCCAATCACTGGGCCCATCAAAGTACCAGCACCTCCAGCAATCACCATCAAGAGCATCTCAGCAGAGTTTGCTAATGAAAGACTGTGTGGACTAATAAATTGGTGATAGTAGACATACATAATTCCACCGATTGAACCAAAGAAGCCGCAAGCAGTAAAGGTGACCCAGCGAATGAGCCAGACATTAAAGCCGAGCGCACTCATCCGACGAGGCTGATCTTTAGTTCCTCTAATGGTGGCACCAAATGGAGAGCGAACCAAGATCGCAATCGCAATCCAAACCAATAAAAAGATAAAAAGAGTGAAGTAGTAAAAATAATTCGCCTCACCTAAATCAAATCCAAAAATATGTGGTCTGGTAATCCCAGAGATCCCGTTATCACCACCAGTAACACTAGCCCAGCGATAAGCTAAGCCCCATAGAATTTGTCCAAATGCCAGGGTAATCATCAAGAAGCTGATACCTGTCGCTCGCAAAGCAATCAAACCGAATATACCGGCAACGGCAGTAGTGCCTACAATCGCAATAGCTGCTGTACTTGCATGACCCCAGCCTAGCTTTACTGTTAGCCAACTACTGATATACGCCGCCAAGCCCAAGTAGCCTGCATGACCCAATGAAGTGAGGCCGGCATAACCTACAAGTAAGTTGAGGCTCATCGCAAAGATGCCGGCAATCAGAATTTGACTCGCTAAGTTGGTGTAATACGTACCTCCAAGAATGATCGGGAGGACAAGTAATGCAGCAAGAATGGCAATATAAAAAATACGGTTCAAGCGCTAATCTTTCCAAACAGGCCACGTGGGCGGACAGCCAAAATAATGAGCATTGGTAAAAACAAAATGATGTAAGCCAAATCGGGAAACAGAGCCTGGCCAAAGCTATAGATAAAGCCAATTAAAAAGCTGCCGATAAATGCGCCTAACAAACTACCGAGGCCGCCCAGAATCACGACAACCAATGCAATTGGCAGCATATCTGCATCTAGGCCTGGATAAACTGACAAAATTGGTGCAGCAGCAATACCGCCAACTCCTGCCAATGCAGCGCCTAAGCAAAAAACAATGGAGAACAGCTTGGTTGCAGGCACGCCAATGCCCTGAGCCATTTGGCGATCATCAACACTGGCGCGAATCATGACGCCTAGCTTTGTTTTGTCGAGCAAGAGCCATAAGCCGAGCGCCACAAAAATACTAAAGATGACTAAAGCGATTCGATAGAGGGGAAAGGTTTGACCAAGAATCTGAATACCGCCAGCAAGAAAGCTTGGAGCCGCAACCGGACGAGGATCGCCACCCCAAAACCAAAGACTGCAATCTGCAATGACAAATGCCACACCCAAAGTTGCCAATACCTGAGACAAGCTATTACCTGCTAAACGTCGTAGGATGACTCTTTCTACTGCGATGCCCAATAAACCAATGGCAATTGCAGCAGCAAGTATTGCCAAGAAGAAAGAGTGCCCTGCCTCAATCACACTTAAGCCAACATAAGCACCCAACATAAAGTAGGCACCATGAGAAAGATTAGCAATACGCATCAATCCGAAGATTAATGAAAAGCCTGCCGCGAGGGTGAAAAGAACTCCCCCCAGGGCAAGGCTATTAAGACTCTGAATTAACCAAAAGGACATGTGCAGCGAATCAGTTTTCTAAGTTATTCGCAGGCGGGTAATCTCTGGAGTAAACAGGGTTAGCTAGGAAGTCCTTAGCTTTATATGTCCAGAACTGACTTACCGCTGGATAAGTTTTGATCACAACGTTAGTAAGCTTGCCATCTCTTTTCTCAACCTTACGGATATAAATATCCATGATTGGGTTACCCAATGCGTCTAATGTCACTTTACCCCTTGGATCATTTGGTAATTGCACTGCACGCAATGCAGCCATGAAGGCATTCTTATCTTCTATATTGCCTTTAACGTCTTTTAATGCTTGCTCAAGCATTAACGCAGCACCATAGGCACCCATGGAATAGTAGCCAGGATCCTTTTTGTACATCGCGTTGAAATCTTTTACAAACTTCGCATTAGCAGCGTTATTGAGGTTTGCTGAATACCAACCAGTAGAAATTATACCGAGCGCGTCATCGCCCATGAAAGGCAAAATACCTTCATCGACTGTAGTCATTGCACCAAGCAAAGGAATCTTTCCTTTTAATCCGTACTCGCTATATTGCTTCACAAACTTCACGCCATTACCGCCAGCAAAGGCCGCAAATACAGCATCAACGTTTGGCTTAATCTGACCGATATAAGTACCGTAGTCTGCTACGTTCAAAGGGGTCCAGAGCTTTTGCACAACCTTGCCGCCGTTCTCTTCAAATGTTCTTTGGAAACCAGCTGCAATCTCATGACCAAAAGCAAAGTCATCGGCAATAATGGCAATACGTTTGTACTTCAAGTCTTTAGCAGCGTACTCACCAAGCGCATGGCTTGGTTGAGCTGAGCTACCAACGCCACGAACAAACCATGGATTTGGTTTGCGTTGCGTCAAATCTTCAGCACCAGCAGATGGGGAGATCACAGGTACACCTACTTTTTTAATGTAGTCGTCTACTGCAATTGCTTCAAATGCGGCTAAAGGTCCAATGATGACTTGAACTTTATCTTTCTCTACCAGCTCTTGTGTTTTAGTTTTAGTAACAGCTGGTTGACCAGAAGTATCAGCAACAAATAGCTCTACCTTTCTACCGGCGATCGTATTGTTACGTTCCTTCATAAACAGATTGATTGCCTCCTCCATCTGTTTGCCGCCCGCAGCCAAAGCACCTGATTTGATGGTTAAGAAACCAACCCGAATCGGTGTACTGTCAGCCGCAAAGGCTGCAGGGCTTAACAGCGCCCCCGTTACTGCAAGCGCTACGGCTTTTAGGTGGATCTTATTCAACATAACTGTCTCCTCGCGGTGTTTTGTACTCTGTAATTGTAGTTTTAACGTCTTAATTGATATACTACAATAAATTTAAATTTAAGCAATATTTTTCTGTAAATATTATTTATCTATATAAATCATATATTTATAAAATTACCTGGCTTCCTATAAAACCCTTGTGATATATTACGAACAACATTTATATAGAGCCTGATATCTCTGAAACCATGACAGCCACCATTACAGAACCCATAGAAACAGACGGTCGACTGCTCCGCGAGAGAGTGTACGAAGAGCTTCGTCACGATATTTTGTCGTGCCAATTAATGCCTGGCGCTGAAATACGAGAAGCCGAATTAGCAGCGCGGTTTGAGGTCAGCAAATCCCCGGTACGTGATGCCCTCATTAGCCTTGAGCGCGAAGGTTTAGTAATTACTATTCCACGCCAAGGTTATCGAGTGGCCCCTGTTTCGATTTCAGATATGTTGGATATGTTTCATTTGCGTGCAGCACTTGAGCGAGCTAACATCGAACGCGTAATTCGACATGCGAGTGATGAACAGTTACAGGTCCTAGATCAATACAAACGCTTTGATGAAAATCAATGGAAAGATGGATTTGTTGGATACAACAAATCATTCCATCGCAAGATGGCTGAACTCGGCGGCAATCCGCGCATGCGCGATCAGCTGATTGACCTCATCGATTTAATGGAGAGAGCCGTACAGATTAGCGTGAGCAATATGAACCACGGCAAGCCAGAGGCTCTTGTAGAGGAACATCGCGAGATCATCGATATCGTCCAAGCCAGATCTATTAAGGCTGCCCAGCGTTTGGCTGAGCAGCATGTGCTTGCTGCTGGCAAGCGCGTCAGTAATGCAGTTTCACGCGGAATGATTGTTAACTAATTCAATTTATTTTTAAAAGGACCACCATGTCAAACTCTAACAAGCAAGTACCTATTCGTGGATTATTTATTGATGGTAAAGAAGTGCCTGCATCCCAACCTAAGTTACTGGATGTATTAAATCCAGCAACTGGTGAAATGCTTGCACAAATCTCACATGCGACAGACGCGGACGTTGATAAAGCAGTAAAAAGCTCTGCCAAAGCCTTTTCTAGCTCCGAGTGGAGCGCTATGTCCAATCGCACAAGAGCTAAGCTCATCAATAAACTAGCTGATGTTTTTGAAGCCAACCTAGAAGAAATCTACACATTAGAAACAGCTAATAACGGACGCTCCTTAAATGAGACTCGTGCGCAAGTTTCTCGCTTGCCAGACTTCTTCCGTTACAACGCAGGCCTTGCTATTGCACGTCGTGATTCTGTCATTCCAGTGGATGGCAACTATCTCAACTACACCTTGCGTACTCCGATTGGCGTTGTAGGTAACTCCACACCATTCAATCACCCATTGATGATCATGGTAAAGAGCTTAGCTCCTACTCTTGCATCTGGTTGCACGACAGTAGTAAAGCCCTCTGAATACACTCCATTAACTACATTACGTCTTGCTGAGCTGTTTGTAGAGGCTGGTTTACCACCAGGAGTATTTAACGTAATTACTGGGCTTGGACCATCAACTGGTAAAGCGCTAGCCGAGCATCCTGGTTTAGCCAAGTGGGTTCTGACTGGTGGCACAGAAGCTGGTCGCATTACTGGCGCATTGGCTGGTAGCAACTTTGCGCATCAGACCTTAGAGCTCGGTGGCAAAACACCAGTTCTCGTATTTGATGACTTCAACGTAGATCAAGCGGTGAACTATGCCGCTTTTGGCGCCTTTATAGGAGCAGGACAAACCTGTATTTGTGGAAGCCGTCAAATTGTTCAGGCAAAAATCTATGATGAGTTTGTTGAAAAGCTTGCAGCAAAAGCGAAGTCCATCCGCATTGGTAACCCGATTGATCCAACAGTGCAACTGGGGCCTGTCGTTTCTGCGCGCCAGCAACAACGCGTTCTCAAATATATTGACATTGGCCTCAATGAAGATAAGGCACGCCTCGTAGCTGGTGGCAAGGTTCCAACTGATGCATCCATGAAAGATGGCTTCTTTGTAGAGCCAACTGTTTTTGCTGACGTTACTAGAAACATGCGCATCTTCCAAGAAGAGGTATTTGGACCATTCGTATCTGTGACTAAATTCACTACCGAAGAAGAAGGTCTGGAGTTGGCTAACGACTCTCCATTTGGACTTGCGGGCGCCATTCGTACAAATGACGTTACTAGAGCACACCGCGTTGCTGCCAAACTCAAATGCGGCATTGTTTGGGTAAATGATCACCACCGCTTAGATCCAGCGTCACCATGGGGTGGCATTAAGGACTCCGGTATTGGTCGTGAGTGTGGCACTGAATCTTTTGATCAACACTTTGAGACTAAGAGCGTCATGATTCGTTTGGATGATGCGCCCTTTGACTGGTACAAAGATACCGCCAGCCAACCACGTCTTAACTAATCAACTGTCTTCCATTAGAGAGCAAGGAAATATATTCACATGGCAAATAAAACTTTAACTATCGACAACAAAAAATTGAGTTTAGATATTTCAGGCTCTGGAAAACCGATTGTGTTGTTTCACTCTCTATTGGCTGACAGCAGTTCATTTGCACCCCTGGCCGCCGACCTGGTTAAAACCCATGAAGTAATCTCACTCAATCTTCCTGGGTTTGAAGGGTCTGACTTTGTGGGCGGGGATCTGAATGGAATCGCTGACCATATTGCTAAAGGCATCGAATCTCTACATCTCTCTGAAAAGCCCATCTTCTTAGGTAATGGTTATGGCGGCTTTATCGCCTTAATTACGAGCATTCGCCACCCACAACTGGCCTCACGCTTAGTGCTAGCTGATTGTGGTGCGATGTTCTCCGAGCTAGGCCGTGCGGCTTTCCGTGGAATGTCAGGCGCTGCTAAAGAAAAAGGGCTGGAAGCCATTGCTGATGTTGCGATGCGCCGCTTGTTTGCTCCAGAGTTTCAAGAGCAGAACCCAACTCTCGTTGCCGAAAGAAAGAAACGCTTCTTGGGTCTTGATACTGAAACTTTCCATGGTGCCTGCGCTGCTTTGGCTAGCTTGGATATTCGTGATCAACTATCCAAAGTCACCCAGCCAGTATTAGTAATGGTTGGAGAGCTTGATGAAGCAACTCCTTCAGCAATGTCTGTAGAGCTTCATGCTGGCTTGCCAAATGCCACTTTGAACATCTTGCCCGGCTTGGCACACGTTCCTCAACTGCAAGCTCCAGCAGTGTTTATGAGCGCTATCCGCGACTTTATTAACGCCTAAGTATAAAAATCCTATGAGCGTAACCCTTTATGGATTCTGGCGTTCCCTAGCTGCTTATCGTGTTAGGGTTGCCCTAAACCTAAAGGGAGTTTCTTTTGAAGAGGTGTCTATTAATTTAGCTAGTGGTGAGCAATTTGGTGAAGCCTATAGTTCGCTCAACCCACAACACGTGGTTCCTCTGCTCAAGCATAACGGTCATGAAATCGTTCAATCGCTAGCTATTCTGGAGTACGTAGAAGATATTTGGCCGAGCCCAAAACTAATTCCTAGCAAACCCATTGATAAGGCTGAAGTAAAGGCCTTAGCTTTAATCACCATCGCCGATGCTCACCCACTGATTGTTCCTAGAGTCAGAAACTTCCTGAATAAAGAGTGGGACCTTGATGAAGCTGCCCAAACAAAATGGGCACAACATTGGTTTACTAAAGGCAACGAAGCAATAGAAAGCACTTTAATCAAGTTAGGAAAATCTAAAACCTATTCATTCGGTGATGAAGTAACGATTGCTGATATTGCTTTAGCCTCACATGTGGTTGGTGCAAAACTATTTAATGTAGATATGAGCGCTGCCCCTACCCTCAATAGCATCTTTGAAAACTGCATGAAGCTTCCTAGCTTTGCAAATGCACACCCCTTCAAGCAGCCAGGTGCACCCAAACTAAGCTAAAGTAAACCCTACCCCTGCTGGACCCTATTACTGGAGGGTTTAGAAAACTATCGCTAGTGGTGGCCTCCGCTACCGCCTTGATGGGATTTATGTAGAAAATGTCTTTACAAATTAAATCAATATTAATTATTTCCCTTCAATTGCTTTTCATGAAGGCCGCATTCGCATGGGGAGTTGAGGGACATCAGGTGGTCGCTCAAATCGCTCAATCGCAACTATCGCCAAAAGCGCAGGCTGAAATTAGCAAACTATTAATGTTGGAGCCCGGCTCTTCTATGGTGAGTATTTCAACCTGGCCAGATGAGCATGCGACCAAGATTACTGCTCGATGGCATTATGTCAATTTTCCTAAGGAAGCCTGTTTATACGTACCCGAGCGAGACTGCCCAAATGGGGATTGCGTCATCGCAGCCCTGCAGCAACAGACACAGATATTGGGATCAAAAGAGTCGGATGAGAAAAGACTGCTTGCCCTGAAGTACGTTGTTCACTTTATGGGTGATATCCACCAACCTTTGCATGCGGGCTATAAGGAAGATAAAGGTGGCAATAATTACCAAGTCCAAGCTTTTGGTAAAGCCACTAATTTGCATTCACTTTGGGACTCTGGCCTGATTAAGAACTTAAATACCCCAACCAATGCATTAGCCCTCGACCTATCATCCAATAAGACCCAACCCGGGGATTACTTCAATATAGAACCACTCAATGCGGCTACTGAGTCCTGCAATATTGCCCATCCAAAATAGCTTTTATCCAGCACGCCTAGTGGATCAGCGGTGCATCAATCACTACACCCCAATTCTAGAAGCTAGACTTAAACTTGCAGGTGAACGACTGGCTCAGTTACTCAATAAAACCCTTCAATAGACTTCAAAGAGATGACAGCTGAGTTTTATTTAGTTCTATCCATTAATGCATCATAAATAGGTTCTTGTTTTAGCAAGACAGGGATGATGGAGCAAATCACACTAGTAATCAGCAGGGGAATAATTAAGCTAACTTTGCCACTCATCTCTATTGCGAGCAAAATTCCGGTAAGGGGCGCTCTAACGACTACTGTAAAAAATGCCGCCATTCCCACTAATGCAAAGGCAATGGGATCAAGTTGACCGAGTGCAAGATGGCTCAATATTGGGTTCATTGCAAGTACAAATAACACGCCAATACCAGAGCCCATCAACAGGATTGGTGAAAATATTCCGCCCGGCACTCCTGTGGAATAACTAATAGGCCCCAGAAAGAAACGGCCAAGTATCAAGAGCATGAGGGGCAGCAAGAAATAGCCTTTACTCAAGATGGATTGAACTTGTAAATCTCCTCCACCCACTAGATTTGGATAAAAATAAGCCAGTGACCCCACCCCAAAACCAATGATGAGCGCTTTGTTCACCGGAGAAATGCCAGAAAATGAATCGGTAATATTTAAGGCGCCAATAATCGTTCGACTATACAGAGTGGCTATGAAACTCAATAGCACTGCAAATACACCATAGCAATACAGACTAAAGCCAGAATCTGGCAACAGGTCACCAACTACAAATTCAATTGAATTTCCGAAGTAAGCTCGAAACACAATGACACCTGAAGCTACTGCAGCAATAGACACCATGAGTCTTTTAATGGAGATTTTTTTAGATATCTCCTCAAATGAGAATGCAATTCCCGATAGTGGCGCATTAAAAGCCACTGACAATCCTGCGCCAGCTACAGCGGTATATAAAAGTGATTGCTCAACCACTTTATGGCGGAATAATTTTCCACATTCGGAGCCAATAATGGCAGCCATCTGAACCGTTGGCCCCTCCCTGCCCAAAGCCATTCCAGATCCAATGGATAACAAGCCGCCAAAAAATTTAATTGGTAAGGCCCTAAACCTACTAGGTTTAGCTGCCCCGTGCATGACTGCCTCTACATGCTGAATACCACTACCGATTGTCGAAGGCTCTAACTGAACCAACATGCGAGCTATTCCTACACAGGAGCTAGTGATGAACCCCACTACGATAAATCCAGAAATGAACCATCCTGTATCGATGGTATGCAAATAGGCAATAAATGAAAGAAAGTGAATAGTGATGAAATTTAGTGCAGCTCTAAATGTGCCGCCCACTATGCCCACCAAAGCCCCTGCAAAGGCAGCCACCAACAACACCTTAAGAGTGTCGAATGGCGAATCAGGTAAATCTTCTGATTGAATGCTATTCATTATTCACAAAGCCCGGTCAAAAGCAGGCTTCCTGAAAAGAAACCAAATGGCTTCTTTTTTCCTTTTACAAACTCATCGATATTC
Source organism: Polynucleobacter sp. Tro8-14-1 (assembly GCF_018881655.1). Lineage (GTDB taxonomy): Bacteria > Pseudomonadota > Gammaproteobacteria > Burkholderiales > Burkholderiaceae > Polynucleobacter. The sequence goes on from NZ_JACVPX010000010.1 coordinate 18,098, forward strand.
AAATAATCAACAAAGGCTCCGCCACTACCTTCAGCCTTCTGCTCCCAAATTACTTTGTAGGAATTTTTCCCACCAATTGACGGAAATACTTTAGGATTATTAAGAGCATCCATTACGTCCCCAATCACCTCACCGGTACCCTTTATCACAGTAAACTTCTCCCCGACCCTTGGGCTATCTCGCAATACATCTAGAGAACCATCCGCCTTAATGTAGGCATCGCTCATCACTTGGCACTGGTAAAAATGAGGATCGGCATAGGCTTGCAATGGGGCGACTACTGCAGCCATAAAAAATAGAGTGGTTAAGCGATTCATAGTTTTATCTTTTGGCGACTGTTTAGAAATGAAAATTTGATGCGAATAGTTACACTCAGTCTACTAGAAATACAAAAGCCACCCGAGGGTGGCTTTTGTATTTTAGCTATATCAATCTTTGGGCTAAGTGGCCCTTAATGAAGGCGCTCTGCTGCAGGCAGAGCCACAGTCGCAGGATTATCCGTAAACAGCTCATTAGTACTGAGCCCCGAAGCAAAGAGTTGGGCTAGCTCAGGCGGAATGTTCTCATTGGCACAATAAATTCCTCTTTGGCAGCCAAACTTTAGAACAATCAACCCTACAGCCGCAAGCCTCTTTAAATGAAAATCCAGCGTCCCTGAGTCCACTCCAAATCTATCAATGATTTCCTTTGGTCTAACCCCGGCTTTTCCGGAACGATAGATGGACATGAATACCTTAAATCTAGTCTCGTGACCAAGAGCTTCAAAAATCGGCAAGTAAAGAGAGATTTCCATATATTTATCCCCAAACATTCAGAACGAAGATCTAGACTCTTGAACTAGTTTGATGTGCCAGTGGTGAAATCCAAGATAGGTTGTGATTGGCCATGAAAATCGCGCATAGCAACGACATGCATCGACTCCCCTACCTCTGCCACCTCTTCTCTCGCTTCATATTTAATGAGTCGGATTTCTTTGGACAGGCTTTCAGACTTCGGATTCAAATACTCAGGAATTTGATGCGGATTATTTGGATTAGCGCGAACAGCGTCATCCCCGCTCAATTGGATGTTCGTTGCGGCAATCGCCACAGAACCAAATACGAGCAATACCAGCATCAACATAGCAACGAGCTGGTGGCGACCAAAAATAGAAGTTGATAGCATGGTGGATCTCCGAAAAATTGAACTTGGACCATCCTAAGGGCGCCACTATCTCTTAGCCATAGCACTTTAGCTCTAGTCACTCAATTGACACAATTACCCGCAACTTAAATCTCAGGAAAACCCTTAAATTAGCGAGCCAATCAGGGTCTAGCAAAAGATTATTGATCTTGGTCAAGTGTTTATATAGAGCTAAAGTACTAGAAATAGAAAGATAATGGATGTCACAATCATTCTAGATAAAAACACACCCCAAATAGGCCAAGAATAAGGGTCGCCATGCATTCTGTTTCATTGTTAATCGTTGACGATCATCCGGTTTATCGGGATGCACTTCACCAGTTTTTAACCCGCAAATTTTTCTCATCAGGCAATCAGGTCTTTTCTGCAAATTCCATCACAGAAGGCTTGCAAATTGTCCGCTCCCAAAAATCCAGTTGGATCATCCTCTTAGATCTTCTTATTCCAGACTCTGAAAATCAGCTCTTTGGTATCAAAGAATTCAAAAAGCTGGATGAGGTGGTTGCAATTGCAGCCATTTCTGGTCTTGAAGAGGAAAACTTAGAAAAAGAATGTCTCGAAGCGGGCTGCAGTATCTTCATACCTAAAAGCAGCGATACCCCATACATCTATGAAAGCGTTTGTAATTTAATGGGCTTAAGCCCTGAAAATTCTAAGCTGGAGCCGCTTACCGATCGACAAAAACAAATACTGACCCATATTTCTAATGGTGACTCAAATAAGATGATCGCCTACTCCCTGAATATTAGCGAGCAGACTGTAAAGATCCATTTAGGCGATATCTTTAAGAAAATTAAAGTATTTAATCGTACTCAGGCAGTCATCAAAGCCAAAGAAAATGGATGGGTCTAGGACATGGATGCCTTCTCCATTCAAAACAACGACGAGCTACTACTAGAAGAAAAGTACCAGTTTCTTGAGACGGCTTCAAAAACGAATACTGCCGGTACGATCATCGGCCCTTTACTCACTGGAATCTTAGTTTTTCAGGAGGCTGATTTAACAGCGATTCTAATTTGGCTGATCTCTATGTTCATCTGCGTAGGATTCAGAGCCTACATGGTCTTTGTCAAAAATAAAGACCAAAGCCAATCAACGAAACGTAAGATTCTCAACTTAAATGTGGGTGTTTTTTCTGTGACAGCATGCTGGGGTCTTGGATGGCTCATAGTTACACCAACATTGCCATTTAACCTGCAATGTCTTTATCTCCTCATGAGTTCAACAGCAGTCTTTGTTGGGCTTTATGGCTACTCAATTCATCGATCAACATTCTTATGCTTTGCAGCACCGATCTTTATTGGCCAATTCATCATCTCCCTCATTCCTCCGTTTATGTTTCCGTGGCCCATTCTGATGGGTGAATTTGCGTTTTCTTTATATGCTGTCAAGATGGCCTCATATTTTTCTAAATCATGGGTCAAAACAGTTAGCCTACAAATTCAAAATCAGACCCTAAATAAGGAACTTGAATCTGAGCGTAATGTTGCAATCGCTGCAAATATTGCTAAATCAAAATTTATTGCTACTGCTAGTCACGATTTACGACAACCTCTTCATGCCGTCAATATTTATCTTGATTTGTTTGAGCCAAACAAGCTAAGCCAAAAAGAAAAAATTAACTTCCTACAAATCAGAAAAAGCATTCAAACCTTAAACTCGATGTTTAAGTCGCTACTAGATTTAAGTAAGCTGGATGCAAATAGCTCGGACAACCTTGAAAAGTCATTCGAACTAATAGAACTTGTGGGATTTTTATCTAATACCTACACCCCCATTGCAAAAAATAAGAATTTAGTTCTGCAGTTTGATTTTATGAATATGGGGATTAATGGAGATAAGCTGCTATTGCAACAGCTGCTCGGAAATTTAATCTCCAACGCCATCCAATACACAGCTTCTGGAACAATATCCATCAAGCTATCCCCCCAAAATGATCATCTTCATATTTTGATTGAAGATACAGGCTGCGGAATTGAACCAGCTCTACTAGATAAAATATTTGATGAATTTTTTAGAGTAGACAGCACCAGAAATATGCACGATGGTCTAGGTCTGGGCCTATCTATTGTTAAAAGGCTTTGCAAGATATCGGGTACTGAGCTCGCCGTTAAATCTACCCCGGGCGTTGGCACTACATTCACACTGCAAACTCAATATTTAGCTCTAGCCATGCATGATGGTGCGGAATCCTCCACTCAAAATATACTGCATGATCACCAGAATCCTCAAGAGTCGCTCTGGGAAACCAAAACCATCGCCGTATTCGAAGATAATCACACTATTTTTGAGGCCTACAAGCAAGCCTTAACCCAGAATGGCTTTGCCGTTCTCTCGTTGCCTGAAAACAGCCAAGACTTAATGAAACAGCTAGCAAACATTAATCATATTGATTGCATCCTGAGTGACTACCGCCTTGAAACTACGACGGGCGATTTGATTATTCAACAACTGAGAGACAGTTTTGGCGTAGATATACCAGCCATCATCATTACAGCCGATACATCACCGCAGCATATTCAACTCTTCAAGGAGCTTGATATTGAAGTGCTCTATAAGCCAATTGGATATAGCGATATTGTTAATGCCATTAAATTACTTTTAACCAAATAATTCATAAGAAAATAGAAGATATCAAATGAAATTTATCCAATACAGTCTCATCGCATTCATAGCCCCTCTATTGTGCTTAGGGAATGCGCATGCCCAATCCAAAACAAACCCTTGGGAAGGCGCCTACGGACAAGTAGGTTTAATTGGATATGAGAGCTATATCCCCAAAGGAATAGGCGGAACAACTACAGCGGGCGGTGTCACCTACCCCAATACCTCAACGGCAAACCATGCTAATGGTCCTGCGGCAAATATCGGCATTGGCTATAACTTTGATATCGGTAAAAACTACTTACTGGGTATTGGTGCAGCACTATACCCAGGACATTCTAGATCTGCTAGCTCAACTCTGGTAACAACTACACCTGCGGGGGCATCAGTGAAAACCGGCACGTACGATGTTTCCAACACCTTTAGCCTCTCCCTAATCCCAGGGTATGTGATTAATGAAACACGCTTAGTCTATGCAAAGATAGGTTACGCAGGATCAACTATCAATGCTAATTCGCCTGGAAACTACCCCCAGCAATCTAACCGAGTAAATGGAACGGTTTATGGTATTGGCTATAAGCAATTCATCACAGGATCAATTTATGCCTTTGGTGAAGGCAACTACGCCGTGAATCGAGCAAAGGCAATCACCGTACTTACAGATAGCGGCGCCACCGTGAAATCGACTGCCGATGCCACTGGTTATGACATTATCTTTGGAGTTGGCTACCACTTCTAGAGCCAAACTAACTGAAAAAAAACCACCCCGAAGGGTGGTTATCAATATTCAAAAAACCGTCATGGAAATTTGAATAGCTACTGGAACTCTTTTATAAAAGCAATCGTTAAGAGGAATCTTGATCCAGATCAATAATTCACTAGCGCTAGAACTAAAGTACTAGTCTTGATGCGCGCAAACGTTACCCAGCGCATCCGTCTTGCCTATCGATATCTTTAGAACATCATCAGAATCAATCCGACTTAGCGCTGATGCGCTTGCAAGACCAAAAAAGAATGCCACAACTGCTACAACTAAATTTGTACTAAGTTTTTTCACTGTAATGCCCTTTTGTAAATAAATCGTAGATTCAAACACGAAGTGCAACACGGTTTAAGGACTGCATAAATACTTCATTGGGGGTTTTAAATCCTAATCGTTTTCTAGGTCGGTTGTTTAAACGGTCTTGGATCATTCTAAGCTCCTTATCGGTCACAGTAGATAGCGGTCTCTTTTTGGGGATGTATTGCCGCAATAGACCATTGAAGTTTTCATTTGATCCACGTTGCCAACTAGCAAACGGATCCGCAAAGTACGTCGTTGATTGAAGAGCTGTATCAATCCTGGCGTGCTCGGCAAATTCCTTGCCGTTGTCAAAAGTCAGGGTTTTAACGAGTGGGGTCACGGCGTTTAATTTAGTGATGATGGCGCTACTGACTAAATCCGACGTCTTGTTCTTGACCTTAGCCAAAACGGCATAGCCACTCTTGCGCTCAACCAAGGTCACAACAGCTTGCTTGTGGGCCGCTCCAATTACAGTATCGCCTTCCCAGTGGCCGACTTGGGATCTTGTCTCAATGTGCGCTGGGCGCTCACTGATCGGCCGCCTACCTACTATTTGGCCTCTGCGATCACGGCCGCTGGCATAGCGTTTCTTGCGCTTTTTTTGGCAACGCAGCTGCTGGTAAAGATTGCCGCCAGCGGCTTTATCGGCGTAGACATGGCGGTAGATGGTCTCATGACTAATGCCAACCTGATTGGCAATTTGGACGGGGCTCCACTGAGCTAAGAGGCAATCTTCTGTCTGATTCCATTATCGGCTGTTATTTGGGCGGCATTACGGCAGCCTAATGAGCGTTCTTCTGCCAACAGGCAGGCTTGCTTGGGACGGTAACCTTTGAGCCCCGTATTGCGAGCAAGCTCTCGGCTAATGGTCGACTTATGCCGATCCATCAGTTGGGCTATTTGAGTTTGGGTTTTTCCGTCTTTCATGAGGATATAAATCTGATATCGTTCAGTTTGGCTAAGGTGTTGATAGGTCATGGCTACTTTGACTTGCAGGTCTAGAAGCTTTGGATACTAAAACATCCTTAGCCTCCTTAACTAGTTGTTCAAAGTTGCACTTCGTAGTTGAATCCACCAATTATTAAAGCTAATTCTTTTTAGCCAGCGAGATCTTAATCGAAGAATCTCTATAAATTATTCAAAATTGGTCACCCTAGAACCAAAGTATTAGGCAAGAAACAAAGCATTTAGAACTAAAGTTTTATATCGCAATTATTTTGGCATCTTATGATGAATCATCATTTAGTCATCAATGAAAGGAATGCCAAATGCATGCAAAAAAAGAGCCTAGTCAGACGCTAAATATAATCAGAATCATGAATCACCCTCGCCATCATGAGTTAACTAGAATTCTTGAATTAACAACTCAGAAAAGTGCTCAGCAAGAAATGGTGTCAGCGAATCAAGTCAAGACTGTTGATATGAACTTAACCGCTTTAGCTTAACCCACCTCATTCAAGCAAATGATAGGCCAAGCATATTATTTCTTATTTATTGAGCGCGGCGTAATTCATCTACATAACTAGGCTCAGAATGCAATACGTTGGTAGTGCCGGCCTTTGCCACTTGCCCGGGAACCTCGTGCCCCACAATCTTTGGTAGTTCTCTTGCTAGTTGTATTAACTTAGGAATATTCATACCGGTGTCATAACCCATCGCATCAAGCATATGGATCGCATCCTCACTAGATATATTGCCGCTAGCTCCAGGCGCGTATGGGCATCCGCCCAGGCCACCTAGCGAACCATCAAAGCGAACAATACCAGACTGTACTGCAGCTAAGACATTGGCTAAGCCCATGCCTCTGGTGTTGTGGAAGTGCAATGTCAGTTGTAGATTTGAGAATTGCTTCTGCAATGAGTCGCACATTCTCTTTACTTGATCAGGATTTGCCATGCCCGTGGTGTCGCAGATTGTTACACCTCTTACACCGAGGTCTGCAAAACGTTTTGTAAATCCTTCAACCACCACTTGAGAAACCTCCCCTTCCATGGGGCAGCCAAAACTGGTGGAGAAGGAAACATTAATAGGCGTTCTGCCATCAACATACTTAATTACTTCAGCCAATCCAGCAAAGCTCTTTTCTCGACCCATTCGTAGGTTGGCTAAGTTATGAGTCTCTGAAGTGGACATCACGAGATTAAATTCATCGGCCTTAGATTCCAGGGCGCGCTCGGCACCTCTTAAATTGGGGACTAAGACGGTGTACTCCACTCCAGGTACGCGCTTAATGCGCCCCATCACTTCCTCAGCATCTCGTAGCATCGGAATAGCTTTGGGAGAAGTAAATGAGGTCACCTCAATTTTGGCAAAGCCACACTCACTGAGCGCATCAACCAGCTTTACCTTATCGTCCGTTGGTACAAAGTTGGGCTCAATCTGAAAGCCATCCCGCATTACGACGTCATTGAAATAAATTCTGGTCATGGTTTTATCTTTATTTAGTAAATGCAATGCCGCGCTCTTTTAAAGAGGCGACCTGATCATCACTCAAACCAATGCTTTTGAGTATTTCATCGGTATTTTGTCCAATATCAGGCGCAAGAGTCTTAATGGATCCCGGTGTACGCGATAACTTCGGAATCACGCCCGGTACATCCAACTTCGTGCCATCTTGCATCTGGATCGTTTGAATATTTTCACGGGCTTTGTAGTGTGGATCGCTTGCGATATCAGCAACGGTATAAATTTTTCCAGCTGGTACAGATACAGAATCCAGTGCTTCCAAAGCTTTGGTAGTACTCACTGTTTTAGCCCACTCACCGATAGCTTGATCAAGCTCAGCCACTCGTTTGACGCGACCATCATTGGTTTCCAGCTGGGGGTCATTGCCTAAATCTTCGCGCCCAATCACTGTCATCAGGCGCTTGAAGATGCTATCACCATTGCCAGCAACCAATACATAGCCGCCATCAGCGCACTGGTAGGCATTGGTTGGGGCAATACCAGGCAAAGCGCTACCAGCCGCTTGGCGCACCTCACCAAATGCGCTGTATTCAGGCAACAGGCTTTCCATGCAATTAAAGACTGCCTCATACAATGCAATATCAATAATCTGACCCTTGCCACTGTTATGGCGTTCTTGCAGAGCTAGCAAGATACCAATCACACCATGCAAAGACGCTAAAGTGTCACCGATGCTGATACCAACGCGCACCGGTACTCTGCCAGGTTCAGCAGTGAGATGTCGCAAACCGCCCATAGCTTCCGCAACCACACCAAATCCTGGTTTATCTCTGTATGGACCAGTCTGACCATAACCGCTGATACGAAGAACAATTAACTTGGGATTGAGTTGAAGTAATTTTTCTGGATCAAGACCCCAGCCCTCCAATGTTCCAGGACGAAAGTTTTCGATTAATACATCCGCCTCTTTTACCAGTGTCCTAACAATATCTTGAGCTTCTGATTTTCTTAAATCCAGGGAAAGTGATTTCTTATTGCGTGACTGCACTTGCCACCAGACTGAAGTGCCATCTTTAAGAAGGCGCCACTTGCGCAATGCATCGCCCTCTTTGGGTGGTTCGATCTTGATAACATCCGCACCAAAATCAGCCAAGGTCTTAGCAGCAAATGGCCCGGCGATGAGCTGCCCCATCTCCACGACTTTTAACTTTGATAATGGCTCCATCAAATCCCCTGAAATATGCTTTTGTGCCCTAAGTGGGTACTTTAAATCAATCAGCAATTGATCTAATAAAAGTCCATTTTCTTAGCCTAAAACACAGCTCTTTTTAAGGTGGGTGTTACTCAATCTTTCCAGGTGGGATGTTTTTGCATCACTGAATCGAATAAATCAGATTCAAGCTGCTGATTGAGCCATTTTTTGACTGCGGGTATAGGGAGTTGCTCAAACCTCTTGGAGTCAACCATTGAAAACTGCCTAATAAATGGGAAGATGGCCACATCCACCCAAGTTAATCTACCCCCCATTAGGTATTGGAAGTTTTGCAGCACCTGCTCCATAGGAATCAACATGACTTGCAATACTTCATCGAGAACTGCTTCTGGATCTAGCTCTGGGAATCGATTAGGGTATTTGTATTGATCCAATAGAGTCTTAAATGGGCCATCATTTTTTTCAATCCAAGAATTGGCAATAGACTCATCAACCTCTTTCCACCCATGCGGGTCAGACTGTTGCAATGCCCAGTGCAAGATATCCAGGCTTTGATCTATTACGAGATTATCCATCCGTAAAACAGGGACCGTTCCCTTGGGAGAGAGTTGCAACATCGATTGCGGTTTATTGCGTAACTCAATCTCTCGGTGTTCAACCTGAATACCCGCATACTTCAATGCCATGCGGGCTCGCATGGCATAGGGACATCTTCGATAAGAATACAAAGTGGGTGTCATGCAAGCACTTTACTCCTAGCATTTAATATGCCACTCGTTGCCAGCCACTTGGACAGGCCTGTGTCTGTGGATAGTACAGTCCATTTTCAGGGCAATAGGCAGCAGCTTGTGGTTGCGGTGGATAAACATATTGCGGGGTGTAATAAACGCGCGGAGGTCTGTAGTACGCATTGGCAACAGCCACTCCAGCCACAGCACCAACCGCAAAAGGCGCCCAGCCGCCACGCCAACCGCCATATCCACCATACCAACCCCTACCACCATGAGCACTGGCTGAGCTGGCCACCCCTGCAAGCATGACACCTGTAAGCAGGCATATTAGTATTTTTTTCATATAGACCCCCATTCATAAAGGCACTAAGCCTTTTCTTACATAACGGATCAGCTTTAAGGTGGGTTGACGCTATCAAATTAAATACTTTTGTAAGCATTAATAGGCAGGTCTTAAGGGAGTTTTTTCTTCCTACAAGCATCAGAGCAGTATTTGACCGATTCCCAATTTTTGGCCCAGGATTTTCTCCAGGTCATTTCTTTTTTGCAGGCAACACAAATCTTACTTGGGAGAGCGCTTTTGTTTCCCTTAAACGTTGTCTTCATGAGTGTTTTTATAGCGCGTCGAGCTGATTCAGAATCTTTTGGGCATGCAGCACAATTTCTTTTTGATCTTCATCACTAATTCTTTTGAGGTTGGCCGTCATTAACTTAGTACGTGGGCTCGCTTCAAATTGAGCACGATGCTTGATCAAAAAGTTCCAATACAAAGTTGTGACGGGGCATGCCTCTTCCCCATAGCGTATCTCAGGCTTGTATTTACATGAGCCACAATAATTGCTCATGCGTCTGATGTATGCGCCACTGGCGATATAAGGCTTACTGGTAAACCGTCCGCCATTCGCAAATAAGGCCATCCCAGCCGTATTAGGTAACTCCACCCACTCAATCGCATCTACGTAAATTGCTAGATACCAGTCACACACTTCTTGAGGCAGAATTTCAGCTAGAAGTGCAAAGTTTCCGGTCACCATTAAACGCTGAATATGGTGCGCATAACCATATTGCAGTGTTTGACCAATAGCATCTTGCATACAAGCCATCTGGGTCTGCCCAGTCCAATACCATTTGGGTAATGGGCGCTGATGTTGATAGTAGTTATCTTGTGCCATTTTTGGCATGTCAAGGTAATACATGCCCCGGACAAATTCTCGCCAGCCTAATATTTGTCGAATGAAACCCTCGATTGTTGATAGATCCAAGGCATACTTTTTCCAAGCAATAATGACCGCATCAATCACCTCACGAGGATTTACTAGCTTTAGGTTTAATGCGCTCGACAAAATAGAGTGCCATCCAAAGGGGGTATCCGTCCACATAGCATCTTGATACACACCAAAATTTCTGAGGCGGTATTCGACAAAATACTCCAGAGCTTGGAGAGCCTGGCTTCTGGTAACGGGCCAGTTAAATGACTCCAGAGATCCAGGATGATCTGGGTAAGTCTTTGTAACGAATGCCAATACTTCCTTGGTAATCACATCTACTTCAAACGCCGCAGGGGCATCGATGATGCCAGGTCCCTTTTTCGGATAGGGCTTGCGATTATCTTGATCGAAGTTCCACTGACCACCCTCGGGGTTACCTTCAGCGTCTATTAATACCTGGTGCTTCTTACGCATTAGGCGGTAAAAGTACTCCAGCCGGAGTTCTTTCTTGTTTGCCGTCCACTCCACAAACTCTTGTCGCGAGCAATAGAAATGCTCATCCTCAAGCATTACCAGCTCAATATTGAGTTCTTTTGCTAATGCCTCAATCGCCTGCTTGAGACGCCATTCACCAGGTTCAATACAAACTAAATGCTTTATCTTCTTTTGCAGAATATGCTCTTTGAGAGCCTCGACAATAGGCAGATGAGAGCCTTGAACGTAAGTCAGCGTGTATTCCAGCTTTTTCAGCTCAACTGCAAAGTGACGCATTGCCGAGAGAAATAAAGCAATTTTGGCTTTGTGCGACCAAACATACTGAGCCTCATTAGCCGACTCAATCATGATGATTTCATCTGCTAGAGGATCAAAGTCTCGTAATGCGGCGCTCTGCAAATCGAGCTGATCCCCTAAAATCAGAACTAAGCGTTTAGGCTCCGTGGCTTGCTGCTTGATTTGCTGCTTGATTTGCCGCTTCATTTATTTTTGTATTGAGTGGGGCAATAGGCTCGAGTCACATCTTCACTGCGCAAGGCGCTATGTTTTGTGGCTCTTCCAGTTACCCGCTTGCGCCAAAGCTCAAAGGAGCTCCGTTTCAGCTCTTTACGCATAATGGCTATCACCTGAGGCTCACCTAGGCCAAAGGTTTTCTCAATGGCATCAAATGGCGTGCGATCCTCCCAGGCCATTTCAATGAGGCGAGATAAATCGGGTTCTGCGAGGGTCTTGGGGGCTGGTTTTGGCACTCTGCAAGTTTAAGACTTATTCAATAAACTAGCTTGAGCCCATGATTGGAAAAATTCGTCAAAAACTGATTTCTCAAGAGATTCCGGCCATACAAAAGCCGGTGGCAATCATTTGCCCTATCTGTGATCGACCCATCCCAGATTCCCAGAAGGATGCCCCCACTACCTAGCATCACCCTCCCAAATATATGAAATGCCCATAAATAGCCTGCCCGGGGAGGTATTGATCTACCTATATCCAAGCAGATATTGCCAATCAGATTTCATGAAAGATATTGCCGTAAAGACATTCGGCAATCTGGCCCAAGGCTATAGTCGCGTTCAGGCAATTAAGGATTGGGTTACCAATCACGTTTGCTTTTGTAATAACACCTCTACAGAGCACACTACCGCGGTAGACACTTATCTGAGTAAAGCAGGCGTGTGTCGTGACTTCGCTCACCTGATGATTGCCTTATGTAGAGCACTCAACATCCCTGCGAGATTTGTTACCGGCATTGACTATGGCTCTGACCCCATACTTGGCCCCACAGATTTTCATGCGTATGTAGAGGTATATCTTGGTGGCCACTGGTTTATTTTTGATCCATCTGGAATTGCAATACCCATGGGGTTTGTAAGACTCGGCACCGGTAGAGATGCGGCTGATACTGCCATTGCTACTATATTTGGCTCTGTGCGAGGGTCAACACCCATAGTCTCGATCAAAGCCATTCCGAATGCACAAGGAGATCTAATGATTCCTCAACATGTAGCAAATGCCGTATCTACCGGAGATTAATCCGCTTAACCATAATGTCTTAAAACTAAAGTAATGCACTACTTCAGTGCAAATAATGGCTCTTTTCTACTTGATTTGGCTGGAAGGGTATTTTTTAAAGGCTTTTTAGGCTCCCGCCCACCAAACCCCTCTTTGGTGCATAGGATTTGAAGTTGTGCAAAGACAAATATCGTTCTAATTATTAAAACCTAAGATACGTGCATGCGTATAAAAATTACAAAGAGCCTGGTATTGCCGGCCCAAATACTCGAGACCGAAAGCATTCCTGAGGCCCTCTTTCCTGAGGGGGATTATCTTGCCAACCTCACCCCTGATGGGAAGATTGAGGTGATCAATACACGGAAAATAAAAGCCCTTTTTTCCTTCTCGCAATTTAGAGAAAGAATCTCGCTAGGCGAATTTATTGTGATGGAGGCTTGAGATCGGATTTCAGCGGGATAAATCCAGACTTACTACTACCGCCGTCATTGCAGAAACAGATTCAAATGCTTTGGAATTAACGCCACTAGTATCAACATCCTCCCAGTTGAACTCCAAGGAGAAATGGGCAGACTCGACAATCAGCTCATAACTGGTAGACACCTTATTGCCCTCAACTCCTTTAGGCTCATCACTCACAGGAACGCGTAAAGACTCGATCGCAGCAATTAATGTACTCACTTCGTTACCCGTTAACTCTCGGGTACGCAGCACATCATCTGTGCGCTTAATAGAAATCTTAGAGACCTCGTCAATCGTCACCTCGTATTGATTAAGCCCTAAATCTTCCCAAACAGTTAATTCCAGAGCAATCGGATATGTTTTCATCAATCTACCTCGTCAACATGGGGTTCGTCAAAATGCGTCTTTTGAGGTCGGGGCTTTACTGCTAGCCGAGTCCATTTACTTTGATGGATTCGGTAATCGCAATCCTCAGCATGATTCTCTAGCAAACCAAAAATGATGGTGGTGGGAATTTTGCAATGAAGGCAGCGATAAGCATGCTGATGCTCTTCAATCTTCTCTTGGGGGTAGTCGATATAAAACGGTTTCATTTGAGTCCCCCTTTTTTTATAACTAGATCAAGTTAATAAAACCATCTTACACCTGTGCTTTATTAAAGTGGGATTCATTTAAAGGTATTTAACTAGCCCTCAAGCTCACCTTCCCATTTAGAGATAACGGCCGTTGCCAAGCCATTACCCAATACATTGGTTGCTGAACGCGCCATATCCAAGAAGTGATCTACCCCAAGGATCAATAGGACGCCTGCTTCTGGCAAGTTAAATTGGGATAGGGTTGCGGCAATAACTACCAATGAGGCTCGCGGTACACCTGCTATCCCCTTTGAGGTGATCATTAACACTAGCAACATCAAGAGCTGCTGGCTGAGCTCCATCTCAATACCGTAGACCTGCGCAATAAAGATGGCAGCAAATGTGCAATACATCATCGACCCATCTAAGTTAAAGGAATATCCCACCGGCAAAACAAAAGAAGCAATATTGTTTTTACAGCCAAAACGCTCCACTCTCTCTAGAGTCATTGGATAAGCTGCTTCTGAACTCGCAGTTGTAAACGCAAGTAAAGCCGGTTCACGCAACATCTTCACTAAAGCCCATGTGCGATTTTTTAATACCAAGGAACTAATCAGAATGATGACGATCCACAAGGTGAAAATAGCAGCATAAAAACTCAGCATGAATTTTCCGTAGGTCATCAATATGCTGACACCATTTTCCGCAATGACGGATGAAACTGCCGAGAAGACTGCGATAGGAGCCATCTTCATTACTGCAGTCGTAATCTTGAGCATGATGTGGGAGAGCATATCCAGATTACGAATGAACTCATCTGCTCTAGCCCCCATGCCTGCTGCGCCAACACCAAAGAAAACAGCAAAAACTACGATCTGTAAGATCTCATTTTTAGCCATCGCATCAAAGATGCTGACCGGGAAAATATGTCTCACAAAATCTGGAAAATTAAGGCTCGCTTTATTTAATCCAGTATTGGCTGCAATCTCCGGCAGAGTTAATTCCACGCCAATACCCGGATGCAGAATATTGACCATGACCAAGCCCAACAATAAAGAAACCAGCGACATGGAAATAAACCAAGAGAAGGTTTTTAAACCCACTCTACCGATAGTCGAGGCATCACCCATTTTGGCTATACCAACAACCAAGGTGGCAAATACCAAGGGAGCGATGATCATCTTGATCAAACGCAAAAAGACATCCGTCAAGATTGAAATGTAAAGGACGTACTGATCGGGGAAAGAAGTTCCTGCACCGTATAAGTTGACGAGGTAGCCAACCAAGACACCCAAGACCATCGCCCCTAGAATAAAGTGAGTTAGCTTTTTAGAGTTCATGGATGGCCTAATTAATGAGGGGAACAGAAAGATTCTACCTACCTTTAGGCCCGCTAGGCATCAATCAAGACTGAAAAAGTTGATAATGAGTGATTGAACATACTTCATGGAAGATAAATATGCTGCCCTGCATCGAATTGGAAACCAGCCCAAATCCAACAGCTGCCGTTATCTGGTTGCATGGTCTTGGAGCCGACGGCAATGATTTTGTACCCATCATTCCTGAATTAAAGCTAGCTGGATGCCCTGGCGTTCGCTTTGTATTTCCGAGCGCCCCAAGCATGCCCGTCACCGTCAATGGCAGTTACGTTATGCCAGCCTGGTATGACATCATTGGCAGAAACCTGATGGATCAAGAAGATGCGGCAGGCATTCAAAAATCAGCAGCAGCGATTGTTCAGTTAATCGAAAATGAGGCTGAGCGCGGGATTGCCTATGACAAGATTGTTTTGGCTGGCTTTTCTCAAGGGTGCGCAATGGCCTTGCATATTGGCTTACGCTTTCCACACAAGCTTGCTGGCATTATTGCCCTATCAGGCTACCTACCCTTAGCAATGACTGCCAATATTGAAAAGCATACTGCCAATGCTAAGACACCGGTCTTTATGGCACATGGTACTTACGATCCCGTAGTTGCTCTTGATCGCGCCCAAGCATCGCATGCCTTACTAGAACAAATGAGTTATCCAGTAGATTGGAATGAATACCCCATGGAACACTCCGTTAATCATGAAGAGCTCATGGATATCTCGCGCTTCTTGCAAGAAGTATTGGCGGCTAAATAAGCCCATCCGCTATTAACTTGATGCTGGCAATCAACAAAAAGAATCTCACTGTTCGGTAATACCATTTCATTGAGATTCTTTTGGCTAAGTAAAAGCCAAAGTAGACACCTACTGGTGCGCAAGGTAACAAGATGATGGAAGTTGCCAGCTGCTGGAAATTCAGCAGATTCAAATAGGCGTAAGGGCCTAGCTTCCCAAAATTAATGATCGTGAAAAAGACTCCTAGGGTCGAGGTGTACACCATCGGCAAAAGTTTTTCTCTGAGCATATACACCGTTATCGGCGGCCCACCAATATGCGCTACAAAAGAAGTGAAGCCAGACGTTAAGCCCATTACGCGCCCAAGCCAAGGATAAGACTTAGTCTCCTTTAAATCCATGCGTGACATGGCAAGATTCTGAATCAAAAAGAGTAGGGTAAAAATACCAATCGACAGAGTTAATACCTGAGGCGTGATGGCAGTAAAGAAAATCATTCCCAACAGAAGACCTGCTATGGCTGGCGGAATAACAATCTTCAGAATGTCCCAGTTCGCATTCTGAATGTATCGACGCAAACCCACTAAATCAATCACAATTAAGAGTGGCAACATAATTGCTAAAGCTTCATTAATTGGAGCCTGGCTAGCCATCAAAGGTAGTGAGAGGGTGCCAAGCCCGGCCCCAAAGCCGCTTTTAGATATACCTAGAATGGTGACGCTGATGACTGCACATACAAAAAAAGCAAGTGAGTGTGCGTTGAAAGATTGCACCAAGGAGGTAAAGAGTAAATCAAGCATCCAGCGATTTTACCAAGCTATGAATAGGTAGGCAGCGGCTACAGCCATAAAGCCTGTGGCTAGCCATCCGAAAATCCTCATACTCAAAGAGGCGACATGAGCCCCCATCACTGACTGTTTTGATGACAAAACCATAATGGCCACCATGAGTGGTACAGCGACGATTCCATTGATTACCGCACTCCAAAATAAGGCCTTCATAGGGCTAATGGGTGAGTATTGAATCGCCAGAGCAATCAACACGCTCAGAGCAATGATGGCGTAAAACTTGCTTGCTTGAGCAGCGCTATCCTCCAAGCTAGAGCGCCAGCCAAATACCTCTGACAAAGCATAGGCAGCCGAGCCAGCAAGAACAGGCACTCCCATCAGCCCGACGCTCAAGATCCCCAGCGCAAAAAGCAGAAAGGTAAACTCGCCGGCGAGAGGTCTCAGTGCTGATGCAGCTTGAGCAGCAGTATTGATGTCACGTATACCAGCAGCATAGAGAGTCACTGCCGTAGCGAGAATAATGCAGTACGCAGCCACATTGGAGTACAGCATACCGCTCCACGTATCCCAATGAATTCTTCTGAGTTCTGAAGTGATCACCTCGGGATTTTTCTGTTCAAGCAGACTGGGCTGACCACGCAAGTTCATATCCTCGACCTCCTGAGAAGATTGCCAAAAAAATAAATAAGGGCTAATGGTGGTGCCAAAGATCCCGACCACCACTGCAGCCGAATCTGCACTCCAAGTCAACTGAGGAAAGAAGGTGCTCCAGATGACATCGCCCCAAGAAATATGCACCGTAAAAAGGACGGCACCATACGCCAGTAGAGAAAGTGATAACCACTTCAAAAAGAAAACATAGTGGCGATAAGGAATCAGTATCTGCAAAACCAAAGTCAACAATACAAAGAGGCCGGTCATGATATGCCAATTAATACCCGTAACCAACTGTGCTACCTCACCCATCGCAGCAATATCTGCAGCGATATTGAGAACATTTGCAATCAATAGCAGCAACACTAGAGAAACCAATACAACTGGCGGAAAAGCCAACTTCATATTGGCGGATAAACCACGGCCAGTCACCCTACCGATACGAGCGCATAAGACTTGAATTGTCGACATCAAAGGATATGCAAAGGGCATTGTCCAAAGCATATTTAAACCAAATTGCGCACCCGCTTGAGAATAAGTGACGATCCCACTTGGATCATCATCCGCTACACCCGTCACCAATCCCGGACCTACCCGAGATAAAGGATGTTGCTTAATGCGGACCCAGATTTCCGAGAGATTCATATGGGTTTCGGTGAGAAGATCATCCTTTGAGTGTAGTCTTTAATAGGATATTCGGGAGGATCGGCTCAAAAGATAAGGGCTCATACAGAGCCCTTATGCTGATTGATTTAACTATCAAAGTTTCTTACTAAAACTATATTGAGCAAATGCTTGCTCAGCCACATTAAACCACTGCGCTTCCATGTTTCTAAATGCACGGTAGTCCTCAAAAATCTTTTTGAATTGCGGATTCTTGGCAGACTCCTCTGCATAGGTTTCTTGACTTGCTTTAAAGAACGCATCTAGGATAGAAGTATTGAACTTACGAAGTACGGCACCGTTTTGCAGGAGGCGTTGCAATGCAGGTGGATTAAGCGCATCGTACTTTGCGCACATATCGGTATGCGCTTCGAAACAAGCTGCCTCCCATGCTGCTTGATAGGCAGGCGGCAAAGAATCCCACTGCTTTTTATTGACCAAGAAAGAAAGTCCAGCGGCACCCTCCCAGAAAGCTGGGTAGTAGTAATTCTTGGCAACCTTTGCTAGGCCTAGCTTTTCATCATCATAGGGTCCAACAAATTCTGCAGCGTCAATCGTGCCCTTTTCCAGCGCCGAATAAATCTCACCAGCTGGAAGCTGCTGTGGCACTACACCGAGTTTTGCAAGTACCTGCCCTGCAAATCCAGCGATGCGGAATTTCAAACCCTTTAGGTCTTCTGGTGATTTAATTTCTTTGCGAAACCAGCCACCCATTTGTGTACCAGTTTGACCGCCTAAGAAATTCACAATGTTGTAGCTGGCATAGAGTTCGCGCATTAACTTCATGCCATTACCATGCAGCATCCAAGCAGATTGTTGGCGAGCAGTTAAACCAAATGGTGCAGCAGTATCGAAGATGAAAGCACTATTTTTACCTAGGTAGTAATAACTTGCGGTATGTCCACACTCTACGGTGCCGTTTTGTACGGCATCCAATACCTGAAGAGCTGGAACGACTTCACCAGCTGCAAATACCTTGACGTTAAATTTTCCGTCAGTAGCTTTACGCAAAGCGTTAGCAAATACTTCAGGCGTACCAAATAAAGTATCTAATGATTTAGGGAAGCTCGAAACCAAACGCCAGTTCAGAGTTGGCAAACTTTGTGCAAGCGATGGCGCTGCTAAGGCAGCAACTCCGGCACCAATAGTGGCTTTCTTTAAAAATGAACGTCTTTGCATTTCCGTCACCCCTTTTAAAAATAATGAAGTTTTATATTGATACTATTTTTAGAGTCCGCATTGATTGTCTTGCTTTATTTTCCACCAACCGTCATTGAGCCCAGCAAAATCGATCCCGTTTCTTTGGTGCCACGAATGAGGGTATCGCTCCCAATCAACTGAATATCCATCAGCATATCGCGTAGATTGCCAGCGATGGTAACCTCTTCAACAGGGTATTGAATAACTCCATTTTCAACCCAGTAGCCAAATGCACCGCGAGAATAATCACCCGTCACGTAATTGACGCCCTGCCCCATTAATTCTGTCACCAATAAACCGGTTCCCATTTCTTTTAATAGTGCAGGCAAGCCACCCTTAGGCGTTTTCTTACTTTGTAAAGTCAGGTGATGTGACCCACCAGCATTACCGGTGGTTTTCATGCCCAACTTGCGAGCAGAATAAGTCGATAAAAAATAACCTTCGAGTATTCCTTTATCTACCACTGTTCTAGCAGAAGTTTTGACGCCCTCTTCGTCAAAAGGTGCACTACCAGTCATTGACTTCAGATGTGGATCTTCAAACAAGCTGATATGTTTGGGCAACACTTGCTTACCCAAACTGTCGAGTAGAAAGCTGGAGCGGCGATACAAAGCGCCGCCTGAAACAGCTTGTACTAGACCTCCCAATAATCCCGCAGCGAGAGGCGCTTCAAAGATCACCGGGCAACGTCGAGTTGTCAAAGATCTGGCCTTGAGACGCGACAGGGCCCGCTGAGCTGCATACGTTCCGATTGCGGCAGGATCGGCCAACTCCTCAGGAATGCGGGAGCTGGAGTACCAATCGTCACGTTGCATGTGAGCTTTCTTGCCACCTTCGCTAGCGATTGGCGCACAAGAAATATAGTGACGAGAAAAAGGATAGCCGCCCATAAATCCATGCGACGTTCCCATCATGAAATGCGCATGGTGTGCGGATACCGATGCGCCATCACTATTTTTAATTTGTTTGCTCACTGAAAATGCCGCGCCCTCAGCACTACGTGCGATTTCTACTGCAGCAGCTGCATCAATATTCCATGGATGAAACAAATCTAAATCCAGCGGACTTTTTTCTAAGAGATCAGCCTCAGCAGGACCTGCACACAAATCCTCTGCCGTGTGTTGTGCGATGTGATAGGCAGCATCAACCGTTGCCTTTAATGATGCTTTTGAGAAATCGCTAGTGCTGGCGTTACCGCGGTGATGACCCAAAAATACGGTGACCCCCACTTGCTTATCCAGACTTTGCTCGATAGTCTCAACCTCACCCTTACGAACAGTAACGGAGAGGCCCTGACCCTCTGAAACCTCCGCTACGGCATCTGAGGCACCCCTTCTTTTGGCCTCTTTGAGCATGAAATCGATGATTTCTTGAAACTGGTTGGATGTATATGTAAACATACCCTAATAATAGCTAGAATAGAAACATGAAGCATACAGAAGCCCTGAAACGAAACAGCCCTAATGAGGTCAAAATTGGCCTCATCTCCATCTCGGATCGCGCTAGCAAAGGCGTCTACCAGGATGAAGGCATTCCCGCCCTACAAACCTGGCTCATTAAAGCCATTAGCAATCCCTGTGTTTTTCATGAGCGCCTCATTGCTGATGAGTCGGAAGCCATTACCGAGTCGATCATTGAGCTTGTAGATGAGCTAGGTTGCGACCTCGTTCTTACTACAGGTGGCACTGGGCCCTCTAGAAGAGATGTGACCCCTGAGGCCACTCGTGAAGCTAGTACTCGTGAGATGCCTGGGTTTGGTGAGCAAATGCGTCAAATTAGCTTGAGCTTTGTACCGACCGCTATTCTATCCAGACAGACAGCCGTCCTCAGAGAAATTGATGGTCATGCCGCACTGGTCATTAACCTGCCCGGACAACCTAAGGCAATTGCAGAAACGCTTGAAGGCCTGAAAGACGAGAACGGTAAATCGATTGTTCCCGGCATCTTTGCAGCGGTGCCTTACTGTATTGATTTAATTGGCGGCCCGTATATCGAAACTAACGAAACAGTCATTAAAATCTTTAGACCAAAAAGTGCTCTTAAGAAAACTGGGGCTTGATTCGCTCCAACCATCAATAAAAAGGTCCGCATTGCGGACCTTTTCTTTTGAGATGGCTACTGAGGAAGCGGCACAATAAATTTCTCACGGTAATACTTTAGCTCTTCGATAGACTCTTCTATGTCTGCTAATGCTGTATGCGCCTGGTTCTTTGTGAAGCCTTTCACCAACTCAGGATGCCAACGCTTACAAAGCTCTTTCAAAGTAGAAACATCAATGTTTCGATAATGAAAGTAAGCCTCTAACTTCGGCATGTATTTCGCCATAAAGCGTCTGTCTTGCCCAATCGTATTGCCGCACATTGGGGCGATACCGGCTTTAATATATTTCTTTAAGAAGGCAATGCATTCTGTCTCCGCCGTTGCCTCATCTAGAGTGGATGCCTTCACTTTATCGATCAAACCAGATCGCCCATGCGTACCTTTATTCCAGGCATCCATGGCATCCAAAACGGCATCCTCCTGATGCACTACCCAGACTGGGGCCGTGGCAATAGTATTGAGGTGGGCATCTGTCACGATAATAGCAATTTCCAGAATCCGTTCGGTTTCCGGGTTTAGGCCTGACATCTCCATATCCACCCAAATCAGGTGTTCATTCGCTGGCGCCGCCTTGGTTGCCGCTGTGACTGCTGCTGTGGTTGTAGTGTTAGTTTGCTCGCTCATATCTATAATGATCTCATGACATTCACAATTATTTTTCTAATTGCCTTTATTGCTAGCTTTGGCTTACGCCACTGGCTTTCCCAACGTCAAATTCGCTATGTGGCGCAGCATCGTAATGCCGTCCCCACGGATTTCGCTGAAAAAGTGACTTTAGCTGAACATCAAAAAGCAGCTGACTACACCATCGCTAAATTACGCCTTGGTATTTTAGAGAATGGGGTCAGCGCTATCATTTTAATTGGCTTCACCTTATTGGGTGGCCTACAGATTCTGAACATGGCATTACTGCAATTTTTGGGCGAAGGCATTGCTCAACAAATTGCTCTACTGGTTTCCGTCGTGATCATTTCTGGCGTGATTGATATGCCTTTCTCCTGGTACAAGCAGTTCCATTTAGAGGAACGCTTTGGATTTAACCGCATGGGTAAAAAACTATTCTTCACGGATATGTTTAAAGGAATGGCAGTGGGCGGCGCGATTGGCATTCCACTACTGTGGGTCATTCTGACTTTAATGTCTAAGGCTAGTGAGTTATGGTGGCTTTGGGCATGGGCAGTGTTGACAGCATTTAGCTTGCTCATGCAGTGGATCTTCCCAACTTTTATCGCACCACTTTTCAATAAGTTTCAAGCCTTAGAAGATGGTCCTTTAAAAACACAGATTGAAGCGCTACTGAAACGCTGCGACTTTGCGAGCCAAGGTCTGTTTGTGATGGACGGCAGTAAACGTAGCGCTCACGGCAATGCATTCTTTGCCGGCATGGGTAAAGCCAAGCGCATTGTATTTTTTGACACCTTGATTGAAAAGCTTAATCCGGGCGAAGTCGAGGCGGTTCTCGCACATGAGCTTGGCCATTTCAAATGCAAACATATTCGTAAACGTCTCTTGGTCTCGTTCGCTCTCAGCTTTGGGATGTTTGCTCTATTGGGTTGGATCAGCACCAAAGTCTGGTTCTACACTGACTTAGGCGTGATGCCTAACCTCAATGGTTATAACGGTGGCCTCGCATTGGCACTCTTTATGCTGGTCTCACCTGTATTTAGCTTTTTCTTCACGCCACTTTCTAGCCTAGCCTCACGCAAGCACGAGTACGAAGCGGACGGGTTTGCTGCCGAGAAATCTTCCGCAAAAGATTTAATTGCGGCACTAGTGAAGTTATATCAAGATAATGCCTCGACCCTCACTCCCGATCCGATCTATACCGCTTTTTATAGCTCACATCCGCCTGCGCCCTTGCGCATTGCCAACTTACAGCGGTTTAGCTCATAACGATGGAGCAATTTCATGCGCTACTCATTGCCTCCTACGGAAGGCATTATTTAGCGCAGCGTTTAATTGCAGATGCTGCTGGTCAAGAATCACCTGATGGTCCATTAATACAAGTCAGCACGCCAGCTAAGCAACATATTGGCGCTGTGGGTGATCGCATGTTGCTTGAAATGACTTCAGCTGATCAAGCGCGCATTATCAAAATTGAGCCCCGAGAAAATCTTCTCTATCGCTCGGATGCATTTAAGAGCAAGTTGATTGCCTCGAATGTAGATCAAATCTTAGTAGTGCTTGCTACTCAACCCGCTTTCTCACCAGACTTATTGGGAAGAGCAGTAGTAGCTGCTGAAACCAATCAAATTGGTCTACATATTTTGCTCAACAAGTGTGACCTTAAAGACAATCTTGAGCACGCACGCAAAATCATCGCGCCCTATGCTCGTATGGGTTATCAAGTCAGCGAAGTCTCTGCCAAATTTGATCCAGCCTCAATCGATTCCCTACAGACCGCTCTACAGGGTAAGGTCTCCGTCTTTGTGGGCCAATCAGGCATGGGCAAATCCAGCCTATTAAATGCTTGGATACCGAATGCGGCCGCACTGACCCAAGAATATTCTGTGCGCCTAGATACCGGCAAGCACACTACTACTGCATGCCGTTATTTTGAATTGCCTGAGGCTTGGGGTAGAGATGCGACAGGTAAGCTTGGTGCTTTGATTGATTCACCAGGCTTTCAGGAGTTTGGTTTAGCGCACATGTCTGTTAGTGAATTGCAGCATGCCTTTAGGGAATTTAAAGACTTGCTAGGTAAGTGCCGCTTTCATAACTGCGCGCATTTGACTGAGCCAGATTGCGCAGTACGTGAAGCGGTAGATAGAAATGAAATAGCGCCAGAAAGACTGGCGCTATTTAGACAGCTGCACTCGGATTCAAAAACAGCTGATGTACAAATTCAGGGAATTAGCCAAGCCAAAGAGCGATGGTCAGCATTAGCAACAAAGCCATCCAAGCGATAACTAAGCGCCATACCAATCCTACGGCAGAGCGCATCGTACGCTCAGTAGGCTCAAGACCTACTTCATAAACAACCGGTTCACCGGCTTCAGCCATACGTAATGCCTCATCACTATCAGGCTCACTCATTGGCTCACCAAGACGCACACCCAATGCACCACTACCTGCGGCCAAAATCACTGCAGACAAAGAGTCTGACCATTTTTGCGTGAGATAGCGCCAGCCATATAGAGCACCTTCGAAATTGCCAACAATGGCAAAGCCCATTGCGGTAATGCGCGCAGGAACCCAATCCAATACGTAGAAGAAATGACGGGCAGATTCGCTGAGGTTAAAGTCACCGCGCTCTGACCAACGTTGAGAGGCAATATCAGCCAAGCGGTAGAGCACAACACCAGCCGGGCCCATTGGCATCATGAACCAGAACAACACACCAAACACATGGTGGTGTGAACCGATGATGGCGCGTTCTAGTGCCAAAGAAATCACCTCTGTCTCTGAAAGATTGGACGCGTCTAATTCAGGGCCATACCACTCACCCAAGGCCGCACGCGCAGCAGGTAAGTCATGCGCTTCAATTGCATCATGCACGGCAGTAAAAGAATGACTGAACTGACGAAAACCAAAAAACAAATAAGCGATGACGATATTCCAAAGAAAACCCAAGATTGGATAAGTCACCATACAAGTAACATACACAATGAAGACTAAAAAAGTTGGCAATATGAAGGCTACTAAACAGGCCATGCGAGCACCGACAGGGCTTGCACCGTCTTCAGTCTTGCCGCCGAATTCAGCAGCAACCCAATCTAACCAGCGAGCGCATACGCGCGCAATCCAATGGCTTGAAGTGACTGGGCGGTATTGCTCAGCAATAAGGGCGAAGAGAATAGAAAAGAAAGTCATACTTTTAATAAATGATAAAGGTTACGCAACATTCCCGCAGTGGCACCCCAAATAAAGCGGTTCTCATAAGGCATTGAATAAAAACGTCGTCCACCCTGCTCACTTTGCCACAATCTGACTTGATGATTAGCGGGATCTAACAAAAAACTCAGGGGCACCTCAAAGACATCGGCCACCTCAAACTCGTCTAAGACATATTCTGCCTGAGCTTGGACCAATCCTACTACTGGTGTAACGCTATAGCCAGAAACCGTTAAATACTGTGGCAAATGACCAATAATCTCCACTCGCCCAGGATCTAATCCGATCTCTTCTTTGCTCTCACGCAAGGCGGTGTCATTAGGACTTTGATCCTCAGGATCCATACGACCCCCTGGAAAACTAATTTGGCCCGCATGATCGCGCAAATGATTGGTTCTTTGCGTGAGCAATACTGACAAACCATCCTCCCCCAATAGAAGTGGAATCAGTACTGCTGCTTTAGTGACTTTTCCGACAGCTTGGCGCTTAGCAATAATGTCAGCCGCAATCACATGACGATTTTCATCGGTAATCTCTGGCTCCCATTGAGGGGGTGAGTTCAGCCTAGCCCTTAAACCAGCTGGCTCCAAAAATTCTGGTGCTACCCTTTTTTCACCAGCACACACCGCATGAATCGGAATCGCCTGTGCATCAAACCCTGGAGGCGCAGCAACATTGATTGCATTATCTTCAGGTGTTGAGGTCTTGGGCATATTCATATTCTAAGGCAACAAAAAAGGCGACCGAGGCCGCCTTTTTAAATCAAGCCAGCATTAATTATGCAGCTGGAGTTGCTACTGCTACTTTACGTGCAGGAAGCTTCTCTTTAATACGTGCAGACTTACCTGAACGATCGCGCAAGTAGTACAACTTAGCACGACGTACATCACCGCGACGCTTCACTTCAATGCTAGCGATCAATGGTGAGTAAGTTTGGAATGTACGCTCTACACCTTCGCCAGATGAAATCTTGCGAACGATAAAGCTGGAATTGAGTCCGCGATTGCGCTTTGCAATCACAACACCTTCAAACGCCTGAGTACGCTTACGCGCACCTTCAACAACGTTCACACCAACAACTACTGTATCGCCAGGAGCAAAGCTTGGCAAAACCTTGTTAGCACTTAAGCGAGCAATTTCTTCTTGCTCAATTTTTTCAATTAAATTCATTTTTAATCCTTAAACATCGTATTAGCGTTTAATCCCGAGACCTAAATCAACGGACCTAATAGAGGATGCAGTTAAAACAATTTCACTAAACCAAAAACTAAACCACCCATTCACCACTGCACACTACTGAAAGTATTTACAGAGAGCGAAGAAATTGTTCATCTTCTCGGGTTAGCAACCCTTTGGCTCTGGCCGATTCAATTAAGTCCGGCCTTAACCTGAACGTCAGCTCTAAAGACTTCTGCCGACGCCAATCCGCTATTTTAGCGTGATGTCCGCCCAAAAGCACGTCCGGGACGGATAAATTTTCATATATTTCGGGGCGGGTGTAGTGCGGATAATCCAAAAGACCGTTCATAAAGCTATCCTGAGTGGCAGATTCACCATCTCCAAGCGCTCCTGGAATCAATCTAATTACCGCATCCATCATCGCCATAGCGGGGATTTCACCCCCAGAAAGCACAAAATCACCGATAGAAAGCTGTAAATCAACGTTTCGATCGACAAAACGTTGGTCAATGGCCTCATATCGACCACAAATAAAGCTCAAATTGTCGTAATCCAGGATATCTGCCGCTATCTTCTGAGTAAAACGCTCGCCCTGGGGTGCCAATAAGCAAATTGGGCCTGATTTGATGTTTGCCACCTGATGGGCTGCCTTAATTCCGGCAACTGCATCTTCTAAGGGCTTGGCCATCATCACCATGCCAGGTCCACCGCCATAAGCACGGTCGTCCACGGTTTTACGAGGATCAGAGCAAAAGTCACGAGGATTCCAAAGATGCACGCTGGCTAATGATTGTTCACAGGCGCGACCAGTAATGCCCCACCGCGTTAATGCAGAGAACATTTCAGGAAACAAGGTGACTACATCAAAGCGCATATCGGTAATTATTTTTTGAAATTGATCTTTGCGTTCTTATTGCCAGTCAGACTGCCAATCAAGAGTAATCGTTTTATTTGGCAAGTCGACGTTTTGCACTACTTCTTTTACAAACGGCACCAAATACACAATCGTTTTAGTTTCTGGATTACCAATCGCGATAACACCATGTGCACCATTCTCAGTGACATCAATCACTTCCCCAAGCGCTTCGCCTTGCAAATTCACGGCATGACAACCAATCAGATCAACCCAATAATAGGAATCACTATCCGCCTTTGGAAACGCATCGCGTGCCACCAAGATACGAGAACCTTTTAATGCGAGTGCCTGATCACGATCAGTTACCCCATCCAGAGTAAGCACCACATTACCGCTATGCATCTTGGCGCTTTTCACTTTGTATTGCGTCAAAGAGGCTTGCTCTAGTGACGCAGAAACGCCCGCATCCCTACGAGGAATCAGAGACAGCCAAATGGATTTAGAAGAAAGAAGTGCTACAGGCTCTGATGAGTGAGGTCTTACCTTCACTTGGCCTTGCAAACCTTGCGCCTCAGATATGGCGCCAAGCTCAATCAAATCATTCAGGGAAGGCGTACTCATTTGTAAGACACCTTATTTTCCCAAAATAGAACTACTATAAATTCTGCCGCTAAAAACCTCATCACATCGATGAAGTTTTTAGCAATCGAATATTAAACAGCTGGATTGTTTTTGATCAAACGAACTACTGTTGGGGAAACCTGCGCGCCAACACCAGTCCAGTATGTCAAACGGTCTTGAGCAATACGCATTGCTTGCTCAGTTGCCGCTGCTTGTGGATTGAAGTAACCAATACGCTCGATGAAATTCGAGTCACGACGGTTGCGTTTATCAGTAGCAACAATGCTGTAAAAAGGGCGCTTCTTAGAACCGCCGCGTGCCAGTCGAATGACGACCATACTTATTCCTTAAAATCTAAAATGAAAACAGGTTGATTACAACCCAATGAAATTTCTACAAAAAACCTTGGGCTCCAGCTCACCAAATACAGATACGGTAGAGCGGAAAACCTCATATTCTAGACGAAAACCCCTACTTCTTCCACCTATTTAAGCATCTAAGACAGTAGAATAGAATGTGTACTTAGATAAAAAATACATTAAAAACAATAACTTAGGTAAATATGATCCTTAAATCCAGACTTTTAGACTCCCTCAGAAGGCCTTCAAAAGGGTTCTTTCTGACACTTTCTTGCCTAAGTCTTGGACTTTTAAGTGGCTGCGCAAACGTCATACCTCCATGTGGAGCCAAAATAAGCCCACCAAGCAGCGAACTCAAAAATACCAAATGGGAGCTGACCCGCTGGAACTTACCCCCCAATAGCAATGGAGAGGTGCCTACCCGTCAAATTCCGCAAGGCGATGCCAGCAACCCGATTCAAATCATTTTTGGTGCTAGCGGACAACGACTGAGCGGCTCGACAGGATGCAATCGGTTTACTGCAACCCTCGATGAAGACGCCCGCGGTTTTTCTCTTAAGCAAATCGCCAGTACCAAGATGGCTTGCAACCCTCAGCGTATGGAATTAGAAAATGATTTCCTCTATGAGTTAAATGACTATCGCAGCATTGTGCGCAATGGTGATCAATTACTCATGATCGGCACTGATCGTGAAGTACTCAGTTTTATTCAAAAGCCAAACAATACTAAGTAAGCACTCAATTATTCATTAGCAATATCACTGAAAGATTCATGAAAAAATCCAAACTTCTTTTTTGCGCACTCGGATTACTCCTTCCGGGCAGCGGCCTCAATTGTTTTTATCTACAAGGACTCAAATCTTTTTGGGCATGGGTTCAGCTATTTGCCTTGATAGGTGGCGCAGTAGGCTGGGTCATTCTTAAGGACGCCCACTTTCATTCGGCGCCAGGATGGGTGCTCGTTACTTTTGGTTTTATGGCTATTGAAGCAAGCTGGTTAACCACCATTGCCTTTGGTCTTCGCTTGGATGAGAAGTGGGATGCCCAATTTAATCCCGGCATTGAAGAACACCGACGGAGTCGCTCTGGCTGGCTCGAGATACTGACAGTAATTTTCTCTTTGGTATTGGGTGCTGGTGTAATGATGACTTTTTTAGCAGTCTCATTTGAGCAATTCTTCATTTCTCAAATCTATGAAGCAAAAAAGCTATCCCAATAATTGCAGATAGCTTTCATTTTGCAAGAGCCGCTCTTAAGAGCGGTTTTTTTATTCTCTTTTGCGCCCCTTTAGAACTGCTCTACTTCTAGGGCATTGGTAGAGTGACCGCTTTCAACAATCGAAGTTGCCAGAGCTTGTGCTTGAGGCATGAGATTCTCAGCAAAGAAACGGGCAGTAGCAATCTTCGCGCCATAAAATTTTGGATCATCATCACGCAAACGCTCAGAAGCTAACAGTGCTCTCGCCATTTGCCAGCCGCCCAATACCAAGCCAGATAAGCGTAAGTAAGCAAAGCTACCGGCATAGACAGCCTTGATGTCCGTCTTTGCATTCGCAACAATGTATGCAACTGCTTGTTCGAAGGCCGCGCGTGCCAAAGTGAGTTGCTTGAGAACCGCTTTAGCATCAGCACTTCCACTGGCAGCTAAATCTTTTTCAGTAGCAGCAATTCTTTGGGAAAGCTCTTTGGCAATCGCCCCACCATCACGTACTGTTTTTCTACCAACTAAGTCATTCGCCTGAATTGCAGTAGTGCCTTCGTAAATCGTCAAGATGCGGGCATCACGGTAATACTGCGCTGCGCCAGTTTCTTCGATAAAGCCCATACCACCATGCACTTGAACCCCCAGACTAGCCACTTCAATCGACATTTCTGTAGAAAAGCCCTTAACGATTGGGACCAAGAATTCATAGACAGCTTGATTGGCCTTGCGAACCGCTTCATCAGGAGCAGCATGCTGTGCATCATATGCAGAAGCAGCGTAGTAGGCTAATGCACGCGATGCTTCTGTGTAGGCACGCATCGTCATCAACATGCGCTTCACATCAGGTTGATGAATAATTGCAACAGGGCCCGGTGAACCGGTTAGGTCACGGCTTTGTACTCGATCTTTGGCGTATTGCACTGCCTTTTGATATGCGCGTTCTGCAACAGCCACGCCCTGCATACCTACTGCAAAGCGAGCCGCATTCATCATCACGAACATATATTCAAGACCGCGATTTTCCTCGCCAACCAAGTAGCCGATCGCACCACCATGATCACCAAACTGTAGAACCGCAGTTGGGCTCGCTTTAATGCCTAACTTATGCTCAATCGAAACGCAATGAACATCATTACGTTCACCCAATGAACCATCTTTATTTACCATAAACTTCGGCACTACAAATAATGAAATACCCTTTACGCCCTCTGGCGCATCGGGTGTTCTGGCTAACACCAAATGGATAATATTCTTAGCCATATCGTGCTCACCATAGGTGATATAAATTTTGGTACCAAAAATCTTGTAAGTACCGTCACCCTCTGGAACAGCACGTGAGCGAACCATCGCAAGATCAGAGCCAGCTTGCGGCTCAGTCAAATTCATTGTTCCAGTCCACTCACCAGAAATCATCTTCGGAACGTATTGCTCCTGAAGTTCTGGGCTAGCAGCAGTTAAGAGAGCTTCAATAGCACCATCAGTTAGCAAAGGACATAATGCAAAAGAAAGATTGGCTGCATTCACCATCTCTAAACATGCAGTAGAGATCAATTTTGGTAAACCTTGTCCACCAAACTCTGCGGGATGAATGACGCCTTGCCAACCAGCAGCAGCGTATTGCTCGAAAGCTTGTTTGAAGCCGGGGGTAGTTGTCACTACACCATCTTTTAAGGAGCTTGGGGTTTGATCGCCAGCCCAATTGAGGGGGGCCACTACGTCTTGATTAAATTTGGCTGACTCCTCCAAGATCGCAGGGGCCAAATCTACATCCGCACCAGCATCAGCATAGGAGGGGTAGGCGACAACATCTGATAGCCCAGCTAGTTCATTCATCACAAACAACATATCTTTCACTGGGGCTACGTATGGCATTACAACTCCTCTTTATACAGTTAGATACTTAATTAATCTTTAGCTTCAATCTTCAACTCAACCAAGTGCTTTTGTTAACTCCGGCACAGCAATGTTCAAATCCGCCACTAGACCATAGTCAGCAACACCAAATATTGGCGCCTCTGGATCTTTGTTGATTGCCACGATGACCTTGGAGTCTTTCATACCAGCCAAATGTTGGATGGCACCAGAGATACCAACAGCGATGTAAAGCTGAGGAGCGACAATCTTGCCAGTCTGACCCACTTGATAATCATTGGGAACGTAACCCGCGTCCACCGCAGCACGGGATGCACCCAAAGCAGCACCGAGTTTGTCGGCCAAAGGCGCAATGAGCTCCTGATACTTTTCACCGGAACCCAAACCACGACCACCAGAAACAATAATCTTGGCGGCGGTCAATTCTGGACGATCAGATTTAGTCAGCTCACGACCAACAAAGGATGATGAAACTTTACTATCAGCAACAGCAGCTTTTTCTACAGCAGCCGAACCACCAGTAGCGGCAACTGGATCAAAACCAGTAGTACGCACAGTAATCACTTTGATTGGATCGGTGGATTGCACGGTCGCAATCGCATTGCCCGCATAAATTGGACGCTCGAAAGTATCCACAGAGATGACTTTGGTAATGTCAGACAACTGAGCTACATCTAACTTAGCAGCAACGCGTGGCAAAACATTCTTTCCGTTGGCTGTTGCAGGAGCGAGAATATGGCTATAGCCATTCGCAATGGAGAGGATCTGCGCAGCCAAAGGTTCAGCCAATTGATCAGCCAAATTAGCGGCTTCAATTTGAATGACTTTGCGCACGCCAGCAATTTGCGCTGCGGCAGCTGCAGCAGCATCAGCACCACTCCCAGCAACGAGCACATCCACCTCAGGAGAGCACTGCAAAGCAGCTGCTACAGCATTAAGGGTTGCCGCTTTTAATGATTGATTGTCGTGTTCAGCAATAACAAGTGCAGCCATTTAGATCACCTTCGCTTCATTTTTGAGTTTTTCTACAAGGGCTGCCACATCAGCAACCATCACGCCAGCAGAGCGCTTTGGCGGCTCTTCTACTTTAAGTGTTTTCAGGCGTGGGGCAATATCGACACCCAATTCTTCAGGCTTCACGATATCAATTGTTTTCTTCTTGGCCTTCATGATGTTCGGCAAAGTGACATAGCGTGGTTCATTCAAGCGCAGGTCAGTGGTAATCACTGCCGGCAAAGTTAGTGCAATAGTTTCTAAGCCGCCATCGACTTCACGAGTCACAGTGGCTTTGCCGTCTGCAACTACAACCTTAGAAGCAAAGGTTGCTTGAGGAATATCCAGCAAGCTAGCCAACATCTGACCGGTTTGATTGCTGTCATCGTCAATTGCTTGTTTACCAAGAATGATGATTTGCGCTTGCTCTTTATCAGAGAGCGCCTTGAGAATCTTCGCTACTGCTAAAGGTTGCAGCTCTACATCTGTCTCCACCAGGATGGCACGATCCGCGCCAATTGCTAAAGCGGTACGGAGGGTTTCTTGGCATTGGGTTGCACCAGCAGATACTACAACCACCTCAGTTGCGACACCCGCCTCTTTTAAACGCACCGCTTCCTCTACTGCGATTTCATCAAAGGGATTCATACTCATTTTGACGTTCGCTAAATCAACTCCAGAGTTGTCTGATTTCACCCGAATTTTGACGTTGTAATCAACAACGCGTTTTACAGCCACTAAGACTTTCATCCCTCAAACCTCTCCAATAATATATAAATCGAGGATAAACCCTCAATAAAAAGCACGATCGTTTTATTTTACCTGAATATTTGCCAAATTAAACATCAATTGCGGTAGCTGAACCCGCCTGTTTCCGAAGCTCAAACTTCTGAATCTTGCCAGTCGAGGTCTTTGGTAGTTCACAGAAGATAATAGCTCTCGGAACCTTAAAGCCTGCTAAATGCTTTTTACAGTGGGCAATAATCTCCTCGGCAGTCACCTCTGAACCAGGTTTGATTTCCAAGAAGGCGCAAGGCGTTTCACCCCATTTAGGATCAGGCTTAGCAACCACCGCAGCAGCGTTAATGGCTGGGTGTCGATAGAGTACATCCTCAACCTCTACAGAGGAAATATTTTCACCTCCAGAAATAATGATGTCTTTGCTGCGGTCCTTCATCTTCACATAGCCATCTGGATTCATTACTGCCAAATCGCCCGAGTGAAACCAGCCACCTTCAAATGCCTCTTGGGTTGCTTTTTCGTTCTTCAGGTATCCCTTCATGGCAATATTGCCCTTGAACATAATTTCACCCATGGTTTCACCATCTGCTGGAACCGCCTGCATGGTTTCTGGATCAAGAACAGCAATTGCCTGTTGCATGTGATAACGCACACCTTGGCGTGCATTTAAACGAGCACGCTCACCGATATCAACATTATTCCACTCGTCTTGTTTAACGCACACAGCTGCTGGCCCATAGGTTTCAGTCAAACCATAGACGTGCGTTAAATCAAATCCTAACTTTTCCATACCCTCAATAATCGATGCAGGTGGTGCGGCACCGGCGATCAAGCCTTTAACTCCTGTGGGCACTCCCACCTTCAGCTCATCCGGCGCATTGACCAACAAGTTATGCACGATAGGTGCTGCGCAGTAGTGGGTCACACCATGCTCTTTAATTGCCGCAAAAATATGTTGCGCATCAACCCGACGCAAGCAGACGTTGACACCAGCGCGAGCAGCGATAGTCCATGGAAAGCACCAACCATTGCAATGGAACATTGGTAAAGTCCAGAGGTAGATGGGATGCTTATTAATATCCCAGTCCAGCACATTGGAAACGGCATTTATTGCAGCGCCACGATGGTGATACACCACACCCTTAGGGTTACCAGTAGTTCCTGATGTGTAATTCAAGCAAATCGCTTGCCACTCATCTGCGGGAACTTGCCATGCAAAATTTGGATCCCCTTCGGAGAGTAATTTCTCATAAGTGAGTTTGCCTAACTTCTCGCCAGGAACTTCAAACTCTTTTTCTTCAACATCTACCACCAAGAAATCACGACCAGAATCTTTCTTAGCAATCTCAAGCGCTTTTTTCATCACCCCTGAAAATTCAGGATCAACAATGACTACTTTAGCTTCGCCATGATTCAGCATAAAGGCCACTGTCTCTGCGTCTAAACGAGTATTAAGAGCATTCAAAACTGCACCCGCCATTGGAATACCAAAGTGGGCTTCTACCATTGGAGGCGTGTTGGGCAACATCACCGCTACGGTGTCACCCAAACCAACACCATGCTTTTGTAAGGCGCTAGCCAAGCGACGGCAACGCTCATAAGTTTGTGCCCAGGTCTGACGCAATTTCCCATGAATAACGGCAGTTTTATCGGGGTAAATTTCTGCTGAGCGCTCTAAAAATAAGAGCGGTGTAATTGGGGTGTAGTTGGCTGGATTGCGAGCCAAACCTTGTTCATAAATATTTGCCATCTTCAGCTTTCGATTTCTGTTTTACTAAATTTTTTATTAAATATCTGCTAGCGCTTTAATATGGGCCACCACACTGCGGCCCAAAGCAGAGAGGTTATAACCACCCTCTAAGCAGCTCACAATGCGTCCTTGCGCATACTCATTAGCAATCTCTTTTAAACGTTTGGTAATCCAGACATAGTCATCCTCCACCAAGCCCATCTGACCTAAATCATCTTCGCGATGGGCATCAAACCCTGCTGAAATAATCACGAGCTCAGGCTCAAAATTACGCAAAGCTGGCAGCCATTGCTCTTCCACAATGGAGCGCACCACATCGCCCCGAGTTGCAGCAGGCAAAGGTACGTTGACCATATTGTTAGCATGATCAAGGCCGCTATAGGGATAAAAAGGATGTTGAAAAAAGCTGCACATCAAGACATTGGGGTCATTGAAAAAAGCAGCTTCAGTACCGTTCCCATGATGGACATCAAAATCAACGATGGCGACACGCTCAATGCCGTATGTTTCCATTGCATATCGCGCAGCAATCGCCACGTTATCAAATAAACAAAATCCCATAGAACGCGTTGGTTCCGCATGATGTCCTGGCGGTCTTACAGCACAAAATACGTTCTCAACCTCACCCTTCATCACAGCATCTACACCTGCAATAGCAGCGCCTGCAGCTCTGAGTGAAGCTCTGTAAGTATGGGGATTCATAATGGTGTCACCATCGAGCATGAAATACCCGCTCTCTGGGGCACGATCTCGAACAAAAGAAACGTGGTCAGGACTATGGACCAATTCCAATTGGTCTTCAGTGGCCAATGGCGCATCTAAATGATGCAAAAATTGATCAACACCGCTGCGAATCAGTTGATCATTGATCGCCTGAATTCTCTCTGGACACTCTGGATGATGGCTTCCCATCTCATGTTTCAGAAAGTCTGGATGAGTTATGTATCCTGTTGTCATTACTCGAAATCCTCAATAGCAAATTTGTAATTTTTATAATCTAATTAAACGTGCTCAACATTCGAAAATCCAATACCAATAAAAATACCTTAAGCATGAACTTTCGCGTCTCCTACCTACTGCTTGCTCTTGCGTTAGCAGGGTGCTCTAGCACCCCCACACAGCCAACCCAATCACAACAGCCCATCGTAAACCAGACTGACGATGCCGCTACCGAGGCGCGTTTTAGCCAGAACCTCAACGAACTCCTTACCCAGGTCTCCCAAAACCAAGAAATCCCACTCCCAGCCCTAGAAATGGGCTTCCTAGATGCTAAAACGGTTCCCTCAATTCGGAAATTGGTATTACCCCCATCGGGTACATTTAAGAAGAACTGGCTGGCTTATCGCAAACGCTTTATTGAGCCCGTACGCCTTAAGGCTGGCAGGGTCTTTTGGGACCAAAATCAAGCCTTTTTGAGCCAAGTTGAGCAAGAATCAGGGGTGCCAGCTGAGATTATTGTGGCCATTATTGGCATCGAAACCATCTATGGACGCCAAACCGGCAATTTCAGGGTGAAAGACGTTCTATCTACCCTCGCCTTTAGTTACCCAGATACCCCTAATAAACCAGCACGTGAGCAACTCTTCAAGGACCAACTCAAAGAACTCATTCTGATGTGCTGGACTGGGGCGGGTGGCAAGCTGCCCTCCAAAAATAGTAGTCAAGGTATCAATAGCGCACGTTTTAGTGCCTGCCTAAATCAGAATAGCTCCTATGCTGGCGCCATTGGTCTGCCACAGTTCATGCCTAGCAGTATTCGCAGCTTTGCGGTCGATGGTGACGGCGATGGTCAAATTGATTTAAAGCAAAGCCCTAAGGACGCTATTGCGAGTGTTGCCAACTTCATGAAAAAACATGGCTGGCAACCCGGTATGCCGATTTCATTTCCAGTTCAAGAAAATGGCATCAGTGCTGCCAAAGCATTGGCTGATGGTGAACCGCAGTTGAAATTTACTGTACAAGAGCTCATTGAAAAGGGAATCTTGACTCAACAACAAGGCGATCTACAAAGTGGTGGTGTAGAGCCGCAAAGCAAAGCTTTCATCGTTGACCTACCGTATCCAGATAAAGATGGCGTAGACCAAGTGCAATATTTTGTTGGCTTAAATAATTTTCTGACGATAGTGCAATACAACCGCAGTTATTTCTATGCGCAAAGTGTTGCTGAGTTTGCCCAAGCCCTAGGATATAAAAACCAAAGTGTTGTGCCAGTAGAAAACCCAAGCAAAGCTGGTGGCTCAAAGGCGACTACTGAAAAGTCTAAACCTAAGAAGTCCAGCGCTAAGAAAAAAGCAAAGTCTTAAGCTGGAAAAACGCCAGTAGATAGGTAGCGGTCACCACGGTCGCAGACAATAAAGACGATCGTGGCATTTTCAACTTGACGGGCAATGCGCAAAGCCACTACCAAGGC
Organism: Polynucleobacter sp. Tro8-14-1; assembly: GCF_018881655.1. Taxonomy (GTDB): domain Bacteria; phylum Pseudomonadota; class Gammaproteobacteria; order Burkholderiales; family Burkholderiaceae; genus Polynucleobacter. Next base: position 54,872 of record NZ_JACVPX010000010.1, read on the forward strand.
ACCTCCAGCAGAAATGCCGCAGAAAATACCCTCTTCTGCTGCCAAGCGACGGGCCATCTCCTCTGCATCCGCTTGCGAAACATACTCAATCAGATCCACCTTATCGCCTTGATAAATCTTGGGCAGATACTCAGGTGCCCACTTCCGAATACCCGGGATCTGAGAGCCCTCTTCTGGTTGTGCACCAATAATCTGAATCGCAGGATTCATAGACTTCAGATAAGTGGAGACTCCCGTAATGGTTCCAGTTGTACCCATGGCGGATATGAAATGCGTAATCTGCCCATCAGTGTCTCGCCAAATCTCTGGTCCAGTAGTTTCTATATGTGCTCTAGGATTGTCAGGATTGGCAAATTGATCGAGCAATCTACCGCGTCCCTCTCTTTGTAACTGCAAGGCGTAATCTCTGGCAAATTCCATGCCACCAGAAGCTGCGGTCAATATTAATTCAGCGCCGTAAGCCGCCATGCTTTGACGACGTTCAATACTTTGATTTTCTGGCATTACTAAAATCATTTTATAACCAAGCATAGCTGCAGTCATTGCCAAAGCAATGCCTGTATTACCGCTAGTTGCCTCAATTAATGTATCGCCCGGTTTAATCTCACCGCGTTCTTGGGCGCGTGAGATCATCGACAGCGCAGGTCGGTCCTTCACCGACCCGGCTGGATTATTTCCTTCCAACTTACCCAAGATTACATTATTGCGATTCTCGTTTTCCAAACCAGGAATACGCTGCAAACGAACTAAAGGCGTATTGCCCACAGTCTGCGAAATAGTAAGGTAGGAAGGTTTGCTCATGAAGCCATTTTAGCCATAAGCCGCCTTACACACGGAAGGGTTTAATTTCTGCGACCTGATCCCGAACGCTCCTGCTGATTGCGAGGGCTAGCTTGATTACGAGAATGGCGTCGGCCAGATGCTCCACCCTCTTTCTTCGTGCGGCCATTGGGCTCCCGAAAAGAGCTCGGTGCTTCAATGGTTAATCCGTTATCGACCATTTTTTCGACTGATTTCATACCAATGCCACGAACCCGCTTCTGCAGATCATTAGCATCCTGAAAATGGCCGCCATCCAAACGTTCAGCAATAATGGTTTTTGCATTAGCGGGGCCAATACCCTTAATGCTCTCAAGCTCGGTTTGAGTGGCAGTATTGACATTAATGGGCGAAGCGTAAGCCGCCCCAGAACCCAATACCAATACAGATAATGCTAGTGCTACTGCTCTAACTAAAGCCTGAACTCTACCTAAAGTTAAATTTTTTCTCATCTTCTCTCCTGTAGTAAATAAAAAATCCACGGACACAAAGTGCGCGTGGATCGTTTACAACGAGGAGAAACTACTTTTGTTGACTGACTTACAAGGGGTTAGCCAGAAAACCAGCATTGGCCTCCAACCACTCAATATATTTTCCTACGCCCTGCTCTACATTGAGGAAGGGTTCCATATAGCCAGCCGCTCTAAGTTTGGTGAGATCAGCTTGAGTAAAGCACTGGTATTTACCTTTGAGTGCATCCGGAAATGGAATGTACTCAATCGCTTTTTCTTTCACCAATTCTTGAAGGGTTGCAGGCGCCGCTTTATCTAACTTACGCATAGAGTTAGCTACGGCATGCGCTACATCGTTGAAGGGTTGCGCACGACCGCTACCTAAATTAAAGATGCCACTGATTTCTGGATGATCCAAAAAGAATAGATTTACCTTCACCACATCCTCAACTGATACAAAGTCGCGACTTTGCTCACCAGGCGCATAACCACCGTACTCACCAAACAGCTTTACATGCCCATTAGCTTTGTATTGGTGATATTGATGAAAGGCAACTGAAGCCATGCGGCCCTTATGTGATTCACGCGGACCATAGACATTGAAGTAACGAAAGCCAACAACCTGTGCCGCATTGGCTTTTTCAGCAAAGCGCTTACGCATGACTTGATCAAATAAGAACTTAGAGTAACCATAAATATTAAGAGGCTTCTCATGCTCACGACTTTCTACAAATACGTCCGAGCCTCCATAAGTTGCAGCAGAAGAAGCATAGAGGAGTTGTACTTTTTGTTCAGTACAGATATCCAATAAATCCATGGTGTAGCGATAGTTGTTCGCCATCATGAAAATACCATCTGTTTCCATGGTGTCGGAGCAAGCTCCTTCATGGAACACAGCCCTAACTTTTCCAAAGCGTCCACTTCTAAATGCTTCTAAAAACTCATCTTTATCGAGGTAATCAATGATATCCAAATCAGCAAGATTGCGATATTTATCTGCAGGACGAAGATCATCTACTGCAATGATATTTTTCTCGCCACGCATATTGAGCGCTTGAACGATGTTTGCTCCAATAAATCCAGCTGCGCCGGTTACGATAATAGTCACTGTAATTCCTCTGAAGTAACGGTAGCAGTTCCCAACTTGCCAACGACGATGCTACCAGCGCGGTTTGCAAGCGCCATGGCTTTTTCTAAAGGCCACTTCGCAGCTAATGCCACAGCCAATGTTGCAATCACAGTATCGCCAGCACCAGATACATCAAATACCTCACGCGCCTGCGCTTTAACATGACTCACACCGGATTCAGTATATAGACTCATTCCATCCTCGGAACGCGTTAGGAGCAAGGCTTGTAAGTCAAGAGACTTTCTAAGATTTTGGGCTTTCTTAGTCAAATCTTCTTCGCTAGTCCACTGACCAACCACTTGACGTAATTCACTACGGTTGGGCGTTAAAACAGTAGCGCCACGATACTTCTCATAGTCTTCGCCCTTAGGGTCAACCAGGATCATTTTGTTTTGTGCTCTAGCCTGCTCAATCATATGAGCTACTTGGCCCAATGCACCTTTGCCGTAATCGGAAAGTATTACTACGTCAGCAGCACCAACGAGCTTTTCAAAACGCTCCAATTTATGAGCAAGCGCTTTTGCACTTGGGGTTTCTTCGAAGTCCAAGCGAATGAGTTGTTGCTGACGAGCAATTACACGGAGTTTCACAATGGTGGGAACATCTGCATCAATTTCTAATTGACTATCCACACCACCGGCTTTTAATAGCTCAACTACACGCTTGCCAGGTTCATCGTCACCAACAATACCGAGAATAGTTGCTTTAGCATCGAGCGCAGCTACGTTACGAGCTACGTTAGCAGCACCGCCTAGACGCTCATCAATCTTGCCTACCTGCACCACCGGCACTGGCGCCTCAGGAGAAATGCGATTGGTATCGCCAAACCAATAGCGATCTAGCATGACATCACCGACTACTAATAAGCGGGCTTTAGAAAACTGTTCGCGATTTGCTTTTTCCATTTGCATCTACTTTAATTATGTCTACCAATGCCATGGTACTCAATACCTAATTCTTGCATAGAAGCGGGCTCATAGAGGTTGCGGCCATCAAAGATCACTGGGCGCTTGAGCTTTTCCATCACTTGCTCAAAATCTGGGCTTCTAAAGGCCTTCCACTCCGTCACTATGATGAGAGCGTCAGCACCATCTAGGGCGCTCATGGGGTCATCGGTCATCGACACTTGGGCAAGACCTGTTGGGTTGCCCTTAAAGTCTACTTCTAGCGCATGCCCTGCTTCTGGCATCGATACGGGGTCATGGGCTACCACCTGAGCACCACGTTTAACTAATTCTTGAATAATCACACGACTAGGCGCTTCACGCATATCGTCGGTATTCGGTTTGAAGGCTAAACCCCAGAGTGCAAACTTCATACCCTTGAGGTCTTTACCAAAGCGCTTTTCGATCTTTTCGACCAAGATGTACTTTTGCAATTCATTGACGGCTTCTACAGCATCCAAAATCTTCAGATCCCTGCCATGCTCTTTCGCAGTCTTTGATAAGGCAGACACATCTTTGGGGAAGCAAGAGCCACCATAACCAGTACCTGAGTACAAAAAGCCATAACCAATGCGTGAGTCCGAACCAATACCTTGACGCACTGCTTCAATATCAGCGCCTACTAAGTCAGCTAAGTTCGCTAATTCGTTCATAAAGGAGATGCGAGTAGCCAACATCGCATTGGCTGCGTATTTCGTGAGCTCCGCACTTTTGACATCCATGTAGTACGTCCGCTCATGGTGACGATTAAAAGGGGCGTAGAGCTTGCGCATTTGCTCTTTGGCGTGCAATCCTGCGAGGGTACTTTCTGTACCGATCACAATGCGGTCTGGGCGCATAAAGTCTTCTACAGCAGCACCTTCTTTGAGGAACTCTGGGTTAGAGACTACTGAACACAGTTCTGGCGATAAGTTTCTTTTTTCTAGCTCTTCAGTGATGGCTGCTTGAACTTTTTCAGCGGTACCCACTGGCACGGTGGATTTATCGACAATCACTTTAGGGGTAGTCATATGACGACCAATATTGCGCGCTGCCGCCACGACGTATTGCAAGTCAGCTGAGCCATCTTCATCGGGAGGTGTACCTACTGCAATAAATTGAATTTCACCATGAGCAACTGAGGCAGCAATATCAGTAGAGAACTGCAAACGACCTGCAGCGCGGTTACGCTCAATCATCTCTTTGAGACCAGGCTCATAAATAGGAACGCCGCCAGAGTTGAGAATCTCGATCTTTTTGGAATCGACATCGACACAAAAGACATTATTACCCTGCTCAGCTAGGCATGCGCCTGTCACTAGACCTACGTAACCGCTGCCGATGATGGTGACTTTCAATTTCTCTCCAAATCTTTACATGGAAGGGCCGCTAGGTGCCGCACCCTCACTCCGTCTCGGGGAGTATGCCTCCCAATGATTACAGCCAGGACATTGCCAATAAAATCTTCTCGCTCTAAATCCGCAATTACCACAAGTGTAGCGAGCTAGGCTGGTGGTACGCTGACGCAAAAGATTCAGAATGGACTGTAATTCCAAAAGTCTTTCTGGGCTGGCACTACCTTCTTCCAATGCAAGGCGAGTTTCAGCCATCTTAGACAAAGCAATCAAAGTCGGCGAATGCTGCATCACATCAGACAACATCGCATTTGCTGCCTGTGGACCACGAATTTTCATCAGATGCTTGTGCACGATATCAAGCAACTCACCAGTAGCCTGAGTTTTTAGCAATTCACAGAGGCGATCTAAACCCTCATTCTCTTTATTAACTGCTGCATGAGCAAGCATCCAACGATCAGCCAACAAATGCATATAAGCGGGGTGAGAACTAGCGATCACACTCCAAGCCTCAATCGCTTGAGCAGGTCGATCCATTGCCATCAAATAATCGCCTTGCAAGATCAAAGCACGCGCATGATTCGGGACAGCCTGCAGAGCGCGCTGGATGGACTGCTCCGCCTCAACCAAGTCTTTGCGACGCAAGGCCTCTTGACCAAGCTCGCAGTGAAATTGAGCAATTTCAGTATGGTGCGATTTACCTTGCAGACCTTCAAGCTCACCTGCAGCAATGATAGCTTTTTTCCAATCATGCTCAATCTGATACATCTCCAACAAGCTCTCTTTTGCAGGCTCAGCATATTTGCCATCACCCACTCGATTTAGGGAGGCTTCTGCGCGGTCAAGCAAACCTGCCCGCAAAAAGTCACGGCCCAACTCATAGGCAGCATGATCACGATCGCGGGGCTTTAAATCATCGCGATTTGCCAGGTGTTGATGAATGCGAATAGCACGCTCCGTCTCACCACGGCGGCGAAATAAATTACCTAATGAGAAATGTAATTCAATAGTCTCTGGATCTAATTGCGCAATTTTGACTAAGGTTTCAATCGCTTGATCAGGTTGCTCGTTGAGCAAAAGACTCAAACCTTTAAAGGTAGAGCGCTGCTGACGCATACGCTCACGTTCATCCATGCGATTTTCAAGACGCAAATCCCAGCGTGCAGCTAACCAACCGATACCAAACATCACCGGCAGTAACAATAACCAAGCGGTAGCTATCTGTATCATTGTGCGCAGAATTTAAATAAAAAAATGGCCCGAATGGACCACTGAGGTTGAGCCTGAATCTTAGGCACCAGAACCCTCTTTGGGGCCCGCCTGCTTCAAAGGCTTGTAATCTACTCGCTCACGCAACTCTTTGCCAGGCTTAAAGTGTGGAACGCGTTTTTCTGGAATCAATACTTTCTCACCAGACTTTGGATTGCGACCAGTACGCGCAGGACGATGGTGAAGTACAAAACTTCCCACGCCGCGCAGTTCAATGCGCTTACCCTCAGCCAAAGCATGAGTCATTGTATCCAGCAAAGTTTTCACCGCCAACTCTACGTCCCTAGGCAGAAGCTGCGGAAACTGTTCCGCGAGGCTCTCCACTAGTTCGGAGCGGGTGATTGCTTGTTGCTCTTGATCTGTCATGATCTATCAATAAAAAATCGCCGCTCCCCTAATGGAAAGCGGCGATATTGATTTAGCCTTGATTGTCCAATTTTGCTTTTAACAAAGCACCCAAATTGGTTGTGCCAGACTGCGCATCACCTTGGAGCTTGCTCATTGCATCTTGTTGATCAGAGCTGTCTTTTGCTTTGATTGAAAGATTGATAACGCGTGACTTACGATCAATATTAATGATCATTGCAGTAACGCTATCGCCTTCTTTCAATACATTACGTGCATCTTCAACGCGATCTGTTGAGATCTCAGAAGCACGTAAGTAAGCTTCAACTTCATCAGCCAAGTGAATAGTTGCACCCTTAGCATCAACCGCTTTCACAGTACCAGTTACGAGGCTACCCTTGTCGCTGACAGATGTGTAGTTGTTGAATGGGTCACCAGACAATTGCTTAATACCGAGAGAGATACGCTCTTTCTCAACATCAATTGCCAATACAGTGGCTTCAACTTCATCACCTTTTTTGTATTTCTTAACAGCTTCTTCGCCTGGCTCATTCCATGAAATGTCTGAGAGATGAACTAAACCGTCGATACCGCCAGGCAAACCAATGAACACACCAAAGTCAGTAATAGACTTGATTGCGCCAGTTAACTTATCGCCTTTTTGTTGGGCACGTGAAAACTCTTCCCATGGATTAGCTTTGCACTGTTTAATGCCCAAGCTGATACGACGCTTGTCTTCATCAATGTCCAGAACCATTACTTCAACTTCGGTTCCTAATGCAGTAGCCTTGCTTGGAGCCACGTTCTTGTTAGTCCAGTCCATTTCGGAAACGTGTACCAAACCTTCGATACCAGATTCGATTTCAACGAATGCGCCGTAATCAGTCAGGTTAGTTACTTTGCCGAATAAACGGGTGTTTGGTGGGTAACGACGAGCGATACCAACCCATGGATCATCACCAAGTTGTTTCACGCCGAGTGAAACACGGTTCTTTTCTTGATCGAACTTCAAAATCTTCGCAGTAACTTCTTGACCAACAGTCAACATCTCGCTTGGGTGACGCACACGACGCCATGCCAAGTCAGTAATGTGCAAGAGGCCATCGATACCACCGAGGTCAACGAACGCGCCGTAATCTGTGATGTTCTTAACGAGGCCAGTAACAACTGCACCTTCTTTAAGGTTAGACATCAACTTAGCACGCTCTTCACCTTGGCTAGCTTCCACCACTGCACGACGTGACAACACTACGTTGTTACGCTTACGGTCAAGCTTGATAACCCTGAACTCCATCGTCTTACCTTCGTAAGGGCTGGTGTCTTTGATTGGGCGTGTATCAACGAGTGATCCAGGCAAGAATGCGCGGATACCGTTAACCATGACAGTCAAGCCGCCTTTAACCTTACCAGTAACAGTACCAGTAACGATCTCAGCTTGCTCAAGCGCTTTTTCCAAGTTCATCCATGATGCCAAGCGTTTCGCTTTATCACGGGAGAGGATGGTGTCGCCATAGCCGTTCTCAAGAGCGTCAATAGCAACAGAAACGAAATCGCCAGGAGCTACTTCAATCTCGCCAGCGTCGTTATGGAATTCTTCAACAGGAATAAACGCTTCAGACTTTAAGCCAGCGTTAACAACGACGAAGTTATGGTCGATGCGGAGAACTTCAGCCGAAATAACTTGGCCGGTCTTCATATTCGATCGGGTTAATGATTCTTCAAATAGTTCTGCAAATGATTCAGACATGTGTATTCACTTTGTGCCGTCAGAAGGCCTGACGGGTTAGATTGAAAAAGTCTTCAAGAAACACGCTAATGAAAAGTCGCGTTGTGGAGTTTCTTAAGACACCAAAAACTACTGCTTACAACTCACTGCTAAAACAACTACAAACTAAGCAATCGCAGATTGATACCAATCCAAAACTGTCTTAACTGCTTGATCTATCGACAAATTCGATGTCTCAAGCACTTTTGCACCATCTGCAACTAACAAGGGTGCGGTACCTCGACTACTGTCTCTAGCATCGCGCTCCTGCAAATCTTGCAGCAAGTCCTCAAGTTTAGCAGAAATTCCCTTAGCTATCAATTGCTTATAGCGACGCTCGGCTCTGGCAGCTGCCGTTGCAGTCAAGAAAACCTTCAAAACGGCGTCTGGGAATATGACACTTGCCATATCCCTGCCATCGGCTACCAACCCAGGAGATTGACGAAAACAGCGTTGCAGGCCCACCAAAGCGGATCTCACCTCAGGGTGGATGGCTAAAGCGGAGGCCCTTAAACCCATACTTTCAGTACGAATAGCATCTGTGACATCCTCGCCATTTAGCAAAATTCGCCCATTTTTGAATAAAATCAATAACTTAGGGACTAAAAGTCCAAGTTCTAGGCCATTTTCAACGTTAATTCCCTTTTTTTCGCTAGCTAAAGCCACTAAGCGATAGAGGGCGCCACTATCCAAATAATGAAAGCCCAGCTTTTCTGCAACGAGTGAGGCAACCGTACCTTTGCCCGAAGCAGTTGGACCATCAATAGCAATGACTGGGAAAGAGCTCATGAACTTAGTTCACTACCTTCGCAAACTCTGTGAAGTAAGTCGGGAAGGTTTTTGCTACGCAATTAGGGTCATTGATCTTGAGTGCATTTGGGCCAAATGCAGCAAGTGAGAAGCACATGGCCATGCGATGGTCATCATAGGTATCAATACCTTCAATCGGAGACTTCCAATCACCGGGTAATGCAGGGGCTTGCACAACAATATAGTCAGCACCTTCTTCAACGATTGCACCAACTTTTTTCAATTCTTTTGCCATTGCCGCAATGCGATCTGTTTCTTTAACGCGCCAGCTAGCAATATTGTTTAAACGCGTTGGGCCTTCTGCAAACAAAGCAGCAACAGCCAAGGTCATCGCAGCATCCGGAATTTCAGTGCAATCAATGGTGATGCCATTAAGCTTGCCATTGGCATTTTTCACACCAGATACTTCGATCCAATCTTCACCAGCATTGATCTTGGCACCCATAAGCGCAAGTGCATCAGCAAAAGCCACATCACCTTGAATACTATCCTTACCAACGCCAAGAACTTTTATGGGACCAGCGCCAATAGCACCAAGAGCCAGGAAATAAGAGGCTGATGAAGCATCGCCCTCAACAGATAACTGACCAGGACTCTTGTACACAGAATCCGAATGTTTTGCAGGAATAATGAATGACTGTTTATCGGGGCAAGCAACCGTCACGCCAAAGCGCGCCATCAGTTTCAAAGTGATATCGATATACGGACGTGAGATGAGTTCTCCAATTACCTCAATACGTACCGGCTCCATCGCAACCAAAGGCAAGGCCATGAGCAATGCAGTTAAAAATTGGCTTGATACATCGCCGCGCACTTTAACAACATCTTTAATCCGAATCGCTGCAGCGGATATTCTGATCGGTGGATAGCCTTCCTGCAATTCATAGTCGATCTTTGCGCCCACTTGACGTAAACCATCCACCAAATCCCGTATTGGTCGCTCATGCATGCGGGCAACACCAGATAAACGATAGTTACCACCTTGCATTGCTAAAGCTGCGGTTAATGGACGCATCGCAGTGCCGGCATTACCCATAAAGAGGTCCGCCTCCTGCACCGGGAACTTACCACCACAACCCTCGACTACGCATACTTGATTAGGTTGATCGGTAAAGGACAATCCTAATTGACGCAAGGCACTGCGCATGACTTGAGTGTCATCTGCATCTAATAAATTCTTGAGAGTGGTTGTGCCACTGGAAAGGGCTGCAAGTAGCAATGCCCGATTTGAAATACTCTTAGACCCTGGCAAAACAATCGAGCCTTGGGCTCGCTTGAATGGACCAATACTAATATCTGGCAAACCACTCATCAAAGTACATCCAAATCTTGACGCGCTTTACTCGCCTTATTGAATAATTTTTCTAATCCAGGGCCATCGTTCTCAGCAATCAGTTTACGCATATGACTCACAATCAACAGATACTGATCTAACTCTTTCAGAATTGCAGTGCGATTACCCAAGCAAATGTCGCGCCACATCTCGGGACTTGAAGCTGCAATACGGGTGAAATCTTTAAAGCCAGCACCCACATGACTAAGCTTTTGATCAGCGTCTTCAGAATTCACTACGCTAGCCATTAAGGCATAAGACAAGATATGAGGCAGATGCGAAACCGCTGCATAAATCGCATCATGTTGTACAACACCAATCTTTTTCACCTCAGAACCAACGGATTCCCAAAAACCCGTGATCAAAGCCGTATCTTCTGGTGAGTTTTCCTGCAAAGGACAAATAATGGTTTGCTTACCTTGAAATAAATCTGCCTTAGCCGCACTGGCCCCGTGCTGAGCGCCGCCTGCAATCGGATGAGCCGGCACAAATTGACATGCCTTCTTACCCAACACCTCCTTGGCAGCCAAAATCACATCGCCTTTAGTGCTGCCGGCATCGGTAATCATGGTGCGAGGCTCAAGATGTGGCTCCATCATTTCAAATGCAGCGCGCATTTGCGCTACGGGCACACAAAGTACGATGACATCAGATTGCTTGGCTGCCTCAACCAAATCCACCACACCATCAATCGCACCCATCTTTTGCGCTTGATCTAAATTTTCTTTGCTACGACCTACGCCCAAAACTTTTGTCACCACACCCGCCTGCTTGAGTGCCAAACCCAATGAGGCACCAATCAAACCAACACCAACAATGGTGACGGTACCGTAATTACTTGCTGGATTAATGATGGTCATTAGGACAGTATTTCTTTTAAAGCGGCAATGAAGGCTGCATTTTCTTCTGGCAAACCAATCGAGATACGCAACCATTGTGGCAAGCCGTAGTTACCCACTGGGCGAACAATAATGCCGCGCTTAAGTAATTCCAAATTAATGCGAGCACCAGCTTGGTCATCATCACCCACCTTAACGAGCACAAAGTTGCCTGCAGACGTCAGATAGCGTAAGCCTAGTTCATCGAAAGCTTTGGTGAGCTGGGCATAGCCAGCACGATTGAGTTCAAAACCTTGCTGCAAAAATTCTTTGTCCTGAAAGGCTGCAATAGCAGCAGCCTGGGCTAGACTATTCACATTAAACGGCTGACGAATACGATTCAGTAGATCAGTTAAATGCGGTTGTGCAACCCCATAACCAATGCGCAGACCGGCTAAACCATAAGCCTTGGAGAAACTGCGCGACAAAATCATATTAGGGAAGCGCTTTACCCAAGCAATGGCATCGTAGCGTTGCTCAGGCGTGAGGTACTCGTTATATGCTTCATCAAGTACAACAACTACATTTGATGGAACTGCAACTAAAAAGTCTTCAATCTCTTTAGCTGTCAAATAACTACCAGTAGGATTATTGGGATTAGCCACAAATACCAACTTTGCCTTGTCGCCAGATGCTTTAATTGCCGCCAACATAGCTGGTAGGTCGTGGCCATAAATATCCGTAGCAGCCACTTCAATTGCCTTAGCGCCAACAGCCTGAGTGGCTAAGGGATAAACAGCAAAGGCATGCTTTGAGAAGATCACTTCATCGCCCGCTTGCGCCACTGCACGGGCAGCCAATTCCAGAATATCGTTACTGCCATTACCTAAGGTAATCCAGTCTGTTGGCACACCCAATCGATCGGCTAAAACATTCTTTAACTCAAATCCATTGGAATCTGGGTAGCGGCCTAAGTCACCTGCAGCCTTGAGCATTGCATCTTGTGCGGACTTTGGCATGCCTAATGGATTTTCATTGGAGGCTAGCTTCACAATTTTATTTTCATCAAGGCCATACTCACGCGCAACTTCGCTGATAGGGCGACCACCAACATAAGGGGCGATCGCATGAATATGTTTTAAGCCAATCTTAGAAGTCATTCGAGCTTTACTAATTTATTTACTAATACACAGTTAGTTACAGTTAATCTTGGATTAGGTAGAGTGAGGATACGAGCCAAGGTTCTTATAGAAAGCTGCAACCCCTTTTAACTCTTCAAGCGCCTTCACCACTTTCGCATCATCTGCATGACCAGCAATGTCAATATAGAAGTGATATTCCCAAGTACCTTTGCGTGCAGGACGAGATTCGAAGCGATTCATAGAGACACTATGCGTTGCCAAAGGCGCTAATAAGCGATGAACGGCACCAGGCTGGTTATCAACAGAGAGCACCAAAGAGGTCTGATCTTTACCGGTTGGCTGGCAGGCGTAGTTACCAACCACAACAAAACGGGTGCGATTATGCGGATCATCCTGAATCTGTGCAGCCACTGCTTGCAAGCCATAAGCTTCTTGAGCAGGATCACCAGCAATTGCAGCCAGAGTAGGATCACTTGCCGCCATGCGAGCTGCTTCCGCATTACTACTCACCGCTTGACGCTTGAGTTGTGGAGCGTGCACGCTTAACCATTGCTGGCACTGCGCCAATGCTTGAGCATGAGCGCAAACGGTGGTTACACCATCCAAGTTACCGCTCTTAGTCAACAAGTGATGACGAATTGGCAATACGACTTCGCCGCTAATACGCATAGAAGAGTCGAGCAATAAATCCAATGTGCGAGAAATCGCACCTTCACTAGAATTCTCAACAGGTACTACGCCAAATTGTGCCGCGCCCTTCTCTACTGCTTTAAAAACCTCATCCAAACTGGCACAAGGCAATCCAGCAATGGAATGACCAAAATAAGTTTGCGCAGCTTGCTCAGAGAATGTTCCAACTGGGCCAAGATACGCAATGGTTTGACGTGCTTCTAATGCTCTGCAAGCAGACATGACTTCACGCCAAATTGCAGCAATGCCATCTGGCAACAACGGGCCTTTATTAATTTCTTGCAGGCGAGCAACTACTTGGCGCTCACGTTCTGGACGAAATACTGGCGAAGCAAAACCGCCTTTAATGTGCCCAACCTCTTGCGCTGCTTTAGCACGCTGAGTCAACAAATCTAATATTTGCGCATCTAATGAATCAATTTTTTCCCGCAAGGGTGCTAAGCGCTGTTCTTCAGTACTCATTAAGCCCGCCTTTCAAAGTCGCGCATAAATTCAACTAAGGCTTTTACACCCTCAATAGGCATTGCGTTATAGATGCTGGCACGCATACCGCCTGCAGCTTTATGGCCACGCAAGGCAACCAAGCCAGCGGCGTTTGATTGCGCCAAAAACTCTGCATTCAGGTTCTCATCTTTTAAGAAGAAAGTCACGTTCATACGTGAGCGATATTCCTTGGTGACACGATTCTCATACAAGCTGCTTTGATCTAAAAAGTTATAAAGTAAATCCGCTTTTTCTTGGTTACGCTTTGCAATGGCTTTCACTCCGCCTTGCTTAAGCAGCCACTTAAAGCCTAGGCCAGCCATATAAATCGAAAATGTCGGCGGCGTATTGATCATCGACTGAGTATTGGCCTGCACAGCCCAATCCCAAATCGTGGGAGTAATGCCCATGCTGTGACCAATTAAATCCTTACGCACAATCACAATCGTCACGCCAGAGGGGCCGATATTCTTTTGCGCACCACCAAACCAAACGGCGCACTTGTTCACATCCATTTCTTTAGAAAGAATATTGCTAGAGATATCCGCAACTAGTGGAATATCACCAACGTCTGGCACATCTGGGAATTCAACACCGCCAATCGTTTCATTGGCACAGTAGAGAACGTAAGCAGCATTACCAGATAACTTCCAAGTTGATCTTGCCGGAATGGTATTGAATTTTTCTGCGGCTGAAGAGGCAGCTAAATTTGCAGTGCCATACTTCTGCGCTTCTTTATAGGATTTTTCTGACCACACGCCAGTAACGATGTAATCCGCCTTCGGTTCGCTCTTGGCCAAAGGCATCAGGTTCATGGGGATGGCTGCATTTTGCCCAAGACCACCGCCTTGCAACAGCAAAATTTCATAATTATCAGGAATATTCATGAGGGTGCGCAAATCTTGCACCACCTCCTCATACACTTCCATAAACTCTTTGCTGCGATGACTGATTTCCATCACGCTTGTACCAAGTCCACGCCAATTGAGCATTTCATCGGCAGCCTGCTTCAGCACCTCTTCAGGCAAGGTAGCAGGCCCCGCAGCGAAATTGAAAATGCGGCGGTCAAAAGTCATGATGTGTCTAGCCTAAAGGTGACGCTTAAGCGTCACCTGCCGTATCGTCATTAGAGTCGGTTGTTGGGTCAGCAGATACATCACCTTCTACTGCGCCATCAACTTCTTCGTCCGAATCGCTCTCAGCAATACGCTGCAGACCTGATAAGCGCGTACCTTCATCCACATTGATCAAAGTAACGCCTTGAGTAGCGCGCCCCATTTCACGGATTTCAGAAACACGCGTGCGAACCAAGATACCGCCAGTAGTGATCAACATAATTTGATCTTCTGGAGATACCAATGCAGCCGCAACTACCTTACCGTTACGCTCTGAAGTCTGAATGGCGATCATGCCCTTTGTGCCGCGTCCATGTCGAGTGTATTCAGCGATTGGCGTACGCTTACCGTAACCATTCTCTGTAGCTGTCAATACGCTACTTGGAATTGCAATTCCGTCCGCATCAACCACAGCCGCTTCAGCACCTTCTGCAGCTTCTGCTGGAGCAACCAACATAGCGATCACTTGATGACCTTCACCTAAGTTCATGCCGCGCACACCGCGTGCGGTACGACCCATTGGGCGAACATCGTTCTCGTCAAAGCGCACTGCTTTACCAGCGTCAGAGAACAACATGACATCGTGCTGACCATCGGTAATCGCTGCGCCAACTAAGAAGTCGTTTTCATTCAAGTCAACCGCAATGATGCCGGCCTTACGTGGGTTAGAGAAGTCAGACAAGCGAGTCTTCTTCACAGTGCCCAAGCTAGTAGCCATAAAGACGTAATGATCATCCTGGTAGCCCTTGATCGGCAGAATCACAGTGATCTTCTCGCCTTCAATCAGAGGGAACATATTGACGATTGGCTTGCCACGAGAGGTGCGACTACCTTGCGGCACTTCCCAAACTTTGAGCCAATACATCCGACCGCGATCGGAGAAGCACAAAATAATGTCATGGGTGTTCGCAACGAAGAGTGTGTCAATCCAATCTTCGTTCTTAGTAGCTGCAGCTTGCTTGCCGCGACCGCCACGTTTTTGGGCGCGATATTCACTCAGTGGTTGACTCTTCATGTAACCAGTATTTGAAAGAGTCACCACCATATCCTGCGGTGTAATCAAATCTTCTGTGAAGAGTTCGGTGGCATTCATTTCGATGAATGAGCGACGACCTGTATCACCACCAGCAATACCAAACTCCGCTTGAACTTCTTTCAACTCGGATTCGATCACTTGAGTTACACGCTCTGGCTTTGCCAACAAATCAAGTAAGTCAGAAATCTCTGACATCACTTCTTTGTATTCGTTAACAATCTTATCTTGCTCAAGACCAGTCAAGCGTTGTAAACGCATCTGCAAAATCTCTTGCGCCTGGCTATCAGAGAGGCGATATAAGCCAGTAGTTTGCATGCCGTACTCAGGCAATAATCCCTCTGGACGATAAGCGTTGCGGCCGCCTGGCGTATCAGTTTCAGCACGCGCCAACATCTCTCGCACCATCGATGAATCCCAAGCTTTGCCCATCAATTCTTGCTTAGCAATCACTGGGTTCGCAGCAGCTTTAATAAGCGCAATGAACTCATCGATGTTTGCCAATGCAACAGCCAAACCTTCTAAGACGTGACCACGATCACGAGCTTTGCGTAATTCAAAAATCGTGCGACGTGTCACTACTTCGCGACGGTGTTGCAAGAAGTACTCAAGCATCTGCTTCAAGTTCAACAAGCGTGGTTGGTTATCTACCAAGGCCACCATGTTCATGCCGAAGTTATCTTGTAACTGAGTGCTCTTATACAAATTATTGAGAACGACTTCGGGCACCTCGCCGCGCTTCAACTCAATCACAACGCGCATACCAGATTTATCTGACTCATCACGCAAATCAGAAATACCTTCAACTTTTTTCTCATTCACCAACTCAGCAATACGCTCGAGCAAGTTCTTTTTATTGACTTGGTATGGCAACTCATCAACGATGATGGCTTGACGCGCGCCCTTATCCAAATCTTCAAAGTGAGTTTTGGCACGCATCACGACACGGCCACGGCCAGTGCGATAACCCTCGCGAACACCTTGAACGCCGTAAATAATGCCGGCAGTCGGGAAATCCGGGGCTGGGATGATCTCAATAAGCTCATCAATCGTGCATTCTGGGTTGTGAAGCACGTGCAAACAGGCTGAAACCACCTCATCCAGGTTATGGGGAGGGATGTTGGTCGCCATACCTACAGCAATGCCAGAACTGCCATTTATGAGCAAATTCGGCACTTTGGCAGGCAGAATCAGGGGTTCTTTCTCGCTACCGTCGTAATTTGGCCCAAAATCAACCGTTTCCTTGTCCAAATCGGCCAAAAGCTCATGAGCTATCTTGCGGAGGCGGATCTCGGTATATCGCATTGCAGCAGCGTTATCGCCGTCTACGGAGCCAAAGTTACCCTGCCCGTCAACCAGCATATAGCGCAGAGAGAAATCCTGGGCCATCCGAACGATCGTGTCATACACCGCAGAATCACCGTGCGGATGATATTTACCGATTACATCGCCAACTATACGGGCAGATTTTTTGTAAGCTCGGTTCCAATCGTTGTTTAATTCATACATTGCGAATAAGACCCGGCGGTGAACCGGTTTGAGGCCGTCACGCACGTCTGGCAGGGCTCTGCCGACAATGACGCTCATTGCGTAGTCCAAATAGGACCGCCGCATTTCGTCTTCGAGGGATATTGGTAGTGTTTCTTTAGCGGCTTGTTCCATCTAGAAATAATATCATTTTGATGACAGGTAGGCCCTATGCTAAGATTCTGTCAGTTTGTACGAAATTGAGATGTGTCGCTTTGCAGTTTTTGCATCAAGGTAGGGCGAATTACATTTAAGTTTGACTTTAATTAAAAAAGAGATTTTTGAGGACTAAAAATGAACAAAACCCTAAGAGTGTTGCTCGCTTCTGTTATTACTGTTTCTGCAACTGCAGCAATGGCTTCTGATAACTGGCAAAACGGCGATGGCGCCCTAAACTGGAAAAACGGCGATGGCACATTGTGCTGGCGCGATAACAACTGGACTCCTGCTACCGCAGCTAAAGGTTGTGACGGTGCGTTGACTGCTGCTGCTGCTGCTGGCGTTAGCCAAAGCAAAATCACTTTGCAAGCTGACACACTTTATGACTTCAACAAGTCTGACTTGAAACCAGAAGGTAAAGCTACTTTGGACAAGATCGCTGCTGATTTGAGCAAGATCAAGTTAGAAGTAATCATTGCTGTTGGTAACACTGACAGCGTTGGTACAGATGCATACAACATGGCCCTCGGTCAGCGTCGTGCTCAGTCAGTTAAGACTTACCTGACAAGCAAAGGTGTTGACGGTAGCCGCATCTACACAGAATCAAAAGGCAAGAGCAATCCAGTTGCATCAAATGCAACTGCTGAAGGCCGCGCTAAGAACCGCCGTACTGACATCGAAGTTGTTGGTACAGCAGCTCAGTAATTCACTTTACTTGTAAAAAAGCCCGCTTCTAGCGGGCTTTTTTATTTCCGCTATATTCATAGACTTCTCCAATAGCCTCACAATTAGCCCATTTATATGAACGTCGACCAGTCAGAAATCGCCAAATTTAGCGCCCTAGCCCATCGTTGGTGGGACCCCAATAGCGAATTCAAACCCCTGCACGCCATCAACCCACTGCGCCTGAACTGGATTAAGTCCTTTGTTAGCTTAGAAGGCAAGAAGGTGGTTGATATCGGTTGCGGCGGTGGCATCTTGGCAGAATCCATGTCCCAATCAGGCGCAGAAACCACCGGTATCGATTTATCTGAAAAAGCTCTCAAAGTAGCTGAATTGCATGCTTTAGAGGTAGGCGCAAACCTTTCTTATCGCTCCATCTCAGCAGAGGCACTCGCTGATGAGCAACCTGAACAGTATGACGTGGTGACCTGCATGGAGATGCTTGAACACGTGCCGGACCCCGCTTCGGTAGTGCGCGCTTGCGCCAAACTTTGTAAGCCTGGGGGCACGTTATTTTTTAGCACCCTCAACCGCAGCCCTAAGTCCTACTTATTTGCCATTATTGGTGCTGAATACATTCTGAAATTACTTCCCAGAGGTACTCACGAGTACGCTAAATTCATCAAACCTTCTGAGCTCGTCGCCTTTACTCGCCATGCGGGTTTAGAAATGCTTGGCATGAAGGGTATGAGCTACAACCCACTCACTCAGGTCTATAGCTTGAGTGATGATGTGGATGTGAACTACATGATTGCCGTTCGTAAATAATTCAAGATATGAGCAATCTTTTCAGCCCTTATGCCGGCATCTTTTTTGATTTAGATGGCACATTAGCCGATACTGCACCTGATTTAGTAGCGGCAACCAATCAATTGCTCGTTGCGCGCAATCTTGCGCCTAAGCCTTATGAATTTCTGCGTCCCTATGCCTCAGCTGGTGCTCGCGGATTACTCGAAGGCGCCTTTGGCATTAGCCCCGATCATGCAGATTTCACTCTATTGCGCGATGAATTTTTCAGTAATTACGAAAAAGCATTGCTGGTAGAGAGTAAATTATTCGATGACATGAGCCACTTACTGGATCAAATGGATCAAGCCAAGCTCCCCTGGGGCATTGTTACGAATAAAAGTGAGCGCTTTACCAATCCTCTTACTGAATTAATGGGTTTACGCCAAAGAGCTATTTCTACCGTTTCTGGCGATACAACACCGTATTCAAAACCCCATCCTGAGCCTATCTTGCACGCCGCCAGAATAGCTAAAGTAGATCCTACAAAATCACTTTATATAGGCGATGACATTAGAGATGTTGTGGCAGGCAAAGCAGCAGGAATGAAGACTGTCGCAGCCGCTTATGGCTACTGTGGCTGTAAAGAGCCTCCAGAGGCCTGGGGAGCCGATTACATCGTTAATCAACCCCTCGAGCTATTGCAAATCATCTTTCCCAATAGGGAATAAAAGATATTCAACAATTTAAAGCTAGCGGCTTTAAAATACCCTTTCCTAAGCATGCAATCTGGGACCGACATGGTTTCGACGTGGGTTACAAAGCATCAAGGGCATACCGAGGACCCGTTATCTCGTAAATCAATGGGAATGTTTTAACTGCAAACGACGAACGTTTCGCACTAGCCGCTTAATTGCGGTTGCCCCTGAACTGATTCTCTCTTGGGTCAGCTAGCGCAAGCTAGATCAGGGTCATTTACAAGAGATAAGATCATTTCATGTCACGGGGAATGATTCGAAAACTTAGTGAATCGTCAGCGTGGAACGTGTCAATCTGTGCCTAGCTGGCTAAATTAAATGATATGACTAAGTATGTAGAACTTGTTGTGGAGGATTTGCGGACGCGGGTTCGATTCCCGCCGGTTCCACCATTTTGAAGTAACAGTCAAACGCCACCTATCTGGGTGGCGTTTTTCTTTGCTTTAGGAATCCATCATTCTTATTAATTGAATTGATAGCTCATGCCAGCTTGGAAATTGAGAGGCGCTCCAGCAAAAATCCCATCAGGACTCCGGCTGGAAATATATCTCTTATTAAATACATTATTAATCACTCCAAACACTTTCCAATCTTTGTTGATGGCGTAGTTAGCACTCCAATTGACTGTTGTAAAGGCAGGAACCTCGCCTAAAGTTCCAATGGCATTTTGCGCAACCGTATTTGCCGAATCCGCATACTGAGCAGAAACATAATTCAGATTGACTAAAGTATTGAAGCCATTCTTTTCGTAGCTAACACCCAAATTTGAGGTTAATTTAGGCGTGTACGGAATGCGATTACCATCTCGCCCCAAAGAGCTCGTGCCAACAAACTTAGCCACCGGGATATAAGTAACATTACCATTAATGCCCCATCCCCCTCCTAGCGCATAAGCCAAGGACATCTCGGCACCTTGATGCAAACTTTTACCGCCATTGGCTTTAGAAATTCCGGCAGCTAAGCTCTGATTCACAACTTGATTACTGAAGTTCATGCTAAAAATAGCTGAATCATAAGTAAAAGCACCAGAGCGACCACGTAGACCGAGCTCCGTATTGGTTGAGCGTTCTGGGGCTAACTGCTGATCAACTCCTTTGTCATCAATTGCGGTGGCTAACTGTGCTGGCGCAAAACCTTTATAAACACTACCGTACGCCTGCACTTGGGGAACAAGCTGCCAGGTAGCACCAATTTGTGGAATAGTTTCTACATTCTTAGCGCTACCAGCTTTTCCAGTAGCAGCATTTGAACGGGTCTGGTTATAACTTTCCACTCGTACCCCAGGAATAAGGGCAAAGTCTTTGCTCAGCAAGAAACGGTTTTGCGCATAGACCGCCACTGAATTAGCCTTGTTATCTTCCTGCGAAGTGAGTCGACCAGAATAGGCTAGAGTTTTGGAACTCACTACTTGATTGATTTGAGATTCGGTATGCATGCGCAATCCAAACTCTGCTTCATTCGAAATCCCCAGAGCCTTATAGGCATGACTTACCCGAGAATCGATGCCCAGCATTTGAAACTCTCGATTTCGTCCAATCAGACAATCAGCACCTACGTTGCAGGCTCTAAAGACTGTCGATTCCTGTGTACGTTTAACAATACTTTGCCGCCAATAATCTCTAGATAGCCTGCTCCAATACATCAAAGTATTGATTTTGGTCTCAGGACTAATTTCGATAGCATGATTGAGATCTACTGCATTTCTTTGGGTAATAAAGCGGTCATTTGGCGCTGGATTATCTCTTGAGTGAGTGCTGTACTGATTTGGGCGCAGACCTACATATGAGGTATTGATATTGTTATCGTAATGGG
>NZ_JACVPX010000015.1 GCF_018881655.1 Polynucleobacter sp. Tro8-14-1
ACTGACTACAACCTACAAACTACCAACCTCACTTGGGGCAGTGGTGGCCAGGCGGGCACTAATGCCAACATCACTGCAGCGACGATCACGCTGACTGCTGCTGGCAATATCAGCAAGGTCTATGACGCTAGCGCGAATGCGACCGTGGCACAGAACAACTACCAAATCACCGGACTCGTCTCAGGTGATACGGCAGCTGCTTTGACCAATACCGGCGCAACTTATAACAGTGCACACGTTCTTGATGCAAGCAATGTTAGTGCGAGTGGTATTGCGATTGCTAACGTAACTGGTAATCACAGTAGCCGTGCTGGTGATTATGTTTTAAGCACCACCAATCTCACCTGGGGCAGTGGTGGTCAAGCGGGCACTAATGCCAACATCACCGCCGCCAACCTCACGTTAGCATCTACCGGTAATGTCACCAAGACTTACGATGGCACAGCGAACGCCACGGTTGGCCTAGCGAACCTGTCGATCACTGGCCTGGTGTCCGGCGATAGCCTCACTTTAAGTAATCTCACAACCGCAGCCTTTAATAGTACGCACGTAGCCAATGCTTCGAATGTGACTGTTGGTAACCTGGCTTTAGCAACCGTTGCCGGTAACCACACCAGTGCTCTGAGTGACTACAGCTTACAAACCACCAACCTGACTTGGAATGGCTCGACGATTACCGCGGCTAACCTGACACTGGCATCTACCGGTAATGTCACCAAGACTTACGATGGCACAGCGAACGCCACGGTTGGCCTAGCGAACCTGTCGATCACTGGCCTGGTGTCCGGCGATAGCCTCACTTTAAGTAATCTCACAACCGCAGCCTTTAATAGTACGCACGTAGCCAATGCTTCGAATGTGACTGTTGGTAACCTGGCTTTAGCAACCGTTGCCGGTAACCACACCAGTGCTCTGAGTGACTACAGCTTACAAACCACCAACCTGACTTGGAATGGCTCGACGATTACCGCGGCTAA
>NZ_JACVPX010000016.1 GCF_018881655.1 Polynucleobacter sp. Tro8-14-1
GTGAACTGACCCACAAAAGTTGGACAGTTTAGTTAGGTTAGCACGAGGGATTGAGTTCGGTAATTTACCGGGCTTAATCCCTTTAGTTTTTGTTTGATCCGATCATGGTTGTAGTAGTGGATATATTCCTCTAGCCCCGCCTTAAATGCTTCAATAGTCTCAAACTTCTTTTGGTAGAAGAACTCCGTTTTCATCATCCCAAACCAGTTCTCCATGACTGAGTTATCTAGGCAATTGCCTTTTCTGGACATGCTTTGAGTAATGCCTTGCTGGTGAAGGGCCTGTTGATACAGCCCCATCTGGTATTGCCAACCCTGGTCTGAGTGCAACATAGGCTTGTCTTTTGGTCCCAGTTGTTTAAATGCGCTTTGGAGCATTTGCATTACTGAGCTAATCTGTGGTCGATCGGCAATCTCATAGGAGATGATCTCTTGGTTGTATAGATCTAAGATCGGCGAGAGGTATACCTTCTCACCCCTGATGTTGAACTCCGTCACATCAGTAACCCACTTCTGATTGGGTTTACTGGCCGCAAAGTTACGCTCTAATAAGTTCGGTGCCACCTTACCAATGCCGCCTTTATAGGACTGATAGCGTTTAGGCCTAACAAGGGATTTAAGTCCTAGTTGCCCCATCAGCTTTTGTACAGTCTTGGGATTGAGATAGCGCTGCTGATTGCTCAACTCTAAATGGACTCGCCGATAGCCATAGCAGCCCTTGTGGCGATGGTAGATTGCGCCAATTTGAGTCTTAGCATCCAGATAGGGGTCGACTTTAGCGCTAGCACTTAGCTGGTAGTAGTAGACACTCCTAGCCATATTGGCAATGCCTAGGATAGTTTGCAAAGGGTACTGCTGCCTTAACTC
>NZ_JACVPX010000017.1 GCF_018881655.1 Polynucleobacter sp. Tro8-14-1
GTGACGACTTGGACCTGCTCTTGTTTGCCAAGTACTTTTGCTGAGCTAAGGCTTCGAGCTTTTTTAAGTAAGCGTTCTCCACCTCTAAATAGTGCGACTTCAGTAAGAGTTCTTCATGCGTAAGCTGCTCTGAAGGTTTAGCTAGGAGCGCTTGGATCTCACTTCGTTTTGACATGGGCGGCCGTCCCTTGGGTTTGGGTTCTAAGGCTGTAATACCGCCTTCATTGTAGAGGCGTTGCCATACGGAGATAGTGCTGGGAGAGGCGATATTAAAGTGGGCTGCCGCTTGATTAATGGAGAGCTGATCTTGCGCCATTGCCTTGAGTACGGCAAGCTTAAAGGCGCTGGGGTGATGAGTGTAAGCCTTGATTAGACTTTTTTGACCATGAATTTTAAAGGCATGAACCCATGTGCGGACATAGGTAAATTTAACGCCATACCGTTTTGCCGTTGCGGTAAATCCTTCTTTACCTGACAGATAGTGATGAATGACTTCTAGCTTAAAGTCTTTGCTGTATTTGGACATGAGACTGACCCTTTTGAGTTGGATTTGATGTCCAACTTTTGTGGGTCAGTTCA
>NZ_JACVPX010000002.1 GCF_018881655.1 Polynucleobacter sp. Tro8-14-1
TGATTACATCGAAATGTTTTACAACCCGGTTAGACGCCATAGTTACAACAATGGACTTTCTCCGGTAAGATTTGAAGAGCAGTACCAAGCGAGGTTGGGAAGTGTCTAAGATATTGGTAGCGATTCACTAAGGCTATTCTTTTGATGCCTCAATTACTATATTTAAGCTTATTTCATCTCCAACAAATGGTACGTATTTTCCCAGATTAAATTCTGAGCGACTTAACTTCGCGCTTGCGTTAGCGCCACACATGTATTTCAAAGTAATAAAGTTACGACTACAAGCAAAGTTGCTTACTTCAATATTAATAGGCTTGGTAATGCCTTTAATAGTCAGCTCGCCTGAGAGCGATGTAATAGCCTGATTGTTAAATATAACCTTATCAGAAGTGAATTTGGCTACAGGAAATTTTTCAGAATTAAAGTAATTTTCGGATCTAAGTAGCTTATTAAAAGTATCGGAGCCTGTACTGACTGAGCCAGTCTCAATAGCAACATCTATAGTGCCGCCATCCATTTGATCATTGAGTGTAATGGTTCCATTCACCCTATCAAAACGACTGGTTTGAATCGAGTAAGCTAAATGCTTGTAGCTAAAGCTAACAAAGGTGTGCTCAGGATCGGTAACATAAATTTCTGCTGATTGTGCCGAGGAGGTGACCAAGGTCAGGAGTAAGGCGCTTATATAAAAAAAGTTCATTAGGCATTTTAGGTGTTGATGTGAGTATGCGCTGAATCAGCGCCCCTATCCTCAATAGAGTCCTAAATACCTTCTTTTTAGTCTTTCCGACAGTTGAGGTATCAATTCGGGCTTCAAAAAGCTGGCATGGCAAGCATAAAATCTACTTATATGAGTTAATTCATGTAATTGACGCTGATACCAAGCTCAATACCAATATTACAAAAGCAAAAGCCGTTAGCGATGCCTCTCCGAAATTCACCAAGTCAGATACGAGACTTAGATGATCTCAGTCAAATAAGTCATATTGTTGCTGACAAGCGCAGGGATCAACGCTCATTAGCCAAGAAATCAAGGCGTAATCGACATTACGAAAAACAATTTATTCGTAATACGCTCACGCGTGCATCTATTAATCCATCTGAAGGGCCGATAGAGTCTTGAGTTGCATCACTGTATTAAATAACTTAATAGGAAGAATCATGTTTAGTCACATTATGTTGGGCGCAAATGATTTAGAAGTTTCAAGGGACTTCTATGATGCCGCTTTAGGAGCTTTGGGTATCAAAGCCGGGAGCTTTAGTCATGACAAATACTTTTATCGCGGTCCTGGCGGAGTCTTTGCTATTACTAAGCCTATTGATGGTAACGAAGCTACTCATGCCAATGGCGGCACAATCGGCTTTAGTGCCAAATCAATTGCTGATGTAGATGCATTCCATGCCATCGGTGTTGCTCATGGTGGCACTTCCTGTGAAGGTGATCCAGGCTACCGAGAGGGTGTCGCCGGCACTATATATATTGCTTGGCTCAGAGATCCTGCTGGCAATAAAATCTGCGCAATGCATAGGCCGCCGAAATAAGAACTTTCTTCGCTTTGGGGTGGGTTCGGTGGATTTGGCGAGATTAGCTAAAACTCAAGGGTCAGCTGTGGGCTTGCCTCTGTAGTTTTAGCTGTAGATTTTTTACGTACGTCCCTGCTTGCGCGAGAAGCATGTTTATCGACAACTGATTTTTTCCCAGCCTGAACCTCCGATAGGTTGCGTCTAGCATGCAAGCGATCTTTAGATAGCTTTGTGGCAACAGCAATATCTACTAATGGCTGGGGAATGTCTCTACCAATCTCAATGCCAATGCTGCTTTGTACTTCTTGAGGCATATTCCAAGGCTCAAAAAGCCATGTGTCGGGTACTTGACGCATATGGGGAAGCCATTTTCTAACGAAAAAGCCCTTTTGATCATGATCTTGTGCTTGCTTGATCGGGTTATAAACACGAGTTACATTGATCCCGGTTGTACCCGATTGCATTTGCAATTGACTCCAATGGATTCCGGGCTCATAGTCTAAAAATTGAGTGGCTAACCAATCTCCTACTGGTTTCCAGTGTAGCCAAAGTGGGTAGGCTGCAACTGAGACTAGCATCGCACGCATTCTAAAATTGAGCCATCCTGTTTCACGCAGCATGATGACGCAAGCATCCACCATAGGCCAACCCGTCTTACCTTCCTTCAAGGCATTGAAGTAATCGTCATTAAATTCATTCTCACGTAACGCATCATATCCACGGTGCATATTTCGCCACTCGATTTCAGGCTCGCTCTCCAACTTTTGAATAAAATGACAATGCCAATACAAGCGACTCATAAAAGCAGTTAAACCTGACTTTCTTCTACTGGCATCTGGAGACATTTGAAGCAGCTCTTCATTTGTTGCTTGCACTACTTCCCTGATGCTAAGACACCCATAAGTTAGATACACAGATAGTCGAGAGCATGCATCTGGGGCTGATAGAGGCGATGAAATCCCACCTCGGTACCACATACTTCGCTGCTTCAAAAAACTATTAAGGGTTCTAAGTGCAACCGATCTTCCACCGCGTTGTCTTAACGGTGGATTATGTCCTAGGTGCGCAGGTGCCTGCATCGTAGATGGTGTCAGATGATGAGCGCTAGGGTTCGGCACTGGCACACTAGAAAGCGGAGCTTTCCAAAATTGAATGGGTGGTAGTTCACATAAAGGTGCTTCCATGTGTTTTTGCCAATTAGCTTGCCATTCATTACGATTTTTTAGTCCTCTAGTAACTCCAAACTGGGTATATTGACCCCAATGAATGCCACGAGACTGACACCATTTACTAACGTCTCGATCTCTGGAGTAAGTCAATCCATTGCCAGTTTCCTGATGAGAATGCAAACCCTGAAAAGGATTAGCTTCCCAGATGTTATTTAGTACTTCAGTAACTTCACCTACATGGATTTCGACAGTGCCGCCGCGTAAACGAAGCTGGGTATCGAGGTCGTGAAGGGACTCCCGAATAAACTCAAAATGTTGGAGGGCAACATCAGGCTGCATCCATAACGTTGGCTCAAGCACGTAAATGCAGCGAATTGGCCCTATCTTTGCAGCCTCGACAAGAGCGGCATGGTCCTCACAGCGCAAGTCACGCTTAAACCAAACCAGTTGATAACTCATAATTAATTAGTAGAGAAGATGAATTCAGACTAATAATAGTTCGAAATTAAGCTCATTGAAATACAAAATTTCATCATATAAGCCTTTGCGAAACTTTGCCTAGTCAGTGACTCTATATTCGATTTAAAACTTACAAAAAAGCGCCTTTCAAATAAAAAGTGAAATTTGAGTATTTAAGCGTTACTTTGAGTAACTCTGGGCAAAAAATGTGTAATGTAATCTCTACGCTTTTTCATGCTACTTCAACTAAATTTGATGGTTTTTGTTTATGTGCTGAGCTAGCCCTGACTAAAATTAAGGTATTTACTGCTTATGTTAGTCTTGCGCACTTTTGTGCTTTAATGCCTTCCAATATGATCACCGTTGTTATTGCTTCCTACAGATACGGACACCTTGCAGCGCATTGCATTGAGTCCCTGCTATCTCAAACTAAAGCTCCCTCTAGAATTCTATTTGTCGACGATGGGGCAGATGATTGCAGGCACCTCCCTAATTTATATCCTGATATTGAGTATATTTTGAGGCTTCAGAATTTAGGTACGGTAGATAACTTTCATGATGTGCTGATGAGGGTGGACACGGAATATGTTCTGTTCATTGGAGCTGATAATTGGCTGAGATCTGATGCGATTGAATTACTTTCAAATGCCCATGCTGATATTGTCACTTATGACATTGTGGTTACTGGGGAGCTAAAGGAAGAAATTCATGATCGCGTGCCTGGGGAGACTAAACCTCACCAAGGAGATCTCTACTGGGATCGAGGTGGAAAGCACCATGGCTCGATGATGTATCGCACGGCCTTAGGCCAGCAAGTCGGCTACAAAAGAAGGTATGTGGATGGTGTGCACCCACAAGAGGATTGGAATCTTTGGGATAAGATGCGCGAGCAGGGCGCTTCTGTAGCCAGTCTGAATGAAGGCCTTTTGTACTATAGAAGGCACCGTGAAAATTTTCTAAAGTATGACCATCTCGTGGATGCTCTTGAGGAAGAGACTTAAGGGTCTAAGCCAGTGCTGTTCTCATGCTGCTTAGGCTGCTTTCATCAACGAATAGCTTGATCCCTAATACTCCTGAGCCCCTCAGTGCCGGTGTTTTCCTAAGGCTAATTTCTAGAGACTCAATCTCAAGATAGCTTGCACATGCTTCAACTATTCTGGTGGTTAATCTTTCTTGGGTCTCATAATGCCCATCTGCGGCCAATCGATCAATTTCAATTACAAGTGGGTCGTAGTCAAACACCCTATTCATGAAATCTTCTGAGATCAAGATGAGCTTTGGATTAATCCAAAGCGTTAGATTAAGTAAATGCTGATCAGGAATAGCATCCCCTGGAGCATACGTACCAATTTGAGTATTTAGTCGGAGATCTTTTAATTCTATGCAGGCCGTTGATGACATTTGGTGCTCTCGGGTAATTTCATTAATTGGGTTTAATCAATGATAAAAATTCTCGACGCAAATTGGGGTCCTTTAAGAAGGAGCCACGCATCACGCTATTGATCATCTTCGAGTCTGGGTCCTTAACGCCACGCCACTGCATACAGAAATGATCCGCATCCATCACGATCGCAACACCCGTCGGCTTGACCTTCTTCTCAATCATATCGGCCAGCTCAACTACCGCTTCCTCCTGAATTTGAGGTCGACACATTACCCATTCGGTAAGTCGTGAATATTTTGATAGCCCAATAAGAGCTGAGTTTTTATTGGGTAAAATGCCAATCCAAACTCTACCCATAATGGGGCAAAGGTGATGAGAGCAGGCGCTTCTTACGGTAATTGGGCCAATTATCATCAACTCATTTAAGTGGCTGACATTAGGAAACTTGGTTAGCGCTGGCTGCTCAACGTAACGACCATTAAATACTTCCTTTACAAACATCTTGGCAACCCGCCTACTTGTATTTTGAGTGTTATGGTCACTCTTAGTGTCGATAACAAGACTTTCTAAAACGGATTGCATTTTTTCTGCAACCTCGTCGATAAGCCCATCTAGCTCACCAGGTTTAATGAAATCAGCAATATTGTCATTTGCGTGAAATCTAGCTTTCTTTACTTTAATCCTTTTGCGAATTATTTCTGATAGTGGGGTGCCATCGTTCATAAATTATTTCTTATCATGCTTTAGAGGAGTTTTTGAATGTCAGTACGCATGCTCTTCGGTGTAGTGGCCGATGCAAACCTATTTACAGGGATGCCGTCCCTACCAATAAGAAACTTAGTAAAGTTCCACTTAATTGCTTCTGTTCCCAGTATCCCGGGAGTAGCAGCTTTGAGATAGTTAAAAAGAGGGTGAGCGTTAGACCCGTTCACATCAACTTTCTTAAAAATAGGAAAGCTGACGCCATAGTTTGTTTTACAAAACTGTCCGATCTGTTCAGAGCTTCCTGGCTCCTGACCGCCAAATTGATTGCAGGGAAAGGCTAGGATTTCAAAATCATTCCCACGAAACTCTTCATATAGAGATTGAAGTTCTTGATATTGGGAGGTGAATCCACATTTGCTTGCCACATTGACTGCAACCAGCAGTTTGCCAGCATAGTCCATAATGTTTTCTTCGCGACCGTCAAGGCGCTTTAAAGGGATGTCGGGAAGCATCGTTTATTTGTTTGCTCAGATATAAATTTTCTTTAATTTATCTGAAAATGACGACCCTTGCAGGGCGGTTAATTAATAGGGCTTTTTTACACTGGTTTAGCTACTCAAAAGTTATGCAAACAGCTGTGTAGTTTCGTAGTGCTGAGGCTAGGAGATTTATTGTGCCTGATGCTAAATCGAGTGTCAGCTATCAATATAAGAAGAGGGAGAAACCAGTTAAGCACCCCACACTTGCTTCGATATACGCGAACATTATGATGGCAAAGAAATCTTTGTAATTGGTAGGGTATTTAGAGATGAGTATGGCCGCTACTTGGCTGGATCCTAGATTAGATGGCCGCATATTAGTCTGCACTGGCCTTTTAATGAGGAAGGTTATAGGATTTTAGTTAAGACGCGCTACGGCGGGGTTTCTTTGTGTGTCAGCTTTAGGTCGGAATCTGCCAGCGGGGTTCAACTAAATCAACTGACTCCTTTCGGGATTTTTACGGTCCTTGCCGACACCTTTAATTCAGCGCAAAGTGGTATTCCCTTTCACACAAGGAGAATGTCATGGAACAGCTTATTGCAAATGCGCATAAAGAACCCTGGAATAAAGGCAAACTGACAGGGCAGAAAGCACCGCTTAAGTTAAAAGATATTTGGGCCATTCGAGTTCGACTTCAACTCAATGGTAGCAAGCGAGATTTGGCTCTATTTAATTTAGCTATCGACAGCAAGTTAAGAGCTTGTGACCTGGTTAAGTTAAAAGTTCGAGATATCGCGACTGGTGACCATGTTTCATCTAGAGCCAATATATTGCAGTAAAAGACCCATCGACCAGTTCAGTTTGAAATTACTGAATTAACAAGGACTGCAGTTAAGCAATGGATACATTCAGACGGGTTGCACCTGGAAGATTATTTATTCTCCAGCCGAATTAAAGAGTCCCCCCACCTATCTACCAGGCAATATGCCAGGATTGTTCATAACTGGGTTAGCTCGATTGGCTTGGAATCCACAAATTATGGAACTCATACGATGCGGCGCACCAAGGTTTCTTTGATTTATCGCAGAACCAAAAATCTTCGAGCCATTCAGCTACTCCTCGGGCATACAAAGTTAGAGAGTACGGTTCGTTACCTAGGCATTGAAGTGGATGATGCTTTGGAGATGGCCGAACAGACTGAGGTTTGATTTTTGGCGGGCTGTGTTGGGTTGATCATCACAGCCCACTTTTCAAAATATTGAAAATTAAAATTCGGGGCCACTTAGATTTTTTTGTGATTACTATGTTCTAAGTTTATAAACACGGTTAAGCTCGGATTTCTAAAAGCTCCTGAGAGATCTTCATTCCTAGATCAATAATTTCTTTAGTTTTATCCGAGGAAGGGTTTGATTCAGCATCTAGGTTTCTGTAGGCAACCATGTAATACAAACTACCAAGCACGGTATCAGTAATGAGCTTAAGTTGTTTATCTACCCTCACAGACTCGCTATCAAAATGCTCAACCATAGAATCTTGCTTGCCCAGTCCCGAAATAACAAATTCACGAATTAGGGCGCTAGGAGCAATTCCTCGCACTTTAGATAGCTCGCTTAATTCTTTGGTAATCCAGTCGTCCATTCGAATACTCATATTTGTTTTCGCCATTACTTGCTCCTTAAAGTTGATAAATGTGTTGCCTACCAATCAATATGTAAGGCTGCGCAATATGTGCGATTTGAGAGATAAAACATACATTTTTCAGTTTTTACGTAATACGAAGTAATACATACTAGGCCATTGATTTAATTGAAGAATAAATAGTCGTATTACGAATGTATTACGAAATTGAGTAAAACTTTATCGGACGTACTACGCTGTATTACGACAGGAGAAGTGTTTAGCTGTTGAGGTTGACGCTTTACGGGAGATTTCCAAGGCGGCGAAGACGACGTGCGTAATGTCTGTCTATAAAACTAATATTTGAACACTGCTAACAAATTGAAATAACTTTGTGAAATCGTGAACTCATACAAGAAACATATTTGAATTCGCATGTAACTGAATTTGGGGTTGCCAATTGCCTTGGTATTAACCTAAAAAATCTCAGTAAGAAATTTTGGAGCAAAAATTCATGTAGCTGATACGCTTGTCACTGGTGAAGAGATTGATTGGTATTTTAGAAAAAAGTTGTTACTACCTTCCTTAACCTAACGGATGCGATATTAAAATGCGGGATTAAAAAATCTTGCGTCACAGGCTGGAATGACTGCTATTGTTTTATAAGCGGTCATCCATATGCTTCAAACCCCCAGGCAACTACCGACCCATAGCGGGCCATGATGGACGCTCTTTATCCGCAAATAAGTGCTGCATTCAATTAATAGCTGATCTTTTGCGTCGCCCAAGACTGACAATACTCTACAGGATTCACACTACCGCCCTGGCTACTTGCAAGGCCAGACATCATGCATGAACTGTAATACCACTGCTTATCAGCAATGCATTGTATCCGTACGGAAGATAAAGACTGCCGAGATACATTACATGTAATACCAGGTGCAGTGGTCGGCTGGCCTGGAGGAAGAGCACCATTAATTACTATATCGACAGGCTGCTCCACATAAGGCCACTCTGAAACAGATTGGGCGGTGATTTGCACATTAGAGCGAACCACCCATGGACCCTGAATAGTGTTTGCAACAATAGAATAAGGCATGCCATTGTTGTCTATGATTAAAGGATTGTTGGGATTTGATCGAATTGATTCGGGGGCCCTAGTAGAGGCATTTTGAGGGAAATTCAGTTGATTGATTGCTGGATTATTTATTCCCGCGACTTCCTGGCAGCGACCTTCCAAAGGAAGCATATTACCTGGACAGCCATCTAATGCAAATGCAGAAAATGGGAGTATTGATAATGTAAAAACTAGGTAGCTAAATTTTTTTATTTGCGCTCTTTTTAATGATTTATCTTAATAAAATTCCTGGGGAGGTCGGAATACTGCCAGGTATCTTATTCAGGCTCAGCAATGACGAGATGATCTTAATAACCATAGGAGAATATCCATTACCTTCGGAAGGTATGCTGTAAGTATTACCATCAAGATTTTTCACGCTAGCAAAACTTTTACTGCTTGAATCATTCTTACGGACTACAAGCAATGCATATTGGTTCTCTTGGCCAACTTTTCGCGCATAAGTTGATTCAGAGGGTGGCAAAGTAACCATATATGGCTTAGGTTGATTTTGAGCGGCCACTACCTGACCAAGAAACTCAAAAACACTATTGGTTGATCTAACGGTCAAAATTAATTCAGCCTTCGAGCTTTTTTTCTTGCTGACAGCTGAACTTGATTTGCAAAATATTTCAGGGCTAAATTCTTCTTTAACAAAGTTAGCAAACTTGTTTTCGTCAACACAAACCTTATATTGTGTGTGAGGCTGTGTTTGCCCATACATCCCTCCTCCACCATACCCACCCACACCACCATACCCACCCATACTCGGATAGGTAGCATATGGATTAGGTTGCGGATAGTTCGGCATACCGCCTAACGGAGGCTGGCTAAGTTTATTTGGCTCTTCTTGGACCTGGTCTACTGTTAACCCATAACTAAGCAAGCGATACAGTTCCGCCTGAAATGCAGGATATTCAGGAAGTAAAGGGTTATTCATGTACTTCACTGAAGTACCATCTGCCTTCTTAATTTGAATCGAGCTAATAATTAAACTAAACATTACCTCTCTGGGCAAGTTATCAGAGATAAAGAACTTGGCTGTTTCAATGGGGATTTGCGATAAAAACCCACGCAAGAATGTTGCGTTATCTAAAGAGGATTGTGAAAAGTTAAAACTGTTACCAAAAGATAAATTCAGGCTTGGGCTAATTGATGCAATTCCAGCAGGACCACCAGCCAACCCACCAATAAAGCCATTCATTGATCCGCTGATAGAAGGAGATGTTGTAACGCTCCCAGAACCGTTGATGCTTGGAATATCCAAAAAGCTTAACGGCCTCTCATTTGAAGCTCGAACAATATTGATCAAAATACTATTGAGCTGATATTGCTCCAAGATACCAGCATAATTTGCTGACATCTCTGTAAAGTCTGGCGTAACAGGAGTGGTGCAGCCTCCAACTGTTAGAGCGGCAAATGTAGCAGCAAAAATTCGTTTGAGCGGTAAAGTCATAAGGGCTTAGGTATTAAATAGGTAAAAGTAGCAATACAGTGAGAGATGCTGACACACCAAAATCCCAAATAAGAATTAGCGTGTTATTTGGAGCAAAATTTCTATTAATTATGATTTCCTTGAGATGATTTATACCAGCAAAAAATAGAAACGTAACCACTGGAATGGAAATGGAGATCTGGGCAGTCCTGCCCCAATAAAGTGAATAAAAACAAGAGACGCCAAGCCCTAATGAGACAGCTGCAATTTCGTACTGAAATCCGTTTGTTACCCACCCAATAGTCTTAGCCATCTTTTTAGCAAAAATAGAGTGCATCACTGAGGCAGATAAAAAAGCAAACCCGCAAAAATATAAGAGCCAATTAATCGCGTATTGTGCAAACTGGTTAGCCTCACTCATACCAGGAGGAATCGAACCAGAGATAGCCAATCCCCATGCCATAAAAAATAAACCAGGAAAAACAAATCCCGATACTTTTTCACTCATGCGGCAATTGCCTTTCGGTTGGAATTAAAAATCGCCTTGAGAAAACATATGGCGTATCTTTATCGGCCAACCAAATAATCATCTTATATACACCGAAATAATTAAGAATTAACCCAAAGCAAATCCCTAGAGCCCAATCCAATCGACTTGCAAGATTTTCTGTAATAACCAAATAAAAGAAAAAATAAACAATGGGTACAAATAATATCCAAGATGTAATCAGCCCAGGATTGTATAAGGTCTTACCTTTAATATTGAAGATAATGGTGTGAGCAAATATGTTTCCAACAGAAACCAATATAGTGGCGATAGCCAACCAAATCGCCTGCTTCCAAAATAAAGCTGCTAGAAAATACCCTCCCCAACCAAGAACCACATTGACCAACATTCCACTATTTGCATTCAGAGGATAGCGATCAGGCATATCGCTTTTAAACATTGCTTTATTTACCATTCCAGGAAAGTAACCTGGATATCGCCACTCTTCAAACTGGTGCAGAAATAGCGACCCCAGACTAATCCACAAAAGCAATTCCATACCAGATGGTTCAGCAACAAATAAACCAATACCTAAAGCTATTACCAAGATGATGGCTAAGTCAAACCAGTGATAGCGAAGATATTTGATACTATTCATAAGCTTTCTTATGGTCAGGTAATTTTGATGCTCAATCAATGTTCTCTGCTGCATCGCCCTTAACCCCGCTTCAAGTTGGGATGGACTGCAATAGTATGTTTGATTCGTTATAGAATTTACGGAGCAAGGGACCTGATTACCGCCTTCCTTAATCGCTTGAAAAACATAATAACGTCATCAGAACAATCGAAATATTTACTTTAACGTAATCGATTTTTCATACGTGATTCAAATATCGGAGCGGGCGGATTGCCCGCAAATGCATTAGCGTTAACCCTTGCTTGCCACCTAAACACGCTTGGACAATTCAATGTTTCAAAATATTCACGATTTATCGCAACACACTGTGGTTGCCCATGGTTTTCCCAGTTAGGCATACAATTCAAATAGTCACCAAACATACTCATACATGCTTGATATCCAGGCACCACTGGCGGTGGCATAAACGGATTAAATGTGGGGTCAATTATTCCCGCCATGCCGTTTTGAGCAGAAGTGCTACTACAAAAACTCAAAGCAACTATTATTAAGGCTATTTTTTTCATAACGAATTCCTGATCAAAACCTTTCTAGTTCCTAAAAATTTAGTTTTAAAGTCAATTGCTTGTCAGATAATGCTTGTTTTCATAGTCCCTTAACTAAAATTTTCACAGTTTTAGCATCACTCTGATTTAATAAAACTAATAGATTGGCATTTCGCGTCGACACAACTTTTGCGCCCTCAACGAATATCTCATAGCCATTTTTAAATCTTTCAGAGGGAAGCATAATTTCAGTGCGTGCATTGATATCAAGCCGCTGACCGGATGGACTATTTGTAGAGTAGCTCAACTGAAATAGTTGACGCTCAGGATGAAATGACCACTCAAGAGGCGTTCCTGCAACCGCCTGAGGATAGGGCCATGTAAGCGCATTTAATCGATCAACCATCAAGTTTGGCGTAGTTCGTGGTTTGTTTAAATCCCATACCAAACCCTGTCTAAAGGCACCCGGCAAAAAGCTTGATGGAGCTGGATTGGCATAAGTCCAATAGATTGCTGGCATCATGGCTTTATCCAAGCGCATAGAGCCAGCAGTAATTTCAGCGGGTACCATATTTTCAGTCAATGGTTTGTCGCCAGTAAAGGCACCCCATTCAGTAGCTAGCAATGGTAAGTTTGGAAACTTGTTGTGGTAAACAAATGCATTTGCCAATACATGGCTCATCGTAAGATAGGGATGAAAAGAGAAGCCTACATTTGGAACGTTAGGTGGTGTGACGTGAGTGGCTGTACCAAAATCAAAAAATACACTAGGCTCAAAAAATATCAATGTTTTTGAGTCAACATTTCGGATTTTGCTACTTACTTTTTCAATGAATTTTGAGTAAACCCCTTGGTCAAAGAGGGCACATTCATCACCTAACATTTTTGCTTTACATACAGTCCCTGGATAAGGCTCATTCATGATTTCATATCCAATTATTCCCGGTGTGCTGCCAATAGATTTAGCTACGTAAGCCCATGTTTCGGCATAGCGATCCTGCAAGCCAACCAAGCCGGTTGATGCAGAACTTTTGTTTTGCCAAAATCCATCCCAGGCATCAAACACGCTAGGATCCGTCAACTCTCCATCTGGGAATGGCAATTTATTTGGATTACAGCCTTTAGGAAATTTTGCAAGATTGATAATGGTTGCCCAATCCGGAGCTCCAACACCATTGCAAGACGTTGAGTACTGATCTTGATGCATGTTTAGCAAGGTATTGATACCGTAAGACCTTAGCATCGTAATCGTGCTGGAGATATCTTTGAGATATACGTCGTTATA
Organism: Polynucleobacter sp. Tro8-14-1; assembly: GCF_018881655.1. Classification (GTDB taxonomy): domain Bacteria; phylum Pseudomonadota; class Gammaproteobacteria; order Burkholderiales; family Burkholderiaceae; genus Polynucleobacter. Next base: position 12,845 of record NZ_JACVPX010000002.1, read on the forward strand.
TTGTCCGGGTATCGGCTCAATAGCGCCCCAAATAATTCCAAGTCGAACAATATTCATACCCGCGGCGCGAATGATTCTGGCATCTTCCTCAGTAATGCCCGAGCTTAAATATGTGTAAGGTGAGTTTTTGTTAACTAAATTTATACCTCGAAAGATTACTACCCTCCCCTGTTGATCAGTCATCCATCTACCACTTGCTACAAGAGGGGTAGGCAGGGCTTCTATTTTTTCGGCCAATGAGGTGGATGGCTTGTAATTGCTGCAAGCACTTAAAAAAAATGTTGCCAAAAGCACTATGATGCTTCCCATCAAATTTTGCAACTGAAGTACATGCCTCATCATTGAACCGCCCCTAATCTATTTGGATTTGGGCATTAGCCCAAGGGATAACTGATTTTATAATTAATATAGAATTCAAAAACAAGCAATAAATTTGAATCAAGCGGTCGGTTTTGAAAGAAAGTGACTATGGCAAGTAAGCAAAAAGTATCCAAACCCCTACATAAATCAAACTCTCCTGTTGCTAGAACAGGTCAAGGCACCACGCTTAAAAAGCGTCTACTAAATGCCACAAAAGAAGACCTTATCAAAGGCAGAGAGAAGATTTTGATGGCGGCTCGGGCCTGCTTTGCCAAACAAGGCTTTGCTGGCACCTCCATGAAAGATATTCAATTGGCCGCAGACTGTTCCCGTGGAAACTTGTATCACCACTTCAAAGCCAAAGAAGAAATTGTTCAACTTATTACTGAGCAGAACCTAGGTCGATTCAGTGATCGTATCGAGACCATTCTCAAAGAATCCGATGCGCGTGATTTGAGCTTATTAGAGATCATTGAAGAGTTAGTCAGTTTTGCCGAAGAAATTACCAAAGGTCCAGGTAAGGGTATGGCCTTTCATGTCTGGTCATTAGCAATGGTCGACCTAGATATTCGGCAAACTATGCAGACTTACTTTGAAAGAATACGCGGCGCTTTAGAGCAAAAAATTATTCTCTTGATGAAAAAAGGCAAACTGAAAGGGGATAAAAATACTGAACAGTTATCCGTAGCTCTATTTGGTTTGGTAATACCAGGCTTTACTGTACAAAGCGTATTCATGGATGAAAAAGCAATTGATTCCACTCAATATTCCGAATCATTAAATTTGTTATTTAAGAGTAGACCATAAAGTTTCGACAGGCCGTTATTGGCCGGACTGAGACAGTTGAAACCTAAAATTCTCCCTTTTGAATGACTGCAATAGGCCAAGAAGCCGCCTCTAGATTATTGAAGCACCCCTCTACCTTCAACTCAAACGTCTGGCAAAACAGCAAGTAACTCAAGAGTGTCTAGACTTTATTGATGGGCCGGATGATTTGAAGTCTTAATGAATTCTTATTTCCCTTTTATTTTTTTCTCGACGATCTTCTATAAGCACCCTCATTTCCCGATGTGAGCGACAGGATGATTTGCTTGGATCTGCACCGAGCTCGATACGGTATGCGTGCTCTATTTGCTCATCAGTGCCAAGTGGTAGCGTTTTATTAGTTCCCCATTCCAAGAGATACTTTTGATCTGGGCCAAAAAATCCGCCAGGAGAGAGTATGTACTTATCCTCCGTCCGCAATATCTGAACAAAATTCGCATAACGTTTAGCGCCAGCTAGCATCTGCTCTGGGCTATTTCCAGCGCTAATAGCTTGATTCCACGCTAGCTTCATAGAGTCTGCTGTAACGCCCTGCCGCCTTGGCAATACTTTTTCCACATCTAAAAACAATGTATCGGTTATTTCCGTTTGTTTATTGTTATTGGTTATTGGTTGATGGTTAGTGGTTAATAGTTCTTGGTTAGTGGTTAAGGTTATGCCTGGGTTACCGGTGGGTTCAGATTGATAACCTGCTGGGTTATTCTGGGTTTGATGCACTTCAGACGGTTTAGGTGTTCTTGGCCGACCTCCTTTTTTCCATTTTCTCTACTCGTATCGGCTTTATCCTGGTATTCGCGTATTAACTCGACTGAAGATGGATGGGACCAATCGCCATTTTCATTTCTAACAAAAAATTCCTCCAAGATTGCTGTGGCTAGCTCTGCCACGTCCGTTAAGCGCAATTTTCTAAAGACTTGGGTCGTATTGGCTGGAATTGGGCCCTCATTACTAATAAAGTAATTTATCAACCTCAGGCAAATACCCTCTTCATCAACCCTTAAATGCCCTGTTGCAAGACCCCAATCACCAATATTCAGTTTGTAATAGTGCACATATTTCCTTATTTGGGTCCGCCCGCAACGTCCAACCTCAACAGAATCAAATTAATGAAGCGTCTTTTGCCAACCTTGTAGACAGGTAGCTGACGCCGATCTAATTGACCTCGTACAACACCTATAGGCAAACCTACAAGTTCAGCATACTTTTCAGCAGTAACAATAAATAAGTTCTCTATGTCGTTATTTTTCATATATAGAAAAATACTGTATATAAACACATTAGTCAACTAATTTCTAATTAATTATTATTTTCTATAATAGAAATATTATGAGATAATTGAATCTCATCAAATTTAAGAAAAATTATGGCAATCGAAGAACGGTTATTTAAGGCGCTGAGAGAAGAAATTAAATCTAAGTCGACCATCTTCTTTTTGGAGCTCGAGCAAACTAGCGGTATTAAAGCTAGCTCTTGGAAACACGTCTACTACGGCCATCAAAGAGCAACATCTGAAATGATTGAATTTACCTGTAGGTTTATTCCAAGCTATGCATTTTGGATCGCTACTGGCGCAACACCCGATGAGACGATGGAGCACCTGAGCCCGACTGAGGAATTTCGAAAGGAAGATGCCCTGGAGGAGATAGTATGCAAAGAGCCTGTTGACTGGACTAATGCAGAAGTTGAAATTGTTGCCCGCAGCTTATTTGGCGGCCAAAATATAAATCCAGCTCTTTTTCGATTAATGTCAGATGGAATGAATGCCCGCGAAAGCAAAAAATTACTAAACCTAAAAGGGCTTGTACTGAGTAATATCCTGAAAAAAGAGCCGGAACTCTGGTCAACCTCTGAAATTAACTATCTTTTATTTAAAAGATATTTTGATCCCAAGGATGAAAGTTCTTATGAAGATTTCGTAAAGGCGAACCTGAGTCCCAATGATGATCTGAGTTTGGATCTAATTGCCCGCCAAGAAGAAAAAATTGCTTTTGTAGTTGAAGGTGCTGCCTTCATGAATGATTAAGAAGACTGAAGGTGGATGGCAAGTAGATATTCAGCCTGATGGCCGTGGTGGGAAGCGCTTTAGGAAGATTTTTACCAATTTAGCTGAAGCTAAGAACTGGGAAGCATTCACACGAAATTCGGTAATTAAAAATAAAGGTTGGACACCAGAAAAAAGGGACATTAGAAAACTTTCAGAGATTGTCAAAATTTGGTACGACGCTCACGGCAAAATTTTAAGTAACGCAAAAGACACGTATGCCAGACTAATGAATATGGTCGCGGCATTAAAAGACCCCATAGCGGATCAATTGACACCCCAAATGTTTACCAAGTACCGAAGTGAGCGAATTGAGGGAGGACTTAGCCTAAACTCATTCAACCGTGAACATTCTTACTTGCGCGCTGTATTTAATGAACTCATTCGCCTGAACTTATGGAAGAAAGCTAATCCAGTAAGCGCAATCAGGCAATTCAAAATTGCCGATAAGGAACTTGGATATCTCGAGGCCAATGAACTAAGGAAATTACTTTCGGAGCTTCAGTCTGCTGAAAGAAATAGTGATGTGTATTTAATCGGGAAAATCTGCCTCTCCACCGGCTCCAGATGGTCTGAAGGAGAAAATCTACGTCCCTCAAATATTAAGAAAGGGGTCATCGAATTTATTAATACTAAGAATAAAAAAATGAGAGCCATTCCCATCTCAAGTGAATTGCAAGAAGAGATTCAAAGCCATGAAGTCAAAGAGAATGGTCGATATTTTGGATCTTCAATGGGAGCATTTAAATCCGGGATTGAAAGAGCTGGGATCGTTTTGCCAGATGGCCAATTAACTCACGTCTTGCGTCACACCTTCGCCAGCAGCTTCATGCAGGGCGGCGGAAATATCTTAACTTTACAAAAAATACTTGGCCATCAAAGTCTTCAAATGACCATGCGCTATGCCCATCTTGCACCAACGCACCTTGAGGCCGTGAAATTACTGAACCCATTGGTTAACTTATAAGTTTGCGTTGACACTTTGTCGACAAACAATAAAAAAGGCTCACTAGCAATTAAGCAGTGAGCCTTATGTTTATTGGTGCCCCTTGTCCGACTCGAACAGACCACCTACTGATTACAAATCAGTTGCTCTACCAGATGAGCTAAAGGGGCAACGGGATATATTTTATCCTATTTCACAATCTTCAAGGATGGTCTTGTAGTTTTAGGCTTTTCAGGGGCTTGATCTTCAAAATCCGCAATATGAAGATCACGGGCCTGAGCTGGATCAAATGGGAAAGACATTCCCTGCCCATTTTCCCTGGCATAGATTGCTAGAACATGGCTGACCGGGACCATGATCTTTCTTGGAATACCGCCAAATCTTGCCTGGAAGCTTATCCAATCGTTTTCTATCGCCAGTTGATGGCATGCCTCCAGGGAAAGATTCAGGACGATCTCATCGTTCTTCACAAACTCCATCGGTACCTCTACCCTAGCGTCCACAAAAACCGCTATGAAGGGCGTAAAACCAAAATCCGTGCACCACTGATGTAGGGCACGGATTAGATATGGTTTATTACTTGGAATGTCAGACATGCCGACGAGTCATGTACCGCTAAAAATGCTTAGCGGCGCATTACCTTCTCGGAAGGAGTCAAAGCCTCGATGTACGCAGGTCTGCTAAAAATACGCTCAGCGTATTTCAGCAAAGCCGCTGCATTGCGAGAAAGATCGATGCCGTAATGCTCAAGACGCCATAACAATGGCGCAATAGCTACGTCCAGCATAGAGAACTCATCGCCCAACATGTATTTGTTTTTAACAAAAATTGGTGCCAGCTGAGTCAAACGATCACGAATCGCTAAACGCGCTTTTTCGTGAGTCTTTTCAGCTGCTTTACCTTTTTCATTTTCCAGAGCAGCTACGTGCACAAACAATTCTTTCTCAAAATTGAAGAGGAAGAGGCGTGCACGTGCGCGTGCAACTGGATCAGGTGGCATTAATTGTGGGTGAGGAAAACGCTCATCAATATATTCATTGATGATGTTTGACTCGTACAAAATTAAATCACGCTCAACCAAGATAGGTACTTGGCCGTAAGGGTTCATTACCGAAATATCTTCAGGCTTATTAAACAAGTCGACATCGCGGATTTCAAAATCCATGCCTTTTTCAAAAAGCACCAAACGGCAGCGTTGCGAGAATGGGCAGTTAGTACCCGAGTACAACACCATCATAAATTTATTTCCTTAAATTTCTACTTCAATACAACAAACGCACAACAGCGTTAAATCTTTTCACCAATAGACCCTAGCTTCAGGACCCATCAAATTCAATTAGTGAATATCTTTCCAATAGGCTTTATTCAAACGCCAAGCCAACAGGGTAAAGATTGCCAAGAACAAGAGCACTACTACACCAAGACGCTTACGCTCCAACTGAACTGGCTCAGCCATCCATGACATGAAAGCGACTAAGTCGGCGATATTGTCGTCATACTCTTGTGTGCTCATTTTGCCGGGAGTTAACTGCTCAAAGCCAACAAAGACTTCTTCTGTTCTGCTTGGGTCATGTGGGTCTTTGTGCTCTTCAAACTTGGCAGCACGCTCGCCTTGCAACTGCCAGAGAACGTGTGGCATACCGACTTTAGGATAGACCAAATTATTCCAACCAGTTTGTGTCGTGTCGTCTTTGTAGAAAGTGCGGAAGTAGGTGTAAAGCCAGTCCGCTCCACGAGCACGCGCCTCAACTGATAAGTCAGGTGGTGTCTTACCAAACCAAGCTTTAGCTTCTTTTGGTGTCATCGAGATGGTCATCAAGTCACCCACTTTGGCATCAGTCAAAATGAGGTTATCTTTGATTTGTTGATCGGTCAAACCAATATCGCGCAACCGGTTGTAACGCATGCTTGCGGCTGCATGGCAGTTCAAGCAGTAGTTCACAAATAACTTTGCACCGTTTTGCAATGAGGCATTGTTACTAACGCGGTTGGGGGCTTGATCCAAAGGAAAGCCACCCTCATTTGCATTGGCATTCACGCCAAAGCTCAGGGCCGCAACCAATACTGTTGCTTGGCAGACGCCCATCAAAGTTTGCAGAATTTGTTTCATACTAATTCCTAAGTTCTCTTTGCCAGTATCTCAGGCGTGAATTAATGGGACTTAAAAGTAACGCGTGTTGGAACTGGCTTAAATTTACCAAGCGTGCTCCAGAACGGCATTCCTAAGAAGAAGCCCAGATAATAAATAGTGCATACCTGAGAAATCTTTTCAAACACTGGTGATGGTGGCTGAATACCTAAGTAACCCAAGATCACAAAACTCACCACAAATACACCATAAATATACTTATGGAAATCTGGGCGATAGCGGATAGATTTCACAGGTGAGTGATCAAGCCAAGGCAAGAAGAACATGATCACAACAGAACCGCCCATGATCACAACACCCCAGAACTTAGCATCAAATAAGTAGAAGCCAGCTGCCAACACGAGAGCGATTGCAGCGCATGCGCCCTTCACCTTGAGATTTTTACTCTTCAGAGCAAACATTCCGAGAATGACTGCCAAGAAGATCCATAAAGGCAGCAAGAAGTTCGTTGTAGTTGCACGCAACATTGAGTAGAAAGGCGTGAAATACCAAACCGGAGCAATGTGCGGAGGTGTTTGAAATGGGTTCGCCGGAACGAAGTTATTTGCCTCGAGGAAGTAACCGCCCATCTCTGGTGCAAAGAACACGATACATGCAAACACCATCAAGAATCCACCCAAATACATTACATCATGCACGCTGTAATAAGGATGGAATGGGATGCCATCAACTGGATGGCCATTCGCATCTAAGTTCTCTTTAATTTCAACGCCATCTGGATTGTTTGAACCCACTTCATGCAGAGCCAAAATATGGGCTGCAACCAAGCCAACCAATACCAATGGAATTGCAATCACATGGAATGCAAAGAAGCGATTGAGGGTTGCATCGCCCACAACATAGTCGCCACGAAGCCATAAAGATAGATCTGGGCCAATGAATGGAATTGCAGAGAACAAGTTCACAATCACTTGAGCGCCCCAATAGGACATTTGACCCCATGGGAGCAAGTAACCGAAGAATGCTTCACCCATCAAACACAAGAAAATTGCGCAACCGAAGATCCAAATGAGCTCACGTGGTTTGCGATAAGAACCGTAGATCAAACCACGGAACATATGCATATAAACCACCACAAAGAACATAGAGGCGCCAGTGGAGTGCATATAGCGAATCACCCAACCCCATGGAACTTCACGCATGATGTATTCAACTGACTCAAAAGCCTTCGCAGCATCAGGCTTGTAGTTCATGGTCAAGAAAATACCGGTAAGTATCTGATTTACCAACACTACGATTGCTAATGCACCAAAAATATAGAAGAAATTTAGATTTTTTGGAGCGTAGTACTCGCTCATATGACGCTTAAATGCTTCTGTTACAGGTAGGCGTGAGTCAACCCAAGCCATTAGCTTTTGGGCTGCAGAAGCGTCTGCTGGAACTTCTTTTTCGTGGAATGCCATTTATCTCTCCTTAGGCCTTCTTATCTTCACCAACCAAAATCTTGGTGTCGCTCAAATACATGTGTGGCGGCACTTCAAGGTTATCTGGGGCTGGTTTGTTCTTAAATACACGGCCTGCCATATCAAATGTGGAACCATGGCATGGGCAAAGGAAGCCGCCTGGCCAAGTGTTTGGTAGGGATGGCTGAGGACCAGCCTCAAACTTAGCATTAGGAGAGCATCCCAAATGGGTGCAAATACCAACCACTACCAGATACTCAGGCTTGATAGAGCGCCACTGATTCTGAGCATAAGGAGGCGTGAATTGGGATGGGTCACGCAATGAATTCGGATCAGCCAATTCACTGTCAATCTTTGATAACTCAGCAACTTGTTCAGGGGTACGTCGAACTACCCAAACCGGCTTACCGCGCCACTCCACCATTCTCATTTCATCTGGCTGCATGCCAGAGATATCGATTTCAACAGCAGCTCCAGCGGCTTTTGCGCGCTCAGAAGGCTCAAAACTGTCTACAAAAGGGTAAAGGGCTGCGGCTGCACCTACGCCACCAACCGCCGATGTGGCGATCAACCAGTTACGGCGATCCTTGTCCATACAGGGCTTGTCACTCATTTACAAAATTCCTAGAAAGGGTATTTATGGGTGGAAATTGCTTAAAGGTAGGATTTTAAAGTAAAAAGTGGGGTAAGCAAGAAAGTTATGGGGTTAATCTCGGGTTAATCAGGATCTAAATTAAAAGGAGGGCATTTATGAGCGTTTTAAAGGAGTTTCGGGACTTTGCCGTAAAGGGCAATGTGATCGACTTGGCGGTGGGTGTCATTATTGGCGGTGCCTTTGGGAAAATCGTGGATTCCCTGGTAAATGACATCGTAATGCCTGTTATTTCCACCCTTTTAGGGGGTCATATCGACTTTACCAACCTATTTATCGTCTTAGGCCATGTTCCAGAGGGTATACCCAGAACCTTTGATGCCCTTAAAAAGGCCGGGGTGCCCATCTTTGCCTATGGCAATTTCATCACTATTTCCATCAATTTCATCCTTTTAGCGTTTGTCATCTTTCAGATGGTCAAAGTAGTCAACAAGGTTCGCCTCATGGATGCGCCTCCTCCACCACCAGCTCCAGAAGACGTAGTGTTGCTTCGCGAAATTCGTGACAGTCTAAAGAAATAATTTGTCCAATCGTTCACAACAAGAAATACGGGAGCAATCTCAACTCATTTTTCAAAATGGCTTGGCATTGCTCCAACAAGGAAAGTTAGAGGAAGCGGATAAACTTTTTTTGCAAGCGCATCAGCTGAATAAAAACAATGCCGATGTTCTCAATCTTTTAGGCATCCGCTCATATCAAAAGCAACATTATTCAAGCGCACTAGAATTTTTAAACCGAGCAAATCAACTTGCTCCCGGTTCCGCACAAACACTGAGTAATTTAGGTTTAATACATAACGCACTTCTTGAGTATGCAGAAGCGCTGCAATTTTTTAATTTAGCAATTCAATGTGACTCAAATATTCCAGAAACCCACAATAATCGCGGTAACGCATTAAAGGGTTTAGGCAAAAATGATGAGGCATATAAGGCTTATAAGAGCGCCCTAGCCTTGCGGCCAAACTACGCTGAAGCCTTGAGTAATCAAGGCGTTCTCTTACTTGAAATGGGTAAGACTGATCAAGCAATCGTTACATTAGAGAATGCAATTCAAGCCAATCCTCACTTTGCAATTGCCTACAACAATCTTGGCAATGCGTTCACTCAAATAGATCGCTACGATGATGCCTTTGCGTGCTTTGAAAGCGCACTACAAATTAATCCCGGCTATCTTGACGCATGCCTGAACTTTGGTAACGGCCTAAAAAAATGTAAGCAATATGAAGCGGCTATTGACTGCTATCAACACGCACTGAAGATTAATCCTAATAACGCTAAAACTTTTTACCTACTGGGCGAGATTTACTACGATACCGGCGATAGTGATTTGGCAAAAACCTACTACGCAAAATCACTAGAGCTGCATCCAGCTGACATAGAAACTCACATTGCTTTAACTATCGCGCAGATACCCAAGGTCGCAAAAAGCGAAGAGGAGTTGCGTAATGCTAGGCGTGCATTTACTCAGCAACTAGAATTTGCAAGTGCAATGCCTCAGCAAAAAATCGACTCTGCACTCCTCCAGAGGTTAATTACCCGCCACCCGTTTTATCTGGCTTATCAAGATGAAGACAACAAACCCCTACTTTTACAATTTGGGGAAATTTGCGCTAGCTTAGCTCGCTCTTTACAGGATCGATTGGATACAAAGCAAAGCGCTTCCATTCAAGCTAACCCCAAGATACGCGTTGGCATTATTAGTAGCTTTATTTGCAGCCATCCTGTCTGGCACGCCATTACCAAGGGATGGGTAAATTACCTGAATCCAGAGCAATTTGAGCTGTATATCTTCAATACCAACGGTGTAGAAGATGAAGAAACCGAGCTGGCTAAATTTAAGGCAAGCAATTACAGCAACTGCGGGACTGATGTTCTGACTGCCGCCCAGATCATCGCCAATCAAAATCTAGATGTCATTCTGTATCCGGAGATTGGCATGGATACCATCGGCAAGGCGCTAGCCTGCTTACGATTGGCGCCACTGCAGGCAGTCAGTTGGGGGCATCCTGAGACAACTGGTATCCCTACGATTGATGTCTACCTAACAGCTAAGCTGCTCGAGCCAGATGATGCCAATAATCTTTACAGCGAAGAATTAATCCAGCTTCCAAACCTGGGAACGTATGTTGAGAATCAAGACGTAGTAGCTCTTAGCCCCAATTTAGAGAATCTTGGTATTGATCCGTCTCTGCCAATCCTGTTATGCGCTGGATCGCCTTCAAAATACACGCCAAGCCATGACTTTGTGTTTGTTGAAATTGCAAAGAGTCTTGGTCAATGCCAATTCATCTTCTTTAACTTTGAAGCAAACCTCACTGCAATTCTGAAAGAACGTTTACAGCTTGCTTTTGCAAATGCTCAGCTCGATGCCAATCAATTTCTGCGCTTCATTCCTTTTCTGAAGAAGGAAGAGTTTCATGGGCTTATGCAGAAAGCAGACTTGTATTTAGACACCATCGGGTTTTCAGGATTTAATACGGCCCTGCAAGCAATTGCATGTAATCTACCGGTGGTCACTAAGGAGGGCGCCAGAATGCGCGGTCGACTTGCTAGTGCAATCCTCCATCGCATTGGTCTTGATGACTTAGCTTGTCAATCAGTAGGCGACTATATTCATTTAGTAGTAGAGTTAATTCAGAGTCCAAAACTACTGAACTCTTATAGAAATAAGATTGCGAAATCTAAAGCGCTGTTATTTAATGATCCAGAGCCCATCAAAGCATTAGAAGATTTTCTGATTCAACGGACCCGAAAATAAAATACCCTCTATGAATTCCTCTCTTCAAAAATATTGGCTCTTATTTGCACAAGCCGTCACTGTGATGTTGGCGGCATTGTTTATTGTTGCCACCTTGAAGCCAGATTGGCTTTCAGAGTCGAGGGTGGGATCTTTAGTGGACACCGTTTCACTAAAAGAAAGCAGCTATGACGGGCAACTCAGCCCCGGCTCGTATCACGAAGCTGTGAAGCGCTCAATGCCTGCGGTCGTAAATATCTTTAGTAGCAAAACCTCGGCTAAGCCTAAGACTCGCAAGGGTGCCGCTCCGAACTCTGGAGATCCCTTGTTTAAATTCTTTTTTGGAGATCAACCTCCGGAAGAGGAACCGAGCTCCAGCTTGGGATCTGGTGTTTTAGTAAGCCCAGAAGGCTATATCTTGACCAATCATCACGTTATTAGCGATGCAGATGACATTGATGTTGCGCTTTCTGATGGACGCAAGTTTAAAGCGCAAATCATTGGAAGCGATCCAGAAACTGATATTGCTGTTTTAAAGATTGAAGCCAAACAACTGCCAACCCCAATCACCCTGGGCAAATTTGAATCCGTGCATGTTGGTGATGTTGTTCTCGCAATCGGCAATCCATTTGGTGTTGGCCAAACAGTGACCTCTGGAATTGTTTCTGCCTTAGGGCGTGACCATGTAGGCATCAATACTTTTGAAAACTTTATCCAAACAGACGCGGCAATTAATCCCGGAAATTCAGGGGGCGCGCTAATTGATACACGCGGCAATCTCATCGGAATTAACACGGCCATCTACTCCAATAATGGCGGCTCTATGGGTATCGGATTTGCCATCCCCATTAACCTAGCCAAGCAAATTATGGAATCCATTTTGGCTAATGGGAGTGTCACCAGGGGTTGGATAGGGGTTGAGCCACAAAACCTCACTAAAGAGCTCTCAGAGTCTCTGGGATTACCTGGCAATACTCAGGGTGTCTTGCTATCTGGTGTTCTAGAGGGTGGTCCAGCGGCGCGTGGAGGAGTGAAGCCTGGAGATGTGCTGACTGCAGTCAATGGAAAGCCCATCAATGATGTGCGTAGCCTGCTCAATCAAATTGCTCAAATTAGTCCTGGCAATGATGCCAATCTTACTATTCTGCGCAAAGGCAAAGAGATGGAATTAACAGCTCAAACCGGAACGCGGCCTAAGCCCAAGCAACAAGCTAATTAACTGATTAGTTAGCCAATATTTTTGATAGGAACTCTTTTGCCCTTGGTGAGCGAGCTTCTGGGCGGTCAAAGAATTCGGCTTTACTACAGTCTTCAACAATGCGCCCTTGATCCATAAAGATCACCCGATGACTTACTTTTCTGGCAAAGCCCATTTCATGTGTGACACAACACATGGTCATACCTTCATTAGCAAGTTTGACCATCACATCTAACACTTCACCCACCATTTCTGGATCTAAAGCAGAAGTAGGCTCGTCAAATAACATCACGATGGGATCCATACTTAAAGCCCTAGCAATGGCAACCCGCTGCTGTTGACCGCCTGATAACTGGCCCGGAAATTTATCTTTTTGTGCCAGCAATCCCACTCGTTCTAGATACTTCAGTCCATGTTTATTGGCCTCATCAGCGGAACGTCCCAAAACCTTCATTTGGGCTAGCGTTAAATTCTCAGTCACACTCAAATGCGGGAAAAGTTCGAAGTGCTGAAATACCATTCCCACCCTAGCGCGTAATTGCGGTAGATTTGTTTTAGGGTCATGCAATCGCACGCCATCAACACTGATTTCACCTTGCTGAAAAGGCTCTAAAGCATTAATTGTTTTTATCAAGGTGGACTTACCTGAACCAGATGGTCCGCAAATAACGACAACCTCACCTTTGCGTATAGATGTACTGCAATCCGTCAGCACCTGAAAGGAGTCGTACCACTTAGAGACATTGCGAAGTTCAATCATCTGGGTTTTATCTGTTCACAATTAATAGTTAACGAATGATGGCGACTTTGGCGTGAATCTTGCGCACCACTTTAGAAAGCGAAAAGCAAATAATGAAATACGTAAACGCAGCCAAGATATAAGTCTCAATAGGACGTCCATAATTTTTACCAGCAATTTCAAAACCCTTGAGCAAGTCATAAGCGCCAATGGCATATACCAATGAAGTATCTTGAAACAAAATAATAGTTTGCGTCATAAAGACTGGAATCATGTTTCTGAAAGCTTGCGGCAGAATAATCAAGCGCATGTTTTGCCCATAAGTCATTCCCAGGGCTTCTGCAGCGTAGGCCTGCCCCTTTGGTACTGACTGAATGCCTGCGCGCACAATCTCTGAAAAGAAAGCGGCTTCAAAAGCAATAAAGGTAATAGTCGCTGATAGATCGGCGCCAATTGGGCGACCTATCAACATCGGAATTAACAAGAAGAACCACAAGATCACCATCACCAGCGGAATGGAACGCATAGTGTTGACATAAAAGGTGGCTGGGTAAACCAGTGAAGACCTACCAGATAGGCGCATTAGGGCTAAGAATGTACCGAAAACAATTCCCCCAACTGTCGCAATCACGGTCAATTGCACGCTAAACAGTAAACCCTTCAGAATGTAATTAGTGAAGAGTTCCCAGTTATAAAAGCTAAGATCGAGACTGAGCATTTAGTGCACCACCGCATCATGAGAGGCAGCAATAAATCCAGGAATGCGCGTTCTTTTTTCAATAAATGCCATCACACGATTCACTGCAAATGCTGAGGCAGCATATAACAATGTCACTGCTAAATAAATTTCCACCCCATGTGAGGTTTCTTCTTGAGCTTGCATTGCAAATAGTGTTAACTCAGGTACGGAGACCGCAAAAGCGACTGAAGAATTCTTAATCAGATTCATGCTCTCTGAAGTGAGTGGCGGCATCACAATGCGCAATGCCATCGGCAAAATCACATAACGATAACTTTGTGAAGTGGTAAGCCCTAAAGCAGTGGCTGCCATTCTCTGCCCACTAGGAAGCGCCTGAATACCCGCCCTCACCTGCTCCGCAATCCGAGCAGAAGTAAAGAAGCCCAAGGCAATACTGACGAGCCAATAGGAAGGCAAAGCTTTTAAAGGCAATACAAACGCAGGGATGACGTGATACCAGAGAAATACCTGAACCAGAATAGGAATATTTCTGAAAAGCTCAACCCAAGCTGTGGAAAGACGAACAAGCCATCTACTCAATCTACTGCTGTCTGGAAGCGTGCGCAGAGTGCCCATGACAGCGCCTAGAACCAAAGCAATCGTCAGGCCCAAGCCGGCAACTGCCAAGGTCCAACCCCAAGCTTTTAATAACCAATCTAAATAACTAGGGTCAGCATTTTGACCCAAGCCAAAGACAGCAGAAAAGCAGTGCTCAACCACCTCACCATCTAAGGTGTTCTTACAAAAGACACCTAAATCTAATGCCATTATTTCTTCTGATAGTCTTCAGCAGGCTTGTCATTCGGATTAGCCCAAGCATTTTTGGTTGCAGGGGATAACTCAAGACCCACCACAATATTCTTTGGCGGAATTGGAGACAGGAACCACTTATTCCAGAGCTTAGGCATATTGCCATTCTTCACAATCTTGGCAATAGCTTCATTCACTGCGGCTTTAAATTCTGGATCATTTTTAGGAACCATGATTGCAATCGGTTCAGTACTTAATACCTCACCAACAATTTTGTAATCCTTTGGATTCTTGGAATTGGCAATATTGCCAGCCAAGATAGATCCATCCATCACGAATGCATCGGCACGGCCAGACTCCAGCAATAAGAAGCTATCAGCATGATCCTTACCAAATACCTCATCGAAATTAATGCCATTGGCTTTTTCATGTTTGCGCAATAGCTGGACAGAGGTTGTGCCGGTAGTGGTAGCTACTTTTTTGCCAGCTAACTGAGAGATGGAATTAATTCCGGAATTCGCCTTGACTGCAATGCGTACCTCTTCAACGTAGAGAGTATTGGCAAAACCAACATCCTTAGCGCGCGCCACATTGTTGGTGGTGGTTCCACATTCGATATCGATGGTGCCATTTTGCATCAGGGGAACGCGATTCTGTGAAGTGACTGGTTGGTAGTTAATACGTAATGTACCGAGCTTTAGCTTGTCTTTAATGTCACTCAAAATCATGCGGCAGATCTCGACGTGGTAACCATCAAAGCGGCTATCACCGGTTGTATAAGACATCGGAATAGAAGACTCGCGCACACCCATAGTGATGGCACCAGAGGACTTGATTTTGTCTAGGGTTGGGGAGGCTGCATAAAGAGTCTGCGCAGCAGTAAAACCAACAAATAACAAGGAAAAACGTAGTAAATGAGTTTTCATATAAAGGTCCTATATAACCAAGAATGTCACACCATTCTACGATTAATCCAGCCTAAAAAGAAAAAACCCACTGTGTTTCCACAGTGGGTTAATTTGATACCTAACTAATTCTTAACTAGCTTACGCTAGCAGTGAATTAGAAAGTGTGACGCAAGCCTAAAGCGTACTGGTTACCACCTGCACCTACACCACCAGTGCTAGGAGTGCTACCAGTCTGAACTTGACCATAGATACCGTACAAGTTTGTACGCTTGCTGAGGTAGTAGTTAGTACCTAACTGCCAGCCTACGAATGTTGCTGATTGGCCACCGAAAGATGACTTGATCTTACCGTTACCTACAGATGCCCATGACTCAACTGTTGGAGTGATGTAGCTACGTACACCAAGTTGTTGAGCATTACGGTTGAACTGTTCACCAGCGTTAGATGTAACTGCATCAGTGCTGAAGTCGTTTTGAATCTTACGGCCAACCCATTGTGCGTATGCCTTCAAGATACCGAAGTCATAAGTTGCACCAACCAAAGTCTGTTTATCAGAAGTTTGTGTAGCTGGGAAAATCACACCGCCACCAACTTGCTGACCTGTAGTTACAGCAACAGAGCCAAGGTTAGCATTTGCAGAAGTTGGAGCAGCAGCGAATACACCAGTTGCATAGTTAGTCTTAAATGACTGATAAGCAGCGCCGATGTACAACTTTTGCCATGTGAAGTTAGCGCTCAAGCCCCAACCGCCCCAGTTTGTATTGCCACCGTTAGCTGCTGTTGGTGTGTTTGGATTATTAGTTGTACCAACTTGAGTTTGGTTTTGGTTGTTCATTGCATACATTGCTGCAGCTTGGAAACCACCAAAACTATCAGATTGCAATGTCAATGCATTAGAAGCACGGTTTGTGAAACCTTCACCATTGTTGTTGCCGCTTTGCTGTGAAGCGCTTGAGGCAAACAATGAAGATGAACCGCCAGCGTATACAACGTCACCTGCTACGTTGTTGTATTGACCAGGAGATGTAGCAGCACCTTCGTTAAACACGTTTGTGTATTGACGACCGAATGCGAATTGACCAATACCATTCTTTTTCAAGCCAACAAATGATTGACGGTTATCAACAGCAGAACCAGAGTTGTTTGTATTCTTTTGGTATGGGTCAGCAGCTGTACCGCCAGACAATTCGGAGTTAGCTGGTGTCAAGCCGAGTTCAACAGTAAAGAAAGCAGAAGCGCCGCCGCCTAAGTCTTCAGTACCTTTGAAACCCAAACGTGAAGTTTGCTCAGCAGATTGACCGAAAGCAGACTTTTGAATCTTGTTTGTTTGTGTGCCAGTAGCCGCAGAAGTAACAGTACCTTCTTTAGCGTTAGAACCAATGTAACCAACGTCCAAGATACCGTAAACGGTTACGCTGGACTGAGCTTGAGCAGCGCCAGCAATAGCTGACAATGCTGCGAGTGCTAATAGCGATTTTTTCATTCTTTAAATCTCCAAAAATTAAAAGTAATGCCCAAATAAAACTGGGACCTACGAATTTTGCTTCTTTTGCCTCACCAGACTGGAGGTCAGGGTATTTAGGAGCTCTTTTTGCTTGTCAAAAGGTAGTTTTTTGGCTTTCTTCGTTGTATCTCGACAACAAGACCTTTGTTTTCTGTCTTTTATGGGCTCTAGATGCCAAAATTGTCATATGGCAAGTCGCGAATTCCTAAAAATCCTCAGTTCAGCCCGTTTGGGTGATGTTTCCGCGCAACAAAAGCTGGCCTCCGCCTACCTTACTGGGGCCTTCAAAACCCCAATCCAACCTGCTAACGCTCTGATTTGGCTAGAAAAATCGTATTTTTCTATTATGAATCAATCACTTGAGAATAAAAGCTCAAGTGACACTGAAATTTTTGATCTTTTAAGCCAGATTGCCAATATTCCGCTTGCTGAAACCTTTAACTCCCCTGCCTTTCGGTTTGGCTGGGACTCTTTTTGGCAGTTAGCTGAAGCCAGGGATGTTTCTGATTCGAATCTTGCCGCCAAATGGCAGCTTGTTAATCTATTAATTAATCCTGCAAATCAAGAAGTTCAACCCCAGTTGCTTGATTGGGTAAAAAAGAATTCAGCGACGCTGGAAAAAATTTCTTCTTTAGATTTTGCTGGCATGCAAAAGATCGCCAAGCAATATTTGCATGAGCTTGCAGATGGCGAATCTCTTTTTGCAAACAATGCAAAAGAATTGCTGATTAAGCTTCAGCCAAAAAATGAAGCCCTGTCCTCTCTATGGCAAGTTTGGCTTGATGAACAAAATGAAGATGCCTTAAGCCAAGCCGCAGAACTTGGATTAACTATTGCAAAACTCACTCTGGGTTTGCGTCTTGCGCAATTAGATGGAAGCGCCCATTCAGAACAGAACAAATCAAATGCCTCTCTAAAGAAAGCGGCTCATTGGTTAGAGCTTGCTGCCAAAGATGGTGATCGAGATGCTTGGTATGCACTCGGTGAAATTTATCGTCGCCCACAATTCTCTGGTTACAACGCCACAGAGAGCGATCGCTGCATCGATCGTGCTGCTGATCTGGGTCATCCACAGGCACAACTTCGCAAAGGCGCGAATCTGTGGCGCAAGCGTGAAAAGAATGAAGAGAAGGTGCGTGGACTGCAAGCATCCTATTGGGTATGGCAGGCCCATCAACAAGGCGTGCCAGAAGCAAAAGAATTACTGAGTAAGATTTTGGAGAGCTGCCCCAACCCTAAAGATAATGAATGGCTCGAATTAGCTCAATGTGCTGAAGTGGCGATTAATCACCATGCTGAACATAAGGTGGATGAAGATTGGCTATTACTTTGCCATCGCATCATCATTGCCAACCAATTCAACTTCACTAAAGCAGAGCTATTGCTATGTGAAGTAGGCCAACTACAACATGAGCATTGCGTAGTGGTAGATATTCGCTGGGAATTGCCAAAGATCCTGCCTAGATTGATTCAGATTGAAACGATTCAACAGCGTCGCGCTCTTTTGGCGGCTGGCAAAGCCTTTGCTGGTTCGGAGATGGATCTGGAGGGCAATTTACGCCAAAGACGCTATCGCTTTGATCGCGTTACCAACTGGCTTACAACTACTTTTTCTAAGAATCAAGCTGACGCAGAAGTCGATTGATCAGTTGCGGCATCCTCATCGGAGGGTCTTGGCACGTAAAAGCGAGCAACTAATAAACCCAATTCATAGAGCAAGGTCATGGGTACGGCTAGCAATAATTGAGACAGTACATCAGGGGGAGTAACCACGGCTGAAATTACAAAAGCACCCACAATCACATAAGGGCGAATTTCCTTCAGCTTAGCTAGTGGCACCATACCCATCCGCACCAAGACAACCACCACCACAGGCACTTCAAAAGTAATACCAAATGCCAAGAAGGTTGTCATGGCAAAACTTAAATAGTTATCAATGTCGGTCGACATCTCCGCACCCAAAGGTGCGTTGTAACTTGCCATGAACTTAAATACCGTTGGAAATACTAAAAAGTAAGCAAATGCCATACCAGCAATGAACAAGGTGTAGCTACTCACGACCAAAGGCAAAATGAGTTTTCTTTCATGCAAATACAAACCAGGCGCAATGAAAGCCCAAAGTTGATACATCACCACTGGTAAAGCGATGATAAATGCGACTAGCATGGTGACCTTCATCGGCACAAAGAATGAACCTGTGACGTCCGTCACAATCATCTTGCCACCGGCAGGCAAAGCCTTTAGTAAAGGCTGTGCAAACAAATGGAAAATATCAGGCGCCCAATAGACTAGACATACGAAGACAACAATAATTGCAAGTGCTGCTTTAATTACGCGATCACGTAATTCAAATAAGTGGGAAAGAAAGGTTTCTTGTAATCCCGAGTCTTGAGTTGAATTGTTTTCAGTCATGCGTAAGTATTTTTATTCTTTTGCTTTTTACTATTATTTTTATTTGCCGGCACTGTGATGAAAGCGCTTCATCCTGGCAGCGCCAGACTGCACTCGAGTACGAATGCCTGCGGAACGCTTGAACCAAAGGGGCCTTGCAGCACGGCGCACACCCCAGCTATTGCGCCCTTGGCGCTTAGTTTTGCGAAGCACTTCTTTTTCATCTAAGGGCGGCTTATCAAAGCTCGTTTCAAAAATATCCGCTTGATCGCTTAAGTTAGCGCTAGCCTCTTGAACCGTAGAGCCAATACTGTTTTCAACCTCCTTGAGAGTGGCAGCAGTTTCTTCTCGAAACTTTTTAAATTCTTCCACCTCCATCTGACGGCTCACTTCAGACTTGACGTCAGCCATATACCGCTGAGCACGTCCAAACAGGTTACCAGCCATGCGAGCCACTTTAGGCAGACGCTCTGGTCCAACCACCACCAGAGCAACTACAGCAATCAGCGCAAGTTTTGAAACTCCGAGATCAATCATTTAACGCAGTTATTTAATTGCAGCATGAGTTTCAATTGCGCTTCAGTTATTAGTTAGTTATTTGTTTACGTCTTTAGCGTGAACATCAACAGTCGTGTCTGCTGTTGCAGAACTTTGTTGAATTTGCTCTTTAGGCTCTTCAGCAGATTTCATGCCATCTTTAAAGCCTTTTACAGCGCCGCCCAAATCTTGGCCGATATTGCGCAATTTTTTGGTACCGAATACCAACATCACGATCACCAAAACAATTAACCAATGCCAAATGCTAAATGAACCCATTTTTAATCTCCTTGGATTATTTTTTCCAGGGGCGGGGACCGCCCATCACATGTAAGTGCAAGTGATAAACCTCCTGCCCACCATCCGCACCATTGTTCACCATCAACCTAAAGCCGCCATCCTTACCGGGACGACAGCCTTGCTCTTTGGCAAGACGCGGTGCTAATTCCATCATTTTACCCAGCAAAGGGGTATCTATGCTTTCAGATGACTCCAACATGGGTATATGTTTTTTGGGAATGATTAGAAAATGGATGGGTGCTGTCGGGTTGATATCTTTAAAAGCATAGATTTCCTCGTCCTCATAGACTTTCTGAGAAGGTATTAAACCTTGAGTAATCTTACAAAATAGGCAATTAGGGTCGTGTGACATACTTTTTCTTGTATTTATCCGTACTTACTCTTTATCAGCAGCTTTTCTAGCAGCCTTCTCTTCGATACCGGACGTTCCCAAGCGACGATCAAGTTCGGTAATCACATCTTCCGGGCGCAGATTAAATTGAGACAAAGCAATCAAGCAGTGAAACCACAAATCGGCCATTTCCCCAACTAAGCGCTTTTGCTGGTCAGCTGCCAAATTAGAATTGCGCGCATCTTTTGCCGCCATCACAGCCTCAGTCGCTTCTTCGCCAATTTTTTTCAAGATCCCGTCATCACCCTTTGAAAAGAGCAAAGCGGTATATGAAATTTTGGGGTCTGCTTGACCCGCCTTAAATGCATCACGACGTTGATCAACTACATCGGCTAAATGGGTTAAACCCGATTCGATTTTTTTGTCTGAATTCAATATTTTGTCCATAAATAAGTTTTTCAGACTATACAGTCCAATCCTCTACCTTTAGCTTCTGAATCCTTTTAAAAGCTTGGTCATTCGTTACTAAAACTGCCCCGAGCTGAGAAGCATGTGCTGCAATTTGCATGTCAAGAGGGCCTAGTAAATTTCCACTACTCTCTAACTGGGCCCTTAAAACCCCATAATGCTCCGCTACATCAGTATCCCAAACCAAAACATCCACTCGCTTCAAAAACTCTTGTACAGCCAAATGTAAGCTCCTTGCATTTGGCTTTTTTGCCAAACCATAAAGAATTTCACCTTCAGATATAACTGACAAGCATAGTCTTTCCATAGGAACACTGGCGATTTTTCTGCTTACTACTGGGTTTTTCTTAATGAGGCTGCTGATGGTATTGGTATCGAGCATATATCTCATCACTCATTGACTCCAGCAAAAGGATCTCGATCTTGCGAACCTTGATTACGATCTTCGGGATTTAAAAAATCCGTCGGCACATCTGCATTATTAAGCGCCAAGAAAAAACTATCCCAGTTTTCAGGTCTTCTGGAAAGAATTAAATCCCCAGTATTAGCATCGCGCCGAATAAAAACCTCTTTTTCCTCGAAACGAAATGCCGCAGGTAAGCGTATGGCCTGGCTACGTCCATTCATAAAGATTTTTGCTGTTAGACCCATCATCCTAGCTCCTTGGTATATATCAAAGTATATACCATTCTAAACTAGAGCAAACTGGAAATAAAGCCCCAAAATTATGTCTTGGGTCAGGTTTTTCTGACTTTGATCCAACTTGAGCTTACAGAATCCCATTGCCTAAAGAAGCAACTATGCTCACCCGTATGACAAGCAATCCCATCTTTTTGCTCAACCATCAGCAAAATCGTATCCCCATCACAATCCAAGCAAATTTCTTTCACCTTTTGAGTGTGGCCAGATTCTTCACCTTTGTGCCACAGCTTTTGTCTAGAACGAGTCCAGTAGACAGCCTCACCCAAGCGGATGGTTTCCAAAAGAGCATCGCGATTCATCCAGGCCATCATTAATACATCGCCACTACCCACTTCTTGTGCAATAACGGGTACTAGGCCCTGATCATTCCAAGTCACTGCCTCTAATAAGGCCTGGTCTTGTGAGTTTTTATTCGTATCTGACATTTGTCCAATTTTGACAGAATTGTTTTGCGCCAAGCAAATAACGAGTTTCTAGGGCCTGCCAAAAAGACCCCACTATTTCATGGACACTTCTCTCATTTGTGTGTACTGTGTGTATAAATTAAAATTCGTATGTTTACAGAAGGGCTATGATGAAATATCCAATTGCTATTGAACCGGGTGGAGATAACTTAGCCTGGGGTGTGATTATTCCCGATATGCCAGGCTGCTTTTCTGCGGCTGACAGTGGAATTGATGAGGCTATTGAGAATGCCAAAGAAGCAATTGAACTTTGGATTGAAACTGCATTAGACGCGGGCGAAGATATCCCAAAGCCCAGCTCTATTACCGATCTTCAAAAGAAGAAAGAGTTCAAAGGATATATCTGGGCAATTGCTGAGATTGACCCGGTATTACTGTCAGACGATATCGAAAGAGTAAATATCTCTTTACCAAAAAGAGTGTTGGCAAGATTAGATGCTAAGGCCAAATCCGCTGGTGAAAACCGCTCAGCATTTATCGCGCATATGGCAATTAGCGCTTAAGAACCCCACCTAAATCCGAACCGGGATTCCTTGAGCTGCCATATATTCTTTTGCCTGCCCAACGGTGTAATCACCATAATGAAAAATACTAGCTGCCAATACTGCATCTGCATGGCCCTTAGCAATGCCATCCACCAAATGCTGCAAATTACCAACGCCACCAGAAGCAATCACAGGAACAGAAACTGCATCGCTTACTGCAGCAGTTAAAGCCAAGTCAAAGCCATCCTTGCTGCCATCGCGGTTCATGCTAGTTAAAAGAATCTCGCCTGCACCACGTTTAGCCACTTCAGCAGCCCATGTGACTACATCCATTCCGGTCGCAGTTCTACCACCATGGGTAAACACTTCCCAATTGCCCGCTTCAGTTTGCTTGGCATCAATCGCCACCACAATACATTGGGAGCCGTAATGAGCAGCAGCATCGGAAACTAAATCAGGGTTGGCTACCGCAGAAGAATTCATGCTCACTTTATCTGCGCCGGCATTTAGCAAGCGCCGAACATCCGCAACTGCACGAACACCACCACCAACAGTCAAGGGAATAAAAACCTGTGATGCCACATCTTCAATGATGTGTAAGATTAAATCGCGACCATCAGATGTTGCAGTAATGTCTAAGAATGTCAGCTCGTCGGCGCCTTGGGTGTCATACCGTTTAGCGATTTCCACGGGATCGCCTGCATCACGCAAGCCTACAAAGTTCACACCCTTAACTACGCGCCCTGCAGTGACATCCAAACAAGGAATAATTCGCTTAGTTAACACTAGATGATTTTCTTTGCGTACTTGAGGGTTAATTCATCGGCATATTTTTGAGCGACTGCAAGATCAAGATCGCCAGCGTAGATTGAGCGCCCCGCAATCACTCCCATGACACCATCTTCTTCAGCCTTACAAAGCGCTTCAATATCTTGATTATTACAGAGGCCGCCACTGGCAATTACCGGAATACGAATGGCTTGCGCCAGCTTGATTGTGGCTTCGATGTTGACGCCCTTGAGCATGCCATCCCGCCCAATATCGGTATAGATAATTGCCTCTACACCCCAATCTTCAAACTTTTTGGCAAGATCAATCACCTCATGACCGGTAATCTTGCTCCAACCATCAGTAGCTACTTTGCCATCACGCGCATCCAAACCAACCATCACATGACCTGGAAATGCTGTGCAGGCATCCTGAACAAAGCCAGGATTCTTCACGGCTGCTGTTCCAATAATGACAGTGCTAATACCATCATCCAATAAGCGTTCAATCGTTTCAAGATCACGAATACCACCGCCGAGCTGCACGGGAATTTCATTGCCAACTGCTTTGAGAATCGATTTAATCGCAGACTCATTTTTGAGCTTGCCAGCAAATGCGCCATTGAGATCTACTAAATGTAAGCGTCGAGCACCCTTGCTAATCCAATGCGCCGCCATTGCGCCAGGGTCTTCTGAAAACACTGTAGCTTTATCCATATCACCCTGTTCGAGTCGAACACAGTGGCCGTCTTTAAGATCAATTGCGGGAATCAGCAGCATAGCGAATGGTTAGGAGTATTAAGGTTGCCAAGAAACAAAATTTTGATAAAGCTTTAAACCGTATTCTGCACTTTTTTCTGGATGAAATTGAGTTGCAAAAATATTATCTCGCGCCACCGCAGAAGTAAACCAATCGCCATATTCAGTAGAGCCAGCTGTATCTTCATTACGCTGCGGCACAACATAGTAGCTATGCACAAAATAGAAGCTCGTTAAATCAGGTATGCCATCCCAAAGCGGGTGTTTTCGGTCTTGGCGCACTTGGTTCCAGCCCATATGAGGGACTTTATATGAGGAGCCATCTGGCTGCTTTTGACCAACCAGCTCAAAACGACGCACTTCCCCGGGAATCAAACCCAAGCAAGGCGTCCATTGCTCGGCGGCACGTACCTCTGCACTTCTATCAAAGAGCATTTGTTCTCCGACACAGACCCCTAACAGCGGCTTACTTTTAGAAGCCTCCAGTAAGGCATCCAATAATCCGGATTCCTCTAGATGCTTCATGCAATCTGGCATAGCACCTTGACCGGGCAAAACGACGCGATCTGCAGAGTGGATCTCTTCTGGCTGATGAGCAATCAATACATTGTCATCGGGTGCAACATGATGAAATGCTTGATATACAGAACGGAGATTACCCATTCCATAGTCGACGATCGCAATGGTTTGCGCCAAAATTTACCTGCTGTCTATTGTTATCTACTGTTGTCTTCTGAGCAACCGTGGGGAGTCTAGATTACAGACTTCCTTTAGTTGAAGGAATGGCGCCTGAAGCACGTGGATCAAGCTCTAAAGCCATACGCAAAGCGCGACCAAAAGCCTTGAACACAGTTTCAATCTGATGATGCGCATTAATACCGCGCAAATTATCGATGTGCAAAGTGACTCCAGCGTGGTTCACAAAACCACGGAAGAACTCAATACTGAGATCCACATCAAAGTCGCCTACACGTGCACGCGTAAATGGAACATTAAATTCCAAACCTGGGCGGCCAGAAAAATCAATCACTACACGAGAAAGGGTCTCATCAAGCGGCACATAGGAGTGACCGTAACGAGTAATACCCGCTTTATCACCCACTGCCTTGGCGAAGGCCTGCCCTAGCGTGATTCCCACATCCTCAACAGTGTGGTGGTCATCAATATGGGTGTCGCCATTTGCAACCACTTTGAGGTCAATCATGCCGTGACGGGCAATCTGATCGAGCATGTGATCTAGAAAAGGAACCCCGGAGGCTAGCTCAGCCTTACCGGTTCCATCTAAATTGATGGAAATCTGAATTTTGGTTTCCGAAGTGTTTCGGGTGACGTCGGCTTGCCGCATGCTTCATTGCGCCGCGAGGCGAAGTGTTGATTGAAGCCTCATAATATCATTCCTAGAAGAGATTTAAATACCGATATCACTGCACTTTTATCCCGATTTTTGACCTGAGAACCCTCATGAGCCGTTTTTGGAGCCCTGTTGTTCAAACCCTAACCCCTTATGTTCCAGGGGAGCAACCGCAAATGCAGCGGCTGGTAAAACTCAATACCAATGAGAGCCCCTATGGCCCATCGCCCAAAGCGCTTGCTGCTATTGAAGGTCAAAATACTGCCGATTTACGCCTCTATCCCGATCCGGAAGGCGCAGCCCTAAAACAAGCTATCGCTAAATTACATGACTTAGACGCAAATCAAGTTTTTGTAGGCAATGGCTCTGATGAAGTGTTGGCGCACGTCTTTGCTGGTTTACTCAAGCAAAATAAGCCAGTGCACTTTCCAGATATAACCTATAGCTTCTATCCCGTCTACTGCAAGCTCTTTGGAATTAATGCCCAAATAGTTCCCCTGAACGAAAATTTTGAGATAAAAACTGCTGATTACCAAACTCCTAACGGCGGAATTATTTTCCCAAACCCCAATGCCCCAACGGGTAGATCAATTCCTCGCTCAGAAATTGAAGCGCTAGTCTTGCGCAACAAAGATTCAGTAGTTGTTATTGATGAAGCCTATGTAGATTACGGGACTGAATCTTGTATTCCGCTATTGCGTGGCGCCAACTGTCCAGAAAATTTGTTAGTAGTACACACGCTTTCAAAATCACGTGCTCTAGCTGGTCTGCGCGTCGGCTTTGCGGTTGGTCATCCAGCATTAATTGAGGGCTTAGAACGAGTCAAAAATAGTTTTAACTCCTACCCCTTGGGACGCCTTGCTCAAGCTGGTGCGGTTGCAGCCATTGAGGACCAAGCGCATCTGGAAGCAACTTCAGCCAAAGTGATTCAAACTCGTACAAAGTTAATTGAGCAACTCGATGCATTGGGATTTGCAACCCTGCCTTCGACTGCAAACTTTATTTTCAGTCGCCATCCGAAACATGCTGGTGCCAAGCTATATCAAGCATTACGGGATCGCGGCATCATCGTGCGTCACTTCAAATCACCACGCATCGAAGAGTTCTTGCGCATTACGATTGGCACAGACGAACAAAGCAATGAACTTGTCGCTGCTTTAAAAGAAATTCTGAGTTAGATTTTTTAAGAAGTAAGCGCAGGCTTATTGCGCGCTTACTTATTCAGGCGCATTTCAGCTGCACGTGCATGGGCTTGTAAGCCCTCACCGTGAGCTAGCGTACTAGCAACAGCACCTAAGGTCTGAGCTCCAGCTTCACTAACTTCAATCATGCTCGAGCGCTTGATAAAGTCATACACACCCAATGGTGAAGAAAAGCGTGCCGTGCGTGCAGTCGGTAAAACGTGATTAGGTCCGGCGCAGTAATCGCCTAAGGATTCGCTGGTGTAGTTACCCATAAAGATGGCGCCCGCATGACGAATTTGGTCAGCCCACTGACGTGGATCAGCAGCGCAAATCTCTAAGTGCTCAGCGGCAATTGCATTAGCAATCTCACAGGCCTCAGACATATCTTTTACCTGAATTAACAAAGCGCGATTTGTGAGTGAAGCTTCAATCACTTTTGCTCTTGGCATTTCTGGGAGGAGCTTGTTGATGCTTGCTTGCACTTGCTCAATATATTGAGCATCTGGACAGAGCAGGATCGATTGAGCCTGCTCATCATGCTCAGCCTGAGAAAACAGATCCATTGCAACCCAATCCGGAGGAGTAGATCCATCACAAAGAACCAAGATTTCTGATGGGCCAGCGATCATATCGATGCCAACAGTACCAAAGACTCTGCGCTTGGCTGCAGCCACATAGGCATTGCCAGGTCCAACAATCTTATCAACCGACGGAATAGTTTTAGTGCCGTAGGCTAAAGCGCCAACTGCCTGAGCACCACCGATCGTAAAGACACGATCTACACCAGCAAGATAAGCTGCCGCCAAAACTAAAGGATTGCGCGCACCATCAGGAGTAGGCACCACCATAATCACTTCGGCAACACCCGCCACCTTTGCGGGAATAGCGTTCATCAGCACGGATGATGGATAAGCTGCCTTACCGCCTGGCACATAAATACCAACACGATCTAATGGAGTTACTTTTTGACCGAGACGTGTTCCATCTTTCTCTTCGTACTCCCAAGAGTGGCAACCTGCTTCAATCTTTTGCTTCTCGTGATAAGCGCGCACTCTTTGGGCAGCAATATCGAGAGCATTTTTTTGTTCAGCAGATAAAGACTGATAAGCCAGCTCCAAATCTTTGCGAGGAATCTCTAAATCAGAAACGCTGGCCACACTCAAGCGATCAAACTGTTTTGTAAAGCCTAGAACCGCTTCATCACCCTTGTCTTTAACAGTTGCCAAAATCTTCACTACTGCAGCATCTATCGCCTCATCATCAACAGACGGCAAGGACAAGCTCGACAACAGAATTTCTCTGAAGCCTGCATCCTTGCTATTGAGGCGTTTTACGTTAATGTTTGAAGGCATGAGGGAAGACTTCTCTTCTAGCTACTATTACTTCAGTAGCTCAAAAATAGGTTGTAGCTGAGCTCGCTTGCGCTTGTATGAAGCTTGATTGACGACTAGGCGCGCGCTAATATCGGCAATCGGCTCAACTTCAACTAAGCCATTCGCTTTGAGCGTATTGCCAGTAGAGACTAGATCCACAATCGCATCTGCCAAGCCCACCAAAGGTGCGAGCTCCATTGAGCCATACAGTTGAATCGTATCAATGTGCACACCTTTATTGGCAAAGTGTTCGCGCGCGCAATTGACGTACTTCGTGGCCACTTTTAAGCGGGAACCTTGCTTTACAGCAGCAGCGTAATCAAAACCTTCGCGGACCGCGACAGACATGCGGCACTTGGCAATATCTAAGTCGTAAGGAACGTACAAACCATCACTCCCTTTTTCCATCAATACATCCAAACCAGCAACTCCAAAATCAGCACCACCAAATTGCACATAAGTAGGCACATCTGAGGCACGAACAATAATGAGACGAACATCTGGATTAGATGTCTCAATAATGAGTTTGCGTGACTTCTCAGGATCCTCCAGCGGCACTATGCCAACCTTGGACAAGATCTCTGCAGTTTCTTCGAAGATGCGCCCTTTGGAGAGGGCTAAAGTCAATTTCATGGACTAATTATCCATCAGCCTTACTTCACGCGCTCAATATTGGCACCTAAGAGGGTTAACTTCTGCTCCATGCGGTCATAGCCACGATCTAAGTGGTAAATCCGGTCTACCTGGGTTTCGCCTTGGGCAGCTAATCCAGCAATCACCAAACTAGCTGAGGCCCGCAAATCCGTAGCCATCACAATCGCACCGGAGAGCTTTTCTACTCCCTGCGCAATAGCAGTATTACCTTCAATAGCAATGTCCGCACCCAAACGATTGAGCTCTTGAACATGCATAAAGCGATTTTCAAAAATCGTTTCTGTAATCGTTGAGTTGCCCGATGCAATTGCATTGACCGTCATCAGTTGCGCTTGCATATCTGTCGGGAAAGCGGGGTATTCAGAAGTACGGAAGTTGACTGCTTTAGGACGACCCTGCATGGAAGCCTTAATCCAGTCAGAGCCAATCTCCATTTCCAGGCCGACCTCTTTTAACTTAACAATCACAGCATCCAAAGTGTCTGGGCGGCAGTGCTTGACTGTAATTTCCCCACCAGTGGCAGCAACCGCACATAAGAATGTGCCCGCTTCAATACGATCCGGAATAACCGAATGCTCAGCACCATGAAGTTTTTCTGCTCCCTCAATCACTAGCCGATCACTACCAATGCCTGAAATCTTCGCGCCCATCTTCACAAGCAATTCCGCCAAGTCACCAACCTCAGGCTCGCGTGCAGCATTTTCTAAGATGGTTGTACCCGATGCCAAAGTGGCAGCCATTAACAAATTCTCAGTACCGGTTACGGTAATCATGTCAGTCAAGATGGAGGCGCCCTTTAGGCGATCTGACTGTGGCTTGGTTTCAGCCTGAATGTAGCCACTCTTAATCTTGATACTCGCGCCCATCGCCTTCAAGCCTTTGATGTGCTGATCTACGGGACGTGCGCCAATTGCGCAACCACCCGGCAATGAAACCTTTGCGCTATGCATTCTGGCCAAAAGTGGGCCAAGTACCAAGATGGAGGCGCGCATAGTTTTCACCATCTCATAAGTCGCTTCTGAACTTTTAATAACCGCTGCATTCAACACCATGTGACTACGATCACCAGCACTTGGGAAATCAACCATTACACCAATCTCTTGCAAAAGCTTGAGCATAGTACGCACATCTTGCAAATCAGGAACATTGCGCAATACAACTGGTTGATCAGTCAATAGACAAGCGCACAGAATGGGCAATGCAGCATTTTTAGCGCCAGCAATGACTACCTCTCCATTGAGAGGAGTGCCGCCAACCATTCGTAATTTATCCATGAAACGATTCCAGTAAAAACTGATTTATTAATTTGTAATACGTAATGATGTAATTTTTATACTGCTGAATTTTGTGCAAATTCTTCAGGTGTAAATGCTTTGATTGATAAGGCATGGACTTCCGCCTTCATGCGATCACCCATTGCACCATATACCAATTGGTGGCGTTGCACCAAACGCTTACCTTCAAACTGAGGGCTCACGATGGTTGCAAAAAAGTGCTGGCCATCACCTTCAACCTGAATATGGGTGCAGGCTAGCCCTTGCTTGATATAGCCTTCAATCTGTTCTGGGGTGGGTAGCATTTCTTTTCCTAATCAAACTCGAGTTTTCAACAATTAATAACGAAGCTTATAGCCCTTTTGTAATAGGCGTAAAGCAATGACCGACACCACCACAAAAAAACAGAACACAATTACTAAGCTGCTCCAAGGGGAGTTATCTGAAACCCCAAAAAAGCCGTAACGGAAACCATCAATCATGTAAAAGAACGGATTGAAATGTGACACTGCTTGCCACGCTGGCGGTAAGGAATGAATGGAGTAAAAGACACCTGACAGCATCGTTGCGGGCATGATGATGAAGTTCTGAAAAGCGGCTAACTGGTCATATTTATCAGCCCAGATACCCGCTATCAAGCCAAGACTTCCCAAAATTGCCGCACCCAAGAAAGCAAACGTCAAAATCCATAATGGGTATTCCAAAGTGGGTGTTGCGAACCAGATGGTAATTAATAGAACGCCCAGTCCCACAACAATTCCCCGAAATACTGCAGCCAAAATATAAGCAGAGTAAAACTCAAAATGGCTTAGGGGAGCCAACAAAACAAACACTAAGTTACCAGTGACCTTAGATTGAATCAAAGAAGATGAAGTATTTGCAAAAGCATTTTGCAAAACACTCATCATCACAAGACCAGGAATTAAAAAGGCTGTGTAACTTAAACGTCCGTAGACCTCTCTGCCCTCAAGAACATGGCCAAAGATCATCAGGTAGAGCACAGCTGTAAGTACCGGTGCTGCCACCGTCTGGAAAGCTACTTTATAAAAGCGCTTTACCTCTTTAAACAAAAGGGTAGGAAAACCACTGCCGTACTCTAGAGCAGGTCGATTGAGGCCATGTTTCATTGCGCACTCCCCGACATGATGTTCACGAAGACTTCTTCTAAGTCCGTTTTACCTTCACCATCTTTTTTGACAGATCCGTAACGACTTAATAAATTGGCAGTGGTATCTAGAGCCACAATCTTGCCTTGTTTCAGCATGGCAATACGCTGACACAAAGCTTCCGCCTCTTCCAGGTAATGAGTAGTCAGAACAATCGTATGACCATCTTGATTCAACCGACTAATAAATTGCCATAAGGATTGACGTAACTCAACATCCACGCCAGCAGTCGGTTCATCCAAAATAATGACAGGCGGCCTATGAACTAAAGCCTGTGCGACAAGCACTCGACGCTTCATTCCGCCAGACAAGGAGCGCATATTGCTATCCGCTTTGGAGGTGAGATCAAGATTAGCCATAATCTCATCAATCCACGCATCGTTATTTTTAATCCCGAAATAACCAGATTGAAAACGTAAAGTTTCACGAACGGTAAAGAAGGGATCAAAGACCAGCTCTTGAGGAACCACTCCCAGCATCCGGCGTGCCTCACGAAACCCCTTCTGAACATCAGCGCCCATAATGGCTGCATGACCATGAGTGGGCCTCACCAGGCCAGCCAATATAGAAATCAAGGTAGTTTTGCCGGCACCATTGGGCCCCAATAAACCGAAAAATTCCCCTGGCTCAATGCTCAATGAAACATTATCTAAAGCCTGAAGTGCTCCGTATTGCTTGGATATATTTTGGATAGAAATTGCAGGATGCATCGTCATTACAAGCCCAGCAATGTAGAAACACCATAAACACCTGCCAAAACCTTGAGCTTTGCTGGTGCATGCTCTACTGAAATGGATTGTCCATCAGCCATAAGCTTTTTTTGCCATGCCAATAAAACGGTGAGTACGGTGGAATCAAAATCTTTCAATTCGGAGCAATCAATCGAGCGTAAGTTTGGACTATTTAATAGGCCTTCTTTTTGCAACTGCAATGCATTTTCTTGCGTCACTTTTTTTGGCAAAAGAAAGGGCATGATGTCTATGCTTATCAATTAATTGGCTGGTTTAGCTGTGGCTAATTGCTTATTGCGATCTTGCAAAAACTTCACCAAGCCTTCAATGCCGTTTTGACTGATTTGGTTAGAAAACTGATTGCGGTAAGCCTCAACCAACCAAACGCCCATAATATTCATGTCATAGACCTTCCAACCACCGGCAGTTTTCTCAAGGCGGTAATCTAAAGGCACTGGATCACCACGACCAAGCACTACAGTTTTAACAACCACCTCTTTATCGTCAGGCGCGGCACGCAAAGCCTTGAATTGCACAGTTTGGTCACGTAGCTGGCTCAAAGCGCCTGAGTAAGTGCGAATCAGCAGATTCTTAAACTCGGAAGTCAGTTGAGCCTGTTGCTCAGGCGTTGCCTTTTTCCAGTTAGGACCCATCGCCATTTCTGTAGTGCGACGCATGTCGGTATACGGAACAATTTTCTTCTCAACTAAATCTACGATCTTGGGGATATTGCCCTTTTGAATGTCGGGATCAGACTTGACCGTTGTCATTACGTCAGTAACGACCATCTTAATTAAGACATCCGGGGGAGTTGTTTGATCAGGAGCTTGTGCAAAAAGCGCACCAGAAACTAAAAGCAAGCTTGTCACTAAATATTGAGTAAGTATTTTTTGAATTTTCATAGGTTCTATTTCGTTATCTATACATCAATGCGATTTGATTGTGCTACTCAGACTTACTGATATCCGTTCTCGTAAGGAGGCATCCTAGGCTCCTCGTCGTCTTTGCCCTCGTTAATCTGATAGGCACGTCTTTGTATATAAGCATCTCGTAAGAAGCTGTACTTATCAATTGCAGCGCCATCCAACAAATCACCGGCCTCGTAATAGGTATTACGTGCGTTCACTACACGTAAGCCAGTAATGCTATTTCGCAGGCCCACATCCTTCACATACTTAAATAGATAGTCTGACTCTAAGTCGGCTACCGTGCCAAAAGTATCGCGCACATTACTTGGGCCAAAGAACGGAAGAACTACATAAGGGCCTGAGGGCACGCCCCAAACACCTAAGGTTTGACCCCAATCTTCTTTGTGCTTCTCAAGACCTCCAGGAGTAGCCAAATCCAAGAGTCCGCCTAATCCCATAGTTGTATTTACCACTACTCGCATGAAGTCATTAAAGGCATAGTCTGGCTTACCCTGTAACAAGTTAAATAGGGCGGTGTAGATGTCGTTGTAATTACTAAAGAAGTTATAAACTCCATCACGCACGAATTCGGGTAGCACAAAGCGATAGCCTGCAACTACCGGCTTGAGTAGATAAGCATCCAAGCCTTCATTAAATTCAAAAACTGAGCGATTGAATGGCTCCCAAGGATCCTGGGGAGAGCGCTCTACGCCAGCAGGAATGGATGCGCAGCCAATTAAAGAGGCCATCAAACCAAGCAAGATTGCCATCTTGGCTTTGCGCATAAAGAGCAACATCATTTTGCTGCGCCCTTTTCTTGGCCGCTATCTGCTGCTTTGTTGTAAAGGAACTGGCTAATCAAATTTTCTAAAACAATAGCTGATTGTGTCTGCGCAATCTTTTCGCCATTGGTCAACATATCATCTGACCCGCCCGCCTCAAGACCAATGTATTGCTCGCCCAATAAACCGGATGTCAAAATCTTGGCGGAAGAGTCCTTCGGAAACTTATAGGAGTCTTCAATAGTCATCACCACCGTTGCTTGATAAGTTTTGTCATCGAAGGAAATATTGGCAATTCTGCCAACCACCACACCGGCACTTTTCACTGGTGCACGAGGCTTGAGGCCGCCGATATTGTCAAAGCGTGCAGAAATTTTGTATGTTGGCGCAAATGACACTGCATTCATATTGCCAACCTTCAGTGCAAGAAATAGAGCAGCCAGCAAACCAATGCCAACAAAAATTCCCACCCAGACATCAATTGCACTTTTTCTCATAAGAGCCCCAGTTTATTCTTTCTAATTTGAGAACATCATCGCGGTTAGCAAGAAATCCAATGCTAAAACCGATAAAGAAGAGATAACCACCGTACGAGTAGTGGCTTGCGAAACACCTTCAGGTGTGGGCTTAGATTCATAGCCCTGATATAGGGCAATAAAGGTGACAGCTACACCAAACACCATGCTTTTAATTAAGCCATTGCCAATATCCGAAAACAGATCAACTCCGCCTTGCATCTGCGACCAGAAGGCGCCTGAGTCGACCCCAATCAAAGGCACGCCAACTAGGTAGCCCCCCAGAACGCCGACCGTCGTAAA
The DNA here is from genome assembly GCF_018881655.1 of Polynucleobacter sp. Tro8-14-1. GTDB lineage: Bacteria > Pseudomonadota > Gammaproteobacteria > Burkholderiales > Burkholderiaceae > Polynucleobacter. The sequence goes on from NZ_JACVPX010000002.1 coordinate 47,240, forward strand.
AATCGTTGCCAAGATTGGCATAGAAATAATGCCGGCCCAAAGCCGTGGCGCAATCACGCGGCCCAAGGGATCGACTGCCATCATTTCCATGGCAGTTAATTGTTCACCAGCCTTCATGAGGCCAATCTCCGCAGTTAAGGAAGTGCCAGCCCTACCGGCAAACAATAAAGCGGTAATGACAGGACCCAACTCACGAGTTAAAGAGAGGGCAACCAATAGCCCAAGCGCTTGCTCCGAACCATAACGATTTAAGGTGTAGTAACCCTGCAAACCTAAAACGAATCCAACAAATAACCCTGAGACTGCAATGATCACAAAAGAATGATTACCAACAAATAAAATTTGATCAATCACTAAACGAGGTCTTTTGAGTAATAATCCAGAGCGTGCGATCACTGCCGCAAACATACGAGCAGCCAAACCCAGACTACTTAAGTTGCGACGTACAAAGAAGCCAAGATCACCAAACAGGTTCAGAAAAGTGGTCATGAGGCACTCACTCCAAAATCCTCTTCCAAGCTTATGCCTGGATAGTGGAAAGGCACAGGGCCATCAGGAGCTGCGTCCAAAAATTGTCTGACAAAAGGATCGGTTGAGCGACTCAACTCATCGGGGGTGCCTTCTGCGCCAATGCGACCATTCGCAATGAAATATACGTAATCAGCAATGGCAAAAGTCTCTTCAACATCGTGCGTCACCAATAAACTCGTGGCTCCCAAGGCATTATTCAGATCACGAATTAAGCGCGCTGTAATGCCAAGAGAGATAGGATCCAGACCAGCAAATGGCTCGTCATAAATGATGAGGGGTGGATCTAAAGCAATTGCTCTAGCGAGGGCAACACGCCTTGCCATACCACCAGAAATTTGTGAAGGCATTAAGTCTCTTGCGCCGCGCAAACCAACTGCATTCAATTTCATGAGCACCAAGGAGTGCAATAGCTCTTCACTGAGATTTGTATGTTCGCGCAGAGGAAAGGCAACGTTTTCAAAAACACTCAGGTCAGTGAACAATGCTCCGAACTGAAAAAGCATTCCCATGCGACGACGGGCAGCCATCAACTCGGCGCCATTCATCTTGCCAATGTCTTGACCTTCAAATAGAACTTGACCTGATTGAGCATTAAATTGCCCGCCGATCAAACGAAGGATAGTGGTCTTGCCACAGCCGGAACCACCCATGACAGCCACTACCTGGCCACGTCGAAACTCCATATTGAGTCCAGACAGAATCTGCCGCTCACCTGGAGCATAGGAAAAGTTGACGTCTTTAATAGAGACGACAACTTCTCCTGCAGCTTGCTTGTTTACATCCAAAGAGTTTGGCTGGTCACTGTTCATATCCCCGATATTATCGGGGTAAAACAGATGACCCCATTAAATACTGGTCTACTGCTTGGGCGCACTGACGACCCTCACGAATTGCCCAAACTACCAAAGACTGTCCGCGACGCATGTCACCAGCAGCAAATACCTTGGGAACGTTCGTTTGATAGGCATTTTGACCATCAACAGTTGCTTTTGCATTGCCGCGAGCATCTTTCTCAACGCCAAACGCATTCAATACCTGCTGAACTGGAGATACAAAACCCATGGCCAAGAGCACTAAATCTGCCTTAATTTCGAATTCTGAGTTTGGTACTTCTGCCATCTTGCCGTCTTTCCACTCCAGACGAACACCAATCAATTTCTCAACTTTGCCGTTTTTGCCCTCAAAACGCTTGGTTCCAACAGACCAGTCACGATCACAACCTTCTTCATGCGAAGAGGATGTACGTAATTTTGTTGGCCAATATGGCCAAACTAACGGGGTGTTCTCAACTTCTGGAGGCTGAGGGAGCAATTCAAACTGAGTAATCTTGGTTGCGCCGTGACGATTTGATGTTCCAACGCAATCTGAACCCGTGTCACCACCGCCAATAACCACTACGTGCTTATCAGTTGCACGAATTTCATTTTTGAAATCGCCAGCATTTTCTTTATTTTGCGGAATCAGGAATTCCAACGCATAGTGCACGCCAGCCAACTCACGACCTGGAACCGGTAAATCACGTGGCTGCTCTGCACCACCGGTGATCACTACCGCATCAAAGTCTTTCATCAACTGCTCTGGAGAAACTGTCTTATTGGAGTAATTTTTTACTTCGGCACCAATCGCCTCTTTACCAACGAAAACACCGGTCTCAAATTTAACGCCTTCAGCTTGCATCTGCTCAACACGACGATCAATCAACCACTTTTCCATCTTGAAATCAGGAATACCGTAACGCAGTAAGCCCCCAACACGATCATTCTTTTCAAATACAGTTACGTCGTGACCAACGCGCGCCAATTGCTGTGCAGCCGCCATACCCGCTGGGCCACCACCAACAACTGCGATTTTTTTACCAGTCTTCGTTTTAGAAGGTTGCGGCTTAACCCAACCATTTTCCCAGCCTTTATCAATAATGGCGTGCTCAATAGATTTGATACCAACCGCAGTGCTATTGATCCCTAAAGTACAAGCAGCTTCGCAAGGCGCTGGGCAAATACGGCCAGTAAATTCTGGGAAGTTATTGGTTGATTGCAAAACATCTAATGCGTTCTTCCAATCATTATGAAATACCAAGTCATTGAAATCAGGAATGATGTTATTAACTGGGCAGCCGTTATTACAAAACGGGATACCGCAATCCATACAACGTGCGCCTTGAATCTTCGCCTCTTCATCAGTTAATGCCGCCACAAACTCTTTGTAATGATGGAGGCGTTTAACCGGCGCTTCGTACGTCTCGCCGACGCGCTCAAACTCCATAAATCCAGTGACCTTACCCATATCGAATCCTTAGTATCTTTTCTTAATGTCTTTATTAATTAAGTGGCTTATGCCGCAACAGTTTTGTTCTGAGCCTTTTCCCACAATTCACCTAGAGCACGCTTGTACTCAGTTGGAAGAACCTTCACAAAGCGACTGCGGGTATTTTCCCAATCAGCCAAGATTGCCTTAGCTCGCTCAGAGCCAGTGTGACGGAAATGAAGTTCAATCAAGCCCTTCAAAATTTGCTCGTCCGTCAAACGCTCACCGCCATCTTTGACATCGATAGGGGCATGCCATTCAGACTTCGGCATCTTGGCAATTTGCTCAGCAGAAGGCAGCACTTTTTCTAGCGTTGCCATGCTGGTATTGCAACGCTTATCGAACAATCCATCCTCGTCGTAAACGTAAGCAATGCCACCACTCATACCTGCAGCAAAGTTACGGCCTGTCGCGCCCAATACAACCACCGTTCCACCAGTCATGTACTCACAACCGTGGTCACCAGTGCCTTCAACAACTGTTGTAGCACCAGAGTTACGGACTGCGAAACGCTCACCAGCTACACCATTAAAGAAGGCTTCACCTGCAATTGCGCCGTAAAGAACGGTATTGCCAACGATGATGTTCTTAGCGGTATCTCCACGGAACTCATGAGGAGCACGAACAATCACACGCCCCCCTGATAAACCTTTACCAACGTAGTCATTGCCATCACCCACTAAATCCAATGTGATGCCACGCGCTAAAAAGGCTGCAAAGCTTTGACCAGCCGTGCCATTCAATTGAATATGAATCGTGTCATCCGGTAAACCTGCATGACCATAACGCTGGGCAACCTCTCCTGAAAGCATTGCGCCAACGGTACGGTTCACGTTCTTCACCGGAACAATGAAGGAAACCTTCTCGCCACGCTCTAATGCAGGCTCACTCTTCTCGATCAAGATATTGTCAAGCGCACTAGCTAGGCCATGATCTTGAGTTAACACTTGGTAACGTGGGACTTCGCTTGCTACTTGTGGTTCAGCAAATATCTTGCTGAAATCCAAGCCATGCACTTTCCAGTTTTCAATACCTTTACGGGTATCCAACAAATCAACGCGACCAATTAAGTCATCAAACTTACGAATGCCAAGTTGCGCCATGATCTCGCGAGCTTCTTCAGCGATAAAGAAGAAGAAATTCACCACATGCTCAGGTTTGCCGGAGAATTTCTTACGCAGTTCCGGATCTTGAGTTGCAACACCAACTGGGCAGGTATTCAAATGACACTTACGCATCATGATGCAACCCTCAACCACCAATGGCGCTGTCGCAAAACCAAACTCGTCTGCACCTAACAAAGCGCCAATCACTACGTCACGGCCTGTTTTCATCTGACCATCAGCCTGAACACGAATACGGCTGCGCAAACCATTGAGAACCAATGTTTGCTGGGTTTCAGCCAAGCCGAGCTCCCATGGGGAGCCGGCGTGCTTGATTGAAGACAATGGAGATGCACCAGTACCGCCATCATGACCAGCGATCACAACGTGGTCTGCCTTAGCTTTTGCCACACCAGCAGCAATAGTTCCAACACCGACCTCAGATACCAACTTCACAGAAACGTCAGCCTTTGGATTAACATTCTTCAAGTCATGAATCAATTGAGCAATATCCTCAATCGAATAAATATCATGGTGCGGAGGAGGAGAAATCAAACCAACACCCGGCACAGAGAAACGTAACTTACCGATGTAATCAGATACTTTTCCACCAGGCAACTGACCACCTTCACCAGGCTTAGCGCCTTGGGCCATTTTTATCTGAATCTGATCTGCAGAGCGTAAATACTCAGTAGTCACACCAAAACGACCAGAAGCAACCTGCTTAATTTTGGAGCGCAATGAGTCGCCATCCAACAATGGAATATTGGCTTCAACCACATCGCTACCCAAGATGCTAGCTAAAGTCTCGCCCTTCTTAATTGGAATGCCCTTGAGCTCGTTCACATAACGATTTGGATCTTCGCCACCCTCACCAGTATTAGACTTACCGCCAATACGGTTCATGGCGATTGCTAAAGTGGCATGGGCCTCTGTAGAAATCGAGCCCAAAGACATCGCGCCAGTTGCAAAACGTTTAACGATTTCTTTTGCAGATTCCACTTCATCCAATGGAATCGCTTTTGCTGGATCGAGCTTGAATTCAAACAAACCACGCAAAGTCATTTGACGCTTGGTTTGATCATTGATGATGTTGGCGTACTCTTTATAAGTCTGATAGCCCTTCTCAGCACCAATGCGTGTGGAGTGTTGCAACTTAGCAATCGTGTCTGGGGTCCACATATGATTCTCGCCACGAATACGGAAAGCATATTCGCCACCAGCATCAAGCATATTGGTTAAAACTGGATCGTTACCAAATGCAGCTGTATGCATACGTAAAGCTTCTTCAGCCACCTCAAATACCCCGATACCACCCACATTTGATGGGGTGCCTTTGAAGTACTGATCAATGATGTCGTGATTTAAACCAATCGCTTCAAAAATCTGTGAACCGGTGTAGGACATGTAAGTGGAGATGCCCATTTTGGACATGACCTTTTGCAGACCCTTGCCTACAGCTTTTACAAAGTTCTTCACTGCTTTTTCAGCAGATAAATCTCCAGACAATCCTTTAGCCATTTCAGCCAACGTTTCCATAGCGAGGTATGGATGAATGGCTTCTGCACCATAACCAGCCAAGAGTGCAAAGTGATGAGTCTCACGTGCACTGCCAGTTTCAACTACTAAGCCAACGCTGGTGCGCAAACCTTTTTGCACCAAATGCTGATGGATAGCAGAAGTTGCCAACAAAGCCGGAATGGCGACATGCTTCTCGTCAACCTGACGATCGCTCACGATCAAAATGTTGTAGCCAGAACGTACGGCATCTGCAGCTTCAGCACACAAAGAAGCTAAGCGAGCTTCAATACCAGCTTTGCCCCATGACGCTGGATAGCAAATATCCAATTCGTAAGAGCGGAACTTGCCGTTAGTGTAGTGACCAATGTGGCGAATCTTGGTGATGTCATCAAAATCCAAAATTGGCTGACTAACTTCTAAACGCATTGGCGGGTTAATGTTATTGGTATCTAATAGATTAGGCTTGGGCCCAATAAAAGAAACTAAAGACATCACCATATTCTCGCGAATAGAGTCGATTGGAGGATTAGTCACCTGTGCAAATAATTGCTTAAAGTAGTTATAGAGAGGCTTGTCCTTATTGGAAAGAACAGCCAATGGGCTGTCATTACCCATTGAACCAATAGCTTCTTCACCATTCATGGCCATTGGAGCCATCAAGAATTTAATGTCTTCTTGCGTATAACCAAATGCCTGTTGACGGTCTAATAATTTAGCTGCTGGACGAATAGTCGTTTTCTCGTCAATTAAGTCTGCCTTGCTGGCATCGACTTCATCTAACTTCACACGAACCGCATCGATCCAGCTCTTATATGGCTTGGCTTTAGAAACGGCATTCTTCAGTTCAACGTCATCAATGATGCGACCTTGCTCCATGTCGATCATAAACATCTTGCCTGGCTGCAAACGCCATTTTTGAACGATCTTGCTTTCAGGAATCGGCAACACACCTGCTTCAGAGCCCATGATGACCAAGTCATCGTCGGTTACGTAATAACGTGCTGGACGCAAACCATTGCGGTCCAAGGTTGCGCCAATTTGACGACCATCAGTAAATGCCATCGCCGCAGGTCCATCCCATGGCTCCATCATTGCCGCGTGATATTCGTAGAAGGCACGACGATTGTCATCCATCAATGCATGCTGTTCCCATGCCTCAGGAATCATCATCATCATGGCTTGAGCTAATGGGTAGCCAGACATCACCAGCAACTCCAAGCAGTTATCAAAGCACGCAGTGTCTGACTGACCTGGGTAAATCAATGGCCAGAGTTTTTGCAAATCATCGCCAAGCACTGGGGAGCTAATCGCGCCCTCACGTGCATTGACCCAATTGACGTTACCTTTAACAGTGTTGATCTCACCATTGTGCGCAATCATGCGATACGGATGCGCTAATTCCCATGCAGGGAAAGTATTAGTAGAGAAACGTTGATGCACTAAAGCAAGCGCGGATACAGTGCGCTTGTCTTGCAAGTCTTGGTAATAAGCACCGACTTGATTCGCCAACAGCAAACCCTTGTAAACAATGGTTCTAGCGGACATTGATGCAACGAAATATTCTTTACCGTGCTTCAAATGCAAATCTTGAATTGCATGACTTGCTGTTTTACGAATCACATACAACTTACGCTCGAGCGCATCGGTTGTCATGATGTCGCGGCCACGGCCAATAAAAATTTGACGGATAAATGGCTCGGTCATTTGCACTGTTGGTGACATCGGTAATTTCACATCTACCGGAACATCTCTCCAACCTAAGACTACCTGACCTTCTAGACGAACAGTGCGCTCTAATTCTTGTTCGCAAGCTAAACGTGAAGCATGCTCTTTCGGCAAGAAAATCATGCCAACGCCATACTCACCTAAGGGTGGCAAGGTCACGCCTTGCTTTGCCATTTCTTCGCGATACAAAGTATCTGGAATCTGAATCAAGATACCGGCACCATCACCCATTAGAGGATCGGCACCTACCGCTCCCCGGTGATCTAGATTCTCAAGAATCTGTAAACCCTGAGAAACGATCTCATGAGATTTCTTACCTTTAATATGTGCAACGAATCCTACGCCGCAAGCGTCATGCTCATTACTAGGGTCATATAAACCTTGAGCGATAGGGCGAAGATCTGTATTTAATTTTGTAGTCATAGTATTTCCGAGGGGCGACAAAGGCCTAATTACTTTTGGAGGATCCAATATAGGTGAATACCCACACCGATGCAATAGAAATAAAATGAGTCTGTCCCATTTATTTAGATGTCGCACCAATATGAATTCTATATATGGGGACAGAGTCGGAATACTCAATACCCTATTTGACGTACAGGGAAACTATTCATTACCTAAGTAACTGAATTTAAAGAATTAATTTTTCTAGGGCGCCCACGGTGGCGAATTAATGCAAGCTCTGGAGCGTCTTTAAAGAGCTTTTTGGCATAAATATCACTGACCCAAGGTTTGGATCGCAATAGAGATTCTGTGATTTGGCGGTCTTCCCAGTGAGGTGCGCCCTCTTTTACAAAGTTCGACCAGCTCATCTGCCTCTCAAAAGGGGTATTACCCAACCTCCAAAAATGCTGATGATCTACCAACCAAGGCTCTGCATTACCACCAACGTGGGTTACAAAACTCGTCCATGTAGAGCTTTGGGGGGTGGATTCATATCCAGATCTCACCGGATTGAGCTCTATATAACGCTGGCAGCGTAAAAAATAATCCGGGTCAATCAAAGACGAGCGATAGCGCCCCTCCCAAATAGTTCCAGAGCGGCGGTGCTGTTGATTGAAGTACTGGGCATAACGACGGCCAAGAGACTGCATTGTTTTAGCAAGCGAATCTTCGCTTTGGGGAGTCATGAGCAAATGCGCATGGTTAGGCATTAAAGCAAACGCATGCACAGCACAACCAAACTGCCTCGCTGCTTCACGCAACCACTCTAGATAAGTACGACGATCTTCATCGGCAAAGAAAATGGTTTCACGATTATTGCCGCGGACCATCACATGCATTGCTTGGCCTGGTATTACTGTGCGAGCTTGCCGTGCCATGTTGAAAACGAACTATTGCAGTTCGCGCACACCGCCGTTAGTAGAGAAGTCCGGGATAAACCAGTCACCATCAACTTGCGTTACACCGCTTGGGACTTCGCGGGAGATCTGAGGGCTATCTTTTAACGCAGTCGCCATATAAGAAATCCACATTGGCAAAGCAAGTCCGCCACCAGTCTCTCGATCCCCCAAACTCGCAGGCTTATCAAAGCCAATCCATGCAATCGCAACTACCTTAGGGTTATAGCCAGCAAACCAGGCATCGTGCGAATCATTCGTTGTGCCTGTTTTACCTGCAATGTCGCTTCGCCCCAACTTACCACGCGCAGAGGCTGCAGTACCCGTCTTGGTGACTTCTTGCAGCATGCTATCCATCACAAATGCAGTGCGCGCATCCAATACACGAGGCGCATCTTCACCCGCATGCGTAGGCTTTGCTTCGAACATGACGGTGCCTTTAGAGTCCACCATCTTGTCAATCAAGAATGGATCTACACGATAACCGCCATTGGCAAACACACTATAAGCAGAGGCCATCTGCAACGGCGTTACAGAACCCGCGCCCAAAGCCATTGTTAAGTAAGGGGGGTGCTTTTCTGGCTCAAAGCCAAAACGCTGAATATATTCTTGCGCATAAGAAGGGCCGATGGCGCGAATAATGCGAACCGAGACTAAGTTCTTTGATTTTGCCAAGGCATTGCGCAAGCGCATCATGCCGTCGTATTTACCATCGTAGTTTTTTGGCTCCCAAGCCTGACTACCAGTCTCCATACCGCCAATGGATAAAGGTGCATCGTTCACCATCGTGCTTGGGGTAAAGCCTTTTTCAATGGCGGCAGCATAGATAAAAGGCTTAAATGAGGAGCCGGGCTGACGCAATGCTTGCGTCACGTGATTGAACTGATTACGACGGAAATCAAAGCCGCCTACTAAGGACAAAATTGCACCGGTCTCTGCATTCATGGAGACAAAAGCAGCTTCAACTTGCGGGAGTTGAGCCAACTTCCAGACTCCCCCATCCGATAACAAACGAACTATAGCACCTGGGCGTAAGCGTTTTTTGGGCTGAGTACTATCAGTAATAGAGGCAGCCGCCAACTTCATGCCTTCACCTTTAATAGTGATGGTGTCACCAGTCGAAATCATGACTTGCATTTCTTTTGGCTTCACATCGAGCACGACACCAGACTGCAAATCATCTAACTGCGGGTAAGCAAGTAATGCCTCGTCAATCGCGCGCTGGCGTTTCACAGAGTCTTCAGGAAGATCGATAAAACCCTCTGGGCCACGATAAGCATGCCGTAAATCGTATTCAAAAATTCCACGTCGCACTGCTTTGTAAGCGGCATCTTGATCGGCCTTCAAGATGGTCGTATAGACTTCGATCCCTTGTGAATAGATTGCCTCGCCATACTGCGTGAAAAGTAATTGACGAACCATTTCAGCGGGGAAGTCAGCGCGAACCGCGAACTCATTGCCCAAGCCGCGAATATGCAATTCTTCAATCATCGCTTTTTGGTATTCCTCTGGCGTGATGTAACCCAGATCGCGCATGCGCTGAAGAATGTACTCTTGACGAATCTTGGCGCGGCGGTAGTTAGTCACTGGGTTATAAGCCGAAGGCGCCTTAGGCAGTCCAGCCAGCATTGCGGCTTGAGCAATGCTGATGTCCTTCAATTCAATGCCAAAGTAAATTTGCGCTGCGCTTGAGAAACCAAAAGCTCTTTGACCCAAGAAAATTTGGTTCATATAAATCTCTAAAATCTTGTCTTTAGTCAGTTGAGATTCAATCTCCCACGCCAAAAGAATTTCGTAAATCTTGCGGCTAAATGTCTTCTCGTTACTTAAGAAGAAATTTCTTGCCACCTGCATTGTGATGGTTGAAGCGCCCTGAGCCAAATGTCCGCGGAGATTGGCAACCCCCGCTCTAAGAACCCCAACGTAGTCAACCCCGCCATGGGAATAGAAACGATCGTCCTCTGTAGCAATAACGGCGTTTCGCATTGCCATCGGAATTTGATTTAGCGGGATGACTTTGCGACGCTCTTCACCAAACTCACCAATCAATACCTTGTCGGCGGTGTAAATCCGCAGAGGTGTTTTTGGGTTGTAATCAGTTAAAGCGGAAATTTTTGGCAAATTCGGCTTGGCAATTAAAAAAGCATAACCAAGGAGCAGTGATAGGGCTATCGCGCCTACAGCGGCAACAATGAGTAAAGCCTTTATTAGAGGACTTCCTAATGAATTTCTTGGCAAGCCAGGCTCAACTCGTGAATTCCGAGGGCGTCTATCGGATGGACGAATGGGGCGCTGATTCAGCGGCGGCTTGTCTTTTGGAGGTAAGGCCATATGTCCAAATTATAGGGCGCTTAGGCAAATTCCTTAAAAGCTCCAAAACCCCCGTCCGGCCCATAGACAAGATCTAATTTCTGACGGTGGGTTCAATCTAGGCTGATGGATTTTCAGCACCCAAAACAGAAGAATATGGGAATGCCTGCGCGCCATATTTCCAGCCAATCTTTTGATGAAATTCTGAGTGATCTCGGCGATGATCCAGCCATCCCCGACCCCCATGGAATACGCAAGCCCCCTCCCCAACAAGGCGCACCCCATAGAGCTCCAAGCGAAGGCAAAAGCAATCCCTTTACGGAGTCCTTAAATCCTATTCAGATCCGCAATTCACTCCAAGGAATTGCACTTCCAATCGCCTTGATTGGCGTCTTGCTGGCAGCAATTATGGGATTTTTTGTGACCTACACCTCACTGAATAAGCAATCCCAAGATGCTTTGGAGGCATCCCAACAACAGCTTTCGGAATTGAAAAAAGAGATACTATTAACGCGCGATCAAATTAACCAAAATCAGGATGAGCTATATATAGCAATTGATGAAATAGAAGTAAGTATTCACTCTTTAAATGAAAGAAAGACTGAAACAAGAGCCCCGAACAGGCCGCAAGCACCAACCCATGAGTCGGAGCTACACCGCTGGCGCTACCTTGGCACATCCCAAATAGGCAATGCCCAGCAAGCCTATTTTCATACAGGGAAAAGCCATCTTGCCTTTGAGAAGGGGGCGCAGGTTTTAGGGGAATGGCGCCTAAGTTCTATCGAAAAATCACTAGTGACCCTAATGCATCCCCAAGGCAAATCTGTGGTTCTGAGGGCTTCAAAAAGCGAATGAAGCTCAGCCTAAATAACCCCCAGAAATACTTCAAACTGCTCACCTGTTGGTTAGCTGTATTGATGCTTTTATCCAGCAATACAGCAATGAGTAATACGCCTTCACAAAATCATTTCATGACCCCTATTAGCCTGCAATTTACCGATATTGAATTAACTGAACTTTTAGAAACTATGGCGAAATTGGGTAATACCAATTTCTTATTAAGCGAATCCATTAAGGGGAAGATCTCTATAGACCTTAGAAATACACCCTGGCAAACAGCCCTTCACTCCATTCTGGCGAGCCGCGGCTTACGACTGGTGCGCAACGGAGAAATCTACTGGATTGGGCCTCACGCAGAAATCCAAGCCTTTCAGAAGTTCCGGCGTGAAGATGCCGCCCTTCCTTTTGGTGGAGACCACATTAATAGTCCAAGGCAAATCCTCATAGAAGCTCGAATAGTTGAGGCTGATGAACGCTTTGCCCGTGAGCTAGGGGTCAAGCTGGGATATCAAGCTAATGGTGTTGGGGATAAAGCAGATCAAAAATTGATTGGCAGCATGGATCTGGGTGGCGCTGGTTTGAGTGGTTTTAATCCAGCAACCATGGCCGCAACCTTAGTCTCGAGAAATGGGAGCCGTATTCTGCAGGCAGAACTATCTGCGCTTGAATCTGAAGGTCAGGGAAAGATTCTTTCCAACCCTCGCATCATGACTGGCGACCAAGTAAAGGCAACCATTGAGCAAGGCACAGAACTGCCCTATCAAACCTCGAATCAAAATGGCAGCAAGTTGCAATTTAGAAAGGCAAACCTTCGTCTAGAGGTTTTGCCAAAAATCCATCCAGACGGAAAGATATCAATGCTAGTGGGCATTAATAAGGACACTGTAGGCATGAAAACAGAACAGGGATATGCCATTGACACCAAAAGCCTGAGCTCAGAGGTCACCGTTGAAAATGGCGGGACAGCCATCATTGGCGGCATTTTCCAAACTACCGAACGGGAAGACGAAGTCAAAATCCCACTCTTAGGCGATATACCCCTCATTGGTCATTTTTTTCGCCATAAATCTAAATTACAAGATAAAACCGAGCTACTTGTCTTTTTAACTCCGACCGTTCTCGACAAACCCTAATAAAATCGGAGGGTGAACTCCTCGACAAACAATATCTTTCTAATCGGCCTCATGGGCGCTGGGAAGTCGACCGTCGGTAAAGTCTTGGCAAAAAAATTAGGTCGTCGCTTTCTAGATGCCGACCATGTCATTGAAGAGCGCTGTGGCGTAAAAATCCCGGTCATCTTTGAAATGGAAGGTGAGGAAGGATTTCGCAAAAGAGAGACGCAAGCCATCCGTGAAATTACTGCCGAGCAAGATATTATTTTGGCAACCGGCGGTGGCGCTGTTCTCTCACCAGAAAATCGGCAGGCATTAAGTGAAGGTGGCACCGTGATTTATCTTCACGCAAACCCAATTGAACTTTGGCATCGCACCAAAGGTGGCGAGGGTCGCCCCTTATTAAAAAATGGGGATGCCAAAAAGATTTTAGAAAACCTGTATGCCGTTCGCGATCCTTTGTATCGTCAAATCGCTGACCATGTGATTGAGACTGGCAAGCCCAGCGTTAATCAACTAGTCAACACCTTAATCATGCAGCTTGAACTTTCCGCTTAAATACATTGGCACTATGATGAAAACACTTGAAGTTGATCTTGGCAATCGCAGTTACCCAATTTATATTGGCAAAGATCTGATTGATCAAGCAAGCTTATTTAAGGCCTGCGAAAAAGCAACTTCTATTTACATCGTAAGTAACACTACTGTTGCTCCTCTCTATGCCGAGCGCCTGACTGAAACGCTCAGCACTTTTGGGAAGCCTGTTAGAACAATTGTTCTACCTGATGGCGAGTCATATAAAGACTGGAAAAATCTGCAGTTGATTTTTGATGACCTTTTAAAATTTGGCGCTGATCGCCATACCATGTTGGTTGCTTTGGGTGGTGGCGTAATAGGCGATATGACTGGATTTGCTGCCGCTAGCTTTATGCGCGGCATTCGCTTTATCCAAGTTCCCACTACCTTGCTTGCTCAGGTGGACTCTTCCGTTGGGGGCAAGACTGGTATCAATCATCCGCTAGGTAAAAATATGATTGGTGCCTTTCATCAGCCGGCCGCTGTGATTGCCGATCTAAATACTTTAAAGACTCTACCTCCGAGAGAGCTGTCTGCTGGTCTTGCTGAAGTTGTAAAGCATGGTGCTATTGCCGATGCCCAATTCTTAGATTGGATTGAATCCAATGCAGCACCACTGCTTGCCTGCGACACAGAAGCAATGGGGCATGCCGTTTTACGTTCCTGTGAAATTAAATCGGCAGTGGTTTCTGCCGATGAAAGAGAGGGCGGTATCCGTGCAACTCTCAATTTTGGTCATACCTTTGGTCACGCAATTGAAGCGGGTATGGGCTACGGAGAATGGTTACATGGTGAAGCTGTTGGATGCGGCATGGTGATGGGAGCAGATCTATCGCGTCGACTCAATTACATTAGCGACGCTGATGTTCAGCGCCTCACCAAAATCATCCAATCTATGAATTTACCCATTACACCGCCAAAGTTTGGTGCGGGGCGCTATATGGAGCTCATGCAAGTTGATAAAAAAACTGAGGGTGGGCAAATCCGTTACGTCGTTTTAGAAAAAATTGGTAAAGCCCAGATTAAAAGCGTAGCGGATGCGCAAGTGATTGAAACTCTAATTGCTACTGGCGCAGCTTAAATCAAGCCAATTTTGAGTGCTTGACCAGCTTGAGCGCTCGCAAACTCAGTCAAGTCGCTCAATAACTCTTTCCCTGTCTTGGTATCCAGCCACAAGGGTTGTGCCATCGTGCCAGCCCAGCGATAGTGATAACCGCCAGATTTGGCAGCAACCCAAATCTCATGCAAAGGTGGTTGGGTATTGATCACAATGACACTTTTATCCTTAAAACGAATATTGATCACATTCCCACCCTGGCGCTCGATATCCAAGTCAAGATCCAACGCATCATCAGCAGCCTCCAATGCCACCTCTATAGATTGCAATAAATTGCTTCCTAGCTGATAAAACTGCTTGTCATCAATGGTTTCTACGCCTGGATTATTTGGATTCATACCGGAGTCCTGCATGCTATATTCAATCATTCGTTTTAGAGACATTCATGATAGCGATTCTTAATAGAACCCTCTGCTTTAGCCTTCTAATATCCCTTTTTGGGTGTGGGGTAAGGGGACCTCTATATATGCCAAATGTGCCGCCAGTTCCGCCTGCTCCTTCAGAGCCAGAACCCAAAGGCAAGCTATACCCACCTCAAACCTCTGCTAGCCCAAGCAACTCTTCATCGGCCAAGTAATGACAAGCAAAGCAATTCCCCTTCCTAAGTTATCTGGGTTTACTGAACGCGATGGCAATTGGTACGCCGAAGAAATTCCGCTCGCAGATTTAGCACAAGAATTTGGTACGCCGCTGTATATCTATAGCAAAAAAGCATTGACTGAAGCCTACCAGGCCTACGATAAGGCCTGTGTTGATGGCAGTGGTAAACGTCGTGCTCGCGTGCACTACGCCATGAAAGCCAATAGCAATTTAGCGGTGATTGATTGCTTTAAAAAACTGGGCGCCGGATTCGACTTAGTGAGTGGCGGTGAGTTAGCTCGTGCATTAGCAATTGGCGCAGATCCAAAGAGCTTGGTATTTGCCGGCGTAGGTAAATCTGCCGCCGAGATCGCCACTGCCCTCAAGGCTGGCGTCAAATGCATCAACGTAGAATCGATTGCTGAACTACACAAAATTAATCGCGTAGCCACTGAACTCAATTGCCGCGCCCCAATTTCTTTGCGTGTTAATCCTGATGTAGATGCACAAACCCATCCCTATATTTCTACTGGACTTAAGGGCAATAAATTTGGTATCGCCTATCACGAGGTTTTAAAAACCTATCGCGAAGCATCGCAACTCTCTCAAATTGATGTTGTGGGTATTGATTGTCATATTGGTTCACAGATCACTACTACCGCCCCCTATTTAGACGCGCTGGATAAAGTCTTAGATCTTGTCGCGCAGTTAAAGAAGGAAGGCATTGTCATTCACCATCTTGATCTCGGTGGTGGTCTTGGCATTTCTTATAGCGATGAAACTCCGCCAGACATTACTGACTTTACGAACACCCTGTTGAATCGAGTGGCTGAGCGTGGTTTTGGTCACCTAGACGTTGTGCTTGAGCCAGGCAGATCATTGGTGGGCAATGCTGGCGTGTTACTAACCACCGTGGAGTATTTAAAGCCTGGCGCTGAAAAGAACTTCTGCATTGTTGATGCCGCTATGACCGAACTGATGCGCCCCGCCCTATATGAAGCACATCATGGAATAGTGCCCGTACAAAAGAAGGTAGCAAAAGCATTGACCTATGACATCGTTGGTCCTGTTTGCGAATCTGGCGACTGGCTGGGAAGAGATCGCCATCTTGCAGTAGAAGAGGGTGACCTTCTGGCTATTCTGTCTGCTGGCGCTTATGGTTTTGTAATGGCGTCCAACTACAACACACGCCCTAAACCTGCAGAGATTATGGTTGACGGAAAAAATGCTTACGTGATTCGTGCCCGTGAAAAAACTACTGACTTGTTTTCATCGGAAACAGTTTTGCCAAATTAATAATCCGCAAAAGTTTTAGACAATAAAAAACCCCGCTGAAGTAGCGGGGTTTTTTGTTTTAATGCTTTAGCTTATTAATGCAAACCTGCGATGTAATCGGCCACCGCTTTCATTTCTTTATCCGAAAGCTTTGAAGCAATCGTTGTCATTTGACTACTATTGGTGCGCACGCCTTCACGGAACGCTAGCAACTGGGCATTACTGTATTCAGCCCATTGACCACCTAGGAGCGGGTACTGAGCAGGAATACCAGCGCCAGTTGGGCTGTGGCAGGCAGCACAAGCTGGAACGCCTTTTGCTGCAATACCGCCACGATAAATACTTTGGCCTAATGCGATTGTTTCTTTATCTTGAGCAACACCCTGGGAGATTGGCTGCTTAGATAAAAAAGCGGAGATATTTTGCATATCTTCTTGAGTCAAAGTGGCGGCCATACCCATCATGATTGGATTTGCGCGAGTGCCTTCTTTAAAGTTTTTCAACTGCTTTGTGAGGTATGCAGCATGCTGTGCGGAAAGCTTTGGCCATGTACCAATCGCACTTTGACCTTTAGGGCCATGGCAAGTGATACAGGCGGTTACGCCACGAGTTGCATCACCATTTGAATACAGTGCTTCACCCGCGGCCGGATCAACCTTAGGTTTACCTGGAACTTCTGCTTTAGCTTCTGGAGCGGCTGCCATAGGAGCAGCATCGGCAGCAAAAGCTGCACCAGATACGCCGATCAGAGCGAAAATGGAGAGAACCGCAAAACCAGCCCGTAAGCTAGTTAATTTGGAGATTTGAGAGGTTTGACGCATTATGTTTACCTTGGCAAAAATTCCTAAAAGTGTTTGGGCCCTGCATTTACAACCTTTTACCCAACACCATGAGATATTTCATGATTTTGCGTGATTTTACAATAGCTTCTGGACATGTCTAAACTCTTTCAAGCCCGATTCGCCACTACAGTCAATGATACCCATTGTCTGCCTGCCACCCCGCTGCGAGAGGTGGCCTTCGCCGGCCGCTCAAATGCGGGCAAATCTAGCGCCCTTAACATCCTTTGCAACCAAAAAAGGCTAGCTTTTGCCAGTAAAACGCCTGGACGCACCCAACATATCAACTATTTCGGTGTTTTTGCAAAAGATGACCTGCTGGCTTATTTGGTTGACTTACCAGGCTATGGTTATGCAGCAGTCAATCACGAGACCAAATACCACTGGAATGCCCTTCTAAGTGACTATCTACAAGAGCGGGAGCAGTTAGTAGGCATGATCCTGATTGTGGACTCTAGACGCGGAATAACCGACCTGGATGAGCAAATGATTCAATGGTTTGTACCTACCGGCAAACCAATTCATGTTTTGCTGAGTAAGTGCGACAAATTGAATAAAAGCGAGTGTAAGCATGCTCTTGAGGCGGTCACTAAGCGACTGCAGCAGTATGACCCAGACCTACCGGATGGAACAGGTGACTCCAAGCAACTTACGGCACAATTATTTTCAAGCACCAAACGGATTGGCCTAGAAGAGGCAGATAATTTAATTATTAAATGGCTATTTGAAGCAGAAACTCATGAAGATGAAATCACCAGCTAACTCATTGCTTAATTTTCCTGGACATCGTCCTCGCCGCATGCGTCGTGATGATTGGTCACGTCGCCTCATGCAAGAGAACAATGTTTCGGCCAATGATTTAATCTACCCCGTCTTTCTACTTGAAGGTCAAGGCAAATCCGAAGCAGTTGCCTCTATGCCTGGTGTTAACCGCCTTTCATTAGACTTACTCATGTCGGTCGCTCAAGAATGTGTAGATTTAGGCATTCCGGTACTTGCGCTTTTTCCTGTCATTGATGCGGCGTTAAAAACGCCCGATGGCAAGGAGGCCTTTAATCCAAAAGGGCTTATTCCTACGGCTGTTCGCGAACTCAAAAAACGTTTCCCCAATTTAGGCATCATGACTGATGTAGCACTTGATCCATATACAAGCCATGGTCAAGATGGCGTGCTCGATGAGCAAGGTCGTATTCTGAATGATGAAACAACCGCGATCTTAGTTCAGCAAGCGCTCACACAAGCAGAAGCTGGTGTTGATATTGTTGCACCATCAGACATGATGGATGGGCGCATCGGAAAAATTCGTGAAGCGCTCGAGCAAAAGAATTTAATTCACACCCGAATCATGGCTTACTCAGCTAAATATGCCTCTGCCTTTTATGGCCCCTTTAGAGATGCAGTTGGTTCTGCAAAAAACCTAGGTAAGGCCGATAAAAAAACATATCAAATGGATTGCGCCAATAGCGACGAGGCTTTGCGGGAGGTTGCTCTTGATATCAGCGAAGGAGCAGATATGGTCATGGTGAAGCCCGGTATGCCTTATTTGGATATCGTGCGTCGCGTCCGTGAAGAGTTTGACTACCCCACCTATGCCTATCAAGTAAGCGGTGAATATGCCATGCTCAAGGCTGCCGCACAAAATGGCTGGCTAGATCACGATGCTGTGATGATGGAATCGCTGCTCGCATTTAAACGCGCAGGTGCTGATGGTATTTTGACTTACTTTGCACTCGAAGCAGCGCGCCTACTTAAAAGAAACGCAGCAGGCAAATAAAAAACAAATTTGATTTTTTATTGAGTGCTTGCTGCTTGTTTTAATCGTTCAATAAAACGCTGGGGTGGCATGTAGCCAATCACACGTTGGTCTTTTAGCTCTTCTGAATTTTGATTAAAGATCAGAATTCCTGGGGGACCAAATAAACCGAAGCGCTTCAGTAATACCTGGTTCTCCGGGCTGTTTGCAGTAACGTCCGCTTGCAATAAGACAAACTGTTTTAGCTCTTTACTTACCTCTGGATTTGTAAAGGTACTTACTTCCATCTCCTTACAGCTAATACACCAGTCCGCATAAAAATCTAGGAGGACCGCTTTCTTCTCCTCTTTGGCTTTGCTTAATTGCGCATCCAACTCCGCAGGCGAATGAATCACCACAAAAGATAAATCACCTACTTGATGAATACTCTGGCCATTGACTGTTTTTGTGGTTCCCGCAAGATCATTTTTCTGGATCAATGGCGAGGCAATCCATACTGCCGTGGCGACCAGAAGAACTCCCAAGGTACGCTGCAAATAAACCATCCAAATACCCGTGGATGGAATCAGAATACGGGCCTCAATCGCAATAAAAAATAGTGGCAAACCCATTCCTAGGGCCATTACAAAAAGGAGTCCTGCGCCTAGGCTCATAGAGCCGGTTTGCGCAATAAAGGCCAAAACGCCCGCTAGGGGCGCAGTAATACAGGGGCTGGCCACTAAAGTAGAAATACCCCCCAAAGCAAAAGCGCCAAACACATTGCCGCCCTTTTGACGCCCTGCCAACCGATCTACATGGTGATGCCATGATTGCGGCAACCGAAGGTCATATAAGCCAAATAAACTGCCTGAAAGGGCTAAAAGTAATAGGGCAAAAGCAGCTAATGCGAAGGGACTCTGCAAAGCCCGCTGTACGCTCCCACCAAGGGCTGCCATAAGCACTCCTGCCAAGGCGTATACCAATGCCATACCAAAAACATAGGCCAGCGCTAAGATGCTGGCACGCCCCTTGGTTACAGCCTTACCGTCTTGAGTGCCAAAGATAACGCTCGACAAAATAGGCAACATGGGAAGGACGCAGGGTGTAAAAGCGAGCGCAAGCCCCAATACAAAGAAAGCTAGCAATAAATAAGCAGTTGAAGTGCTTTCTAAAAAGCGAGCAATAGCATTGACGTCATCACGCTCACGCCATAAATCAGCCAAGCTGAATTCGCCACTAGCCTGGGGGCTAGATAAAGGCATGCCATCTAAAGCATCTGGAATAGGGGCTACTTTAACCCCGGGACCTGCGAGTAAAAATTTCAGGGTCATAGGTGGATAGCAAATGCCTGCCTCCGCGCAACCTTGCAGTGTTACAGCTGCATGGATCGGCTTGCCATCGGCAGGCTTTATATCTAAAAGTACTAGGAAGGATTCTTTATAAACTTGCAGTTTTTTCTGAAAAGTCTCATCAAACTTCACCACACCCGTTGGCAATGAAGGCCTTATATTGATTAGCTTCTCGGCCTGCGTGCCCGCTTGAAACTTTAAAGATTCTTGATAGATGTAATAGCCTTTAGTGGGCAAAAATTCCAGCTCCACTTGATTGGAATTTTCCAACCAAGTAGCCTCCACTCGGAACGCTTTCTCTGGGGGCAAGAAATCCGGCGCAGCAAAAACTTGCGCGGACAGGAATAAAAATAGGGCAAAGATCTTTGCTACAAAGGAATGCATTCTCATGACTTCGAATTTACCTCAGACTGTACCCACTTGCCGTATTGCTTTTCATATTGCTCTGGAAAAAAGGCCAATATTTCTGGTAAGTCATAAGGATGCGCGCTTTGAATAAAGGCTGAAATTTCAGACCACTTTGATTCAGTCGTTTTTGCAGAAAGCAATACTTCATGCTCCTCGCAAACTTTACCCTCCCAGCGATAAATCGATTGAATGCCGTTTGTAAGCTGCACACAAGCGGCGAATTTTCTCTCCACCAAGGCTCTTGCCAAGGCTGTGGCAGCCTCCAGATTGGGAAGACTCGTAAGCACTACCAAAAGCTTACTGGAATTGGCTGGAGAGTTTTCAGACATTGTGTATTTATAACCTGATAAATGAAAAAAGCCAGACCGAAGCCTGGCTTTTTACCGTAACACCGAGACTTAAGCCTCTTCAGTTACTGCTGTTTCTTCAACTTCTGGGCGATCTACCAACTCAACCAAAGCCATTGGTGCATTGTCGCCATGACGGAAGCCAAACTTCAAAATACGAAGGTAGCCACCTGGACGTGTTGCGTAACGTGGGCCGAGCTCTGTGAAGAGTTTAGCTACGATATCGCGATCACGTGTGCGATTGAATGCTAAGCGACGGTTTGCTAAGTTGTCTTTTTTACCTAAGGTAATCAAGGGCTCAACAACCATGCGCAATTCTTTTGCTTTTGGCAAAGTCGTTTTAATGACTTCGTGCTCCAAAAGTGAATTGGACATGTTGCGCAGCATCGCTAGGCGATGTGATGATGTTCTGTTTAGTTTGCGTAAGCCGTTTCCGTGACGCATGATGCTTCCTTTCTAATTATTTCTCGAGGTTCGCTGGAGGCCAGCTTTCGAGTTTCATGCCAAGACTTAAGCCACGAGCAGCCAATACATCTTTGATTTCATTCAAAGATTTGCGACCCAGATTAGGCGTCTTCAACAATTCATTCTCAGTACGTTGAATCAAGTCACCGATGTAGTAAATGTTCTCAGCCTTCAAGCAGTTTGCAGAGCGAACTGTGAGCTCGAGATCATCAACCGGACGCATCAACATTGGATCAACCATTGATGAGCGGCTTGGTGCTAAATCACCAGAAACTTCGCTGCTCTCAAGAGCCGCGAATACAACCAATTGATCAACCAAGATGCTAGCTGCTTGACGAATTGCTTCTTCAGGAGACAACACACCGTTAGTTTCAATCGTCATTACTAAACGATCGAGGTCGGTACGTTGCTCAACACGAGCAGACTCAACAGCATAGCTAACACGACTTACAGGGCTGAATGAGGCATCCAACACAATACGACCAATGATCTTAGTAGCTTCGTCGCTGTACTGACGAACGTTACCAGGTACATAACCACGGCCTTTTTCAACCTTGATCTGCATGTCCAACTTACCACCCGCTGACAAGTGAGCGATCACATGATCAGGGTTCATGATTTCTACATCATGTGGCAAGTCGATATCTTTTGCTGTAACAACGCCTGGGCCTTCTTTACGCAAATTGATAGTAACTTCATCACGTGACTGCAACTTAAATACGATACCTTTGAGGTTCAACAAGAGGTTTACTACGTCCTCTTGAACTCCATCTAATGTGGAGTACTCATGAACAACACCGGCAATAGCTACTTCAGTTGGCGCATAACCAACCATCGAGGACAAGAGTACGCGACGTAATGCATTTCCGAGTGTGTGGCCATAGCCACGCTCGAACGGCTCCATAACAACCTTAGCTTGGTTGGCGGTAAGCGCTTCAACAGAAATAATCTTTGGCTTGAGCAAATTTGTTTGCATATTTTTTCCTTGAGAGTGCCTAATTAGCGTGAATACAATTCGACGATCAAACTTTCATTAATTTCACCGCTAATATCTTCACGGTCAGGCACTTGCTTAAATGTTCCCTCGAGCTTAGCTGCGTCAACTGAAACCCAAGTAACGGCTGCCATTTGTCCAACCAAATTGAGTGATTCTGTAATACGTGCTTGCTTCTTCGCTTTTTCACGAATCGCAACTACATCACCAGGCTTAACCTGAATTGATGGAATATTGACAGGGCTACCATTAAGCAAAATTGCACAGTGAGAAACCAACTGACGTGCTTCAGCGCGTGTAGAGCCAAAACCCATGCGATACACCACGTTGTCTAAACGTGACTCAAGTAACTGGAGCAATGTTTCGCCAGTGTTGCCCTTACGACGCTCAGCTTCTGCGAAGTAACGACGGAATTGACGCTCTAATACGCCGTAGATACGCTTAACCTTTTGCTTTTCACGCAATTGATTACCGTAATCAGATGTTCTTGAGCCAGATGTACGGCCATGTTGACCAGGCTTAGTATCTAACTTGCACTTGTCTGACAGGGCGCGACGAGCGCTCTTTAAAAATAAATCGGTACCTTCCCGACGTGCTAATTTGGCCTTAGGCCCTAAGTAACGTGCCACGATGCTTTCCTTTCTTTGCCGCAGTCTTACGACCGACGGTGAGTTCGCCTTTTAAAACAGGCGAACAGTGGGCTTTAATAAAAAACTACTGAAACTGTTGTACTGCCAACTTCCAAGCTTAAATACGACGACGCTTAGGAGGACGGCAACCATTATGTGGAACTGGAGTTACGTCTTGAATCTCAGTGATCTTGATACCTAATGAGTTCAATGCACGAACTGCTGATTCACGACCTGGGCCTGGGCCTTTGATCTGAACTTCCAAGTTCTTGATGCCGCATTCAACAGCTGCTTTACCAGCAACTTCTGCAGCTACCTGAGCAGCAAAAGGTGTTGATTTACGTGAGCCCTTGAAACCCTGGCCGCCAGAAGTTGCCCATGAAAGCGCATTTCCCTGACGATCAGTGATCGTAATAATGGTGTTATTAAAAGAAGCGTGAACGTGTGCAATACCGTCAGCAACGTTCTTTTTAACCTTCTTACGAGCGCGCTGTGAAGCGGCGGAAGCGGATTGTTGTTTTGCCATGTCAATAAACTTTCTTGATTATTTCTTGAGTTGCACACCAGACTTGCGTGGGCCCTTGCGGGTACGCGCATTAGTCTTAGTACGTTGACCACGTACAGGCAAGCCCTTACGATGACGAACACCGCGGTAGCAACCTAAGTCCATCAAACGCTTGATGCTCATAGTTACTTCACGACGAAGGTCACCTTCGGTAATGAATTTACCTACTTCATCGCGCAACTTTTCCAAGTCAGCGTCAGTAAGGTCTTTAACTTTTTTATTGATTGCAACACCTGTGGTTTGACAAATTTTGTTAGCACGAGTTGTGCCAATGCCAAAAATAGCTGTTAAACCGATAACAGTATGTTGATGATTTGGGATGTTTACCCCAGCGATACGTGCCATGAGATTTCCTCTTAATTAACCAGATCAGCCTTGACGCTGCTTATGACGTGCGTCTGAAGAACAGATCACGCGAACAACGCGTTTGCGCTTAATGATCTTGCAATTTCTGCAAATACACTTAACGGATGCTAAAACTTTCATAACTCACCTCTAAAAAAATTGGTACTTCTTAATCTTTACTTCGCACGGAAAATGATTCTGGCGCGCGTTAGGTCGTAAGGAGTCATCTCCACCGTCACCTTGTCTCCCGGCAAAATACGGATGTAATGCATCCGCATCTTTCCGGAAATGTGCCCTAGAACCACATGTCCGTTTTCCAGCTTTACGCGAAACATCGCGTTCGGCAAATTCTCTACAACTTCTCCCGCCATCTGAATTACATCGTCTTTAGACATTCAGTTAAGCGCCCATCTTAAAGTTGGCTTTCTTCATCAAAGAGCCGTACTGCTGCTGCATCACGAATGACTGGACTTGAGCCATGAAATCCATTGCAACAACAACAATAATCAACAATGAAGTACCGCCGAAATAGAACGGCACGTTGTACTTCAATACTAAGAATTCTGGCAACAAGCAAACCAAAACCATATAAATTGCACCGGCCAAAGTTAAGCGCACCAAGATCTTATCGATATAACGCGCTGTTTGGTCGCCCGGACGAATACCAGGAACAAATGCGCCACTCTTCTTCAAGTTCTCAGCAGTTTCACGGCTGTTAAACACCAATGCGGTATAGAAGAAGCAGAAGAAAATAATCGCAGCTGCGTACAAAATCGTATACACAGGTTGACCGGGAGCTAAAGTCGCTGCTAAGTCTTTAATAATTCTGCTGAACATATTGGTTGGCTCACCTGATGTAAACCAGCCAGCAATCGTTGCGGGGAACAAAATAATCGATGAAGCAAAAATCGGAGGAATAACACCTGCCATGTTTAACTTCAATGGGAAGTAAGAAGATTGGCCGCCGTAAATCTTATTACCAACTTGACGCTTGGCGTAGTTCACCAAGATCCGGCGCTGACCACGCTCTACAAACACCACAAAATAAGTTACCGCTACTACGATCACAACGATCAAGAGAGCAGAAATAATATTCATTGAGCCAGTACGTACCAACTCTAACAAGCTTGCCAATGCATTTGGTAAACCAGAAACAATACCGCCAAAAATGATGATGGAGATACCATTACCCAAGCCACGCTCAGTAATTTGCTCACCCAACCACATTAAGAACATTGTGCCTGTTACCAAAGTAACTACTGTATTCAATTCAAACATCAAACCTGGGTTAATCACTAAACCTGGTTGAGCCTGCAAAGCAACGGAAATACCTAATGCTTGGAATGTAGCCAAGAATACAGTGCCGTAGCGCGTGTACTGAGTAATCTTCCGTTGACCTGCTTGGCCTTCTTTTTTCAAAGACTCTAGAGAAGGCACAACAATCGTCATTAACTGCATGATGATCGATGCAGAAATGTACGGCATGATTCCCAAAGCAAATACCGTGAAGCGAGATAAGGCGCCACCAGAGAACAAGTTGAACATTCCCAAGATGCCGTCTTTTTGACCAGAAAACAACTGTGCCAATTGATCTGGATCGATTCCAGGGACTGGAATATGAGCACCCAAACGGAACACGAGCAAAGCCAACACCAGAAAGACTAAGCGTTGGCGTAATTCGCCAAACTTACCACCTGTTGCTGCAGTGCTTGCGTTATTGGTAGGTGCTAATGCCATATCTACTAAAAGACCTATTAAACTAATTCAACCAATTTGCCGCCGGCTGCTTCGATAGCTGCTTTTGCGCCGGCAGTTGCTGTAATACCCTTGAGGGTTACAGCAATCTTGAGTTCGCCAGTCTTGATAACCTTAACTGCATTGATTTGCTCACCAGCAAAGCCGTGTGCCTTCAATACCAATAAGTCCACTTCTGGCAAATTGATTTTTGCTAAATCGTTCAATGTAATTTGACCAACGTGACGACGTGTCAAAGACACGAAACCGCGTTTAGGCAAACGACGATACATAGGCATCTGACCGCCTTCAAATCCAACCTTGTGGAAACCACCAGAACGGGATTTTTGACCTTTGTGACCACGGCCAGCAGTTTTACCAAGACCAGAACCAATGCCGCGTCCAACGCGACGACGGTTTTTCTTGGAGCCTTCTGCAGGTTTAATTGTGTTGAGTTGCATATTCTTCGCCTATTTACTTGCTAGTTATTAGCCAACGACTTTAACTAGATAAGAAACTTTATTAATCATGCCGCGAACAGCTGGAGTGTCTTCCAATTCAGAAACTGAATTGATGCGACGAAGGCCTAAGCCTCGTACAGTTGCACGGTGGCTTTCGCGTGTACCGATCAAGCTGCGTACTAATTGCAGTTTGACTTTGGAGTTAGTTGTTGTCATTTGTAGATTCCTAATTTTTGGTCTTAGCCGAGAATCTCTTCAACTGACTTACCGCGCTTAGCAGCAATCTCAGCAGGAGTACTCATTTTGCTCAAACCATCAATGGTTGCACGAACCAAGTTGTATGGGTTTGTAGAGCCAAGTGACTTAGCAACCACGTTTGTTACGCCCATTACGTCGAAAATTGCGCGCATTGGGCCACCAGCGATAATTCCAGTACCGTCTTTAGCTGGAGAAATCAAAACGCGTGATGCGCCATGTTGGCCAGTAACAGTGTGCTGCAAAGTACCTTTACGCAAAGTTACCTTGATCATCTTGCGACGAGCTTCGTCCATTGCTTTTTGAACTGCAACTGGAACTTCTTTTGATTTGCCTTTACCCATGCCGATGCGGCCATCGCCATCGCCAACTACAGTGAGTGCAGCGAAGCCGAGAATACGACCACCCTTAACCACTTTAGTTACACGATTAACAGCAATCATCTTCTCGCGAAGACCATCATCACGCTCTTCGTTTTGCATCTTAGTTTGCATTTTTGCCATGTTTTTTCCTAAACCCTATTAGAACTTCAGGCCGGCTTCACGCGCAGCTTCAGCTAAGGCCTTAATACGGCCGTGGTAACGATGACCGGAGCGATCAAATGCAACATCAACAATGCCTGCCTTAACAGCACGCTCAGCAACTAACTTGCCGATTTGTTTTGCCGCTTCAGCGTTGCCGCCGTTTTTGATTGCTTGGCGCAAATCTTTTTCCATTGTTGAAGCAGCTGCTACAACTTTGGTTCCGCATGGGCTATAAACCTGGGCAGAAATATGAGTATTGCTACGGATAACTGTTAAGCGATTTGCCAAAGCTTCGGCAATGCGAATACGAGTCTGCCTAGCGCGTCTTTGTCTGGATTCGTCTTTATTCATTTTTTAATCTCGCTTACTTCTTCTTAGTTTCTTTCAGATGCACAACCTCATCCACGTAGCGAACGCCTTTGCCTTTGTATGGCTCTGGTGAACGGTATGCGCGAACTTCAGCTGCGACCTGGCCAACTTGCTGCTTGTTGGAACCTTTGATAATGATTTCAGTTTGAGTTGGAGTCTCAGCCTTCACACCCTTTGGCAGGTTGTAAATAATGTCGTGTGAGAAACCTAACTGCAATTTCAATGTTTCGCCTTGAGCAGCAGCACGATAACCAACGCCTACCAAGCTGAGCTTGCGCTCAAAGCCAGCAGTTACGCCAACAACCATGTTGTTAACCAAAGCACGGGCTGTACCTGACTGTGCACCAGCTTCTGGTGAGTCGTTATTTAAAACAACTGTCAATACGCCATCTTCTTGTTTCAAACCAACAGAAGGATGCAAGTTGTGTGTCAAAGTACCCAATGGGCCTTTAACAGTAACGTTTGCACCGTTGATGCTGATTTCAGCGCCCTTGGGAACTGTAATTGGTGATTTACCTACGCGGGACATATTTCGCTCCTTAAGCTACGTAGCAAATAACTTCGCCGCCCACGCCTGTTGCACGTGCTTTACGGTCTGTCATTACACCTTGAGGGGTTGAAATAATTGCAATGCCCAAGCCATTCATTACCTCTGGAATGTCATGACGGCCTTTATAGATACGTAGACTTGGTGTTGATACACGGTCAATACGCTCAATAACAGGACGGCCTGCATAATATTTGAGATCGATGTGGAGCACTGGCTTAGCTGCTTCACCTTTGATTTCAAAACTTTCGATATAGCCTTCATCTTGCAAAACTTTTGCGATGGCTACTTTTACTTTTGACGACGGCATCAAGACTACGGGTTTCTGCACTGCTTGCGCATTGCGGATCCTTGTCAACATGTCGGCGATTGGATCGCTGATACTCATGAGTTCTCCTAATTCTTTCGCCGCTTACCAGCTGGCCTTGGTTAAACCGGGGATTTCGCCACGGAAGGCGATTTCACGAATCTTGCTACGAGCCAAACCGAATTTACGGAATGTGCCACGTGGTCGACCGGTTAATGAACAACGATTTCTTTGACGAATCGGGCTTGCGTTACGTGGAAGTGCCTGTAGCTTCAAGCGAGCTTCATAGCGCTCTTCATCGCTGCGTGACTGATCAGCAATGATCGCTTTGAGTTCGGCACGCTTTACAGCGTACTTCTCTACAGTTTTTGCGCGCTTATTCTCGCGCTCAATTAGGGATAGTTTTGCCACGTTAGCCTCTTAATTGCGGAAAGGGAATTTGAATGCTGCCAACAAAGCTTTTGCTTCTTCGTCGGTTTTAGCAGTCGTCGTAATACTGATATTGAGACCGCGGAGGGCATCAATCTTGTCGTATTCGATTTCAGGGAAAATGATTTGTTCTTTAACGCCGATGTTGTAGTTACCACGGCCGTCAAATGCTTTACCAGAGATACCGCGGAAGTCACGTACTCGTGGCAATGCAACAGTAACGAAACGATCCAAGAATTCGTACATGCGTGCACCACGCAATGTCACCATGGCACCGATTGGGTAGCCTTGACGAATTTTGAAACCTGCAATCGCTTTTTTGGCTTTAGTTACAACTGGCTTTTGGCCCGCAACTTTAGTTAAATCGCCAACTGCATTTTCGATAATTTTCTTATCGTTCACTGCATCACCCAAGCCCATGTTCAGGGTAACTTTGGTGATACGTGGAACTTCCATTACAGATTTGTAACCAAATTTGGCGATCAAATCTGCAACAACTTTAGCTTGATAGTGTTCTTGAAAACGTGTGCTCATAATTTCTCCGTGCCCCTTATGCGCTTAAAGTTGCGCCAGTGGTTTTGAGGAAACGCTGCTTTTTACCATCAACGAGTTTGATACCAACACGTGATGGCTTGCCGTTACCGTCAACCACAGCCACATTAGAAATGTGAACAGGCATCGTCTTGTCAATCATGCCGCCAGTAACACCGGCCGCTGGATTTGGCTTAACGCTCTTTTTATAAATGTTTACGCCTTCGATCACTAACTTGTTCTCGAGAACGGCTGTAACAGTTCCTTGCTTGCCTTTATCGCGACCAGTCAACAGAACTACGGAATCACCTTTACGAATCTTTTTCATATCAGCCTCTTAAATAACTTCGGGGGCGAGAGAAACGATCTTCATGAACTTTTCAGTACGCAACTCGCGCGTCACTGGTCCAAAGATACGTGTGCCAATTGGCTCTAACTTAGCGTTGAGCAATACCGCAGCGTTGCCATCGAACTTAATCAATGAACCATCTGGACGGCGAACACCCTTAGCAGTTCTCACTACTACGGCGTTATAAATGTCACCTTTTTTAACACGGCCACGTGGAGCAGCAGACTTAACGCTGACTTTGATGACATCACCGATACTGGCGTAACGACGCTTAGAGCCGCCCAATACCTTGATGCACAACACTTCACTGGCGCCTGTGTTATCGGCAACCTGTAATCTACTTTCGGTTTGTATCATTTCTAATCCCCAACTTATTGGCCAAAGGCAAACAGTCTTGGTTCCGTCTATGGGCTTTAACGAGAGTTAAAACCCGGAATTAATGAAAAACACTGCTTCTCCAATAAAACCAGAGAAGCCTTCTATTCTACTACGTAAAAAAGGGATTTGGGAAGAATCTTCACCAAAATCCCCAATATTTCTTTAAATACCCTTTGAAGCCTCAACCAAACGGGTCACAACCCAAGATTTAGTGCGTGAAATTGGCTTAGATTCAGCAATTTCAACGGTATCACCCATCTTGTATGTGCCAGCTTCGTCATGAGCGTGGTACTTTTTAGATTGGCCAACGTATTTACCAATCACTGGATGCTTAACTTGACGCTCAACCAACACCGTCACAGTTTTTTGCATTTTGTCGCTAACAACGCGTCCCACAAGGGTGCGGCGCAAGGGTTTAGATAATTCTGTCATATCCCTTTTTCCTTATTTCTGTGCAGTCTTTTGGGCGATAAAAGTCTTCACACGAGCGATGTCGCGCTTATTTTTACCCAATTGGCTGGTATTTGTGAGTTGCTGAGTGCCTTTTTGCATACGGAGCTTGAAACCGGTCTTTAGCAACTCGGTTAACTCTGCATTCAATGCATTCAGATCTTTTGAAGCTAATTCTGTATTTTTCATAATCTCTATCCCGATCAACCTAAGTGGCGAATCACGAAAGTGGTCTGTAAAGGCAACTTAGCAGCAGCAAGCTTGAAAGCTTCGCGCGCCAATTGCTCGTCAACACCGTCCATCTCGTAGAGCACTTTGCCTGGTTGAATTTCAGCTACGTAGTACTCTGGATTACCTTTACCGTTACCCATACGTACTTCAGCAGGTTTTTGTGAAATTGGCTTATCTGGGAAAATACGAATCCAAATACGGCCACCACGTTTAATGTGACGAGTCATTGCACGACGTGCTGACTCGATTTGACGAGCAGTCAAACGACCACGGCCAACGGCCTTCAATCCAAAGTCACCAAAGGCTACGGAACTACCACGTGTTGCCACGCCAGTGTTACGACCTTTTTGTTCCTTACGATACTTGCGACGCTTTGGTTGTAGCATGCTTACTCTCCTGACTTCTGCGTATCTGCGGCAGGTGTTTCAACCTTACGCACACGCTTTACTGCTGGCTTAGCAGCAACTAATGGCTTGTCTGTGCCAGCGGCTGGTTTACGAGCAGCTGTCTTGCTTGGGGCACGACGAGTTTTCTTTTCTTCGGCAGCTGGTTCAGCGGATGGAGCAGCTACTTGAGCTTCTGCACCACGACCCAATGTGTCGCCTTTGTATACCCAAACTTTTACACCAATGATGCCGTATGTTGTTTCAGCTTCTGATGTAGCGTAATCAATATCAGCCTTCAATGTATGAAGTGGAACGCGACCTTCGCGATACCATTCGCGACGAGCAATCTCAGCACCATTTAAACGACCTGATGACATGATCTTGATGCCTTGTGCGCCAAGACGCATTGCATTTTGCATTGCACGCTTCATCGCACGACGGAACATAATACGTTTTTCGAGCTGCTGAGTAATTGAGTCAGCAATTAATTGCGCATCAACTTCTGGCTTACGAATTTCTTCAATGTTTACGTGGACTGGAACACCCATACGCTTTTGTAATTCGCGGCGGAGCACTTCAATATCTTCGCCTTTTTTACCGATTACAACGCCTGGACGTGAGCTATAGATAGTAATACGGGCATTCTTTGCAGGACGCTCAATCACAACCTTACTTACGGATGCATTCTTCAACTTCTTCTTGAGATAGATGCGGACATTTACGTCCTCTTTCAACATCTTCGCGAAGTCAGTATTGTTTGCATACCAACGTGATGTCCAATTCTTCGTTACCGCGAGTCGGAATCCGGTTGGGTTTATCTTTTGTCCCATATCTTTCCTTAGTTACTCAAGGTCACGGTAATGTGACATGTTTGTTTTTCAATTTGATTACCACGACCCTTAGCGCGTGCTGTGAAGCGCTTCAAGGAAGTGCCTTTATCAACAATAATTGTTGAAACCTTGAGCTCATCAATATCAGCACCTTTATTGTGTTCAGCGTTGGCCACTGCAGACTCAACAACTTTTTTCACAATGAAGGCAGCTTTCTTGGGGCTGAAATTCAAAATGTTTAATGCGCGTGCAATTGGCAAACCACGAATTTGGTCTGCGACCAAACGTGTCTTTTGCGCAGAAATGCGGGCGCTCTTGTGAATAGCTTTAACTTCCATCATCATCCCCTTACTTCTTCGTTACTTTCTTGTCAGCAGCGTGACCTTTGAAAGTACGGGTCAAGGCAAATTCGCCTAACTTATGACCCACCATGTTTTCTGATACATAAACCGGAACGTGTTGACGACCGTTATGCACAGCAATCGTCAGACCAATGAAGTCTGGGAGGATTGTTGAACGGCGTGACCAAGTTTTGATCGGCTTTTTGTCTTTGTTGGCTTGTGCGACTTCAACCTTGTTTACCAAGCTGGCTTCGCAAAATGGGCCTTTTTTAGCTGAACGTGTCATATCTAT
Organism: Polynucleobacter sp. Tro8-14-1; assembly: GCF_018881655.1. Lineage (GTDB taxonomy): Bacteria > Pseudomonadota > Gammaproteobacteria > Burkholderiales > Burkholderiaceae > Polynucleobacter. The sequence goes on from NZ_JACVPX010000002.1 coordinate 79,660, forward strand.
TTTTCCTTAATCGCTTAACGCTTTTGACGACGTTGAACGATCATCGATGTTGTACGCTTGTTACGACGTGTACGATAACCTTTGGTTGGAGTGCCCCATGGAGATACTGGTACACGGCCTTCGCCAGTTTTACCTTCACCACCACCATGTGGGTGATCTACTGGGTTCATTGCCACACCGCGAACGGTTGGGCGAATACCACGCCAGCGATTTGCACCAGCTTTACCGATAACACGCAAGCTGTGCTCTTCGTTACCAACTTCACCAATAGTGGCGCGGCACTCAATCAGAACACGACGCACTTCGCCTGAGCGCAAACGCACTTGAGCGTATACGCCTTCACGGGCTAGCAACACCGCTGAACCACCGGCTGAGCGCGCTACTTGAGCACCCTTACCTGGCATGATTTCTACACAGTGAATTGTGCTACCAACAGGAATATTACGGATTGGCAAGTTATTGCCAGACTTAATTGGAGCCTCTGAACCACTCATCAAGGCTTGACCAACAGTCATTCCTTTAGCTGCCAGAATGTAGCGGCGCTCACCATCAGCAAACACGATCAATGCAATATTTGCACTACGGTTTGGATCGTATTCCAAGCGTTCAACTTTTGCTGGAATACCGTCTTTGTCATTGCGTTTGAAATCAACAACACGATAGTGATGCTTATGACCACCACCTTTATGACGGGTAGTGATGTGACCATTATTGTTACGACCCGCTTTTTGGAATTGTGGCTCTACCAACGCTGCAAAAGGTTTGCCCTTGTGCAGGTCAGGATTTACCACCTTGACCATTGAACGACGACCTGGTGAGGTCGGTTTTGTCTTCATCAAAGGCATGATTAATTCGCCTCCGCTTCAAAGTTAATTTCTTGACCTGGCTTCAAGCTTACGTAGGCCTTCTTAGTGTGGTCACGACGACCCTCAAAACGGCCATAGCGCTTAGGCTTACCCTTTTGATTCACGATCTGAACAGAGTCAACTTGCACTTTGAAGAGCAATTCAACTGCTTGTTTTACATCGAGCTTATTTGCGTCGCGAGCTACTTGGAAAACTACTTGTTCGTTTTTCTCTGCAACCATAGTGGCTTTTTCAGAGATAACCGGTCCAAGCAGAACCCTCATTAGATTGTGATCATTTTTACGGACTTGGCTCATTTCAGCAACTCCTCAATTTTTGCGATCGCAGCTTTGCTAACCAATACTTTTTTGTATTGGACCAAAGCTAATGGATCAGCGTGCTGTGGCTCACATACAGCAACTTTATGCAAGTTACGTGATGCCAAGTACAAATTCTCGCTAACCTGATCAACAATAATCAAGACTGAATCCAGGCCCATTGCTTTAACTTTGTCAGCTAAAACTTTAGTCTTTGGAGCGTCAAGAGAAAATTGATCAACAACATTCAAACGACCTTCGCGAGCTAACTGAGACAAAATAGATCTCATACCAGCGCGGTACATTTTCTTGTTTACTTTTTGGCTGAAATTCTCTTCTGGAGAATTCGGGAATATACGGCCACCTCCACGCCACAGCGGGGAAGAGCTCATACCAGCACGTGCACGACCAGTACCTTTTTGACGCCAAGGTTTCTTGGTTGTGTGCTTAACTTGCTCACGGTCTTTTTGTGCACGGTTACCGCTACGTGCATTAGCTTGGTAAGCCACTACAACTTGGTGTACCAATGCTTCGTTATATTCACGTTCGAATACTTCTGGTGAAGCTTGTACGCCTGCACCTAAAGTACCGTTGTCTTGGAGAAGCTTAAGTTCCATATTCGCTCTCCTTATTTCTTCTTCAACGGTGTTTTAACCGCTGGAGTAACAATAACTTTACCGCCTGGGGCACCTGGAATAGCGCCTTTAACCATGATCAGGTTACGTTCTGAATCAATGCGTGCGATGACTAAATTTTGAACTGTACGTGTAACGTCACCCAAGTGACCGGTCATACGCTTACCAGGGAAAACACGACCTGGATCTTGCGCCATACCGATTGAGCCTGGTACGTTATGTGAACGTGAGTTACCGTGGGATGCACGACCAGAAGCGAAGTGATAACGCTTGATGGTACCTGCGTAGCCCTTACCGATAGACACGCCCTGTACGTCCACTTTTTGACCAGCAGTAAATGCAGTGTCAGCAGGAATTACTTGTCCTGGCGTCATTTCTGCGATTTTTGCTGCGTCTAATTGGAATTCGTTGAGGCCGTTACCTGCCATCACACCAGCTTTGGCGAAGTGACCAGCCATTGCCTTAGTAACGCGAGTAGCTCTACGTGTGCCATGTGCTAACTGGATAGCATCATAGCCATCAGTTGCCTGGGTCTTGATTTGAGCGATTCTGTTGTCGCTCACGTCAATTACGGTCACAGGGATTGAATCCCCTTCGTCCGTAAATAGACGGGTCATGCCGACCTTGCGGCCGATTAAGCCTAAGCTCATATTCATGCTCCACGCCGACTTCGATTGGTCGGCAAAATTAATTTAAGTGATTTACAAGTAAAAGTACTTCTAAATCAATAACTTACAACGTTTTTAGTGCTGATAAAACTAAGATTTTCGCTCAAATAATTGAGCGAAGCCTTAGATTCTATCCCGAAAACCCAGTCTTGACAAGCAAAAAGACTGGAAAATACAAATTACTGCAACTTAATTTCGACATCCACACCTGCTGGGAGGTCTAATTTCATCAAAGCATCTACAGTTTTCTCTGTAGGATCAACGATATCCATCAAACGGAGATGGGTGCGGATCTCTAACTGATCACGGGATGTCTTGTTCACGTGTGGTGAACGCAAGATATCAAAACGCTCAATACGGGTTGGCAAAGGTACTGGACCCTTAACAACTGCACCAGTACGCTTAGCTGTATCAACGATTTCAGCTGCAGACTGGTCGATTAAACGGTAATCAAATGCTTTAAGGCGAATACGAATTTTTTGGTTTTGCATATTAATTCCAAAGAGCGTTGTGGTGCTGCCACGTTATACATCTAAAGAGCTCGGTGACATCAGCAGCACTGATGTCACCGGTTAGCAAACCGCTAAATATTTTTATTAAAACTTACTACTTAAGCCAAAATCTTTGCAACCACGCCGGCGCCAACAGTACGGCCACCTTCACGGATCGCAAAACGTAAACCTTCTTCCATCGCGATTGGCGCGATGAGTTTTACGGTAATCGTGACGTTATCGCCAGGCATGACCATTTCTTTGTCTTTTGGCAACTCGATTGAACCAGTTACGTCCGTTGTGCGGAAGTAAAACTGTGGACGATAGTTGTTAAAGAACGGTGTATGACGACCACCTTCGTCTTTACCCAAGATGTACACCTCGGCTGTAAAGTGAGTATGTGGGGTGATTGAACCTGGCTTAGCCAATACTTGGCCGCGCTCAACTTCTTCACGTTTTGTACCGCGTAACAAGATACCAACGTTATCGCCTGCTTGACCTTGGTCGAGCAATTTACGGAACATTTCAACACCAGTACAAGTGGTCTTGAGTGTTGGCTTGATACCGATGATTTCGATCTCTTCGCCTACTTTAACGATACCGCGCTCGATACGACCAGTCACAACAGTACCGCGACCGGAGATAGAGAACACGTCTTCTACTGGCATCAAGAAGGCACCATCAACAGCACGCTCTGGAGTTGGGATATAAGTATCTAATGCTTCAGCCAATTTCATGATGGCTTCTTTACCCAATGGGCCTTCGTCGCCTTCAAGGGCTAACTTAGCAGAACCTTGAATGATTGGTGTGTCATCGCCAGGGAAGTTGTACTTAGATAAAAGCTCACGAACTTCCATTTCAACGAGCTCTAACAATTCAGCGTCATCAACCATGTCGCATTTGTTCAAGAACACCACGATGTAAGGAACACCCACTTGGCGTGCCAAGAGGATGTGTTCACGTGTTTGTGGCATTGGGCCGTCAGCAGCAGAACAAACCAAAATAGCGCCGTCCATCTGAGCAGCACCAGTAATCATGTTCTTCACGTAGTCAGCATGTCCTGGGCAATCCACGTGTGCGTAGTGACGGTTTGCTGTCTCGTACTCAACGTGCGCTGTATTAATCGTAATACCGCGTGCTTTTTCTTCAGGAGCAGCATCGATCTGATCATATGCTTTAGCTTCGCCACCGAATGCTTTAGAAAGCACGGTTGCAATTGCTGCTGTCAATGTAGTTTTACCGTGGTCAACGTGACCGATGGTGCCTACGTTTACGTGCGGTTTTGTCCGCTCGAATTTTTCTTTTGCCATTTTTGTCTGCCTTCTTTAGCTAGTCAATATTCAAAATTAATGTAGATAAATTACTTCGCTTTAGCAGCCATAACTGCTTCAGCAACGTTCTTCGGTGCTTCGGAATAATGCTTAAATTCCATGGTGTAGGTAGCGCGACCTTGGGTCAACGAGCGTAAGCCAGTTGAGTAACCAAACATCTCTGCTAACGGCACTTCAGCACGGACGATCTTGCCACCGCCTGGAATGTCATCCATACCCTGCAAAATACCGCGACGGGATGAAAGATCACCCATTACGTTACCCATGAAATCTTCTGGTGTTTCTACTTCAACAGCCATCATCGGCTCAAGCAATACTGGTGCTGCTTTACGCATACCGTCTTTGAATGCCATAGAACCCGCCATCTTAAATGCGTTTTCATTGGAGTCAACGTCATGGTATGAACCGAAGAACAATGTAGCTTTGATATCTACAACTGGATAGCCAGCCAAAATACCGGAATTCAATGTTTCGCGAATTCCTTTTTCTACTGCAGGGATGTATTCGCGTGGAACTACACCGCCCTTAATAGCGTCAATGAATTCAAAACCTTTACCTGGCTCTTGTGGCTCAAGCTTCAATACCACGTGACCGTATTGACCGCGACCACCAGACTGCTTAACAAACTTACCTTCGATTTCTTCGCAAACTTTACGAATAGTTTCGCGATAGGCAACTTGTGGCTTACCAACAGTGGCTTCAACACCAAATTCACGACGCATACGATCAACCAAAATTTCCAAATGGAGCTCGCCCATTCCAGAAATAATTGTCTGGCCAGACTCTTCATCCGTTTTAACGCGGAAAGAAGGATCTTCTTGTGCCAAGCGGTTCAAAGCAAGACCCATTTTTTCTTGGTCTGGTTTTGTCTTTGGCTCAACTGCTTGTGAGATTACTGGCTCTGGGAATACCATGCGCTCCAAAATAACAATGCTATCTGGGTCACATAATGTTTCGCCAGTAGTTGCGTCTTTTAGACCAACTGCAGCAGCGATATCGCCTGCATAAACTTCTTTAATTTCTTCACGTTGGTTTGCATGCATCTGCAACAAACGACCAACACGCTCTTTCTTACCCTTGATTGGGTTGTAGATTGTGTCGCCAGATTTCATTACACCTGAATAAACGCGGAAAAAGATAAGCTGGCCAACAAATGGGTCAGTCATGATCTTAAATGCCAATGCAGAGAATTTCTCAGCATCGTCAGCTTTACGTGTTGTTGGAGTTCCGTCTTCCAATTCACAAGGAACTGGTGGAACGTCTAATGGGGATGGCAATAACTCAACCACCGCATCCAACATTGCCTGAACGCCTTTGTTTTTGAACGCAGTTCCGCACATCATTGGAATGATTTCATTAGCAATCGTACGTTGACGCAACGCTTTTTTGATTTCTTCTTCGGTTAACTCTTCGCCACCGAGATACTTCTCCATCAACTCTTCTGAACTTTCAGCAGCGGCTTCAACCATCTTTTCGCGCCACTCATCTGCAGATGCCTTTAATTCAGCAGGAATCTCTTCGTAGCTAAACTTAGTGCCTTGTGAAGCCTCATCCCAATAGATGGCCTTCATTTTTACCAAGTCCACAACGCCCTTGAAGTTTTCTTCAGCGCCAATAGGAATCTGGATCAAGATAGGATTTGCTTTAAGGCGTAACTTCATCTGGTCATAGACCTTAAAGAAGTTCGCACCGGTGCGGTCCATCTTGTTTACGAAAGCCAAACGTGGAACTTGATACTTGTTAGCTTGACGCCAAACAGTTTCAGATTGGGGCTGTACACCACCTACCGCACAGTAAACCATGCAAGCACCATCCAAAACGCGCATTGAACGCTCAACTTCAATAGTGAAATCTACGTGTCCTGGGGTATCAATAATATTGATGCGGTGCTCTGGGAAATTACCAGCCATACCCTTCCAGAACGTTGTAGTAGCAGCAGAAGTAATCGTGATACCACGCTCTTGCTCTTGTTCCATCCAGTCCATGGTTGCAGCGCCATCATGTACTTCACCAATCTTATGATTAACACCGGTGTAGAACAAAACGCGTTCTGTAGTTGTTGTCTTGCCTGCGTCAATGTGCGCAGAGATACCAATATTGCGGTATCTGTCGATGGGGGTTTTACGTGCCACTGTTGGTACCTTTTCTTTGCTGTGCGATTAGAAGCGGAAATGTGAGAAAGCTTTGTTAGCTTCTGCCATACGGTGAACTTCTTCACGCTTCTTCATTGCTCCGCCGCGACCTTCTGCAGCTTCTAATAATTCGTTGGCCAAACGTTGAGCCATAGATTTCTCACCGCGCTTTTTAGCGGCTTCGCGCACCCAGCGCATTGCCAAAGCAGAACGGCGTGATGGGCGAACTTCAACAGGAACCTGGTAGTTAGCGCCACCAACACGACGGCTCTTCACCTCAACCATTGGCTTAACGTTGCCCATAGCTGTTGAGAAAATTTCGAGTGGTTCTTTGTTTGCTTTTTTCTCGATGTGATCAAAGGCACCGTAAACGATACGCTCTGCAACCGATTTCTTGCCGTCCAACATGAGGACGTTCATGAATTTAGCTACTTCTACATTACCGAATTTTGGATCCGGCAAAATTTCCCGTTTGGGAACTTCACGACGACGTGGCATAACTACTCCTTCAGTTCAGTTAGGGGCGACCCACATGGATCACCCGCTCCGGTTGCCCTACTATCTAAGAAGATTCTTAGACGGGACAACCACTTACTTGTCTTTTAAGTCTGACAAACGAAGACTTACTACAAATACTTCAGCAAAAATCTATTGAAAGATTAAGCAGATTTCTTAGCGCGCTTAGCACCGTACTTGGAACGTGATTGCTTACGGTCTTTAACACCTTGCAAGTCAAGTGAGCCACGAACGATGTGGTAACGAACACCTGGCAAATCCTTTACACGACCACCACGAATCAACACTACCGAGTGTTCCTGGAGGTTATGGCCTTCACCGCCAATGTATGAAATAACTTCAAAACCATTGGTTAAGCGAACTTTGGCTACTTTACGAAGTGCAGAGTTAGGCTTTTTAGGAGTAGTGGTGTACACACGTGTACAAACACCACGGCGCTGCGGACTGTTTTCCAGTGCAGGGCTCTTGCTTTTAACGATCAGCCTGGATCTTGGCTTACGTATTAATTGATTAATTGTTGGCATAAAATAGCTCGGTTAGTACTTCTTTGTTGCTTTCTTCAAGAAAATCAATGACTTAGAGAATTTCTAGGTCAAAAAGACCCTCTTCTGAATCAGTAGAACTCAGCATTCTAGCTTGGCCAGCCTTTTCCGTCAACCAAATGGGGAAAAAACTGGCCATTTCTGGCCAGAATTACCAAATTAGCTCGGATCAGCCTCCCCAGCAGGAGCAACGACTTCAGCCTCTATTTCTACAGGCATATTGGCTATTGCTTCCTCTTCGGCGGCAATCATTTGAGCGCGGTCACGCTCGAATTGCTCTCTGACCTTGCGTGCACGGCGGTAAGACAAGCCGGTACCAGCAGGGATTAGACGACCAATAATGACGTTTTCCTTGAGGCCACGGAGTGTATCGGTCTTGCCCATAATTGCGGCTTCGGTCAATACACGGGTGGTTTCTTGGAAAGAAGCCGCTGAAATGAAGCTGTCGGTCGACAAGGATGCTTTAGTAATACCCAACAGCACGTTTTCGAACTGAGCTGGGCGCTTACCTGCGGCAATCACTAAATCGTTAGCGTCATACAGTTTTGAACGCTCAACTTGCTCACCAGTGATGTAAGCGGTATCGCCGCCATCAGTGATCTGCACACGACGCAACATTTGACGCACGATCACTTCAATGTGCTTGTCGTTAATCTTCACGCCTTGCAAACGGTAAACGTCTTGAACTTCATCAACGATGTAGATCGCCAACTCTTCAATACCTCTGAGAGTCAAGATGTCATGTGGATCAGCTGGGCCTTCCACAATCATCTCGCCCTTGTTCACAACTTGACCGTCATGAACGAGAACTTGCTTTTCTTTAGGAATCAAGAATTCATTGGCTTCGCCGTCCATATCGGTAATCACCAAACGTTGTTTACCTTTGGTTTCTTTACCGAAGGAAACTGTTCCAGTAACTTTCGCCAAGACAGCTGCATCTTTAGGTGAACGTGCTTCGAACAATTCAGCGACGCGTGGCAAACCGCCGGTAATGTCGCGAGTCTTCTGTGATTCGATTGGAATACGCGCCAATACTTCACCAACTTCGACTTTTTGACCATCTTTAACAGTAATCAACGCGCCCACTTGGAGGCCAATGTTTACTGGGTGATCAGTACCGGCGATCATGACTTCGTTACCCTTGTCATCAACCAAGTTGATCACTGGGCGAACGCCTTTGCTTGCTGCAGAACGACGCTTACCGTCAATTACCACCAAGGTGGAAAGACCGGTAACTTCGTCTACCTGCTTAGCAACGGTTACACCTTCTTCAACGTTGTCGAAGCGGGCGATACCAGCGTACTCAGAAATAATCGGACGTGTTAATGGGTCCCAAGTCGCCAAGCTTGCGCCAGCCTTAACAGCTGCATCTTCTTTCAACAAGAGAGTTGCACCATAAGGCACTTTATGACGCTCGCGCTCACGACCATTCTCATCAACGATCAAGGCTTCGCCAGAACGTGAAATCACGATCTGCTCACCCTTCGCATTCTTGACAACACGCATCGTGGCAGAGAATTTCAAAGCACCATTAGACTTAGCTTCGATGTTGCTTGCAACCAATGCACGTGACGCTGCGCCACCAATATGGAAAGTACGCATAGTCAACTGTGTGCCTGGCTCGCCGATGGACTGAGCAGCGATCACGCCAACTGCTTCACCAACGTTTACCAAACCACCGCGACCTAGATCGCGTCCGTAGCACTTCGCGCACAAACCAAAGCGAGTTAAGCAAGACAATACTGTGCGAACTTTAACTTCGTCGATACCCAATGCAACGATTTGATCAACGTGATCTTCATCGAGCAAGGTGTCGTTCGGAACAATGACTTCTTGTGTGTCAGGATGAACGATGTCACCGATACATACACGACCCAAAATACGGTCACGCAATGCTTCGATAATTTCGCCGCCTTCAACCAGCGCCTTCATGGTTACACCATTAGTTGCGCCGCAATCATCTTCGATCACCACGAGATCTTGAGTGACGTCGCATAAACGACGTGTCAAGTAACCCGAGTTCGCTGTCTTCAACGCTGTATCTGCCAGACCTTTACGAGCGCCGTGGGTTGAGATGAAGTACTGCAATACGTTCAAACCTTCACGGAAGTTCGCAGTAATTGGGGTTTCAATGATGGAGCCATCAGGCTTAGCCATCAAACCACGCATACCAGCCAACTGACGAATCTGCGCTGCAGATCCACGCGCACCAGAATCCGCCATCATGTAGATGGAGTTAAAGGATTCTTGACGCACAGTCTTACCGTTACGATCGAGTACGTCAACGTGTGACAACTCATCCATCATTGCTTTACCAACTTGGTCGCCTGCAGCACCCCAAATATCAACTACGTTGTTATAACGCTCTTGATTGGTTACGAGACCTGACATGAACTGCTTGTCATACTCCTTAACCTTGGCAGATGCCTCAGTGATGATGCGCTCTTTAGAAGTTGGGATCAGCATATCGTCGATCGCAACTGAGATACCAGCGTTGGTTGCCAAACGGAAACCAGACTGCAAGAGGCGGTCGGCAAAAATCACAGTTTCACGTAAACCGCACTTACGGAATGAAGTGTTGATCAAGCGTGAGATTTCTTTTTTCTTCAAAGGCTTGTTAATTTCCTCGAAAGACATGCCTTTAGGCAAAATCTCAGACAAGATTGCACGGCCAACTGATGTTTGATAGATCTTGGTCTTTTCAGCAAAACGGGCATCGCCCTCTGCCTTCTTGTCCACAATCTCAAACTCAGTAATACGAACAGCAACACGAGAAGCCAATTCAACTTGACCTGCTTCGTATGCACGTACTACTTCAGTAATGTTAGCGAAAACCATGCCTTCACCCTTACCGTTGATCTTGTCACGTGTAGCGTAGTACAGACCCAACACCACGTCCTGTGACGGAACGATTGATGGCTCGCCGTTAGCTGGGAACAATACGTTGTTCGAAGCCAACATCAATGTACGTGCTTCCATTTGCGCTTCGAGCGACAAAGGAACGTGAACCGCCATTTGGTCACCGTCAAAGTCCGCATTAAATGCCGCGCAGACTAATGGGTGCAATTGGATTGCTTTACCTTCAATCAGCATTGGCTCGAAAGCCTGAATACCAAGACGATGCAATGTAGGCGCACGGTTCAACATGATTGGATGTTCACGAATGACTTCTTCGAGAATGTCCCAAACGATTGGAGTCTGGCTTTCAACTTCTTTCTTTGCAGCCTTAATCGTGGTTGCAATACCCAAAGTCTCAAGCTTGTTGAAAATGAATGGCTTGAATAATTCCAAGGCCATTAATTTTGGTAAGCCGCACTGATGCAACTTCAATGTAGGGCCAACCACGATGACTGAACGACCAGAGTAGTCAACACGTTTACCCAACAAGTTTTGACGGAAACGACCGCTCTTACCTTTAATCATCTCGGCCAAGGACTTGAGAGGACGCTTGTTAGCGCCAGTCATAGCCTTACCGCGACGACCGTTGTCGAGCAATGAGTCAACCGCTTCTTGCAACATCCGTTTTTCGTTACGAACGATGATCTCTGGTGCGCGCAACTCTAACAAACGCTTTAAACGGTTGTTACGGTTGATCACACGACGGTAGAGGTCGTTCAAATCTGAAGTAGCAAAGCGACCGCCATCCAATGGCACCAATGGGCGCAATTCAGGTGGCAATACTGGCAATACTTCCATGATCATCCAGTCAGGCTTGATGCCTGAAGTCTGGAACGCCTCGAGCACTTTTAAGCGCTTAGCGTATTTCTTGATCTTGGCATCGCTACCAGTGGCTTTTAAGTCAGCGCGAATAGTCTCTACTTCACGATCGATATCAATCGAACGCAAGAGATCACGAATACCTTCCGCGCCCATGATGGCGGTAAATGCACCGTCACCATACTCTTCGGTCTTAGCAATGTATTCATCTTCAGACATGATCTGACCGCGCTTCATCGCGCCTTCAGGAGTCATACCAGGATCAACTACTACATATGCTTCAAAGTAAAGAACGCGCTCGATATCACGCAATGTCATATCGAGAACCATACCCAAACGGGATGGCAATGACTTCAAGAACCAAATGTGCGCTACAGGGGCTGCCAACTCAATGTGGCCCATGCGCTCACGACGCACCTTAGCGAGAGTAACTTCAACGCCGCACTTCTCGCAGATTACGCCACGGAACTTTAAACGCTTGTACTTACCGCATAAGCACTCGTAGTCTTTGGTTGGTCCAAAAATCTTGGCGCAGAACAAACCATCACGCTCGGGCTTAAAAGTCCTGTAATTGATGGTTTCTGGTTTGCGTACTTCACCAAAAGACCATGAGCGAATTTTCTCAGGAGATGCGAGACCAATTTTGATGACATCAAACTGCTCTTCGCCCTGCGTTTGCTTAAATAAATCGAGCAATGCTTTCATATCAGTTGCGCTCCATGTCAATGTCAATACCCAACGAACGGATTTCTTTTACCAGCACGTTGAAGGATTCGGGCATGCCAGCATCAATCGTGTGCTCGCCCTTGACGATGTTTTCATAAACCTTGGTACGGCCTGCGACGTCATCGGACTTCACTGTCAGCATTTCCTGCAAGACATATGAAGCACCGTATGCTTCGAGGGCCCAGACTTCCATCTCACCAAAGCGCTGACCACCGAACTGAGCTTTACCGCCCAATGGCTGTTGCGTTACTAAAGAGTAAGGTCCGGTTGAACGTGCATGCATCTTGTCATCGACCAAATGGTGGAGTTTCAAGACGTGCATTACGCCAACAGTGACTGGACGCTCAAATTGGTCGCCAGTTCGGCCGTCGCACAAAATCATTTGCTGACGTGAAGGGGTCATCTTCAAAGATTTAGCAACATCTTCTGGATACGCCAACTCGAGCATGCGTCCGATTTCAGCTTCAGTAGCACCATCAAACACTGGAGTAGCAAATGGCAAGCCTTGGCGGAGATTCTCAGCCAAAACATTGATCTGCTCATCAGTGAAGTTGTCGATGTCTTCAACACGACCTGTTTCGTTATAAAGCTGCTTGAAGAACTTACGTAATTCAGTTTGCTTAGCGTGCTCACGAACCATCTCGTCAATACGCTTACCAATACCTTGGGCAGCCCAACCTAAATGGGTTTCCAAGATCTGGCCAACGTTCATACGGGAAGGAACACCCAATGGGTTCAAGACGATGTCAACAGGGCGTCCGTCAGCCATAAATGGCATATCTTCAGCTGGGGCGATTTTAGAAACCACACCTTTGTTACCGTGACGACCGGCCATCTTGTCACCAGGCTGTAAACGACGCTTAACGGCCAAGTACACCTTAACCATCTTTGTTACGCCAGGCTGTAAATCATCGCCCTGGGTAAGCTTGGTGCGCTTCTCTTCAAAAGCCTCATCAAATTGCTTACGCTTCGCTTCGATAGAAGATTTAATTGCTTCAACTTGTGAGGCAACCTCATCATCTGCTGGACGAACGTCAAACCAATGGTATTTATCTAAGCTGGCAAGGTATTCCTTGTCAATCTTAGTGCCTTTAGCTAATTTCTGAGGACCACCATTGGCAACTTTACCAATCAACAGTTTTTCTAAACGCATGAAGGCATCGCCCTCAACAATACGCAACTGGTCGTTCAAGTCCAAACGATAGCGTTGTAATTCTTCTTGGATAATTGACTGTGCACGTGCATCACGCTCAATACCTTCACGGGTGAAGACCTGAACATCAATAACAGTACCGATCATTCCTGATGGAACGCGCAAAGAAGTATCTTTAACGTCAGATGCTTTTTCACCGAAGATCGCACGTAGTAACTTCTCTTCAGGAGTGAGAGTAGTCTCGCCCTTTGGAGTTACTTTACCAACCAATACGTCGCCAGCTTCAACTTCAGCACCGATGTAAACAATACCGCTTTCATCCAAACGGGAGAGTTGTGACTCTGCCAAATTGGAGATATCGCGAGTAATTTCTTCTGAACCCAGCTTGGTATCACGCGCAACCACTGACAACTCTTCAATATGAATAGAGGTGTAGCGGTCGTCAGCAACAACTTTCTCAGAAATCAAGATTGAATCTTCGAAGTTGTAACCGTTCCATGGCATAAATGCCACAGTCATGTTTTGACCCAAAGCCAATTCACCCAAATCGGTAGATGCGCCGTCAGCAACAACGTCACCACGCGCTACGCGATCACCAGCCTGAACGATAGGACGTTGGTTAATGTTGGTGTTTTGGTTTGAACGGGTGTACTTGATGAGGTTATAAATATCCACACCAACTTCACCAGCAGCTGTCTCATCATCGTTTACACGAATCACAACACGGTTAGCGTCAACATAATCAACGATACCGCCGCGGGACGCCAAAATAACAGTGCCAGAGTCAACCGCAACAATACGCTCTAAACCTGTACCAACCAATGGCTTATCCGGACGCAAGCAAGGAACTGCTTGACGCTGCATGTTCGCACCCATCAACGCACGGTTTGCATCATCGTGCTCTAAGAATGGAACGAGTGAAGCGGCAGCAGAAACGATCTGGCTAGGAGCAACGTCGATGAAATCGATGCGCTCTGGGCTAACCATCATGGTTTCACCAGCTTGACGAGCAGAAACTAATTCGTCGGCCAACTTACCGCTCTTGTCGATTGTTGCGTTTGCCTGAGCAATCACATACTTTGCTTCCTCAATCGCAGAGAGGTAAACCACTTCATCGCTTACCTTGCTATTGGAAACCTTACGGTATGGAGTTTCTAAGAAACCATGCTCATTCAAACGCGCAAATAACGCGAGTGAGTTGATCAAACCAATGTTTGGTCCTTCGGGAGTTTCAATTGGGCAAACACGTCCATAGTGGGTTGGATGCACGTCGCGCACTTCAAAGCCTGCGCGCTCGCGGGTCAAACCACCAGGTCCCAACGCAGAAATACGACGCTTGTGCGTGATCTCTGAAAGCGGGTTGGTTTGGTCCATAAACTGGGACAACTGTGAAGAACCGAAGAACTCACGAATCGCAGAAGAGATTGGCTTACTGTTAATCAAGTCATGCGGCATGAGGTTTTCTGTTTCGGCTTGGCCAAGACGTTCTTTAACCGCACGCTCAACACGTGACAAACCAGCACGGAATTGGTTTTCAGCCAACTCGCCAACGCAACGTACACGACGATTACCTAAGTGATCGATATCGTCTACTTCGCCTTTGCCGTTACGCAAATCTACGAGGGACTTAATAGTGTCGAGAATATCTTCGTTCGACAGAACCATTGGACCTTCCATTTCTGGACGGTTCAAACGGCTGTTGACCTTCATGCGGCCAACACGCGACAAATCGTAAGTATCTTCGTTATAGAACAAGCGCTGGAACAAGGCTTCAACAGCATCTTCTGTTGGAGGCTCGCCAGGACGCATCATGCGGTAAATGGCGATACGAGCAGCCATTTGATCTGCTGTTTCATCAGTACGCAATGTCTGAGAAATGTATGCACCAGAATCCAAATCATTGGTGTAGATAGTTTCTAATTGCTTGATGCCTGCATCGCGCAATGTAGCCAATACCTCTTCAGTGATTTCATCATTAGCGTAGGCCAAGATTTCACCAGAATCTGGATCAACGATATTGCGCGCTACTACACGACCAATTAAATAGTCGTCTGGTACAGCGATTGTTTTAGTTTTAGCAGCTTCGAGTTCACGAATATGCTTTGCATTGATACGCTTGTCTTTTTGAATGACAACAACGCCATTCTTATCGAGCACATCAAAGCTAGCCAACTGACCACGCAAACGCTCTGGCACAAATTCCATTGAACCGCCGTTAGCAGTTAATGAGAAATGATCAAAGTTAAAGAAGTTCGCAAGAATCTGTTCGTTGTTTAAACCAATTGCTTTGAGCAAAATGGTGACAGGCATCTTACGACGACGGTCAACGCGGAAATAGAGAATGTCTTTCGGATCAAACTCAAAATCGAGCCATGAACCACGGTAAGGAATGATGCGTGCTGAGAACAGCAACTTACCTGAGCTGTGTGTCTTGCCCTTATCGTGTTCGAAGAACACGCCTGGGGAACGGTGCAACTGAGAAACGATTACGCGCTCAGTACCGTTAATCACAAAAGAGCCATTTTCTGTCATGAGTGGAATTTCACCCATGTAGACTTCGCTCTCTTTTACCTCTTTAACCTTAGTAGGCGCTTCGCGATCATAAATAATCAAGCGAACTTTTGCGCGCAAGGCAGAGTGGTATGTGTAACCACGCTGTTGACATTCTTTAACGTCAAATGGTGGCTGTGATAACTGGTAAGACACGTATTCCATACGTGCATAGCCGTTGTTAGACACAATTGGGAATGCTGATGTAAAGGCAGCTTGAAGTCCCTCAGTAAGACGAGACATTGCTGGCTTTTCAGCCTGTAAAAATTTAGCGTAGGATTCCAGCTGCGTTGCGATCAGGTACGGAACCTGGTGGTTATTTACTCGCTTAGCAAAGCTTTTACGGACTCGCTTGCGTTCGGTGAAGCTATAGTTCATTTCATCTCCGAATTCAGCGACTGTACAAAGATTTGGCGATTGGCCACTACCAATCACTGGCGGACAACACTAAACCGATAGATTTAGTGTCCGACCAAACTTGCATTCTGCAGTCGTATCAGAAGGCAAACCCGATTTCAATCAGAAATGAAATCGGGTTTGACCTCTAGAGGTCAAACCCAACATGGCTAACGCCCCTTTTTGAGAGGCGCCAGCATTGTATGTATTACTTGAGTTCTGCTTTAGCGCCAGCTTCTTCAAGCTTCTTCTTAGCTTCTTCAGCCGTCTTCTTATCAACAGCTTCTTTGATTGGCTTCGGTGCACCGTCAACCAAGTCCTTAGCTTCTTTCAAGCCAAGACCAGTAATTTCGCGAACTGCCTTAATTACTGAAACCTTGTTTGCGCCAGCTTCGAGCAAGTTAACAGTGAATTCTGTTTGCTCTTCAGCAGCAGCGCCGCCAGCTGCACCAGCAGGACCAGCAACAGCCATCGCTGCAGCGGAAACGCCAAACTTCTCTTCGAACGCCTTAACCAAGTCGTTCAAATCCATAACGGACATGCTACCTACTGCATCAATGATTTCTTCTTTAGTAATCGCCATTTTTAGCTCCTAATACTTAAATAGTTAATCTGTCGCTTATTCAGCGGCAGGGGTTTCAGGTGTTTCTGTTCCAGCTTCTGGGGCTGAGGCTGCAGGCTCAGCACTTGCTTCTGGAGCGGCGGCTTCAGCAACTACTTCTGCTGGGGCTGCTGCTACTTCTGCTACCGGTGCTGCAACAGGAGCAGGTGCTCCTTCTGCCTTTTGTGCTGCTACTGCGCCCAATACGCGAGCCATCGCAGAAACTGGGGCCAACATCACACCCAACAACTGAGATAACAACTCGTCGCGGCTTGGAATAGACGCGAGGGATTTAACACCCGCTACGTCCAACAACTTGCCGTTATATAAGCCAGCAGTAATGACCAGCTTGTCTTGAGTCTTAGCAAAGTTCTGCAATACTTTTGCCGAAGCAATCGGATCAGCAGAAATGCCGTAGATCAAGGGGCCAACCATCGAATCGGCAAGAGGCTCAAACTGTGTGCCTTGTGCAGCACGGCGTGCCAATGTGTTCTTCAAAACGCGAAGATATACACCTTGGTCACGTGCGCTAGCACGTAGCTTTGTCAACTGCTCTACTGGAATACCACGGTATTCAGCGAGCACGACAGTTTGGGCTCCAGCCAATTGAGCGCCGACATCAGCAACAATCGCTTTTTTGTCTTGTACATTCAAAGGCACGGTTTAACTCCTAAAAAACCAACTGTTTCCAGTTGGGGTTACACACCAGCGTCTGATCATTTGTTCACAAGGTTCTTGTGAAAATCTTTTCAGGGTCGCCATCTGCGCTGGCTATTACTTTCGTAACGATTAAGAATTCATCCCTATAAAAGCAAACTCATTCACCAACGGTCTTTGATGTTCGACTCTCACTCAAAGAGTGGGCGTCGACCCAAAGTTCTTTTTTGCTACAGGCTAATTAAGCTGCTGCCTGTAACGATGCTTGGTCTACGCGTACGCCTGCACCCATGGTGCTGCTTACGGCAACCTTCTTTAAATAAATACCCTTAGATGCAGGTGGCTTCGCTTTATTCAAAGCCTCGAGCAATGCGAGCAAGTTGGATTTCAATGCAGTTGGCTCGAATGAACGACGGCCAATGCTTGCGTGCACGATACCGGCTTTGTCCACGCGGAACTGAACTTGACCCGCTTTTGCATTTTTAACTGCAGTAGCAACGTCAGGAGTCACTGTTCCAACTTTTGGATTCGGCATCAAACCACGTGGGCCCAATACTTGACCTAAAGTACCAACAATTTTCATTGTGTCTGGGGATGCGATCAAAATATCGAAATCAATTTTGCCGCCTTTAATTTGTTCAGCAAGCTCTTCCATGCCAACGATTTCTGCACCAGCGGCTTTAGCTTGTTCAGCCTTCTCACCTTGAGCAAAAACAGCTACACGAACATGCTTACCTGTACCAGCCGGGAGCACTACTGCGCCACGCACAACTTGGTCAGATTTCTTAGCATCAATACCTAACTGAACTGCAACGTCGATAGACTCATCAAACTTAGCAGTTGCACACTCTTTAACGAGGTTCAATGCGTCATCTAATGAATAGAATTTGTTGCGATCAACTTTAGATTGAATTGCTTTAACGCGTTTAGATAATTTAGTCATGATTAGAGACCTTCCACAGTGATGCCCATGGAACGGGCGCTACCAGCGATTGTTCTAACAGCTGCGTCCATATCGGCTGCTGTCAAATCTGGCATTTTTGCTTTAGCGATTTCTTCCGCTTGAGCACGAGTAATTGAACCCACTTTATCGGTATGAGGACGTGGTGATCCTTTTTCAATCTTCGCAGCCTTCTTAATCATGATGGTTGCTGGAGGAGTCTTCATGATGAATGTGAAGCTCTTATCAGCAAACGCTGTAATCACGACTGGAATTGGAAGGCCTGGTTCCATGCTCTGAGTTTGAGCATTGAACGCCTTACAGAATTCCATAATGTTAAGGCCGCGTTGACCCAATGCTGGACCTACGGGTGGTGATGGATTTGCTTTACCTGCAGGGATCTGCAGCTTAATAAAGCCAATAATCTTCTTTGCCATGTGTGCTCCTTAAAGCGCGCCTAACCTCATTAGGAAAGACCGCTGTTGAGTAAACGCTTCGCTAGTTTTTGGCTTTCTAGCTCCGCTCCTCGGTTATTGCTAACCACTTAACTACTAACTACTAAAACCAGGACTAAGTCCTTGTTTTTACATCTTTTCTACCTGGCCGAACTCCAGCTCAACTGGGGTACCGCGGCCAAAAATTGTAACAGAAACGCGCAATCTTGACTTCTCATAATTGACTTCTTCGATATTTCCGTTGAAATCAACAAATGGGCCTTCTTTAACTCGCACGATCTCGCCAACCTCAAATAGGGTCTTAGGCTTAGGTTTATCCACCCCAGCCTGCATTTGATCCATGATTTTGGCTACTTCAGCCGTAGAAATTGGGCTTGGACGATTACGAACGCCGCCTACGAAACCGGTTACTTTTGGTGTGTTCTTCACCAAATGCCAGCTCTCATCGGTCATTTCCATCTCAATCAGGACATATCCTGGGAAGAAACGACGCTCGGAAACTGACTTGGTGCCGGACTTGATCTCTACAACCTCTTCGGAAGGGACCAAAATACGGCCAAATTTCTCAGGCATTCCAGAGCGAGCAATACGCTCTTCAAGGCCTCTTTTCACGCTCTTTTCCATTCCGGAATAAGCATGAATGACGTACCAGCGCATATTGCCGATAGCTTGTGGATTAGTAGCTACTTCAGAATCAATCATTTTTTACTCACTTCCAGCCCAAAAAGACTGAAAAAACTAGCCATTCAATCAATTTGTCTGCAGTCCACAAAAACAAGGACATGATCAGAACAAAGCCAAATACGACTAGAGTCATTTGGGTAGTCTCTTTACGAGTTGGCCAAACAACCTTTTTTACTTCATACCAAGAATCTTTTGCGTAGGCGATGAAACGACGCCCATCAGGAGAAATTGCCACAATCAAAACTGCAGCTGCAATGCCGCCAAATAAAACAGCAAGACGAATCAACATAGATTGATCAGCGAGCGTGTAGTACAGAACTAACGCTGCAACGACGATTAAAGCAGCGAGTACAGTGACCCAGCTGCTTTTTTCTTCAGTATGACTTGCTGTTTGATGAGACATTTTGCTTTCAGTTCAAATCGTGGCAGGGGCGGAGGGCATCGAACCCCCAACCTTTGGTTTTGGAGACCAACGCTCTGCCAATTGAGCTACACCCCTTTATAAAAACTAATTAAAACTTACTACTTAAGCCAAAATCTTTGCAACCACGCCGGCGCCAACAGTACGGCCACCTTCACGGATCGCAAAACGTAAACCTTCTTCCATCGCGATTGGCGCGATGAGTTTTACGGTAATCGTGACGTTATCGCCAGGCATGACCATTTCTTTGTCTTTTGGCAACTCGATTGAACCAGTTACGTCCGTTGTGCGGAAGTAAAACTGTGGACGATAGTTGTTAAAGAACGGTGTATGACGACCACCTTCGTCTTTACCCAAGATGTACACCTCGGCTGTAAAGTGAGTATGTGGGGTGATTGAACCTGGCTTAGCCAATACTTGGCCGCGCTCAACTTCTTCACGTTTTGTACCGCGTAACAAGATACCAACGTTATCGCCTGCTTGACCTTGGTCGAGCAATTTACGGAACATTTCAACACCAGTACAAGTGGTCTTGAGTGTTGGCTTGATACCGATGATTTCGATCTCTTCGCCTACTTTAACGATACCGCGCTCGATACGACCAGTCACAACAGTACCGCGACCGGAGATAGAGAACACGTCTTCTACTGGCATCAAGAAGGCACCATCAACAGCACGCTCTGGAGTTGGGATATAAGTATCTAATGCTTCAGCCAATTTCATGATGGCTTCTTTACCCAATGGGCCTTCGTCGCCTTCAAGGGCTAACTTAGCAGAACCTTGAATGATTGGTGTGTCATCGCCAGGGAAGTTGTACTTAGATAAAAGCTCACGAACTTCCATTTCAACGAGCTCTAACAATTCAGCGTCATCAACCATGTCGCATTTGTTCAAGAACACCACGATGTAAGGAACACCCACTTGGCGTGCCAAGAGGATGTGTTCACGTGTTTGTGGCATTGGGCCGTCAGCAGCAGAACAAACCAAAATAGCGCCGTCCATCTGAGCAGCACCAGTAATCATGTTCTTCACGTAGTCAGCATGTCCTGGGCAATCCACGTGTGCGTAGTGACGGTTTGCTGTCTCGTACTCAACGTGCGCTGTATTAATCGTAATACCGCGTGCTTTTTCTTCAGGAGCAGCATCGATCTGATCATATGCTTTAGCTTCGCCACCGAATGCTTTAGAAAGCACGGTTGCAATTGCTGCTGTCAATGTAGTTTTACCGTGGTCAACGTGACCGATGGTGCCTACGTTTACGTGCGGTTTTGTCCGCTCGAATTTTTCTTTTGCCATTTTTAATCTGCCTTTAGTTAACTCTTAAACCAAACACGAAATACACAATTAATAAAATCAAACATGGTGCCCATGGGCAGGATCGAACTGCCGACCTCTCCCTTACCAAGGGAGTGCTCTACCACTGAGCCACATGGGCGAAATCTAATGCAACAAATTCTGGAGCGGGATAAGAGAATCGAACTCTTGACCGAAGATTGGAAATCTGCTGTTTTACCATTAAACTAATCCCGCACATCTGGTGGAGGGGGTAGGATTCGAACCTACGTAGGCATAGCCAACAGATTTACAGTCTGCCTCCTTTAGCCGCTCGGACACCCCTCCGCGAACCCAATATTCTGACTCCAAATGGAGTTTCTGTCAATATCTCTAAACGCTTTGCACAAGTAAAAACGCCCAGACCTAAGAGGGTCTGGGCGTCGCATTGGTGCCCGGCAGTTACCTACTTTCACACGGGTAATCCGCACTATCATCGGCGTAAAGTCGTTTCACTGTCCTGTTCGGGATGGGAAGGAGTGGTTCCAACTTGCTATGGTCACCGGGCGTAGAGGGTCGAGTTGCTGATTAAATCAACAACTCTATTTGAGTAAGCATGTAATAAGGATGCAGATTAAATCTGGCAAACATCCAACACAATAGTGCTGGTTATAGGATCAAGCCTAACGGGCAATTAGTATCGGTTAGCTTAATGCATTACTGCACTTCCACACCCGACCTATCAACGTTGTGGTCTTCAACGACCCTTTATGTAGGTTAAACCTACGGGAGATCTCATCTTCAGGCAAGTTTCCCGCTTAGATGCTTTCAGCGGTTATCTCTTCCATTCATAGCTACCCTGCGATGCTTCTGGCGAAACAACAGGTACACCAGCGGAATGTCCACTCCGGTCCTCTCGTACTAGGAGCAGCCCCCGTCAAATCTCCAACGCCCATGGCAGATAGGGACCAAACTGTCTCACGACGTTTTAAACCCAGCTCACGTACCTCTTTAAATGGCGAACAGCCATACCCTTGGGACCGGCTACAGCCCCAGGATGAGATGAGCCGACATCGAGGTGCCAAACACCGCCGTCGATATGAACTCTTGGGCGGTATCAGCCTGTTATCCCCAGAGTACCTTTTATCCGTTGAGCGATGGCCCTTCCATACAGAACCACCGGATCACTATGACCTGCTTTCGCACCTGCTCGACTTGTCGGTCTCGCAGTTAAGCACGCTTTTGCCATTGCACTTTAGGTACGATGTCCGACCGTACCAAGCGTACCTTCGTACTCCTCCGTTACACTTTGGGAGGAGACCGCCCCAGTCAAACTGCCTACCATGCACTGTTCCCGACCCGGATAACGGGCCAAGGTTAGAACCTCAAATAAATCAGGGTGGTATTTCAAGGTTGGCTCCAACAGAACTAGCATCCTGTTATCAACGCCTCCCACCTATCCTACACAGACCGATTCAAAGTCCAATGCAAAGCTACAGTAAAGGTTCATGGGGTCTTTCCGTCTAGCCACGGGTAGATTGCATCATCACAAACATTTCAACTTCGCTGAGTCTCAGGAGGAGACAGTGTGGCCATCGTTACGCCATTCGTGCAGGTCGGAACTTACCCGACAAGGAATTTCGCTACCTTAGGACCGTTATAGTTACGGCCGCCGTTTACTGGGACTTCAATCAAGAGCTTGCACCCCATCATTTAATCTTCCAGCACCGGGCAGGCGTCACACCCTATACGTCCACTTTCGTGTTTGCAGAGTGCTGTGTTTTTATTAAACAGTCGCAGCCACCTTTTTATTGCAACCCTTTCGTCCTCCCCTTGTACAGGGTCAAACTACCAGGGCGTACCTTATCCCGAAGTTACGGTACAAATTTGCCGAGTTCCTTCTCCTGAGTTCTCTCAAGCGCCTTAGAATACTCATCTCGCCCACCTGTGTCGGTTTGCGGTACGGTCTTGTTAGACTGAAGCTTAGAGGCTTTTCTTGGAACCACTTCCAATTGCTTCGCGAATAAATTCGCTCGTCTCACGCCCTTGAATTACGCTACCGGATTTACCTAATAGCCATCTCCAACGCAAGAACCGGGACTTCCAACACCCGGACAACTTTCCGCGATCCGTCCCCCCATCGCATCTAACAATGGTCAAGGAATATTAACCTTGTTCCCATCAGCTACGCATCTCTGCCTCGCCTTAGGGGCCGACTCACCCTGTTCCGATGAACGTTGAACAGGAAACCTTGGGCTTACGGCGAGGGGGCTTTTCACCCCCTTTATCGCTACTCATGTCAGCATTCGCACTTCTGATACCTCCAGCATCCTTTACAAGACACCTTCACAGGCTTACAGAACGCTCTCCTACCATCACATTGCTGTGATCCGCAGCTTCGGTTATATGCTTAGCCCCGTTACATCTTCCGCGCAGGACGACTCGATCAGTGAGCTATTACGCTTTCTTTAAAGGATGGCTGCTTCTAAGCCAACCTCCTGACTGTTTTAGCCTTCCCACTTCGTTTCCCACTTAGCATATATTAGGGACCTTAGCTGGCGGTCTGGGTTGTTTCCCTCTTGACACCGGACGTTAGCACCCGATGTCTGTCTCCCGTGCTTGCACTTGTAGGTATTCGGAGTTTGCTATGGCGCAGTAATCCGCAATGGACCCCACTACCATGACAGTGCTCTACCCCCTACAGTGATACACGAGGCACTACCTAAATAGTTTTCGGAGAGAACCAGCTATTTCCAGTTTTGTTTAGCCTTTCACCCCTATCCACAGCTCATCCCCTAACTTTTCAACGTTAGTGGGTTCGGTCCTCCAGTACGTGTTACCGCACCTTCAACCTGGCCATGGATAGATCAACTGGTTTCGGGTCTACACCCAGCAACTAGCGCCCTATTCGGACTCGCTTTCGCTACGCCTTCCCTATTCGGTTAAGCTTGCTACTGAATGTAAGTCGCTGACCCATTATACAAAAGGTACGCAGTCACCCCTTACGAGGCTCCTACTGTTTGTATGCACACAATTTCAGGATCTATTTCACTCCCCTCCCGGGGTTCTTTTCGCCTTTCCCTCACGGTACTTGTTCACTATCGGTCGATTACGAGTATTTAGCCTTGGAGGATGGTCCCCCCATATTCAGACAGGATTTCACGTGTCCCGCCCTACTTGTCTCTAGCCTAGTACCACTCAATAATTTTCACATACGGGACTATCACCCTTTATTGTTGGACTTTCCATTCCATTCTGTTAATTACTGAGATATCACTAGAAGGCTCTTCCCATTTCGCTCGCCACTACTCTGGGAATCTCGGTTGATGTCTTTTCCTCTTGCTACTTAGATGTTTCAGTTCACAAGGTTCGCTTCTCATACCCTATGTATTCAGGTATGGATACCACAAAAGTGGTGGGTTTCCCCATTCAGAAATCCCCGGATCAAAGCTTATTTACCAGCTCCCCGGGGCTTATCGCAGGTTATAACGTCTTTCGTCGCCTGTAATCGCCAAGGCATCCATCATGTGCACTTATTCACTTGATCCTATAACGAGCACCATTGCTAGTACCTGTTACAGGTTTACTTCTACTTCTGACATGTTTGCCGTAATCCAAACTGTAAGTACTTTGTTAAGAACTTGGTAAAACTCGTTTGTATTACTGATTGATGATTCAATCTTTACCCTTATTACATTGTCAAATGTCCTCTCAAAGAAACATTTGACACTTTGCTTACTCAAATTTTTAAAGAACAGCCATAAATGGCAAAACTAAACGATTAAATATTCGCTTAGTTTTGACATTTAGATGATGGTGGAGGATGACGGGATCGAACCGACGACCCCCTGCTTGCAAAGCAGGTGCTCTCCCAGCTGAGCTAATCCCCCAACGTCCCACTAAGTCTTGTTTCTGGCTGGTGGTGGGTCTGGTAGGACTTGAACCTACGACCCCTGCGTTATCAACACAGTGCTCTAACCAGCTGAGCTACAGACCCGTGGCTTTTATTGTCAACCGATAAGTGTGGGCACTAGGATTCAGCATCTTTTCTCTAGAAAGGAGGTGATCCAGCCGCACCTTCCGATACGGCTACCTTGTTACGACTTTACCCCAGTCATGAACCCTGCCGTGGCAGTCGCCCTCCTTGCGGTTAGGCTAACGGCTTCTGGCAAAACCCACTCCCATGGTATGACGGGCGGTGTGTACAAGACCCGGGAACGTATTCACCGCGACATTCTGATCCGCGATTACTAGCGATTCCAGCTTCACGTAGTCGAGTTGCAGACTACGATCCGGACTACGATGCATTTTCTGAGATTAGCTCCCCCTCGCGGGTTGGCAACCCTCTGTATGCACCATTGTATGACGTGTGAAGCCCTACCCATAAGGGCCATGAGGACTTGACGTCATCCCCACCTTCCTCCGGTTTGTCACCGGCAGTCTCTTTAGAGTGCTCTTGCGTAGCAACTAAAGACAAGGGTTGCGCTCGTTGCGGGACTTAACCCAACATCTCACGACACGAGCTGACGACAGCCATGCAGCACCTGTGTTCACTTTCTCTTACGAGCACCTAATGTATCTCTACTTCGTTAGTGACATGTCAAGGGTAGGTAAGGTTTTTCGCGTTGCATCGAATTAATCCACATCATCCACCGCTTGTGCGGGTCCCCGTCAATTCCTTTGAGTTTTAATCTTGCGACCGTACTCCCCAGGCGGCTGACTTCACGCGTTAGCTACGTTACTCAGGATGTAAATCCCGAACAACTAGTCAGCATCGTTTAGGGCGTGGACTACCAGGGTATCTAATCCTGTTTGCTCCCCACGCTTTCGTGCATGAGCGTCAGTGTTATCCCAGGGGGCTGCCTTCGCCATTGGTATTCCTCCACATATCTACGCATTTCACTGCTACACGTGGAATTCTACCCCCCTCTGACACACTCTAGCTATACAGTCACAGGCGCCATTCCCAGGTTAAGCCCGGGGATTTCACGCCTGTCTTGTATAACCGCCTGCGCACGCTTTACGCCCAGTAATTCCGATTAACGCTTGCACCCTACGTATTACCGCGGCTGCTGGCACGTAGTTAGCCGGTGCTTATTCTTCAGGTACCGTCATTCCCGGACTGTGTTAGAGCCGGTGTTTCTTCCCTGACAAAAGAGCTTTACAACCCGAAGGCCTTCTTCACTCACGCGGCATTGCTGGATCAGGGTTTCCCCCATTGTCCAAAATTCCCCACTGCTGCCTCCCGTAGGAGTCTGGGCCGTGTCTCAGTCCCAGTGTGGCTGATCGTCCTCTCAGACCAGCTACTGATCGTCGCCTTGGTGGGCTTTTACCCCACCAACAAGCTAATCAGGCATCGGCCGCTCTAATCGCGCGAGGTCTTTCGATCCCCCGCTTTCCCCCTCAGGGCGTATGCGGTATTAGCACAGCTTTCGCTGCGTTATCCCCCACGATAAGGTACGTTCCGATGTATTACTCACCCGTTCGCCACTCGCCACCAGGTGCAAGCACCCGTGCTGCCGTTCGACTTGCATGTGTAAGGCATGCCGCCAGCGTTCAATCTGAGCCAGGATCAAACTCTTCAGTTCAATTCCTGTGATCCTTGCGGATCGTCGCACTCATTCAAGAAATTGACTTGGTAATAAAACCAAATCTTTTTACTGTCTATGAGTACTATTTATTTACATCTGTCCCGAAGGACTGGATGCTTTCACTTAGTACCCACAATTATCGGTTGACTAATTTTTAAAGAGGGCTGACTTGTTTTTCGTATTTCGTAAAACATTCAGCAGAGAGGTGAGACTATATCCCACATTTTTAGGGTCGTCAACACCTTTCGTACTCTTTTAATTAAAAAAGGCTAAGTTTTTTCTTAGTTTAAAAATATATCCAATTAAAACAATGGGTTATATTTCGAAAAAAATTTCAACTTTTTTTCGAAATTTCTTATTTTTTAAGGTTTAGCCCTAAACAAACCAAAAATTACGCTGTTTTTTGATGCTGATTTGGCCTATTTGCAACAAACTTAGGGAAAACCCTGTAATTTTTAGCTATCCCTGCTAAAATATTGCTATGCACAATAAATTAGCGAATAGTCACTTACCTTCAAGCCCTTATATGGCTGGGCAGGCTGTGCCCGTTCGCGAACTTCACGCTGGATATAGACGGGAAATATTGAATCATTTACTACAACTAAATGATGAAGATAGGCGGCTACGGTTTGGTACCCAGACTCCTGATGAGGTGATTCGTCACTATGTAGAAGGTCTTGATTTCAATCGGGATGTCATTTTTGGTGTTTTCAATTTAGATCTGAAGCTAGTTGGTATGGCCCATCTAGCCTATTTGCCTGAGCATAAGGGTGAGGCGCGAGCTGCTGAATTTGGTGTGTCTGTGTTACCAGAAGGGCGCTCCCAGGGCCTGGGCACAGCGTTGTTACAACGCTCAGCCGTTCACTCACGCAATACCAGCATTGAAACCCTTTACGTTCATTGTCTTGCCAATAACAAAGCCATGATGCATTTGGCTCAAAAGGCAGGGATGACCGTTGAATACGCCTATGGCGATGCTGATGCTTGCCTTAAGTTGCCCCCAGCAAATCCCGCGACTATTGTGGAAGAGGCTGCCAATGCGCAGTGGGCTGGCATGGACTACGCCCTAAAAGAAAACCTCAAACGCTCTAATCAAGCCTGGTGGTGGCTCTTAGGAAGACCCGGTCTAGCGCCTTAACTTCTAGCCTTAGTTTTTGTTGGGTGCGCCACGCAATATCCAGCTAGTTAATGTAGATAAATCCGCATCACTCAATTTTGAGTTGGCCGGCATAGGCACAATGCCCCAAGAACCAGACCCTCCTTTAGCAATTTTATTTTTTAAAAATGCTTGAGCATTGGGGTCGCTCTTATATTTTTCTGCCACCGCTTGAAAACTAGGGCCAACAATTTTTTTATTGATTGCATGGCAGCCCAAGCAAGCATTTTGTTTTGCAAGTGCGAATGCATTCTCGTCTTGAATATTCGCCTGCGCAGTAGGCAAGAAATAAGCGAGCACTGTAAATAAAAAAACTATTTTTACAATCGCTCGCTTTTTAAACATCACCAACCTACGAAAAAATTATTGAAATTTTGGAGGGCTACTAGGTTGAGTTTGATCTGCTTTGCCTTGCTTTTCTAGACGCACTTTTTCTTCTTCAGAAATGATGTCAAAGTAAACGTAAACATCTTTTACGCCATTTGCATTACTCGCAACTTTCTTAGCAAGGTCAGCCTCACTTTGAGTCAAGATGCCCATAAGATAAACGCTGCTACTTTCTGCAACTATAACCATAGAGTTTGACGGCAACTGATCTGTAAAGACCATTTGTGTTTTGATCTTAGATTCAAGATAAGAATCGTTTGCACGTGATGTGTAGCTACTGTTGGGTCCAATAACCAATTCATTAAACACGGCTCGCGCATTTTTCATCGCCTTGACATAAGCGCCTGCCTCACCCTTAATATCAGCATCCTTCACTTCGCCAGTGAGCAATACTTTTTGATTAAATGAAGTCACGTTAATGTGTGCGTTATCGCCAAAGCGTTTTGCTAACGCATTTTCTGCCTCTAACTCAATTCCTTTATCGATTGCTTGTACGGCTGGTGTGCGACGGTCTGCGAGCACTGTTGCTCCAGCAGCAACACCGCCAACAGCCAATACCCCACACGCAGTTAACTGCGTGACTATGAGTAAAACAATAAGTAATTTAAACGTGGAAAAAATTTTCATGGATATGTTTTCTAATGTGAGCTATCAATAATTTTTAATCAAGCAAAACATGATCTACGCCATCACATAAAGCATGCAGCAAAACCAAATGCGTTTCTTGAATGCGCGCTGTACGCGTTGATGGTGCGCACAAGTGAATATCATCTTTATCTAATAACTGAGCTATCTTGCCGCCACCATTGCCGGTGAATGCAATAATTTTCATACCGAGCTTTTTGGCAGCCTCAATGGCTTTAATCACGTTCTTCGAATTCCCTGAGGTTGAAATACCCAACAGAATGTCACCTTTTTTCCCAAGACCGCGAACTTGCTTACTAAAAATCTCATCGTAGCTATAGTCATTTCCAATGGCCGTAAGAATTGAAGTGTCGGTCGTCAAAGCAATTGCAGCCAACTCTTGGCGCTCCCTTTCAAAACGACCAACGAGCTCTGCTGCAAAGTGCTGCGCATCGGCTGCAGAACCACCATTGCCACAGGCCATGATCTTACCGCCGGCACGCAAACAATCGACCATCGCCAGTACGCCCCTAGCAACAGATTCGGGGAGCAGTTTTTCAGCCTCTTGTTTCACGGCAATGCTGTCCAGAAAATGCTGGGAGGCACGCAGACGCAAACGTTCGTTGATATCTTTTTCCATAACAATATTATGCGCCAAAGATGTCCTAATTTCAGTAGCAATCAGCTTATCCCAAAAGCAACGTATCCTCTTACTAATTGTTTAACTTTTTGCAGGCAGCCCCCATGGAACTTAGCTCTTTCGATTTCTTAAAGCAGCAGGATTTACCTGTAGGAGCTCTGTATATGGTTGCGACACCTATCGGCAATTTGGGCGACATTACTTTACGCGCCCTGCATGTTCTCAATTCAGTCGATGGGATTGCTTGTGAAGACACCAGACATAGTGCGGCATTACTCCAACAATTTGGCATTCATAAAAAATGTTTAGCGTTGCACGAACACAATGAAATTGGCGGCGCTCAAACAGTCATACAACACCTTTTGAACAATGAGCGCTGGGCTTATATTTCAGATGCCGGAACCCCGGGAGTCTCGGACCCAGGGGCAAAGCTGGTAAATGAGGTTCAAAAAGCAGGGCTAAGAGTAATTCCCATTCCGGGCGCAAGCGCTGTATCAAGCGCCATCTCAGCAGCCGGCTCAGTGATGCATCACTCGGAAGGACGCTTTCAGTTTTTAGGTTTTTGGCCCAATAAAACTAAAGAGCGTGATGCTCTGCTGCACGATATCTCCAGCAGCAAAAAGGCAAGCATCTTTTTCGAGTCTCCGCACCACATTAAAGAAACACTTGCATTGCTTGCAAAAAATTTAGAGGCTGATCGTCAGCTTTTAGTCTGCCGTGAGTTAACCAAAAAATTTGAGCAACTAGTGCCACTTCAAGCGCAAGACGTTACTCACTGGCTAGAGGTGGCAGAGAGCCTTAAGGGTGAATTTGTCATCGTGGTTGCAGGGCGATCAGCCAATAGCGATGAGACTCCAGAGCATTCAGCTCTCTTGTTGTGGGCTAATGCGCTGAGCCCTTATATGGGGAGCAAAGAAATTGCTGCCGTTCTTTCGCAAACTTTAGGACTCACAAAAAAAGAAGCCTATCAAGTTGCCTTAGATGCAAAGAGTGAATAAATGAAAATAAAAAAGCTGGCACAAGGCCAGCTTTTAAATATGCGCTAAAGACTTATTTGGCGCTAGTAGCAGGAGCCGCAGGCTCGCTAGCATCTTTAAAATTGAGTTGCCCCACTGGCTTAATAATTTGATCGGCAGATGCAGATGAATCTGCGCGCTTGCCATTGTTCACAAACACCATTAATAACAAAATGATGATGAGTGGCACGAAAAAGCTTGCGAACACCATGATGATGAGTTGTTTTGGGGACTTAATTAGACTTCCGTGCTCGTTGCTCATAAGAATTTATCGTTTGACGGGTTTCAGGGTTGTTTTGTCGAGATTATAACTAGAGAGAAGGGTTATAGACACTTACAATAGAGGGGTAACCAGTTTTTCCACTAGCGCCCGTAGCTCAGTGGATAGAGTATTGGCCTCCGAAGCCAAGGGTCGCAGGTTCGATTCCTGCCGGGCGCACCAGTCTTTCGGGCACATAGTTCTTAAAAAACTGCATTGAAAGCTATTTTTTGCGGCTTTTAATGCTTTTGCTCTCTCTTCATTTACAAATCAGGCCAATACTCAAATGGTCTTTTGTGCCCAAACCGTGCCCATTTTGTGCCTGCTCTGTGCCCACCCTTTTTGATCTATGCTGGTTTTGAGTATTAGCCTCAAATTGGCACACTTACCGCCTTAATACCTAGATTTCTGTGCCCAAGGCGAAATGACTAGTCATTTTGAGCATCTGGTAGGTATTCAAATAGATCTTCGACTTTGCAATCGAAAAATTTGCATAGCTTACTAATTGCATCTAAATCGACCCTTGCAGCAGTTTCATCGTAAAGCAGGGTGATGGTGTTCCGATGCAAGCCAGTCTCACGAGCGACATCTACCAACTTAAGTTTTCTTTCACCCATAAGGGTCGATAAATGGCATTTTATCATTCTGAATAGCTTTTTTTAATATTAAATGTAAAAAGTGCTTGCTAAATGTCATTTACTCATGCATAATGTCATTCAGGATGGCAAAAGTTAATTAAGAATTACTTTTCGCCACTTTGATTGATTTTACTACATGGAGTTAACAATGGCACAGACCTATCTCACCACTGAAGAGCTTTCAGCTCGCATCAAATATGACCCCCGCACGATTCGGGATCAACTTAAAGATTCTGTCTTATTAGAGGGACGTCATTATTTCCGCCCTTTTGGCGGAAGAAAGATTCTCTATATCTGGGAAGTTATTGAGGATGACATGACAAAGGCGATCTCTTCGACCCTAAATCAAATCCCAATGGCAAGAGGGGGCGTTGTTCATGTCTAACATTCGCGTCAGAAAAGAAACTGGGCGCCTCTTTCTGGATTTCCGAGTTTTTGGGATTCGCTGTAGAGAGCAAACGGAATTGGGTGACTCCAAGGCTAACCGCAAATTACTGGCCAAGCTAGATGAAAACATCAAAGTAGCTGTAGCCAATGGCTCTTACCGCCATGAGCACTTCTTTCCAATGAGTAAACGCATTGCAGAAGTAGAAGAAGCACGACTGGCTATTAGCACCCCTGCTATTAATAAGGCTCCCACCAACTTGGTTTTAGCCATTGCTGGAATGCTACCCGACCGCCCGCCATCAACCCATCGTCAAACCCCACTGTTTTCCGACTTTGCCAATCAATGGTACTCAGAGATGGAAGTAGGGTGGAAGCGTTCGCATCGCACTACTACTAGAGGTGTCCTGGATAACTTTCTAATTCCTCAATTTGGCCAAAAGACGGTAAATGAGATTAAAAAGGGTGAAATTCTCGCTTTTAGATCATCTTTAGCGAAGTTACCCGGAATTAAGAACAAAGAGAGCCTTTCAGCTTCTCGCATCAACCACATCATGACCCCGCTGCGGATGATATTGACAGAGGCTGCCGATCGCTATGAATTTGCCCCGGCCTTTATCAATATCAAACCTTTAAGAGTGGGCAAGACCGATGTGCAGCCGTTCACGATGCAAGAAGTCCAAGACATTCTTCACACGGTTCGAGCTGACTTTCGCAACTACTATATCGTTCGCTTCTTTACGGGGACCCGTACTGGTGAGATCGATGGCCTCAAATGGCAGTACGTTGATTTTGAACGTCGCACGATTTCCATAAAAGAGACGATTGTGAATGACTATGAGGAAACTCCCAAAACGGGAGAGTCCGAGCGTGACATCCAAATGTCCCAGATGGTCTTTGATGCGCTTTTGGCTCAGCACAAAGTAACAGGGCAGGGCGTGTATGTTTTTGCAACCAGTGCTGGAACGCCCATTTCTCATCGCAATATTTCTAAGCGAGTTTGGTATCCGCTCTTAAGATTATTGGGCCTGAAAAAGCGAGTGCCCTATCAAACTCGCCATACCTATGCCACCCTCATGTTGGCTTCTGGCGAGGCCCCCGAATGGATCGCCCGTCAGATGGGACACACCACTACCGAGATGCTCTTTCGGGTGTACTCAAGATTCATTCCAAACTTGACCCGCCAGGATGGAAGCGCCTTTGAACGACTCATGGCAGCGCAGATGCAAGACCAGCCGCACCCCATTGTGAACCCCCAATCACTCAATGAAGTAAGCGCCCACTCAGTTATAAATCCCAACAGCATTGGAGTGAATCATTTACCGAAAACTCAGAGTCGGGTGACTGAGAAAGTTGAACAAGCACCAGAATTACCTGAGCCCGAAACCCCAAAGCCTCCAGTTGCACTGCCCAACACTCGAATCAATCCAAGTGCTGATGCTGCACTGATCGCTAATCCTTGGCTAGAAATTGCCAAACATTCTGGTCTTTCTATGCCCCCTAAAGTCGACCCAACCCCACCCTCAGATCACCCAAAGGGAGGCCTTTTATGAGGCTCGCCAAACTCCTTACTTCAACCCATCACCAACCACTTGAGAAAACTATGGCACCTAAATACAAGCTTTATGGCAATGCAACTGATGACTTTATATTTGAATTAGTTTGCAAATACGACCCCTCAAATTTGAGCCACCTTCAAGACCTAGACTCAGTTTTGTATAACGAAATTGGGCGACGCAAAACCCTCAGAACGCGTTTAAGCGATACACGAGGATGGCGCAGGGGAGTAGAGAATTGGGAATCCTATAAATTACCCGACTGGCTAAATCTGTGCGAACAATTTAAGTCTGCTGGAGAATTTCGCGATAGTTATGGTGCCGCTCAAAGTGCTGCACATAACTTAGGTCTTTGGCCTGAAATAGAAAAATTAATGGTTGATTCTGGGAAATGGTCCAACCAACTTTATGGCATTGATGGTCGCAAATATGCCAGTCGCTCGGAACTCATTGTCGCCAATTGGCTTCATTACTCAAAAATTGACTACATCAGCCATCCAAAGCTAAAACTGCAAGAAACAAGCAAGCCGTACAGAGGTGATTTTCAATTGCCCATGGTGGCAAATATTGAAGTATTTATGTTCTCCAAAGACGGGGTCAAGTGTCGAACAAACTTACCGAATTGGAGCAAAGACTACCTAAATAATCGCCAAAAAAAGGAGCTCTATTATGAAACGGAGGGGTTACCATTCATTGCGATTGAGGCTGAAATTTATCGTCAACATGGCTATAAGAGATATTTAAGTCATATCCAGCAAGAATTTATCAACCTTGGCCTTGAGTTATGCGATCCCACAAATTTCCCAATTGAATATAGTCAACATGACCTTGGTATTAATTGGGCTTTAGATGATTTTATAAATTACGCTCAAACCAACAATATTCAATTTCTGTCGCATTTTCAGAAGAACGCGCAAGATCTATATAACCTAATCAAAATTAAAGGCCTTCGTAAGCAAGTTAGAGTTAAGCTCGATGAACTCTATGCAAGAAGGTCTATTGCATACAAAGAAGAGTTGAGGCCTATTGAAGATGTCAGGGCAGATTGCCTTCGACTGGGAATTATCGAAAGATCTCAATATGAACATGCGCACCAAA
Source organism: Polynucleobacter sp. Tro8-14-1 (assembly GCF_018881655.1). Lineage (GTDB taxonomy): Bacteria > Pseudomonadota > Gammaproteobacteria > Burkholderiales > Burkholderiaceae > Polynucleobacter. The sequence continues at coordinate 114,058 of NZ_JACVPX010000002.1, forward strand.
AAGGTCTTTTCCCGACAGATACGCCTTATTCAATATTGCAAAGCTATGGAATGACATGGTTTGAGTTTATTAACGGTAGAAAAATTGATGATTTTTGGGCTTGGGAGACTGCAAAGCAATTTGTACGCTCCTTTAACTTCCAATCAAAAACAGAATTTGAGAAACATCCCAAGACGGGTAGCGACTGGGGCTTCATCAGAAAATCCCCAACAGCCCCAAGCGGCGGATATTCGGAGTGGACTAGTTGGCCGGACTTTCTGGGAAATACCAGCCCCATAGAGCAGGAACGTATAAAAGCTGAAATTGAAATTACAAATAAACTTATCAACGAATTTAAGACACTTGACACTAAGGCATCCGTCTTTTACCTAAAAAAATTAGGCCTACATGGCACTAGACTATTGAATAAAACAAGGGGGAGGCTTTATGAGGATCTACAAAGACGACCGGACTGGATTCAATTGCGCGATATGCTCGCATCACGCATTCCAAAAGTTAAAACCATTTCAGAAGCTATAGAAATACTCCTATTTGAAAAATGCTTCTATTTTTCGGACTTTATAGCTCAGCGAGAGTCAAACCCCAACCTGCAGCGAATTCCCAAGCATCCCGACAGACTTGGTAAGGGGATTTTTGAGCTTGTCCGTAAAGCCGTGGGGTTGCCCACACATGATTCCAAGATGCGAAGTTCACTTAGTTAGCATTGGATGAAAACCAGAAAGACCAATCAGCAATTGGTAGCCAATTCTTTGATTTATTTTGTGATTATTTGATCAATATATTGACCAAATAATGTTTTTATGGTTAAAATAATGATCAAATGACTGCTTCTGAACTTAGCCCCATCCTAGAGCGCCAGTTGCTATTGCAACTAGGCGATCGCATTAAGCGCTTACGTAAAGCGCAAGGGCTTGGCACGGTCGAAGTATCTGCGTGCGCAAAACTTACTCGTAATACTCTGCGGTCCATTGAAGCAGGCGATCCATCTCCTTCAATCGGCGCTTACCTAAGAGTGATGTCCGTTCTGGGCGTTAGCGGAGAGTTAGCGCTTTTGGCGGGCGACACGATGCAGGCCTCTCCAGCTGGATCAGCAGGAGCAAGGTCCAGACGCATTACCCCTAACGTACAAGTACGCGTTTTGCCAGATAACGCCGGGCACCGACTTCAAGATCTACAAAGTCTTGCCCTGCATGAAGAGGCTGTTCGGCTGGTAAAGACTGATCCTGCATTACTGCTACAAGCTCAAGATACCGTAGAGCGTTGGCTTGCTGCTGGCGATTCTCGCTCAGCTGGCCTATGGCGTGAATGGCAACTGATCTTAAGTGCAGGCTCTTGGCGCAAAGTGCTTGGCCGCACGAGGCATGCCCAGCAACTTAGACAAACCTCACCACTGGTGACCATTCTTCCAGATGAAGTGCGCCTTCGTATTTTGAAGGATGTGAGCGCGCTCAAAAAAGGGGTCGTATTTGGCAGCTCTATAACTGGCACCCAAGATGATGAAGCCTTCAAGGAGTTACCATGACACGAGAAGAGCTAGAGCACATCATTCGCGCCAGCGCTGATGTCACCAACCAATATGAATTTGTGATCATCGGCAGCCAGTCAATGCTAGGCCAAGTGCCCAATCCAGAAAAGGTCTTCACCGTTTCTATGGAAGCGGACATCTATCCACGACAGGCTCCTGACTTGGCTGATGAGATTGATGGTGCAATTGGTGAAGGCTCGCAATTCCACGAGACTTATGGTTACTACGCTCAAGGTGTGGGGCCGGATACCGCAATACTGCCAAAAGACTGGATGTCGCGTATCCATCGCGTGCAAAACAACAATACCAATGGTCGAGTGGGGTACTGCCTTGATGTGCTTGATCTCTTTCTTGCAAAGGCTGCGGCAGGGCGGGACAAAGATCGAGAGTTTTGTATGGCGCTACTGGAGTACGCCTACCTTGCGCCCGCTCAAGCCCTAGAGTTGGTGCCGACTATGCCGCTCGATGATGGTGTGCAGCGAACGCTACGCGCAACGATTCGTCGCTGGGCAAAAGCATTACGAGATGCGGGTCACGATATTCCACAGGATTAAAAGTGAATCATTACCTCCATCACCATTAAGAATATTGATCTAGATAGAGCGTGCAATTAACTATCCTCCATCTATCAAGCTCGATCTAATTCTGATAAGACTTCTAGCGTCATGTCTCGATTGCTTTTTCTTTTATCAATCAACTCCCAGTCTTTTTCCAACTCCGCACTTGAGCTGCACTTGACCAATAGCTGAGTTACTTCGGCTACTCCAATTAACGCCTCTTCTTTAGTTTTTGCAATCATTCTTGAAATGATCAACCTGGTCTCTTCTTTTCTTGGGCTGCTGAGAGCATTGACCATCAAGACGGTTAACCTTAATCCCCTTGAAGTCTCAAGAACTCTCGCCATTAACCCTGCATCTGAAATTATTGATAGCGGCATGGAATGCATTCTTCTATCAAGCTCTTGAAACTCATCTGCCTGAATATCCCATCTCACATGCTCGCTATTTAGCTTGGTCAGGCACATTTGGGCTTGATTAGAAATTTCAAGAAATATCCACTTCAGAGCATTTAACTGTTTGCGGCTCTCCAGCCTCGAGGCCTCTATTCTTCGAGCCTCCTCTTTAGACTGCTGATAGATGATTGCCAAGATGCCAAGAATTATTGCGCAGACTGAGCCTATAGCCTGAACCCAGGCCGCACACTCTGTGCGAGTAAAAGAAACTGGGACTAAAAGGCAGGTGTTACAAATATCGTAGTCCATTGCAGCCCCTTTTATTCAATATCCAAATATTAAGCGTCCCGCAACAACTAGATGCAAATTAGTTTATTCCATCTAGATCAGGCAATAAGCGATCCTCTATCTAACGAGGCTTGATGGAATAGGGCTGGCGAGGATTGCCCCAATCGGCCAAAGATGGGAAGATGAGTAATTACTTTTGGAGCCCTATAAATGCTTTTTAGCGAAAGAAATGGTCATAGCCAACTACCCTCGAACCTAAAACCTGATTCCATTTCGCCTACGCTCCGAAATTCCTTATGGAATGAAGTAATAGAGTGGATTGACACTCAAGACTTGGGAAGCGTTTGCTACTTAATTTGGAAAAATTTCTTTAAAACCCCAACAGACAAAATGCCCGCAATTGAGAGCTATAGGGGCATAAGTTATGCCCACGCTTGGGCACAAGCCAGAGAATATTACTTCTCATGCCCATGGCATAAAGTGTTTAGCTTTATCGAGTTTCTAATTTCTACAGACCCTTATGGCCCGCTTGCGAAAAAGATAAATGCTATTTTGATTGAAGAGGTGTCTGCATATCGCATATTTAATAATCACTTCATTCAAATAACCGACCAACATGAACTTTCGGCGCTATTAGAAGGTATTTCATATAAGGGAATTTTTTCTCCAGTATCTCACCACATTCAATCTTCTATAGACCTATTATCGAGTCGCGAAAATCCGGACTATCGGAATTCAATTAAGGAAGCAATTTCAGCAGTTGAAGCAATGGGAAAAATAATTACCAATCAGCCAAATGCAACTCTTGGCGAAATACTTAAAACACTTGAGTCAAAACATAAACTTCATGGAGCCCTAAAGAACGGCTACTTAAGTCTATATGGCTATACAAGTGATGCTAATGGCATTAGACACGGGCTAATGGAAGAATCAAATCTAACGCAAGCAGACGCCAAATATTTTTTATTGTCATGCACTAGCTTTGTAAATTACTTGAAGACTTTTGTTGCAAACTCAAAAGAATAGAAAAGATATTGGAACCATTTGCCCGGCCTGCGGAAAAACCAACGACTGCCAATTGGCAAGCGATAAGAAATGTTGGTGCTTTGATGTGCCAGTTGACAAGTTCAAACTAGAACAAGTCCTTAAAGACAAATCAAAAGATCAATGTCTGTGTAAGAATTGCTTGAAGAAGTTAAGCGTCTAGAGTTTAGACGCTCGCCACAAAAGAGTAATTAATCAAAGGTGCCTTCAATATGTCGGCGCGCAATCCCGATAGATTCTGATAGAGAAACCCCAAAACCAGCACAGAATTGCTTTAATTCCTCATCTTTTTCATCAAAAACATTCCGCTCATAGCTCCTATGTAGTCGCAAAAAAACCTGAGCTACCCGATAATTTTGATCACTCTCTTTTATATTTATTAACAAGTTAGCAGCAAGATGATGGGACGATAATTCACCAGAACACACCCCTTGATAAATCATTGGGTACTTAGCTTTTAGCCCAATAAGCCAAGACTCTAATGCTACAAAATTCCTGGTGGAGGACATCGTCCACCAGTCCAACATTCTCTTGCATTGCCTAGCATTTAAATTTAACAATGTGGAGATTGCGATCAACCATCTCGAATTATCTAAGAATCGCAACTTTCTCTGTTGATCCAATTCTTCTGCAAGCAAGCTAATTAGCCTTTCCATTGGCGGTGAATTGGTGCTTAAACTGGCAAATGACATCGCAATTGGATAGTCAATGAACTTATCAAGATACATTGAACCGTCAGTCCCAGCGCCATAAAAGGCTTCAACAGCTTGCTTAATCTGCAACCTATTCCACAGCAAAAGAAAAGCGACACCTTCTATATCAAATAGGTGCTTAAGTCTTTCCAATAAACGGATTGCATAAGCTGGTGAACACCTGTCCAACTCATCCACAATAACAATAACTTTTTCACCTTTAGCTTCTTTAATATGTTTAGCTATAAGCCTTTTTAAATGCTCAAGAACCTCTTTTCTTTCTGCCAACTCATCTAATTTTGCGCGAATTATTTCTTCAGATTCATCTTTCAAGATATCTGCTGCTGTATCGAGCACATCTTCATTGATACCAATTAAATTTCCTGCGGTTTTAGCTGCAGCTTTTGCTAAATTTGGCACTGCCCTTGCGATTAATGGAGCAACGGAATCAAAAAGGTTTTTTCTTTCCGCGGCACCCAATGCTGCGCCCATTGAAGAAATTAAAGTTAATGCGGGATCATCAACCCAATCTGCCTCAAATGCATCAATCCATACAACATTAAATTGATTGCGCTCTTTAATTAAGGCCTCCAAGTTCTCCCCGAACCAGGTCTTCCCAATACCCCAATCTCCATCGATAGCCACTACACCTTTTGGCAATCCCTCAAGCAATTTATAAATGCCCTCAGCAAGTTTTTTTCTGTCCAATGCATCATCTGTAAAGGCTGCTTTATTTAAATTGGTCATTGCAATTCCCCGTCGTTCAATCGCATTCTTTGTTGCCCAACACCCTTGTGGAGATTAACAGATTGCCTGATTTGACCAAAGGTGGGAAGATTCCCTTATGCCTTTAGAGCCAAAGATAAAAGTTTCACCTCTTTATGATGAACAAATAGATGCCTATGGAAATCCCAAGCCGGTTGTAATGGGAAGGGGGCACTTCTATAAATATAAATCACTAGCCCCAAAATACCTGCCTCATACATTAGAAATTATTAAAGACAGGAAGATATTTTGTCCAAGGCCATCTCAAACAAACGACAAAGATGAAGAATTCAAACCGCCAGTTACTGTTGGAGATTATTCCGATCCAATATACAGGGCAAGAGTCCATAGATGGGTTAGACGCATAGCCACAAGAAGCAACCCTCATGCCTTGGAAGCACAAATTCAGCACCAGCTAAGCATCATTACTCAAGAAGGTCTTGAGAGCTATGCGAAACAGCTTGAACCCGAATATCACCAAGAAATAGAAAATCAATACCGTCTTTTAAGTCTAAGTGATATTCCAGACAATCATCACTTGTGGGTTAATTATGCCGATGACTATGCTGGCATTAGCTTTCAATTTTTTATCACTCCAGAATTTTCTACCGTCTATCAAGTTAACTATGTCCAAAGTCGACCTAAGTGGGATTTAGTATGCGACCAAGATATGGAGACTCTTTCTGCTACGGCTCTTACTAAACTGGATAAATGGCGAGATGAAAGGGAATTCAGAGTGGTTATTTCCGAACCGCCGCTTCCATATGGGCCCGTATTAGTAAATCAAAAATTAGATTTGCCAATTGAAGCATTCGCTGGAATTTATTTGGGAAATAAAATTAATCCAACAATTAAAACTTTAATTGTAGATTTGGCAAAACAGTATTTGCCTTTAGTTCCAATTTATGAAGTTGCCAAAGGCTCTCTAATAAAGAAGATTCTATAAAAATTTCACCAGCTCAAAGCTGTCGATGCCAATTCGGGAATATTCGAAACCGCTGGAAACCAATAGATTCGGTGCTTAGCGGGTAGTGAGTCTTGTTGTGCTTAGACCCAATGTGTAGAACTGTTTTAGTCTTTAACCTGGTTGAGCTAATGCGAACGTGAAAATCCGCCCGACGAACTTATTCGTCCACCATTACGCACCTAAATTAAGGGCCGCCTTTTGAATCACCGTCTCCATTACGACAATCCGATCCTTTTGGAGTGCCAGTACCTCATTCACTAATGCTGGGCCCGCTTTTTTTGGCGAACCACAATTAAATGGTGGCACAGGATCATATTCAAGCGCCAACTGAAGTCGCTTAGCAATATCTTCCCCTGCAAGTTCTGCGGCTAGCTCATAAGCAAAATCAATGCCCGCAGTTACCCCTCCGCCAGAGATAAATTTTCCATCTTTGACCACTCGTTGATTAATGGGCTCAACACCAAATAGCGGAAGATATTTGCTCCAGATCCAGTGACACGCACTTTTGTGGCCCTTGAGGATTCCAGCAGCCGCAAGAATGAGTGATCCATTACAGACAGAGGTTATATATTTGGCGCCGATGCTTTGCTTACGCAGGAACGAGAGGGTTACCTCATCAATCATCTGCTCGCCGATTCCAAAACCGCCGGGTACACAAAGAACATCCAATTGAGGACAGCTCTCAAATGTTGTCGTTGGATTAATAGAAAACCCCACATCCGTCATTACGGGGCCTAAGTCTTTCCACACCAAATGCACTTTCGCATTAGGCACTCGGCTAAGAACTTGAGCGGGGCCGGTGAGATCAAGCTGAGTCAAATTAGGAAATAACAGAAAGCCCACTTCAATGTTTGTATTCATATCAGCCCCTTAGTTGAATTAAGCATGATCAAAGTCTAAGCAATATTGATTTGGCATAAATGACAAAATCATGCTAATTTCTGCCAATGACCAAATTACGCCAAATTGCTCTCATTGCTTTTGATGGATTTCAGATTCTCGATATCACGGGGCCCGCCTCTGTTTTCTCTGCGGCCAACGATGCCTTAGGCAAGCCCTATTACCAAGTGGCGACCATATCAGCCAAAGGAGGGTTAGTTTCCAGTCATTCTGGAATTAGCATTCAATCCCAAAGCTACAAATCTTCTAAGTTAGCCCCTATAGATTCGCTCTTAATCGCTGGCGGTAGTGCGGATGGATTGGAGGCACTATCTAGGAACGAGCCTTTCATGAAGTGGATTAAGCAGACGGTTCAAGGGACTCGTCGCTATGGGTCTGTTTGTACTGGGGCTTTTGTTCTAGGTCACCTAGGCTTACTCAAGAAAAAGAAAGTGGCAACACACTGGGGTTCATGCGAAAAACTGGCAATGCTTTATCCAGATGCAGAAGTTGATGCCAACGCATTATTTGTTAATCAAGGAAAACTTTGGACTTCTGCTGGAGTGACTACAGGCATTGATATGGCCCTAGAAATGGTGGCACAAGATCTTGGCACTGAAATTGCTAACGTTATTGCTAAACGTTTAGTACTTTATGCAAAGCGGCCTGGCTATCAATCACAATTTAGTCCATTACTCAAAGCCCAAGAAAATGCTGTGCCAAAATTTTTAAAACTGGTTGAATGGCTTGGAAAACATCTTGATCAAAATATTGACATTCCAAGGATGGCGGAGCAAATGGCCATGTCAGAAAGAACCTTTTATCGCAAATTCACGCAATGCTTTGGAGAAACGCCTCGGGATTATGTCGAAAAGTTACGACTAGATAATGCGCGCAATCTTCTTTCTTCTAAAACTTCACTAAAACAGATCGCCATATTAAATGGCTATTCCGCTCCCGCTCAATTGACAAAGGCATTTGAGCGGCGGTTTGGAGTTAGTCCTACGATGTTTAGGAAAATGCATTGTCAATAATTTAAGGGGGCTGAAAAATTTAGCGCTTCAAATTAAGACTTAGGGTTAAAAATTCAAGTTAGGTGAGCAATGGAAAATGAATACGATGCAATTCGAGAGCTAGCAAAAACCGCGGGAAAAGGAATTGATGCGACACGAGAAATGGGTGGCTTTATTGCTAAATATATCGGCGGCCCTTTAGAGCAGGGGATAGGAATATTTGAGGATCGACTGAAATTTCTGCGCTGGGAGCGTCAAATTCGCCTCATCAGGCGCGTACAAGAAATCCTGGATGAGTCAGGCCTCAAAGCCCCAACCCAAAATGTTCCGATGAAGCTATTGATTCCCATCCTCCAAGGCGCAACCCTTGAGGAAAATGACTCCCTTCAGGATATTTGGGCCAATCTTTTGGTGAATGCTGCCAATGCCTCTTTTGGTGAAGAAGTGCGCTCCTCATACATTTCAATTCTTGAGCAATTAAACCCACTAGATGCACAAATTCTAAATACCCTTTATTCGCTGCCATTTAATGAAAGTCAACACAACGGTATTCTTACTGCGGAACTTCCAGAAATTGCGCGAATTGCAGAAGAGGATAGAAAAGAAAATCCACTGCCGCCGAATAATGAGATAGTTATTTGTTTAAGCAACTTGGTGCGACTCGGGTGCCTACGCCCAGAAATGACCTGGGGTGGCGGGGAGGTCTTTGGAAGGGTTAACCCAACCATTGCTGGTAGGGCCTTTGTAAATGCCTGCCGCATTAGAAAAATATAGGCTAAAGTTAACTCAAAATCATTATGACAATAAAACGCGAAGCTGCATTCCACGAGGCCGGCCACGCCATTGCTGCATACCAGTCAAAATTCCACGCTTTATGTGGCCCGATTAATCTCATGAATTATGGGGCTGGCGAAATCTTTATTTCCCTGAGCAAAAGTAAACTGAGGGCTGCCGGAAAGCCCATTGATAACTCAATACAAAAGGATGGGGAAATTGTTGACGATCTTGCCACTATTCTTAGCGCTGGCCTAGCTGCCGAATATTTAGCCGAGCTAAAAGTGGATGGTTTGAAGGCGGATCCAACTTGCGCTAAATTAGATCACGACCTATTAAGATCTCAATTGAGCAATGCAAATCTATCTTTATGCATTGCTCAATACGAGAGCACCGCAATTAAGCTGCTTGAATCTGACTGGTCACTGGTGACCAGTCTCGCCAACTATCTTTACGATAATCCGATTTCCAGCCCAAATGACATCATAGCGTTCATCGAACGACATATATTTAGAGATGGCACATAGGAATCATTAAGCCCCACCGATAATTGCCTGGAGCGTCATAAAGCAAAAAATAAGGCAAATCTATGATAAATTTCCACTATAGGAGGCGCAATGAAACAAAAAAAGGCCAATAAACTACTCAGCGATTCAGATATTTTAGCGCTTCTTTCTGAGGCATCTAGTCAGCTTGAAATTTATACTGCCCTTAACAGAACATCTAACCTTGGCCCAAGTCAACAGATGCCGCTTGGTAGACCCAAGGATTGGACGTATCCGATAGGCCTCTCATTTATAAAGAATATCTGATATGGCGGCGTGGTCTCAATTAGTAGACGAATTAAATTCCCTCTCTGCCGACCCGAATATCAAACACCAGTGGCTTGTAAGCAATCTTACAACGGCATTAGCAAATATTTCAAAGCTCAGAAAAGACAGGAATGTTCTTTTTTATGCTTCAGCCTTCCTACAGAAGCCACACTTAAACCCCGATGCCATTCAAATTACCTATGAAGAAATAAATGGATTCATGTCCTGTTTGTATGGGATGGATTTCAATAAGGGGCTGACTTTGATTCTTCACACTCCAGGAGGCGTCACGAATGCAGCCGAATCAATCGTTCAATATCTTCATAGTAAATTTAAGGATATAGAGGTAATTATTCCCACCTTTGCTATGTCTGCTGGAACGATGATCAGCCTGTCAGCAAATAGAATAATTATGGGCCGACCAAGCCAACTAGGCCCAATAGATCCTCAAATTCCTATTTCAGGAAAATTTGTATCTGCACGAGCAATTGTTGATCAATTTGCAAAGGCAAAATTGGAAATTAGCTCTGACCTTGCTTTGGCTCATGCATGGGCCCCAATACTACAATCGCTTGGGCCTGCGCTTTTAGTCGAAGCTGAGTATGCATTAGATTATGGCGAGAGGATGGTGGCATCGTGGCTTGCAAATAGAATGCTAAAAAGATCGCCCAATAAAATCACTAAAGCGCAAGCTATCGCTCGATACTTCAATGATGCAAGCACTCACAAGAGTCATGGCAGAAGAATTGATATTGCTGAAGCTAAGCGACAAGGTGTTAATGTTATAGCATTAGAAAGTGATCAAAAATTACAAAATGAGGTTCTTACCGCATATCATTTGGCCACAATTTTGATTGGACAAACTGTAATTTCTAAATTGCTTTGGAATAACCTCGGAATTAGCTGGGTGAAGAATCACTCTTGATAATAAAACATAAAAATACCCCCCAACAAAATCATCATCTGCCTAAAAGCAAATGGCAAATCATCCGCCGCCTTACCTCCGCACTTTAATACCAGACTATTTTTTCCAGTGGGCGCATAGCCGACTTCTAATGCATCCAGAAATCTCATATAGGTCTCATTGATTGGGCTTGAAATAACCGCGCTTTTCCTTTTATGTTGGCCGATACCCAATTCTTTCTGAGTAAATTTAATCGCATCTGCCCTTGCTCTAATTCGCTCTTTGGCGTAATCAAGCAATAAGAAGATATCGTCAGGATGCATTTCAAAATACGCGGTTGCTTTTGTAAGCCATTGATCAGCCTTCTTGATTCCCCCTCGCATACGCGGCTTTTTGACAATAAAAGCCTTGGGCAAGGGATCGGGTAAATTTTCGTAAAGATACTTTCTATCTGATGCATATAGGTCGGCTTGATTGGTGAACGCGGTGGCATTGCTGATCCAGTGATGAGCAAGCTCTTCCGGAATATCAAGTAACGCAGCCGTTTTAGCAAACCGCTTCTCATCTGCGCTTACAAGCCTCTCGAAACTATCGCAAGCCCACTCAATCCCCCGCCCAGCATCAGGATTCAATATCTGCACAAGGTTTAAATGCTTTGAAGTCTGTTTTTGAATCTTTGGCCCTGGACTCATCACCTCATTGAGTAACACCGGAACTTTATCTAGCCCAGCCTTGGGGTCATCAAATGGCGTTTTGCACCGCCTACGTCTGATATCTAAATTACGTTTAGTGCCAGGATAGAGCGCATTTAGTAACCCCGGATTTAAGCGCAACAAACGTTCATGTAAAAAAGCGCCGGTCAGTACATCAATCACGTGGATGTAGCTATATAGAGTCGTTGCAGGCGAAGAGTGCCCAAGCAAAGTAGATACGACATAGAGCTCTGATGGACTTGCCCTCGAGTCATTGAGTAAAAAATAACGGGCATATCCCATACGACGCTTGAGATTTCTAATCTGCAAAATGGGATTACTTCCATCTGCCATTCCTACAGCCGCATGATCCCTCGCAATGCGCGCCTGGATTTCCGTATTGCCATAAAGGTGATCAAGTATGAAGCGCTCAGAATTAGGCAATCGCGGCGCACATAAAAGCATCAAGGTATTCATCGCTGCTGAATGCCGGAGATGATGAAAGCGGATATAGGGATTTTTTGTGACCCGCCTCATCGACTCATGAATATAGTCAATGATTCTGTCGCGCTCGGTGTTACTCGTTATTTCTAGGGAATTCTTCTCGCGCGCTTTAGCGCTCATTGGTACCGGGAATAAGAATTCCAGCTCATCTGCCGTATACAGCCCGGGCTCAGGCAACTTGGTTTGTCCACCTAAGGGGCTCGCTTTGTGTTCAGGCGCTTCAATTTTGATCAGCTCATCAACACATAAAGCGCCTTGCTCACGAGCAGCAGCCCACAACTTTAACCAGTTCAATTCTCTGGGATCAAGCAGAGCCTCGACAGGCAGTATGCGCACTGAAGAGGCTGTCTTTAAGCGGCGATGCTTCCACCACTGTACGGAAATTTCAGTGGGCCAGCCTGTTTTGATATGCACATGGCTAGTGGCTAGCTTAAGCACCTCAGATCTTCGTAAGCCCAAGCGATAGCCAAGCGTGAAAATGATCAGGCAGGCGTTCTTATATTCAGTCGGTAACTTACGACAAGCAACTGTGTAAAGGTCAATCTGAGCCCAGCGAAATTCAAGCTCCGTTAAATAACCAACATCAACTTGTGATTCAGGTCTTAAGCCTTTTTCTGCTTCGGTTAACTGACTTTTTCGCAAACTTTCCCAAGCTGCTTTAAAGATTTTTTGATCTTTTGGTGTTGTTAATTGAACGTAAAGCTCTACGAATTCTTCGCCCCAATCTTCAGATCTAAATTCATCCAAGCCTTCATCTAAATCCCAAGCGGCCATAGCCAGCGGCAATATTAGCTGGAGATAGCTCGTGAGTATTTCTGTGGTGAGGCTTTTGGATGCCCAGTCTTGCGTAATTAAATGACGAGCCCACTTCAATAAGCTGCGAGTCAATCTTTGCTCGGACAGTTGATAGCGCTTTTCTATTTCCTCGATCGCGCCCAAGCATCGCTCTTGGCTTGGCGGGACTTCGTAACTCAAGTGCGAGATAGCCTCAAGGATTTGCTCAATCCACTGCATCGCCACTGGAGAGAGCGCCTGGCTTTCGGCTTCACCTTCCCGAACGTCGATCTCATCTTCACTATCAGACCAAGCATCATCAAGATTTTCTTTTGCGATTTTGGCTGTTGGCATCTTCGCATCTGACATGCCTAGTTGAAGCAAGTTTTCAATCTGCAGATCTTTGGTAGAAATTCTTCCCGCCAAATAGCGGGCAATAAATGTAGGTAAGGTATCTTCTTGCCAAGATTGCGTGGCATACATCAATGCCTTGCGTGTGGAGAGTAAATCAATTGCTTCAAACAAAGCCTCTTCATCCATCCCCATTTCATTGGCTGTTTTTTGAATGCGCAACTCGCCTTTTAGCGCCACCATAAATGCCTTCAAGCACTCACTTGCAAACTTAGGTCCTCGATCGGTAAAGATCCAATTTTCTCGATAGTGAGAATGCAGGGCAGCGGTCAGTGGATCAGCGATCCAGCGCGAGAGATCGGGTCCATACTCTTTCGTATGTCTAGGTGCTTTGTTCTTACTTTCCTTGCGCGCCTTTTCAAGAGCGACATAAGCGGCATCCATTCGTAGCTTTTGATTGCGAGGCAACAGCAGACTGGAATAGGGCGCATCTAACGCCTCCTTAGCCAGGCTAAGTTCTGTAATTTGCTTAAGCCTCCCCAAATCTTGCACCCCAGAAAAAACGATGGCGCTAAATAGATAACCACCAAACTGTGCTTTTGGCTGTAATGCCTCCCAATCAAATTTTCCAAAACGCTGATTGGTAAAGGCCGCAATGATGAGGCGAAGTGCCAACGCCTGCTGCGCTTCTTTCTCCAGCCTTTCTTTTTTCACCCCAGCAGGTAAACCTGCTCCTGCTTTTTTGCGATCAAAGTGTCGATAAGGATTGGGTTCTGGCAAAACAACTTCAATAGTTCCCAGGCCAGGCCACTCGAGTTTTTGCTGGGCGCAGAGATCCGCAAGATCCGCATCAACCACATCAAATAGCCATTTTTTCCAACTTAGAAAACCATCGGACAAACTAAAGAGCGCTTTGAAAAGCGTCTGCACACCCGGCATATAGTGGGCAGGATTTTCCAGGCGCAACGTATCCACACTGCGTAACTGATCATCTGGTAGGAAGTGGCCTTGTACCGCCTTTTGTAAAGAGGCGTCCAGAGCTTGCCGAGAAATACCCAATAGAGCGCAACCAATCTGAGAGAGCTCGCCCCTAGCCAAGTATTCTTTTTCAATACATTCGCGAATCTTGGAGCAAATCATTGCACCAATCTGCTCAGGAGAAGTGTTTAGGATTTGATTGGCATCTTGGTGGGGACGAGCAATCTGCGTAATGATTGCAAGTAAATGCGGGTTGGTTGGTAACGCGCGCAGATGGGCCCTTAATTGGGCGCACATTACCTCTTGCGCCTTTAGCGCCTCTTTAGCGGCAGTTGGTTTAGCGCTCACTTACTTTTGTTCCTTTGGCCAAGCTGGCATGGCCAACGTGACAAGCTCAAAACCCAAACCCTTGATAGTTTTTTGAATGGGGTTTTCGATCCGCTCGATGTACTCTAAATAGCTATGAGAACTAAACTGATGAAAGGGCGCTGTACCCGCTTGCCAATGACCAAGCCAAGTGCTGATATCCACCTGACTCATGCCCAGATTTTTTAATAAGGCGGGCATGAGCTTACGGTGAAAATTGGGCTGAGCAACAATCGAGCTTTCAATATAGCCTCTAAAGTGCCGCCGCATTTTAGTCGCGCTCCATTTTTCAATGGCCAATGGCAGCGCGGCCAAGCTAGGGGTGCCTCCCTTATTGCTCTTTTGTTTTTTTGAAACAGGCACCACCGGCTCAAGCCAGATTAACTCCCCATACAAAGCATGCTGCGTGACATCGGGGGACAATTTTTTAAGCAACTTGCGACGCAGTTGTTCATATACCCACATTTGCTTTTGCAATAACGGGCTTAACCAAATGACTCGTAGCCGATCACCGGCGCGATTGGTTTTATCGCCGATACGAGTAAGGCCCAAAAATGGATCGACTGAGGCAATGTCCACATAAGGAAGATGGTGCGGACGCTGTGAAGTTTCACATGCAAACCAAAGCGCGCAATAGAGGGTGAGTTGATTAAAGGCATCACAAAATTGCTTGTAGTCTTGAGCCCTTCCGTTTGCCAAGCGCGGAATATCAATCTGCTTTTTTAATTCTTGTATGTGCTCAATCAAGGCTTGTGGATGTCCCTTCCCATCAACGGCAACCAAACCCGTGGCGCCCACCACGCTCTGCCTCATTTTTCTAAATTCAGTCTGACTAGGATTGCCGCCAAGCAACAGCGTTCTCTTTGAAGAGAGGTTGGCAATACCTTCTGGCTTCTTTTCAGAGACCGAGGCCCCATGAATATCACCCACATCCATGCTGGCCTCTAAGTACTTATCAATAGAACCTAGTTGCCTTGTTTCTTTAAAATAATTATGGGTGTAGTAATGTGAATCCGACCTAAAAGCCCTTGGAGTATGGGGATCTAAAACATCTAGAAGTTTTGGATCGTATTTCTGCGCAACCATTTGGTGCTTGCTCCACTCCCTGATCTTCAGCAAGGTCAACGGGCGCTTGGCCTTATATAAATCCATCTCGCGATTAAATTGAGCAAGCAAGCTTTCACAATTTTTTTCAATTTCCAGTCGTGCACTGGGAGCAAATATGGGAGAGGGCGTTTCTGATATTTGGGAATTGGCTGCTGCTATTTGGCCAGCCACACCCGACAGGTCTCGAAAAACAATCGCCCCTAGGTGTGGCGCATACTCCTCTGCCTGCACATTGACCAGTTCAGACCAAGCGTAATTGGGAACCGATAATCTCCACAAATAAATATAGCTTGGAGGCTGATTCACGGGCATTGCATTGGCTTTTACTAAGTGCAAGGTTTGGCTACCCAATTTGGGTTTATCACCTTTAGGCAACTCATCCCCAACTTCAAAATTTGAATAGGCGCTGCGCCAAGTCTCGCGCTCTCGCAAGATGATTTGCGCGTCCAATGCCGTGTGAATATCGATCCCCAAGATATACATTAGGCGCAGCGCCATAATTGCGCTCAATTGGGTGGCTCGCTCTGATGCATCTTGGTTGCCGCCCTTGAGCGCACTCTCAAGACTGTCCAAATAGTTTTTGAACAGGTCCATTTCTTTCCAGGAAGCGACATTGGTGCCCCAATACAATCGCTGGTTAAGCTTAGCTATAAACCGTTGCGTATAACTAGAATCTCTTTCAAGCTCTAACCGACTCTTGCCCACCTGCGGGGCAACCCACCTTAACTGGGGCGCATCGGATCGATCATCTTCGATTTCTTCGCCAACATCGTCGCCAGGCTCTATTAGTGTTTCGATGTATTCATCGGTGATGGTAGCGTCATCAATGGGAATAATCTCAAACTCGTTACCCCGAAGATCACCCTCACTAAGCCAAATATCTCGATATAGGCCGTGGTACTGAATACCGGGATTTTCTTTTTCCCTTGAGCGCTCTCCAGAGCCAGGCTTCGATGTGCTCATTTTTGATTTGCGAACGCTACTAGAAAATGCCCTACAAACCGATTTGAACTTTGCTTGTGATTTAGTTAATGTGACTTTTTCTTTACCGGGAGCGCCTTGTAAATGCAAATACTCGTCAAGACACTGCTCTTTAAATTTGGGGTAAGGCAATTGCGCCCATTGAAACAACTGATTTGCCTCATCAACACCCTCCCAATCCCGCGACCACTCCCGAATCGCTTGCTCAACCCCCACAAAGTAAAAGTGATATCGATCTTTTTCAACATCCACGCACTGGAACAACACAGGATCTGTAAATTTTTGCTGCACTGCAGTAATCTTCTTTAAGGCAGATTCCTCTTCACCCTCAATTGTTTGCATTTGCCTAGTAATGTCGAGCAGCTCCAAATTTCGCATAATGGCAAATCCGGCCAATCGACGCATGGCAACCATCCTGGGGTCGTCTTGCCTGTCCGCAGCATCGATAACGCCCTTGAGCCAAATATCGTTACTTAATATTGAGTAAATTGGAAATGCTGAAGATCCGTGATGCAAAATTGGATTGACGGGAGGTTTACCGCTAGCGTCCTCGAGGCTGCCCGAAACGGCATCATCTGATTCCCCCATATTTTCAAAAAGAGATGGATTTACCTTGTGGGCCCAAATACCCAATCGGTAAATCTCATTAGCCACGCGCAAGAGAAGCGCCCAGTCTATCTTTGGGCCTCCAGTTTCAGGTTTTTGCATTTCCTTACACACGGCTGCAAGGCGACCGATTGCTGGTGCTAATGCCCGAAATTTAGGCTCTGGCCTAACTAACCAGAGAAATTGATTAAGGTCCTCTCGAGATAGTCGGTCGACTTCGTCAGCTTGTAAATTTGCGCGGGGTGGGAATTGCTCTCGCAATAATTCAATCTCAGGGCTCTCTTCATAAATCCGAATAACAGATCTTTTGCTTTTTCCTGATTTTCCCATTCCACCATTTAAACCGAAAGAGGACGGTTTGCAAATCAAGCAATTTGACTGAATCTTGTTTGTTCAGTATTGACTATTGTTCACGTAACGTGTACAATAAAATACGTTGAACACAAGTGGGGTGCGTTCAATTAATCATATCGTTCACGTAACGTGAACATTTAAATTTTACGTACAAAATGATGAACCTAGAAACTAAAGAACAACTCATTCTCGCTAAAGCAATTGATGCTTTTCAGAGAACTACTGGCCTACAGATCCACCATGTTTGGGAAGGAGGGCCAGCAGATGCCTTGTTAACTATTCAAACCCCTGATCACCCCGTTCATTTTGAGGCGGAAATTAAGGGGGTGATCGATCGCTTCAAAACGCTTACGCATATCAGAGAGCTAGGAACTCGTACAAAGCCCGTTTTGCTTGTAGCTCCCTATATCACCAAAGAAATTGCAACCCAGTGTCGCGAGCTAGATTTGCCCTTCATTGATGAAGCTGGAAATGCTTATATTATGACTCCGGGGCTATTTGTATATGTTGTTGGTCAAGCTCGTCCAGAGCGCACTCATGAAAAGCCAGAATTCACAGCCTTAACAACCGGCGGGTTAAAAATTGTCTTTGCATTACTTAATCAAAAAATAATCACCCCCCAAACTTATCGCGAAATAGCCACTTTTGCCAAAGTAGCTCTTGGAACTGTAGGCCCCGTATTAACGAATTTAGAAAACCGCGGTTTTCTCACTCCTACTGACTTAGGTCCACGGCGAATTCTTGATAAGAAACGACTAGAAGAGGAATGGGTGGCTCACTACCCCATTAAATTACGACCAAAATTAAATGCACGTCGCTTTACTGCTGCCAAAGAAGATTGGTATCGAGATGTCAATATTGAGCAGTACGACGCCTATTGGGGCGGGGAAGTCGCGGCAGAAAAGCTCACCGGCTATCTCAAGCCTGCAAAGATCACCATTTATGCCCGTAAAAACCTAGATCGACTCATTGTAGAAAATCGGCTGCGCCCTGACGTTAACGGCGATATTGAAATTTTGGAAGCCTTTTGGGCAGTAGATACAGAACTGCAAATGAACGGAGTTGTGCCGGCGCTACTGGTATATGCAGATTTATTGGCCACCACCAATCCACGCAATATTGAAACAGCTAGACTAATTTATGACCGATATCTCACTCAAGCTTGAAATTAGCCCTGACCGCCCTTTAAAAGCGGAGCATTTGGCCATCTTACGAATTTTTGATGACGTGGCACGGTCTTTAAATATTGACTATTTTTTAGCTGGAGCCCAGGCAAGGGATCTTATCTTGGGGCATGTATTTAACAAGCGAACCGGACAGGCCACCTATGATCTTGATCTGGGCATCTGCTTAGAAGACTGGGCTAAGTTTGACAAACTTAAATCAAGCTTGATTTCCATGGGCTGCTTTACCCAGGGTAAGGCACCACAGAAAATGCACTTTAAAAGACCGCAGGACCAATACTCCACACCACTTGATCTCATTCCATTTGGCGGAGTTGAAAATTTAGATTCAACGATTGAATGGCCACCCGAAATGAATGTGGTTATGAACGTCTCTGGATTTTCTGAGGCCCTAAGATCAGCTATTTTGCTAAAGATTGCTGAGAATTTCTCTATACGGGTTGCATCGCTAGCGGGCATGGCCGCACTCAAGCTAATTGCCTGGCAAGACCGGGGCCAAGAAAACCAAGGTAAAGATGCCGTCGACTTTCTTCTTATCGCCAAAAGCTATCACGACGCCGGAAATGAGGATCGCATTTATACGGAGGAAATGGCGCTACTAGAATCATTGGAATATGACCCAGAGTTGGCAGGTATTCAGATGTTGGGAAAAGATGTTGCCAAGATTTGCTTAGACTCAACCAAGCAGGGTATCGATGCTATATTTTCAGACTCCACACTAAGACGACGACTGACCGACCAACTAACCAGCAGTAGCCTCTCCATCGGCGATGAGGATTCTGTGCTGAAGGTTCATGCTTATCTTGATCTCTTTTATAAAGGCTTTAGCTCGAAGTGATAAACAATAGCTCCGCACTGATAACCGCCTTAATAGCAGGGGTTGATAAAATATTTACGAACGCCGTTTAACGTAAAATAAGGTTGTTGAGCATTGAGGCTAGGGGTCTAACAAGCCTATTTTGCGAATTATTCGAGAAATATCTACTTGAAAAATTAACCGCTATTAAACGTTGTTTTTAGTCTCTATAAAAACAAGTTTTTAACTCTAAAGCCTTTATCTATATGGGCTTAAGACGTTTTAGACAATGTACAGTTATTTAAAGTATTTGTATGTTTTTTGTCGGTTGAGGTCTCCGAAGCGTTCGATTCCTGCCGGGCGCGCCAAAAATCAAGGGGTTTTTGACCTACATCATGCGTGAAATTGCGAAAACCGCTATCATTTGCACCTAACTTATTGATTCTTATCGTGTCTACACATCTAAATACCGCCCTTTCAGAGCCTTCCCTAACTAATCCTTTGCACCCAGAGGCGCCATTACCGCATCGAAAAATCATTCGAAGCTGGCTAATCCCGATGGCACAGGGCGAAACTGGGCGCGCAATCATGCTCCTAGCAATCGATGCCTTCCTCTGGCTTGGCTGTATCGCAGGAACAATCTTCGTAGAGAGCGTGTTGCTCAAAATTGTTTTTGGTTTGATTGCCGGTTTTGTAACAGGTCGCATCTTTATATTGGGTCACGATGCTTGCCATCAAAGTTACACACCCAATCGCGAACTGAACAAAGTGTTAGGTCGTATTGCGTTCTTGCCATCTCTCACACCATATAGCTTGTGGGATGTTGGTCATAACGTTGTACATCACGGTCAAACCAATCTAAAGGGTTTTGATTTTGTATGGGCACCCCTATCAAAAGCAGAATACGACGCACTTCCCCCGTTGCGTAAGGCTCTAGAGCGCCTTTACCGTAGCGGCTGGGGCCCTGTTTTTTATTACCTCATTGAAATTTGGTGGAGACGTGAGTACTTCCCAAATGCAAAAAACAAACCTGGTGATCGTCCCATTTTCTTAAAAGACAATTTGCTTGTTACCGCATTTGCAATCGTTTGGATTGGCTGCTTAATTGCTGGGGCCATTGCTACCGGGCAATCTATTTGGATTGGCTTGATCACTGGCTTTGCAGTGCCATTCTTGTTCTGGAACGGCATGATTGGATTTGTGGTTTACGTGCACCACACCCATCCAAAAGTCTCTTGGTATGACAAGAAATCGGAGTGGTTACGCGCCCAGCCGTTTGTATCCACAACCGTTCACCTGACTTTTAACTGGATTTGGGGCAAATTGATGCACCACATCATGGAGCACACTGCGCACCATGTGGATATGAGCGTACCGCTTTATCGCCTGCCAGAGGCCCAACAGACCCTAGAAACGATCCTTCCAGACCGTATTTTTGTGCAAAAGTTCTCTTGGGGCTGGTATTTTGATACTGCGCGTAAGTGCAAGCTCTATGACTTTGAAAACAAGGCCTGGTTAGATTTTGACGGCAACAAAACGGCTGATTCGGTTCGGGTTGTGCTAACCCCAGCCCCAGCGGGACAAAACGGGTAAAATAGATCTCTGTATAAGATTTGCCTTACCCGGATTACCCATGACTACATCGACTCCAGCAGCTACCCAAGAAACCTCCCAGAGCCTGAAATTTTGCTCTTCTTGCAGCCGTGAAAAACGACTTGAGGGTGGCACATGGATTCCGACAAGCAATCGCAAACAACGTTGGATTTGCGCAAGTTGCCTCTACAACCGTACGCATCGTACCGGTTCAGCAAAAACCTAATTACTCACTTGTAGTTCAAATAGCTAGATTCATTAATTAGCTACGCGCCATCTCCCACATAGGGGTTCGTTTTGCGCTCTTGACCAAACGTCGACATTGGTCCGTGACCAGGAACAAACTGTACATCATCTCCCAAGGGCCACAATTTGGTTTTAATCGCATTAATTAAATCTGCATGATTACCACGCGGAAAATCAGTTCTGCCAATTGAGCCCGCGAATAAAACATCGCCCACAATTGCAAGACGATCTTCTTTGTCAAAAAATACAACGTGACCAGGTGTGTGACCAGGGCAATGAAATACCTCTAGATCAATATTTCCCACCTGCACATGATCGCCATTATTTAACCAACGATCAGGCTCGAAAACTTTGGCATGCCCAAAACCAAAACGCACTGTTTGTTCTGGCAGCTGATCAATCCAAAAACGCTCCTCTTCTTGTGGCCCCTCAATAGGCACACCAAGCTGATCAGCCAAGTCTTTGGCGGCCGCGCAGTGATCTAAATGTCCATGCGTCAGTAATATCTTTTTAACCTTGCCACCCATCTGCTTAACGCCCTCAAGGATCTTTTCAATATCCCCGCCAGGATCAACGACAGCAGCATCGCCAGTCTCCTGGCAAACCAAAATCGAGCAATTTTGCTCATACGGAGTAACAGGAACAATTCCTAATTTAATTGGCATACGTACAAATAGTTAAGTGAATCATTGGGGAAAGCTAGTTTAGGGGAGTCGGCATAAAATGCACCTAAAGGATAAAACAATGAATAGCCAAGATACATTTAAATTTGCAGAAACTCACGAATGGGCCGATCAGGAAAATGATGGCTTAGTTTGGGTTGGTATTAGTAATCATGCGCAAGAGGCGCTAGGCGATGTGATGTTCTTTCAGGCCCCAAAGCTTGGGCAACAAGTAAAGCAGGGGGAGGCTATTGCCGTTATTGAGTCAGTGAAGGCGGCCAGTGATATTCATGCGCCAGTAAGCGGTGAGATTGTTGCCCTCAATGAAGCAGTGGATGCATCACCCGAGATCGTCAATGAAAATCCATACGGTGTTTGGCTATTCAAAATCAAACCCGCCTCCGATGAAATTCTTAACGAAGAACTCAATCAACTCCTGACCCCAGAAATATATAACGCGGGCCCTGGCGCCTGATATCTGAAATCAATCAGATTGAAATAGGGTCGCGCTCAATTAACCAACGAATGCGCCCTTCTTTACTAATGCGCCCCTGAGAGTTCTCTCGCAAATAAAGATCCATCGCCTCTAAGATTTCTTGCAGGGTTTTTCGATCATCAGACTCCACCAGAAGTTGAGCGCGCTCCGATCCAGCTACTCGCATCATCGCCTTAGGTACTGGATCATAGACTCTGAGGCCTTTATTGATGTGGCCCCGAGACTTTAAATATCCTTTCAAACCACTCAAAAACTGAATTGCTTTATCTAAACTTTTAGCCTCAGCATGGATGAGAGCCTGATAGGCAAATGGCGGCAAACCCGCTTCTTTTCTTTCATTGGCCGTAAAGCTTAAAAACCCATCTACGTCATGGCGCAGTAAAAACTGAAAAACCGCAGATTCTGGGAACTGGGTTTCAATATAAATAGCGCCGCCTGCTTCACCATCCTTATTGGATCGCCCAGCCCGTCCTGCAACCTGAACTAGCTGTGCAAATAATCGCTCTGCAGCCCTAAAATCTTGAGAAAACAATCTGCTGTCAGCATCCAATACAGCTACTAAGCCAATATTTTGGTAATCGTGCCCCTTGGCAATCATCTGGGTCCCAACCACAATATCGACATTGCCTTCGTGAATTTCCTGAAAGAGCTCTTCGGCACCCTTACTCTTTCTGCTGGAGTCTGTATCGACTCGCAGCACTCTTGCAGCCGGCCACATCTCCTCAATAGCATCTTCAATCTTTTGAGTTCCCTGTCCCAAGGTCTTCAAGTCGGCATTGCCACAATCAGGGCAATGGTTTGGAATCGATTTAACCAAGCCGCAATGGTGGCAACTTAAAACTGATTTCCTGCTTAATGCTCCAGCTTTATGCAGCACCATATAGGAGCTGCATTGCTCGCATCTTGAGAGCCATGAGCAAGCGCCACAGCTAAGCACTGGAGCATAACCTCGTCGGTTGATCAGTATTAAGCTTTGCTGCTTATTTTCTAGATTCTGACTAACCGCATTCGCAAGGGTTTTAGTAATCAGGCTTTTGGATTTTGGCTTCTCTATATCACCCGGACTAAATTGCGTTTGTGGATCGCGCGTATTGATCAAATGCACTTTTGGCAAACTTGCGCCTTGAGCGCGCTGATCTAGGCGAACATATTCATAACGACCAGCCCTGGCAGCCATCCAAGTCTCAAGCGATGGTGTAGCAGAGGCCAATAAGATCGGTATCTTAAGGTCGTGGGCACGCCATATCGCAAGATCCCTTGCAGAGTAACGAATACCATCTTGCTGTTTATAAGATGGATCATGCTCTTCATCCACAACAATGGCGCGTAGATTAGGAAGGGGGGTTAATGCAGCCAATCTTGTTCCCAAAATAATTTGGGCCTGACCAGTCATCGCCTCATACCAAGCAATGCCTCTTACTTTCTCACTGACACCGCTATGAAGCACCACCATTTTTTTATCTGGAAAATAAGTACGCACTCTGCGCTCCAACTGTGGCGTTAAATTAATTTCAGGGACCAAGAGCAATACTTGTGCACTCGCATCCTCCAAAATACCACTCAACCAATTTAAAAATACAGCAGTCTTTCCACTACCAGTTTGTCCCTGCAACAGTATTGCTTTGAATTCTCCCGAAGGAATAGTGCGTAATTTTTCTAAGGCGAGTTTTTGACCATCGTTCAGCTGGGCCTCATCAACAAATCCCTCAACGGCCTCTAGCTTGTTTTTTTTCTTTTGCTTTTCTTGATCTGCAGCTAATTTCTTGGGGATCTTTTCCCAATCATCAGGCTTTTTCCACATCTGTGGAATGGTGGGAATAATGGTCTCGCCTAGCGCATGAATGTAATACTGGCTGGCAAAGTTCATTAACTTCAATATTGCAGGGTCCAAGGGGGGAAGGGGCGCAATCTTGCTTACCCCTTTTAATTTATCTAGTTCATAATCTGAGTGAGCACTTACTTTAATTACCAATCCCACCAGTGAGCTGTACCCAAAGGGAGCCTCAACTATTGCCCCCACTTGTGGGTCGCACCCTAATGCCTCTTCGTCCCACAAGTAGTCAAAGCCCTGGGCAAGGGGCTTATCAACAACAACTTGGACAACGATTGGAGGGGGCATGATTTACTTCAAATCTCTAGTTTGCTTGTGGATAAGTCTGTGGATATCATCCGAGGATTCTGATTTATAAGCTAATTTATCAGCTTTCGGATTCTGCACCCTTTTAAAGCTTTTTAGTAATTATTTATATAAATCAGTAACTTACAAAGATATTCGAAAGTGAATTTTCATCTTTATTCGCAATCTCACTGAATTTCGAATTTTACCGCTATCTGTGCATAACTTTCGCCAAAAATCCTAGCGGCAAGTTAGCAATCACTCAGTATTACGACTTTGTCCTGAGAGCCCTTGAGCGCTCAATGACCGCTTCGGCGAGAGCCGTAACACTTTCAGGAGGGGTAAATTGAGAAATCCCATGCCCTAGGTTAAAGACATGTCCGTCTAGAGGATGTAAGCCCGATTTAAGGGCTGGAGCACTCGCCAAATCCTCAAGCAGGAGGTTTGCTTGCTGCGCAATTTGTTTTGGCTCTGAGAACAGAATAAGCGGGTCTAAATTACCTTGCAATGCCAATGGCTTGTTCAATGCCAGCAATTGTTTGCGTGCGCGACTCAGCGACATTGTCCAATCAATGGCAATAACATCAGCACCAACTTGCGCCATATCGTTCAACCAAATCCCGCCGCCTTTGGTAAACATGATTACTGGAATTTTTCTGCCTTCATGTTCGCGTGGCAATAAAGAAATCACTTTTTGCATTGAGGCCAGAGACATTTTTTGATACCAGCCATCTGGCAGCATTCCACCCCAAGTATCAAAAATCATCAAAGCTTGAGCGCCTGCTTTAACTTGCTCTATCAAATAGGCTGCCACTGACTGAGCATTAATATCAAGGATATGCTGCATCAAGTCAGGACGACTAAACATCATCGTTTTGGCATGACGAAAATCATCGGCACTTGAACCATCAACCATATAGCACGCCAATGTCCACGGGCTTCCCGAGAAACCAATTAATGGAACACGCTGCTTGCCATCCTGTATCAATGCTTTCCGAATTTCTGAAACCGCATCAAATACATATTTGAGCTGATCCATATCGGCCACACGCAATTTCTTAACTGCCTCTTCAGTGCGAAGAGGATGCTCAAAGCTTGGGCCTTCACCAGCAGTAAATTTCAAGCCCAATCCCATGGCATCAGGGATTGTCAAAATATCGGAGAACAAAATCGCCGCATCCAACGGATAGCGATCTAAAGGCTGAAGGGTTACTTCAGTCGCATATGCAGGATTTTTTGCGAGCCCTAAAAAACTTCCAGCTCTGGCGCGAGTAGCGTTGTACTCGGGGAGGTATCGGCCGGCTTGACGCATGAGCCAAAGCGGTGTTTGATCAACCGCTTCGCCCAAGCAGGCCTTTAAAAACCGATCATTTAACAGCAAGGAGATGACCGGCTATTACTTTTTACGACGGAAACGAGCAATTGCAGCTAGCTGTGCAGCCGCCATTGCAAACTCAGATTGAGCCAAAGCCAAATCAAAATCAGTGCCACGGTTTTGCATCGCTTCTTCAGCACGTTTCTTAGCTTCAATCGCTTTAGCTTCATCAAGATCGTGTCCGCGAATAGCGGTATCCGCTAAAACAGTAACGCGATCTGGCTGAACTTCTAAATAGCCACCTGCTACGAAAACAAACTCTTCATCACCATCAGCTTTTTCAATACGAACTGAGCCTGGACGAATACGTGTAATCAAAGGAGTGTGGCCGCGCAAAATGCCGAGCTCTCCACTTTCGCCAGGAAGTGCAACAAACTTGGCTTCCCCGCTGAAAATAGACTGCTCAGCACTCACTACATCGACGCGTATGGTTGACATAATTTCCCTAGATTAAAGCTTCTTGGCTTTCTCGATGGCTTCATCAATTGAACCCACCATGTAGAACGCTTGCTCAGGCAAGTGATCCAATTCGCCGCTGCAGATCATTTTGAAACCACGAATAGTTTCTTTCAATGGAACGTATTTGCCTGGTGAACCAGTAAACACTTCGGCAACGTGGAAAGGCTGGGACAAGAAACGCTGAATCTTACGAGCACGTGATACAGATAACTTATCTTCAGGTGACAACTCATCCATACCCAAAATAGCAATAATGTCGCGCAACTCTTTGTAACGCTGTAATGTCATCTGTACTTCACGAGCTACTTCGTAGTGCTCTTGACCAACTACTTGTGGGTCGAGCTGACGGCTAGTGGAATCCAATGGATCAACCGCTGGATAAATACCCAATGCAGCAATATCACGTGACAACACAACTGTGGAGTCAAGGTGCAAGAAGGTTGTAGCTGGTGACGGATCGGTCAAGTCATCCGCAGGAACGTAAACGGCCTGAATAGAGGTAACGGAACCAGTCTTGGTAGAAGTAATACGCTCTTGCAATTTGCCCATCTCTTCAGCCAATGTAGGCTGGTAACCCACAGCAGAAGGCATACGACCGAGTAACGCAGAAACTTCAGTACCGGCCAATGTGTAGCGATAAATATTGTCAACGAAGAACAAAATGTCACGGCCTTCGTCACGGAACGCTTCAGCCATTGTCAAACCAGTTAACGCAACGCGCAAACGGTTGCCAGGAGGTTCATTCATCTGACCAAACACCATCGCTACTTTGTCGATAACGTTAGATTCTTTCATCTCGTGGTAGAAGTCATTACCTTCACGAGTACGCTCACCAACACCGGCGAACACTGATAAACCTGAGTGTTGCTTAGCGATGTTGTTAATCAACTCCATCATGTTCACGGTCTTACCAACACCCGCACCACCGAACAAGCCAACCTTACCGCCTTTAGCAAACGGGCAAACTAAGTCAATAACCTTAATACCAGTTTCTAACAAGTCCACAGAAGGTGAAAGCTCATCAAACTTCGGTGCTGGCTGGTGAATAGCACGACGCTCTTCAGTTGCAATCGGACCTGCGTCATCAATTGGGCGACCTAAAACGTCCATAATGCGCCCAAGTGTTGCTGGGCCAACAGGCACAGAAATTGGACCGCCAGTAGATTTCACTTCCATGCCACGACGCAAACCATCGCTTGCGCCCATGGCAATAGCGCGAACTACGCCGTCACCAATTTGTTGCTGAACTTCAAAGGTCAAACCTTTTTCAGCAAATGATTTTTCACCGCTATCAACTAATGTCAAAGCATCATAAATGTTTGGCATTTTGTCGCGTGGGAACTGAATGTCCACCACTGGACCGATACATTGCACGATATTTCCGTTACTCATCGCATTTCTCCGCTTTTAATTCCTGAATTCTTTCGTATTCCTAAACGCTGACCGCTTAAACCGCAGCCGCTCCGCCAACAATTTCTGACAACTCTTTAGTAATAGCAGCCTGTCGTGTTTTGTTGTATTCCAATTGCAATTCGCCGATTACGTTCTTCGCATTATCTGAAGCGGCCTTCATAGAGACCATACGTGCAGACTGCTCAGAAGCCATGTTTTCAGCAACTGCCTGATAAATCATTGCTTCAACGTAACGCTTAAGCAGGCCATTCAAAATAGACTCTGCATCAGGTTCGTAGATGTAATCCCAAGAATTGCCTGTTTTCTCTTGTGGAGTCAAAGCTTCTGGCTCCAAAGGCAAGAGTTTTTCTAAAACAGGCTCTTGTTTCATTGCATTTACAAAGCGGGTAAATGCCAAATAAACGGCATCAATCTCGCCACGCTCAAACGCTTCTAATTGGGCAACAATTGCGCCAATCAAAACATCCATATGTGGTGTATCACCAATTTGGATTGTTTGAGAAATCAGTTTTGCTTTTGAGCGATTCAAAAATTGCAAGCCTTTTGAACCAATTGCGGTGTACGCAATCTCAATATTTTGTTCTTGCAAATCGCGCACTTGGTTAGCAATCAAACGCAAGACGTTGGTATTTAAACCGCCGCATAAGCCTTTATCTGTTGTAACCAAAATCGTGCCAACTTTCTTCACCTCACGAGTCGCCATGTAAGCAGGGCGAAACTCTGGATTTGCTTTAGAAAGGTTGGCAACAATCTCACGAATTTTTTCAGCATAGGGGCGCGCATTACGCATACGCTCCTGGGCGCGCCGCATCTTGGATGCGGCGACCATTTCCATTGCCTTCGTGATCTTGCGCGTGTTTTGCACGCTCTTGATCTTAGATCGTATCTCTTTTGTGCTTGCCATGATTTATGCGAGCCCTCTTAGAAAGAGGCAGAACGCTTGTAATCCTCAATGGCAGCGCGCAATGCAGCTTCGTCATCTTTGCTCAAATCTTTGGTTTCTTCAATACGCGCAACTAAGTCAGCGAATTTAGATTTCAAATGATCTTGCAAACCTTTTTCGAATGGCAATACATTCTTCACTTCGAGATCATCGAAATAGCCGTTATTAACAGCATAAAGTGAAGCGGCCATTTCCCAAACTTGGAGTGGCTTGTATTGAGCTTGCTTACACAATTCAGTAACACGACGACCACGCTCGAGTTGCTTGCGGGTTGCTTCGTCAAGGTCAGATGCGAACTGAGCAAACGCTGCTAATTCACGATATTGCGCTAAGTCGGTACGAATACCGCCAGACAATTTCTTAATCACTTTAGTTTGTGCAGCACCACCAACGCGGGAAACAGAAATACCGGCGTTAATCGCAGGACGCACACCAGCGTTGAACAAGTCAGTTTCCAAGAAGATCTGACCGTCAGTAATTGAAATTACGTTGGTTGGAACGAATGCAGAAACGTCACCAGCTTGGGTTTCAATGATTGGCAATGCAGTCAATGAACCAGTCTTACCTTTTACGGCGCCATTGGTGAACTTCTCAACATACTCAGCATTTACACGTGCAGCGCGCTCGAGTAAGCGTGAGTGGAGGTAGAACACATCGCCAGGATAAGCTTCGCGGCCTGGTGGGCGACGGAGCAACAAGGAGATTTGACGATAAGCAACCGCTTGCTTAGTTAAGTCATCGTAAACAATCAAAGCGTCTTCGCCGCGATCTCGGAAGTATTCACCCATGGTGCAGCCTGCGTAAGCAGAGAGGTACTGCATCGCTGCAGACTCAGAAGCGCTCGCTGCAACAACAACTGTGTACTCCATCGCGCCCAATTCTGTGAGCTTGCGAACAACGTTAGCAATAGTGGAAGCTTTTTGACCGATCGCCACGTAAACGCAATAAACGCCTTTACCTTTTTGGTTAATGATCGCGTCAACCGCAACTGCAGTCTTACCAGTTTGACGGTCGCCAATGATCAACTCACGCTGACCACGGCCAATTGGAACCATCGCATCAATCGCCTTCAAACCAGTTTGAACTGGCTGGCTAACGGATTGACGTGCGATAACTCCTGGAGCAACTTTTTCGATAAAGTCAGTTAACTTCGTATTGATTGGGCCTTTGCCATCAATAGGCTGACCGAGTGCGTTTACAACGCGACCGAGCAACTCTGGGCCAACTGGAACTTCCAAAATACGGCCCGTACATTTCACTGGGTCGCCTTCTTTAATGTGAGTGTATTCACCCAACACTACGGCACCAACAGAATCACGCTCAAGGTTTAATGCAAGGCCGATAGTGTTGTTAGGAAATTCCAACATTTCGCCCTGCATAACGCCTGACAAGCCATGTACGCGGCAAATACCGTCGGTCACTGAAATTACAGTGCCTTCGTTGCGAACTTGGGAGTCAACGCCCAATTCGCTAATTCGGCTTTTGATCAGCTCGCTGATCTCGGAAGGGTTGAGTTGCATTACTTACTCCTGGGTCTTATTTCGTATGTTCTTAATAGGGATCACTTATGCGCCAAGACTTGCTTGCATTTGAGCTAACTGGGCCTTAACTGAACTATCCATTACTTCATCGCCAACTTGAATGCGAACTCCGCCAATCAATGTTGGATCAATTTGGATAGTTGGGCGCAATTCTTTACCCCCAAAGCGCTTCTTCAAACTTGACAACAAATCATTTAACGCAGAACCCTCTAAAGGGAATGCGCTAGTAATGTTTACTTCTGCGGCACCTTCGCTTTTGTTCTTCATTGCTTCAAATTGATGAGCAATTTCAGGAACAGCTGCTAAGCGGTGGTTTTGATTCACAAGATTCAAAAAGCTAGCAACCTTAGGGTCTAGCTTGGTTTTCACCATGCCAGAAAGCAACTTGCTCAAATCGTCAGCGGATACTTTTGGATTGTTTGATAAAGCAGCAACTTCTGGCAAAGCTGCAAGCTGTGCCAATTCGTTTAGTTGCTCCAAACAGCCTGCAAACTCAGCCGGCTTGGCGCTTTGAAAAAGCGCTTCCGCATAAGGACGTGCAATAGTGGCTAATTCAGCCATATCAAAGTTCTGCCTTTAGTTGATCAAGCAACTGGCCGTGAGCTTTTGCATCAACTTCGCGACGCAAAATTTGCTCGGCGCCTTTAACAGCGAGAACAGCCACTTCAGCGCGCAGAACTTCGCGGGCACGAGTAACTTGCTGGGCTGCGTCTTGTTGCGCTTGAGAAATGATTCTAGCGGCTTCAGCTTGTGCGTTAGCGCGAATTTCTTCGGCTGACATTTGTGCACGTTTTTCAGCTTCAGCAACGCGTTGAACACCTTCTTGACGTGCTTTAGTTAATTCTTGCTCAGCTTCATTGCTGGCTAATGCGAGAGCTTCTTTACCACGCTCGGCAGCAGCTAAACCATCAGCAATTTTGCTTGAACGCTCATCTAACGCCTTAACTAGCGGTGGCCACACAAAGCGTGCAACAACCCACCATAAGACGAAGAAAACGATCATTTGCGCGAATAGGGTCGCGTTCAGATTCACGATATTCCTTTCAGTATTGTTGAGAACAGTTGGATGACCCGTTGGTCATCCACGCCAAAACAATTACTTAATAACTGCGAGCAGTGGGTTTGCGAAAGCAAACAACATTGCAACACCAACGCCGATCAAGAACGCAGCATCGATCAAACCAGCCAAAAGGAACATCTTAGTTTGGAGTGGCTCCATCAATTCTGGTTGACGTGCACATGCTTCGATGTATTTGCCGCCCATCAATGCAATGCCCAAACATGCACCGATCGCGCCGAGGCCGATGATGATGCCTATACAGATAGCTGTTGAACCTTGAATAGTTGCTAAAAATGCTTGCATGTTGCTGACTCCTGAAGTTAAAAGAGGTAAGTTAAAAATAAAATCTTAGTGATGGCTATGCGCTTGCCCGATGTAAACCAAAGTCAACATCATGAAAATAAAGGCTTGCAACAAAATAACCAAAATGTGGAAGATGGCCCAAGCTGATCCAGCAATAACGTGGCCCACCAATCCGAACAGGGATAAATCTAAATTAAAGGTCCATACGCTACCAAGCAAGGCAATCAACAAGAAGACCAATTCGCCAGCGTACATATTGCCGAAAAGTCGCATTCCTAAAGAAACGCCTTTCGCCAAATACTCAATGATGTTCAATGCAAGGTTGAATGGGGCTAAGTACCATTTCGCACCAAAAGGGGCGGAAATGAGTTCATGCAAAAAGCCGCCAAATCCTTTTACTTTAAAGCTGTAAAAGAATACTAAAACCAACACTGATAGGGACATGCCCATAGTTGCATTTAAATCGGTTGTGGGAACCATACGGTTGTGCGGTACATGTCCGCCAAAGTTACCGATGAAATGATTTACGCCCAACACCCAATCCACAGGAATTAAGTCGAGGGTGTTTAAGAGAATGATCCAGAAAAATACGAAGAGCGCGAGAGGCGCAATGAAAGTGCGATCGCCATGAACAATGCTCTTGGCTTGGGTATCAACCATCTCCACAATCATTTCAATCAAAGACTGAAACCGACCAGGAACGCCAGGGGTTGCACGACGCGCCGCAATCAACAAAATAAATACCGCTATAAAGCCCATCAATGAAGCCCAAAAAATGGTATCTAAATTGATGACGCTGAAATCAACGATGGAGGATTGATGCTCACCAGTGCTGGTGAGATTTTGTAAATGCTCAGAAATGTACGCGGTTGGCGTCATTTGCTCGGCTGCCTCGTGGGCTTGGTGTACTTCGCTAGACATCTCTTAACTAGTCCTTTGTTTCAATCTCAATTGTCACTACTTAGCGCCACAACCACACCAGCCATACACACTTCAAGGCAAGCAGGTAAGTCACCAACAAGGGGACCCAAAGCACGCCAGGGACGTAATACGCAATCCCTATAAACAGCATCAACGTCACGGCGATTTTGATAAATTCACCCGAAACCAATGCTGCCAAAAATCTTCCTGGATTCAATCTTTGCGATTTTTTTGCCAACTCCAACCTGACTAAAAACAGGGCTGTAGGCAAGACGCTAATTAAACCACCTAAAAAGGCCGACTGAGTATAAAGGCTTACCCCTACCGGCTCCCCAAAAATTGACCAAAACACCATACTGATAGCTGTAATCAGCACTTGGGCCAAAATAATTTTCCACGGTGAAAGGGCTCGGTACTTTGTCGCATCACTTTGCCGCAGCGCAACAATTTCCTCTTTGCTGTAAACCCGGATAACTTCTTCGGGCTCATCCCACTCATCCACCTCGGAAAATTGATTTTTTTGAGGAATCAATTTAGCCCCGAAAGTTTAGTGTGTGCAGTGCAATATGTCAAAG
Source organism: Polynucleobacter sp. Tro8-14-1 (assembly GCF_018881655.1). GTDB lineage: Bacteria > Pseudomonadota > Gammaproteobacteria > Burkholderiales > Burkholderiaceae > Polynucleobacter. The sequence goes on from NZ_JACVPX010000002.1 coordinate 147,069, forward strand.
GATTTGGGTACATTTTTGACCTAATTTAAGACTCAATACCCAGTTTTTTTAATAGGGAATCTAATTCATCGAACTGGCTGAACCGAAGCCTGAGCTCTCCACCCTTGCCTTTAAGCTTGAATTCCGTGCTTAGACCAATCAAATCTGCAATTTCTTGCGTCAAACGCTGCATATCTGGATCGCTGCTGGGTGAAGAAGTACTTGGCTTACTTTTAGCCTTTTTGTCTCCAATTTGACCGCCCGCAATCACCAAAGCAGCAGTCATTCTCTCCGCCTCACGGACAGACAGACCCTGTGCCGAGATTCTCTGGGCCAAAGCCACCTGGCTCGACCCGGGAAGGGGCAATAGCGCACGCGCATGTCCCATATCGATATCGCCGGCCAACAGCATGGCTTGGACCGGCTTTGCGAGCTGGGCAAGACGCAATAAGTTGGTAATTGCACTGCGAGACTTGCCTACAGCCTTTGCTGCCTGCTCGTGCGTAAATCCAAACTCCTCAATCAACCTAGCTAAGCCCTGTGATTCTTCGAGAGGATTTAAATCCTCTCGCTGCATATTTTCTACCAGGGCCATTGCCGCCGCAGCCTGATCATCGGCGCCAGAAACTAAAACCGGAACCTCTTTTAAGCCCGCAATAGTTGCCGCACGAAAGCGTCTTTCACCCGCAATAATTTCGTACTTACCGGGAGCCACCAGGCGAACCAGTAAGGGCTGCATAACACCTTGCTCACGAATACTTTCTGCCAACTCTTGCAATGCACCGGCTTCCATTTTTTGACGCGGCTGATATTTGCCTGCCTGCAAAGCAGTTAATGGCAAACGATTGATTTCGGTGGAAGGACTTGCTTGCTGCGTCTTTTCTCCAAGCAACGCCTCGAGGCCTCTACCTAAACCTTTTTTCTTAATGGCAACCATGATCTTTACTGTTCTTTCTAAAAATTACATGTGCTTGATGCGCTCAACCATCTCGGCACCAAACTCTAAATAGGCTTTTGCGCCACGTGATGATTTATCGAAAGCCACACCAGGAAGCCCATAAGAGGGGGCTTCGGCAAGACGTACATTGCGCGGAATAATGGTCTTAAATACCTTGTCACCGAAGTGTTCAAGCAACTGATCGGAGACTTGTTGCTGCAAAGTCATTCGCGCATCAAACATGACGCGTAATAAACCAATGATGACCAAGTCGGGGTTCAAATTTGCATGCACTTGTTTGATGGTGTTTACTAAATCAGACAGGCCTTCCAATGCAAAGTATTCGCATTGCATTGGCACAATCACTCCGTTGGCTGCGCACAATCCATTGAGCGTTAACAAAGACAAGGCGGGCGGACAATCAATCAAAATAAAGTCGTAATCATTTGCGACCTGAGCAAGCGCATCTTTCAAACGCGCTTCGCGTAAATCCAAATCTACCAATTCAATTTCGGCGCCCGCTAAATCACGATTAGCCGGCAATACGTCGTACCCGGAGCTTTCGCAAAGCTGCACACATTCTTTAACTGATGTCATGCCAATTAACACCTGATATACGCTCGCGTTTAAATCTGCTTTCTCTATCCCTGAGCCCATGGTGGCATTACCTTGAGGATCAAGGTCCACCAACAAAACGCGCTGCTGTAGTCCCGCTAAGCCTGCCGCCAAATTAACGGCGGTTGTGGTTTTACCAACACCACCCTTTTGATTTGCAATACAGAAAATTTTTGCCATGGCTACTTTTGAGTTTACTTAAGAGGTGAGGGTGGATTTTCTCACGGGGGCCAACACCAAAAGGCGTCGCTCCACCGCTAAATTAGGGATGTGAAGGGGCTCATCGGCAACTAAGCACCAATCGTCCATGGAAACATCTTTCATTTCGTCGTCAGCGCGCTTGGCCTTCATTGCAAATACCAGGCCATCGGGCTTTAAGAAGGGCAATGACAGATCCAAAAAACGTGCGAGATTTGTAAATGCCCGAGAAATGACTGCATCAAATTGTGCTGGATGTTGCATTGCAGCATCTTCCACTCTCTCGCACAGCACCTCAATGTTTTTCAATTTCAGTTTTCCGCGCACATGCTGCAGAAATGCCGTCTTCTTGCGGATGGCCTCAATCAGCGAAAGCTGCCACTCCGGCTGAACAATGGCAATAGGGATGGCCGGTAACCCGCCTCCTGAACCAAGGTCAGCAATCTTAGGAGACGGGCCCCTTAAGAAGCGTTTCAATACTGGCAAAACTGCAATAGAATCAATAAGATGCAGTCGAATAGAATCTTTCTCACCCTCGATTGCCGTGAGATTATGAACCTGGTTCCAGCGCCCCATTTCTTGCAAAAATAGCTCTAAATCGGCGATATTGCTTGGGCTTAATTCCAACCCAAGATCACCAATCCCTAAAGCAAGCAAACCCTCACTCATGGGTCTCTTGAGTGCGGCCCAAGCCTTTTTTAAGGTGCACCAATAGAAGCGAAAGTGCTGCAGGCGTGACCCCTGAAATGCGGCCAGCCTGACCTAATGTTTCGGGTTTATGCAAATTCAGCTTTTGCTGAACCTCTTTAGATAAGCCAATAACCTGGGAATAATCCAATGATTCCGATAAGGGAAATGATTCATTGTGTTCTTGACGAGCGATTTCTGTCGCCTGACGATCAATATAGCCCTGGTATTTAACTGAGATTTCTACCTGATCGCTAATTTGAGCAGCCAAGCCAAGATCTTCGTCTAGAGTTGCTGGGGCCCACATTCCATTACCCAAAGCGGTAATTGCTTCATAAGTAACCCCTGGGCGCCTCAATAACTCGGTTAAGTTGCATTCATGGGACAGGTCTTGACCCAGCAACTGAGAAACTAGGGGGGCAGCCTCATGTTTTGGCCCAACCCAAATGTCTTGCAAGCGAGATGTTTCACGTGAAACAGCCTCCTGTTTTCTGCAAAATACTTCCCAACGATAGTCATCCACCAAGCCAAGTTCGCGCCCAATCGTGGTTAGACGCATATCTGCATTGTCTTCCCGCAAACTCAGGCGATACTCTGCCCGGCTTGTAAACATGCGATAAGGCTCCTGGACACCACGGGTAATCAAATCATCAACCAAAACACCAATATAGGACTCGCTGCGCTTAGGCAGCCAAGGCTCTTTGCCCTTCGCTGCCAAGCCGGCATTGATTCCGGCCAGCATACCTTGCGCTGCAGCCTCTTCATAGCCTGTGGTGCCATTGATCTGGCCAGCGAAGTAAAGCCCGCCAATTGCCCTTGTCTCAAGGCTATGACGTAATTGGCGTGGATCAAAGAAGTCGTACTCAATTGCGTACCCAGGGCGGACAATCACCGCAGACTCCATACCCCAAATGCTGCGGACTAAGTCCCACTGAACATCAAAAGGTAAGCTGGTAGAAATCCCATTGGGGTAAAACTCGTTAGTTGTTAGGCCCTCTGGCTCCAAGAAGATCTGGTGACTGTTTCTGGAGGCAAAACGATGAATCTTGTCCTCAATAGAAGGGCAGTAACGGGGGCCAACTCCCTCAATCACACCGGTATACATAGGTGAACGATCTAAACCGCCTCGAATAATATCGTGAGTCTTTTCGTTTGTATGAGAAATCCAGCAAGGAACCTGCTTGGGGTGCTGCTCTGGACGCCCCAAATAAGAAAATACCGGCACTGGATCCAAGTCCCCAGGCTGCTCAAGCATGACTGAAAAGTCGATTGTTCGACCATCAATGCGAGGTGGGGTACCAGTCTTCAGTCTTCCCTGCGGAAGCTTCAACTCTTTTAATCTAGCCGATAAAGAAACTGCGGCAGGATCGCCTGCACGCCCACCAGCATAATTATTTAAGCCAACGTGGATTTTTCCATCCAAGAAGGTACCTGCCGTGAGGACCACTTTTTTTGCCTCGAACTCCAGCCCCATTTGGGTAACAACGCCCTGGACCTGATCACCCTTGACCAATAAGTCATCCACTGCAGCCTGGAAGATACTTAAATTAGGTTGATTTTCTAGACGGCGGCGAATGGCGGCCTTATATAGAACTCGGTCACCCTGAGCACGAGTGGCTCGAACAGCGGGGCCCTTACTAGAATTCAGGATGCGAAACTGAATGCCAGCCTCATCCGTAGCCGCAGCCATTGCGCCGCCCATGGCATCGATTTCTTTTACCAAATGACCCTTACCAATCCCGCCAATGGAAGGATTGCAGCTCATGGCGCCCAAGTTTTCAATACTATGGGTGATTAATAGGGTATCGCATCCCATACGCGCCGACGCAAGCGCGGCCTCAGTCCCAGCGTGACCGCCTCCAACCACAATGACATCGAAACTTTTGGAATAACGCATGATTTGCCTCAGATAGGGCGATGATCATAGCATTTTGTTTGTTTCACGTGAAACAAAAGATCAACAATTCCTAGAAAAACAAAGGTTTGATTTCTAAGCAATTGATTTAATTGATGAAATAAGCATTCCAGGCTGACTTCAATATCAGCACGCTAACAATGACCAAAAAGGCCTTTCTGACGAAAGCACTACCGTGTTTAATTGCAAGCCGGCTGCCGAACTGACTGCCGGCAATGTTGGCAATCATCATGACAAAACCAAGCGTCCAATTAATTTGACCCAGGCTAGCCAACATCAAAATAGCTGCTAGGTTGGTTGCTACGTTTACCAATTTTGTTGCCGCAGAGGCATGGAGAAAATCAAAACCAAAAAAGCGCACAAAACCAAACAATAAAAAGCTACCGGTACCGGGACCAAAGAAGCCGTCATAAAAACCAATTGTTAAGCCAAGAATTACACCCTTGAGTTGTTGAAAACGCCCAAGAATTTTCGGCGCATGCGCCTCTCCAAGCGAAGGCTGAAACCAGGTGTACAGAAGCAGGAACAACAAAACGAATGGCAACGCTTTGCGCAAAGGCTCAGCCGGGAAATTGCTCACTGCATTTGCGCCCAAAAGAGAGCCAACAAAACCTGCGACGATTGCTGGCAAAACAATTGCCCAAGGCAAAGAAACATGACCCAAAAATTTACGCGCAGCATTAAAGGTCCCACCAACCGCGGCAACCTTATTCGTCGCCAGCAAAGTTGCAGGTGGAACATTGGGATAAGCAGCAAACAGGGCCGGCACCTGAATCAGGCCGCCGCCTCCGGCTACAGCATCAACCAGCCCAGCAAAGAAAGCCATTGCTAAAAGCAGTGGCCATATGAAAATTGAAAATTCGATGAGAGTCTCTTTTAATTAAATGAGTGCGGCGAAAGCGCCGCACTAAAAATCAAATAATAAAAGGAAAAACAAAAGCTCAGTTTTTGTTTTTATAGTACGCAGCAATTTCACCAACAACACCACGGCGGAATGCTAAAACACAAATGACAAAAATGAAGCCGGTTGCAATTGTGCTCCATGAGCCAATATTGGCAAGATAGTTTTGCAAACCAACAACAATTCCTGCGCCAACCACTGGGCCCAGAATGGTTCCCATGCCTCCAAGCAAAGTCATCAACACAACCTCGCCGGACATATGCCAGTGAACATCGGTCAGTGTTGCCAATTGGAACACCAAAGATTTCATGGAGCCAGCCAAGCCAGATAATGCGGCCGAAAGCACAAAAGACATCAACTTAAAACGATCAACGTCATAACCCAGGGAAATTGCACGAGGCTCATTCTCACGAATTGCCTTAAGAACCTGACCAAACGGAGAGTGCACAGCGCGCATAATGACGGCAAAACCAAATAAGAAAACTGCCAAAACAAAGTAGTACATCGCGACGTCATCCTTTAGGTCAATCAAGCCAAATAACATGCCGCGGGGGACGCCCTGTATTCCATCTTCGCCACCTGTAAATGGAAGCTGAACAGCTAAAAAGTAAACCATTTGCGAAAGAGCCAAAGTCACCATCGCAAAGTAAATGCCTTGTCTGCGAATGGCCAACGATCCAATTAAGAATCCCAAAACACCAGAACCAACAACGCCCAACACAATTCCTAACTCAGGGGAGAGGCCCGCTTCTTTGCAGAAGTAGGCGGTGATGTAGGCAGCAGTTCCAAAAAATGCTGCATGACCAAAAGATAGAAGCCCGGTAAAACCCAAAAGCAAATTGAATGCGCACGCAAAAAGGGCGAAGCACAACACCTTCATTGCAAACACGAGATAAATAAAATCTTGGAACGGCAATAACAGGGCAATTAAAACCAAGATGCCGTAAAGCAATTTTGTTTTTGGATTCATGCTTACTTCTCCCGCCCAAACAGTCCAGCAGGACGAATCAAAAGAACAATTGCCATGATCACAAAAATCACAACGCCGGAGGCCTCTGGATAAAAGACCTTAGTCAGGCCCTCAACCAGACCCAAGCCCAAACCAGTAAGGATGGCACCCATGATCGAGCCCATGCCACCAATCACCACCACCGCAAACACAACAATGATGAGGTTGGAACCCATCAACGGGTTCACCTGGAAAATGGGGGCTGCTAATACTCCAGCAAAACCTGCTAGGCCAACGCCATAGGCGTAGGCCAAAGAAATCATCAGCGGAACATTGATACCAAAAGCTTGTAGTAATTTGGGGTTTTCGGTTCCAGCGCGCAAATAGGCACCCAACTTTGTTCTCTCAATCACATACCAGGTTGAGAAACATACCGCCATAGAAATCACCACAACCCATATGCGATACTTTGGCAAGATGATGCCAAGCGACTCTAATGGAATCGCTCCCTGCAATAACTCCGGGGCCGGGTAGCTCTCACCAGAAATTCCATACCAATGACGGAACATGCCCTCAATAATGAGAGCCAAACCAAAAGTCAGCAACAAGCCATATAGGTGATCAAGGTGGTACAGGCGGCGCAACATCGTGCGCTCCAGAATTAAGCCAAATCCCGCCAAAACCAATGGCACAACAATCAGAGCAAACCAATAATTAATGGTTAGGTCAGGGAACCCAAGCCATTGGCTAATCTGGGTTAAACCAATCCAGGCAATAAAAGCGCCCATAGTGTACTGAGCACCATGCGCAAAATTAATGATGTTGAGAAGGCCAAAAATAATGGCCAATCCCAAACTCAATATGGCGTAGAACGAGCCATTAATAAGCCCCACCAAGAGCTGGGCTACCAGCCCTTGAGGGGTAATTCCGAGAAGTTCAAACATTCTTGATTTCTATTTATTACTTGTTAACTAACTTGCACTTCGATTGTGAAAGCGGCAAAGTAGCTTCTGCAGCAGGAATGGTTGCACGAACATAGTAGTAATCCCATGGGCTCTTAGAGTCAGCCGGCTTCTTCACTTCTAACAAATACATGTCATGCTCAAACTTACCATCGGCACGAATCTTGCCTTTGAAAAGACCATCATCGATGTTTGTAGACTTTAATGCCTTCATCACAGCTTGAGTGTCATCGGTACCTGCTTTTTGTACTGCATTTAAATAAGCAAGAACAGATGAGTAAACGCCAGCCTGAACCATTGTTGGCATACGCTTATGCTGCAAGATGAAGCGCTTTGAAAATGCGCGGGTCTTGTCATCTTTATCCCAATAGAAACCTTCTGTGAGGTACATGCCTTGTGCAGTGGGTAGACCCAAAGAATGCACGTCGGAGATAAACATCAATAAAGGAACAACGGTTTGTTTTTTGTTGATACCAAACTCAGAGGCTTGCTTAACGGTGTTAATGGTATCTTGGCCTGCATTTGCCAAAGCAACCACATCTGCGCCACTAGCCTGCGCTTTTAAAAGATAGGAAGAGAAATCGCTATTGGGGAATGGGTGTTTGCTGGTGCCTAAAACTTTACCGCCGTTAGCGGTCACAACAGCAGTGGCATCTTTTTCAAGGGCTGCACCGAAAGCATAGTCAGCGGTAATGAAGTACCAGTTCTTTTTACCCTGCTTTACTACTGCCTTACCCGTGCCATTTGAAAGGGCGTAAGTGTCATAAGTCCAATGCACGTTGTTGGCAGTACATTTTTCATTAGTAATTGCAACTGATCCAGCGCCGGAAACCAAAGTAATCTTGTTCTTTTGCTCGGCAACCTCCATTACAGCCAAGGCAACGTTGGTGGAAACTAATTCAACAATTACATCAACGCCGTCTTTGTCATACCATTCACGCGCTTTGTTGGCGGCAATGTCAGCTTTGTTCTGGTGGTCAGCGCTTACGAGCTCAATCTTCTTTCCAATAACGGTGCCGTCTTTTGAGAAATCAGCAATCGCCATTTTTGCCGCAATCACTGCGCCCGGGCCCGCCAAGTCGGAATAGACTCCGGAAAGGTCAGTTAAGACGCCAATCTTTACAACATCGCCACTTACTTTTGATCCGCTTTGTGCAAACACTGGGTTTGAACCAAACATGGTCGCCGCAACCAGACACGCGGTTATTTGCTTTAACTTCATTACCGTCTCCTATAGAAATCCACTAAACCCCAAGATACTCATTTAATAAAGTTGCTTTTTCGGCAAGCTCGCTTTGTTGCACCACCTCAACCACGTTTCCATGCTCAACTACATAATGACGATCAGCTAAGGGCGCAGCAAAGTGGAAGTTTTGCTCAACCAACACAATCGTGAAGCCTTTGTTGCGCAAACTGGTGACAACTTCTCCAAGCTTTTGCACAATCACGGGCGCCAACCCCTCAGTAATCTCATCCAATAACAATAGCTTGGCGCCGGTTCTCAGAATTCGCGCCATCGCCAGCATTTGCTGCTCACCACCAGATAGGCGGGTGCCAGGGCTATTTCTTCTTTCATAGAGATTTGGAAACATTTCATAAATCTCATCCAAACCCATGCCGCCGGGCGCAATCTCTGGCAAAAGTAAAAGGTTTTCCTCTGTACTCAAGCTAGCAAAAATACCTCTTTCCTCTGGGCAAAAACCAACCCCCAAACGAGCAATCTTATAAGTGGGCATGGAGATAGTTTCCGCCCCATAGACCTCTACAGAACCAGTTCTTTTACTAGTTAATCCTAAGATGGTCTTCAGAATGGTGCTTCTACCGGCGCCATTTCTTCCAAGTAAAGTAACAACCTCGCCATCACGCACAGCAAAATTCACGCCATGCAAAATGTGAGATTCGCCATACCAAGACTCTAAATTTTTAACCTCTAGCGCCATGGTGCTCATAGGTTGTCTCCCCCATGGCTACCCATATAAGCCTCAACAACCAGTGGGTTGTTTGAAACCTCATGATAAGAACCCTCAGCCAGCACGGAGCCACGCTGTAAAACGGTAATACGATCTGCAATTGAAGAAACCACCTTCATATTGTGCTCAACCATCAGAATAGTGCGGCCCTTGGCCACACGATCAATCAACTCTGTTACGCGCTCAACATCTTCGTGGCCCATTCCCTGGGTGGGTTCATCCAAAAGCATTAACTCTGGCTCCATAGCTAAAGTTGTTGCAATTTCAAGCGCCCTTTTACGGCCATAAGCTAGATTGAGAGTTTCCTCGTCGGCAAAACCTTCCAAACCAACCTCATGTAGAAGCTCTAGTGCGCGCTCATTAAGCACATTTAAAGAGTTTCCAGACTTCCAGAAGTGAAACTCCGTACCCAATCCTCGCTGCAGTGCAACACGAACATTTTCAATAACCGTTAAATGTGGAAAAACAGCGGAAATCTGAAAGGAGCGAATAATGCCCCGTCTTGCAATTTGTGCGGGGGCCTCTTTGGTGATATCAAAACCGTTAAATAAGATTTGACCGCTGCTGGGCTCTAAAAACTTAGTCAGCAAATTGAAGCAAGTCGTCTTGCCGGCTCCATTAGGCCCAATCAAAGCGTGGATGGTTCCCCGAGCGACATCTAGGTTCACATCAGTGACCGCAGAAAATCCCTTAAAGGATTTTCCCAGTCCGATTGTTTTTAATATTGTTTCTTGCAATGTCATACCCTCTACCCCCTACTTGGGAGCAAGAATACGAGGATACCCGAAGATGGCATGGGTTTATATAGCAATTACCCTAAACAATTAAAGCGGTAGCGCTAAAAAATTTTTAGGTCAGTTTTTGAAATTGCTGAATTGCTGAACGAGCTAATTCGTCTAAGACGTCAACCGGAACCCTTTGGGCGCCCTGCACAATCATTAACGCATATGGTTTAGCGAGGGCCGAAGCTTCAGGGCAGAGCCGCAACTCATCACCCTCTGATGGGGACTGACTGCGCCAGTAGTTGATGGTAGCCTCTAGCTCTTGGATTGTTACAAACAACATGAAAATTATTTTTACTTATCTTTAGTTGCAAGCATAGTGCCACGGCATTTTTTTGAACCACAACGGCACTCGTAATCTTTTTTCATTTGCTTCGTAATTTTCCCCTCAATATCGAGTGAGTAGTCGTAAAACAACTCTTCACCAACCTTAAGGGTGCGCTTTGCATAAATAAATACTCGCGGCTCACCACCAAAACTATCTTCGCGGGTTTCGCAAATGGGTTTACACGAGTGATTGATCCAACGTGCAGCATTGCCGCCGTATTTCGCATCAATCACACGACCATCTTCTAATGAAAAGTAAAAGGTGTGATTGGGGTCTTTGGGGTCGTGTGGGTGGCGCTTCTCAGCAAGCTTCCAGCTGATGCGCTCGCCCTTGTATTCAATAATTGCCTGACCCTTTTTAATGGGTTTGGCAACAAATACGCCTTTTCCGTGAATAGGCGAAGATTTCACAACAATAGAGGATCTGTCCACCTTAGGTGGTTTTAATTTTTTGGATGTCATAAATTAAACGTCTAGGTTGCGGGCAATAAGGGCATTTTTTTCAATAAATGCGCGACGAGGCTCAACCTCATCCCCCATTAAAGTAGTAAAGACCTGGTCTGCGGCAATCGCATCTTCAATCTTTACCTGCAAGAGTGTTCTAGAGCTAGCATCCATAGTGGTTTCCCACAGCTGTGAAGGGTTCATCTCACCAAGACCCTTATAGCGCTGACGACTCAATACGCGCTCTGCCTCAGACAACAACCAAGCAAAGGCGGCCCTAAAGTCGCCAATTGTTTGCTCTTTTTGATTTTTATCTGGATCGCCACGACGAACCTTGGAGCCCGCCACAACCTTGCCCGATAAAACAGCTGCTGCATTTGCAAGGCTTTGGTAATCATCGCCATGAACAAAGTCAGAGTTAATGGAAGAGAGCTTCAGGTTTCCATGAATACGGCGCGATAACAATAAGCGGAAGCGCTCAGTGCGATCTTCTTTTTGCACAATAATTTCTGGTGGCAAAGCTAAAGGATTCAAAGAGTCGGCAAGTGCTTGCCTTAAACGATCAGCAGACTCATTTGCTGATTTTTCTGTATCCAGATTTAATGGTGTTCCTGAAGCAATTGCTCGCAGAGCATCTTCATCAATGGTGCGAGACAAGCGGTCAACAATCGACTGAATCACTTGGTAGTGTTTAGCCAACTCATTAAGTGCTTCACCCTCAACAATTTCACCTGTTGGTGTTTGTAGAGAGGCGGTTTCTAGTGCGATTTTTAATAACAACTGATTTAGCTCGTTGTCGTCTTTAATGTACTGCTCATTCTTACCAAACTTTACTTTGTAAAGCGGTGGTTGAGCAATATAAATATGGCCGCGCTCGATCAACTCAGGCATCTGCCTATAGAAGAAAGTTAACAACAGCGTGCGGATATGACTACCGTCAACGTCCGCGTCGGTCATGATAATGATGCGGTGATAGCGTAATTTATCTGCCTTATATTCTTCAATCCCTATACCGGTGCCCAGAACGGTAATTAAAGTAACCACCTCTTGGCTAGCAAGCATTTTGTCAAAACGAGCCTTTTCAACGTTGAGGATTTTTCCTTTTAAAGGAAGAATTGCTTGGAAGCGACGATCACGCCCCTGTTTCGCAGAGCCTCCTGCAGAGTCTCCCTCGACAATAAAGAGTTCAGATTTTGTTGGGTCTTTTTCTTGGCAGTCGGCTAACTTGCCGGGTAGTCCAAGTCCATCCAACACACCCTTACGTCTGGTCATGTCGCGCGCTTTGCGTGCGGCTTCGCGAGCACGGGCGGCGTCAACAATCTTGCCGCACAGGATCTTGGCATCCGCAGGACGCTCTTGAAGATATGCGCTCAAAGCTTCGGCAACAATTTCTTCAACTGGCCCACGTACCTCACTGGAAACTAACTTGTCTTTTGTTTGGCTAGAGAATTTTGGTTCTGGGACCTTCACCGACAAAACGCAGGCCAAGCCCTCGCGCATGTCATCACCAGAAATTTCTACTTTTGCTTTCTTGGCAACTTCATGCTCATCAATGTATTTATTAATGACACGCGTCATTGCGGCACGCAAGCCGGTCAAGTGTGTTCCACCATCCCGCTGCGGAATGTTGTTAGTAAAACAAAGTACTTGCTCACTAAAACTATCATTCCATTGCATAGATACTTCAGCAGTAATTTGACCGCCTAGGTCTGAAGGGCGATTACCTTCAGCATAAAAAATGTTGGGGTGCAGTACATTTTTAGTTTGATTGATGTACTCAACAAACCCTTTTACACCACCAGAGAAAGCAAAGTCTTCTTCTTGACCGGTACGTTGATCAATCAGTTTAATGTGAACGCCGTTGTTTAAGAATGAGAGCTCGCGAATACGCTTAACTAAAATTTCATAATGAAACTCAACATTTCCAAAAATTGTCTCGTCGGCCAAAAAGTGAACTTCGGTTCCCGATAACTCAGTGTCGCCAGTAACAGTGATTGGAGAAACTAAAACGCCATTCTCATCAACAATATTGCGATTTTGAATAACGCCGCGTGCAAACTCCATGTAATGAGCTTTACCATCACGACGAATGGTTAGCTTCAACCATTTAGATAGCGCATTTACACAGCTAACACCCACACCATGTAGACCGCCAGAAACTTTGTAACTATTTTGATCGAACTTACCGCCTGCATGTAGCTCGGTCATAACAATTTCAGCGGCACTGCGTTTCGGCTCATGCTTATCGTCGTATTTAATCCCTGTTGGGACACCACGACCATTATCGACAATAGAAATAGAGTTATCAGTTTGGATAACAACTGTGATTTCAGAACAATAGCCAGCCAAAGCTTCGTCAATAGAGTTATCCAAAACTTCAAATACAAGGTGGTGCAGACCCGTGCCATCGGATGTATCTCCGATATACATACCAGGACGTTTACGAACAGCCTCAAGACCCTCTAGGATTTGAATCGATGCAGCGCCGTACTGCTCTACTACTTTTTTTTCTTCAGTCATTTTTTTCTAAGTTAAATACGCATTGGCATCACAACATACTTAAAACTCTCTGAGCCAGGCAGAGTAATTACGGCACTGCTATTTGCATCACCTAAGCTAATTTGAATCTTTTCGCTCTTTAGGTTTGATAAAACATCCAACAAATAGCTAACGTTAAATCCAATTTCTACCGCATCACCAGCATACTCAGTCTCAATCTCCTCTTGAGCCTCTTCTTGCTCAGCATTGGTTGATTGGATTGTTATGCGGTTTGGAGAAAGAGAGAAACGGACACCTTTAAATTTATCTGTTGTCAAAATAGCAGCACGCTGAAGTGCTGATTGAAGGGCATCACGACCAACTACGAGTGAGTTTTTATGCCCCTTCGGAATCACCCTTTGGAAATCTGGGAACTTACCCTCAACTAATTTCGAAATTAACTCAATATCACCAAACGCAAACTTCACTTGATTAGCTGTCAAGCTAATTTCTAAGGATTCATCAGAGTCCTCGAGTAAATGTTGACACTCCAAAATTGTTTTGCGAGGAATAATGATTTCTTGTTTTTGACCAGAGCCTGATGGGGCTTCTGCAAGCTCAACCTGAGAGTAAGCAAGGCGGTGGCCATCTGTTGCCACCGCAACCACCTCTTTACCCTCAATTACCAACAACATCCCATTTAAGTAATAACGAATATCTTGTTGTGCCATTGAAAAATGTACTTGGCTAATGAGTTGACGAAAACTCTTTTGTGACATCTTCCAAGCAGCGGTTACCTCACCCACACTTTGCATCACTGGAAACTCAGTTGCAGAAAGTGTTTGCAAAGAGAAGCGGCTTTTGCCACTTTGAACAACCATCTTGTTATCTTTAAGATTTAAAGATACCGGACCCTCTGGCAATGCACGCAAAATATCTAAAAGTTTTCTAGCGGCAACAGTTGTTGTTACATCTTCTGTACCAACACCAAAATTGGCGTTTGTTGTAATTTGAATTTCAATATCAGTGGAGATGAATGAAACTTTTTCTCCAACTTTTTTAAATAAGAGATTTGCCAAAATTGGCAGCGTGTGTCTGCGTTCAACAATTCCACTAACAACCTGAAGTGGTTTTAGTAGGCTATCGCGAGAAGTGTTAACGAGTTGCATTGCTTTTAAATCCTTGTATATATCTTAGTAGTAATAGTAATAAGGGTTCGAAATTCCGTGGATAAGTCAAAAACCCCTTATAAAACAACACATTGAAGATTAAAAAACCTGTGGAAAACTCTTGTATAAGCACTGCATAAAAAGGGGATAACTTTTTATCAACACCCTATTTTTGCATGAAGCTGAACCTTTCCACAATTTATCCACATCCAATCCCCAAACTTATCCCTAGGGTTGTCCACAACCTTATCCACAAGCAAAAAACTACGCCTTTAAGGTTTGCTCAATAACGTGAATCTCATGGTTTAGCTGCCCATCATGTGCCCGCTCATCTGCAATCTTGCGAACAGCGTGCAGGACGGTTGTGTGGTCCCTACCGCCAAATAATTCACCAATCTCCGGCAAGCTTTTTTGTGTCAATTCTTTAGCCATAAACATTGCAATTTGACGGGGCCGAGCAATATTAGCCGGGCGCCTTTTGGAGTACATGTCTGCAACCTTAATGCTATAGAAATCAGCAACCGCTTTTTGAATGTTTTCGACAGAAATTTGACGATTTTGAATAGAAAGCAGGTCTTTTAGGGCTGTTCTGGCAACCTCAATCGTGACTTCGCGACCATGGAATCGAACAAACGCCAAAATCTTTCTCAAAGCCCCCTCTAGCTCCCGAACGTTTGAGCGTAAGTGTTTGGCCACAAAAAATGCAACGTCCTCACTCATGGGGATGCCTTCACTAATTGCCTTTTTCATTAAAATAGCGACACGCATTTCTAGTTCTGGCGGCTCAATGGCAACCGTTAGCCCAGAATCAAAGCGGGAAATAAGGCGATCATCAATACCCGCCATTTCCTTGGGGTAGGTATCGCTAGTAATAATGACTTGGGCTTTGTTGCTTAATAAAGCCTCAAAAGCGTAGAAAAACTCTTCCTGAGTCCTGGATTTGCCGCTAAAAAACTGAATATCATCAATAAGTAAGAGGTCTAAGGAGTGGTAGTAGCGCTTAAAGCGGTCAAACGCCTTTTGTTGGTATGCGCGGACCACATCTGAAACATACTGTTCGGCGTGGATATAGCGAATACGGGCGTTTGGCTTCTCTTTTAAGAGGTGGTTGCCAATCGCATGAATTAAATGGGTCTTACCCAGACCTACCCCACCATATAAGAACATGGGGTTGTAAGAGGTTCCAGGGTTATGCGCCACCTGAATCGACGCTGCCCTAGCAAGTTGATTGGCTTTGCCAGTAACAAACGTTTCAAAAGTAAGGTTCGGGTTGAGTTTTGAGTGATCTTCAATCTCAAAAGCACTCTCTTCTACCAATATGTTTGGTTCCGGTGTCTCCACAGAAACATTTTTTTCTATGGGCTCTTCCAGTGATACAGGGGGTGCGGTATTGGTTGTGCCACCCTCGACAGAGAGTGTAAAACCGACATTAATGGGGCGCCCAAAATACTGGGAGGCCAGCTCTTGGAATCGGTCGGCAAATGTCTTTTTGGTCCAGTCCAACTTAAATCGATTGGGGGCTCCAATTGTTAGTGAGTCATCACTTTCAATAAAAGATAATAAAGTAAGGGGTTGAATCCATGTTTTAAACTGTTGGGGCGACAGTTCGCGGGATAAAATGCCGATAGCATCATCCCAGAACCCCAGTGGGCTAATTGAATTCAAGGCGGGAGGATTGTGTAAGTTGCTCATATTTTTGGAGGATCCATTGTAGCGATGCTGCAAAGTTATCCACAAGTAACAAAAACGTGGAAAAGCTGTGGATAACTTGTGAATAATAGAAAAATCTCTATTTAAATTAAAGATTTAAGAGAAATTTAAATAAAAATAGAGAAAAACACCTACATATTCATCAAGATGGATTGACCTTTTGCTCTGCAACAAGGAAAATACTTGGTTTTCCAGGGATCGAACATGAAAAGAACTTACCAACCCTCAGTAACCCGTCGCAAGCGTACACACGGTTTCCGTATTCGCATGAAAACCAAAAGCGGACGCGCAGTTTTAAATGCTCGTCGTGCAAAAGGCCGCAAGCGTTTGGCTGTGTAATTTAGCCATTGAATAGCGCAAGGATTTCTGAATTACTAAAAACACGCCCCAAGACAAGTTTGTATTGGGGTATGTATTTTGCATCCACTCAAGGGGGCGTTAAACCTGACTTGGGGGTTGCAGTAGCAAAGAAGCTAGCCAAAAGAGCGGTTGATCGAAACCGCCTAAAGCGGATGATTCGCGAATTGGTTTGGATGGCTCAAGCCAGCACATTAAACAAAGATGTTGTGGTTAAGCTCAAAAAACCAATTGGTCGCGAAACTCGAGGCAGACTCAGAAATAAAGAAAAAGAAATTTTGCGCTCTCAAATTTCGGGGCTGATTTAGGTGCGAGCCTTAAATAATGCGGCAATTAAGTTGGTAAAAATATATCAACTCACTTTAAGCCCGTATTTAGGCATGCACTGCAAGTACGTTCCCAGCTGTTCGCAATATGCATGTGACTGCTTTAGTCACTACGGATTTATTAAAAGTTTTGGTCTTACGGTGTGGCGTATTTTGCGCTGCAACCCTTTGTCACACGGCGGTTATGATCCTGCTGTAAAAGATACAAAACACCAACTTAAGTGAATATAAATGGACTTTAAAAAAACAATTCTTTGGGCAGTATTCTCGATGTCGGGTCTCATGCTCTACAACAATTGGCAGGTTCATGAGGGCAAGCCATCCTTGTTTGGCGGATCTCCAGCTGTTGTTGCTTCATCTAACGATAAGGCGACACCACTCAAGGTTGATGCCCCAGCGGCAATAGCGGGCACACCTATTACCCAGGCGCCCAACTCCAAAACAATAACGGGCGAGAGCGCTGAAAAATTTGTTTTGTCTAACGAACTTCTTTCATTGGAGATAAGTTCTGCGGGCGCAAACGTCGTTGGTGCGAAATTATTAAAAGAACTAACCGCAGATCAAAAACCAGTAGAAATTTTCCAACATACGCCTACCCACACCTATGTAGCTCGCTCAGGTTTGGTGGCTGTTGGTAATGTGGATTTGCCAAACCATACAAGCACATTTAAGCTTGATCGCTCAGGCAAAGATGGGTCTGGCAGACCATTCTTGGTTCTTTCCGCCGAGCGTAACGGTGTGAAACTAGAAAAAACATTTCTCCTTAATCCTCAAAGTTACGATGTTTATGTTGGACATCGGGTTACACAGGTGGCAGCAAATGGTGCCCCGCTGAGTTTGTATACAGAGATTGTGCGAGATGGCTCCCAGGAACAAAAAATTGGACCTTTTGGAGGTGCTTTTTCTGCAAGCACTTTTACTGGGCCAGCAATTTATACCGATGGGAATAAGTTTAAAAAAGTCCCATTTACAGATATAGAGAAAAATAAATTTACTGCACCCGCACAGATATCGGCCGGACAGCCTGGTTGGGTTGCTATGGTTCAACACTACTTCGCTAGTGCATGGATTCCAGATGACAAATTGCCGCGAGACATTTATTCAGGAAGAATCGATAGCGATTTGTACCGAGTTGGAATGCAGACACAATTAGGCGCAATTCCAACTGGAACCACATTAATCGCCAATGCGCAGTTATTTGTTGGCCCCCAAGAAGAGCGCATGCTTGAAACCATAGCCCCTGGACTTGAGCTGCTTAAAGACTATGGTTATCTAACTATTCTGGCCAAACCTATTTTTTGGTTGCTAGAGCATATTCACAATATTGCTGGCAACTGGGGTTGGTCCATCATTCTGTTGACCATCTTAATTAAGTTGGTCTTCTTCCCCCTATCTGCTGCAAGTTATAAGTCGATGGCTCGCATGAAGGAAGTGCAGCCACGCTTGGCGGCCATGAAGGAGCAGTACAAGGGCGAACCTCAAAAGCTTAATCAAGCCATGATGGAGATGTATCGCAAAGAAAAGATTAACCCACTGGGTGGGTGTTTACCGGTTGTGATTCAGATCCCCGTGTTTATTTCTTTGTATTGGGTGCTATTGTCATCCGTTGAGATGCGCGGCGCACCATGGGTGTTGTGGATTCACGACCTCTCAGTGCCTGATCCGTATTACATTCTGCCAGTCATCATGGCTGTCTCGATGTTTGTGCAAACGAAGTTGAACCCAACGCCTCCAGATCCAATTCAGGCGAAGGTGATGATGTACATGCCAATCGCCTTTTCAATCATGTTCTTTTTCTTCCCTGCGGGCTTGGTGTTGTATTGGGTCACCAACAATATTCTGTCCATTACTCAACAATGGCAGATTAATCGGATATTTGGAAAAAAGCCCGCTAAGTAATTTAAGCGCGGCATAACTCGCCTGTAATAAATAGACAGCAATGATGACAAGAAAATTGCCCATCATTGCTGTTGCAACCGCGCCAGGCAAGGCGGGCGTTGGGGTTATTCGCATTAGCGGAAAAAATTTAAGCACCCTGACGCGCACCCTTTTTCAAAAAAATCTTTCCCCAAGACAAGCAAACTTATTAACGCTCTGTGATGAGAATGGCCAAGCCATTGATCAGCTCATTGCAATTTATTTTTTTGGGCCAGCTTCCTTTACAGGTGAAGATGTTTTAGAGCTTCAGTGTCATGGTGGACCACAACTTCTTGAGCTGGTGATGAAGCGCTGTCTTGAGCTCGGCAAAAACGAGGGGCTTGTCATTGCAGAGCCAGGCGAATTTACCCTGCGCGCCTATCTCAACAACAAGATTGATTTAACCCAGGCTGAGGCTATTGCAGATTTAATTGATGCGCAAAGCGAGGCGGCTGTTCGCGGCGCAGCTCGCTCTTTGCAGGGCGCTTTTTCTGACGACATTAACAATCTCATTGAAGAAATAACCCAACTCAGAATTTTGGTTGAGTCAACCTTAGATTTCCCAGAAGAAGAAATTGAGTTTCTAGAAAACGCTCAGGCGCGTCAGCGCTTAACCGCCGTTAAAGAAAAGTTACAGGCTTTACGTGCTGGCGCTAAGCAGGGAAAAATCTTGCGCGACGGAATTCAGCTGGTATTGGCTGGTGCGCCGAATGTGGGAAAAAGCTCTTTGCTGAATCGATTGGCCGGTGAAGAGGTGGCTATTGTTACCCCCATTGCCGGGACAACCCGAGACCGGGTTAAAGAAAGCATCACCATTGACGGTGTGCCCATGCATATTATTGATACAGCCGGTCTGCGCGAAACAACGGATGTTGTAGAGGCAAAAGGTATTGAAAGATCCTGGGATGCCATTCGTTTGGCAGACGTAGTGATTTTTTTGACTGATGCTCAGTCGCCCCCCCAACAGGACGACCTAAAAACCCAGATTTTGAGGGAATTACCACCCAAATGCGCTGTGCTTGAGCTTGTGAATAAGGCTGATTTGCTCCAAGAATCATCAAAAACTGCGTCCAGAGAATCTTTGCTGATTTCCGCCAAAACCGGAGAGGGAATTGAGGCGCTAAAACAGAAGATTTTGGAGCTTGTGGGCTGGGCTGGACCCCAGGAGGGTGCCATTTTGGCTCGTAGAAGACATTTGGACTGCATAGAGCGTGCAGCCGAACATATTGAAAAATCAGAAGAATTCGCTGCAAATGGCAACAATTCTCTCGAATTATTTGCAGAAGAGCTCTCTTTGGCCCAAAGACATTTGGGTGAAGTTACTGGAAAACTGCTTCCAGACGACCTTTTGGGGAAAATCTTCAGCCAGTTCTGTATTGGCAAGTAAAGGGTTTGTGCTGTGTGTGGGTGGAGGTAAAAATTTACCCAAAATGATAAAATTGTTGGATTAAAAATTCAATTTTTCATAAGGAAACATATGACTTCAACTACCAGCGGCCAGATTAATGTAAATGCGCCAGCTTACGTAAAAAACAAGCGTTTAGTTGAGTGGGTTGGCGAGGTGGCTGCTCTTACCAAGCCTGATGCTATTCGTTGGTGCGATGGATCGCAGGCAGAGTATGACGAGTTATGTGAATTGTTGGTAAAGGCGGGCGTTTTCAAGCGCCTCAATCCAGCCAAGCGTAAAAATTCATTTTTAGCCTTATCTGACCCGGATGACGTTGCGCGTGTTGAGGACCGCACCTACATTTGTTCGGCTAAACAAGAGGATGCAGGCCCAACTAACAACTGGGTAAACCCAGCAGAAATGCGTGCAACATTGCACCCATTGTTCGATGGCTCCATGCGCGGAAGAACAATGTACGTTGTGCCATTTTCAATGGGCCCAATTGGCTCACCAATTGCACACATTGGCGTTGAGTTGTCTGACAGCCCTTATGTTGCGATCAACATGAAGTTGATGACTCGCATGGGTAAAGCGGTAATTGATCAGCTTGGTGCCGACGGCGAGTTTGTTCCTTGTATCCATACAGTTGGCAAGCCATTGAGCCCGGGCGAAAAGGACATGGCTTGGCCAAACAACAAAACTAAATATATCGTTCACTATCCAGAAACCCGCGAAATCTGGTCTTTTGGTTCAGGTTACGGCGGCAATGCATTGTTGGGTAAAAAATGCTTTGCCTTACGCATTGCTTCTAACATGGGGCGCGAGCAAGGATGGCTTGCTGAGCATATGTTGATTTTGGGCGTTACTTCGCCCGAAGGAAAAAAATATCACGTAGCAGCAGCATTCCCATCTGCATGTGGCAAAACCAATTTCTCAATGATGATTCCGCCAGCAGGATTTGATGGTTGGAAGGTAACAACGATTGGTGACGACATTGCATGGATCAAACCACGCAAAGATCCCGTCACAGGCAAAACCCGTTTATTTGCGATCAACCCCGAGTCTGGTTATTTTGGCGTCGCTCCGGGAACAAATCGTCAAACAAATCCAAATTGCATCGATTCATTAAACGAAGATGTAATCTTTACAAACGTTGGTTTAACTGATGATGGTGATGTTTGGTGGGAGGGATTAACAGAAACACCGCCCGCACATTTGATTGACTGGCAAGGTAAGGATTGGACTCCGGCTGATGGTGCTGCTGGCCGTAAAGCCGCTCATGCAAACTCTCGCTTCACAATGGCAGCCACAAACAATCCTGCCGTTGATTCTAAGTGGGATGATCCAGAAGGCGTTCCGATTGATGCGTTCTTGTTCGGCGGTCGCCGTTCAACTACTGTGCCTCTCGTTAGTGAAGCGCGCGACTGGGTAGAGGGCGTTTATATGGCCGCAACAATGGGCTCAGAGACCACTGCTGCCATTACGGGTCAGGTTGGCGTTGTTCGTCGAGACCCATTCGCAATGATTGCTTTTGCTGGCTACAACATGAGTGACTACTTCCAGCATTGGCTCAATATCGGTAAGAAGCTTGAAGCTGAAGGCGCTGTATTGCCCAAGATCTATTGCGTGAACTGGTTCCGCAAAGGCGATGACGGCAAGTTTGTTTGGCCTGGCTATGGTGAAAATATGCGCGTTCTGGCGTGGATCTTGGGCCGCGCAGAGGGCACTGCAAAAGGGGTTGAAACCGTATTTGGTATTTCTCCAGAGCACGGCGATATAAATTGGAAGGGTTTAGACTTTTCTCTTGAGAAGTTTGAAAAGGTCATTACCGCCAAGGTAGATGACTGGAAAAATGAACTTAAGCTGCATACAGAGTTGTTTGAGCATCTTGGCGATCGTCTGCCTAAGGAATTAGCAGAGATGCGTACCAAGATTGAAAAACGCTTAAACGCTTAAGTTTTTAGTAGCACCTACTAATCTTAGATTTATTTAAATGACCAAACCCCAACACCATGAAATAGTGGTGATTGGGGCAGGCATTTGTGGGGCAACCATTGCAAATGAGTTGCTTGAGCGTGGCAAAGCTGTTTGTATTATTGACACCGCTCCCTCCCCAGCCGCCGCCTGTTCAAGCCATGCTTATGCCATTGCACATCCGCATATTGGCAAAGGCGCCCCCCGTTTATTGCGTCTAACGCACCTTGCATTTCTGCTGGCCGAGGCGCGCTGGAAAAATGTGTGGCGGCAACATGGGATATTTCAGCCGACTAAAAAAGATAAAACCTTTGATCGCACTGCAACAGAAGAGCATCTGCGCTCATTGGATCTTGATGAAAATATAGCCATTGCCATGGATGCTCATGAGGCTAAACAGTTTTGTGGAATTGAACAAAGCGGTGTTTGGTTGCCGCGCGGCGCTGGCTTAAATTTGCATGAAACAAGCAAGGAGTTATTACATGAACAACAGCGATTAACTTATATGTGGAATACGCGCATCGCGCGCTTAGAAGAGCTCAGCAATCAGTGGCATTTATTTGATGCCTCAAACAAGCTGATTGTGACTGCAAATCAAGTTGTAGTAGCCTGCGCCCTTGAAGCAAAAGATCTTATGAATAGTATCGGTATTCGTTTGCCCTTAAGGCCTGTGCGCGGTCAGTTGAGCATTTTCACGGTTCGGAAAGATGACCCTTGGATCAAAAAACTACCCCAGGTTGGCATCTCTGGAGATGGATATTGTTTGCCAGCCAAGCAACTTGATGATGGTAGCTATCAATGGATTGTTGGCTCTAGTTTTGATGAGGGTGAGGATGATCTTTCACCAAGAGAAATGAGTGATGACTTTAATCGTGAGCAAGCTAAGCGCTTAGTAGATTACGAAGAAGGCAATCTTTCTTCATTAATGAAGTCTGGAGAGTTTGTGGGCATTCGTTGTGTCGCCGGCGATCGTTTACCAATCATCGGCGCACTTGCTCAGCGCCCAGGAATATTTTTAGCTACTGCCTTGGGGTCGAGAGGAATTTTGTGGTCCGCTCTAGCGGCTAAGCTGATTACAGCTCAACTGCTAGAGGATGACTTTGCTTTGCTTGCGCGCTTAGGTTTTGCTGCAGACTTAGTCGCTGCACTTGCGCCCGCCCGTTTCTTTGCGGGAGCGGCGCCTTCAGCCTTAGGTGCTTTGGCCTCAAATTCGAAACCAATTTTGCCAGCAGAATCTAGCGCTAAATAGGCCTTAAAGCCACGCCCAGTGCGGTTCGACTTAAAGTTGGTTAAAAGATCTGTTTTGCCCTCTTTCAGCAATTTCTGAACCTGTTCTGGTGAGACCTCTTGTTGCAGCACTACTTTTCCGGTTTTGAAATCACATGATTTATTGGGGCCAGTATTGTTTTCGCAAACGTAACGCATGCCATCTTCATATACTGCGCCTGAACATTTTGGACAAACGCCTAGCGCCAGACGGCCCGTGAAATCGACGGCTTCAGTCTCATCATCTTGCGTGTTGCCAAAATCAAACTCAAGTTTGAAGCCCGCATTTGGATAATCTTTGTCATCCTCCGGAATTTCGCTTAATTTAATAATGGCTGCAAATGGGCGCCCCATTTTGCTGCGGAAGCCTTGCAGCGGTCCAATGGTTTTTTCACGCAACAACTCTTCAACTTCTGGATATTCAAATGCGCGTCCACCAGGCGTTTTGCTGATCGTAAAGCCGCACTTTTCACAGGCAAAACGACGATAGTTTTCTTTTACCGGACCCTTACAGTGTGGGCACGGCGTGGTCATGGTGGCATAGTCACCCGGAATGGTATCGCTGTCATATTCTTTGGCACGCTTGACGATACGCTGAGTCATTTGTGCGATCTCTTGCATGAAAGTATCGCGATTCATCTTGCCCTGCTCGATGAGAGAAAGTTTGTTCTCCCAGCTACCAGTGAGATCGGGGCGGGTTAACTCTTCAACATCTAAGCCGCGCAACAAGGTCATCAATTGGAATGCTTTTGCAGTTGGAATCAGCTCACGAGCTTCGCGCACCATGTATTTTTCAGCGAGCAGGCCTTCGATGATGGCAGCCCGAGTTG
Source organism: Polynucleobacter sp. Tro8-14-1 (assembly GCF_018881655.1). GTDB lineage: Bacteria > Pseudomonadota > Gammaproteobacteria > Burkholderiales > Burkholderiaceae > Polynucleobacter. The sequence continues at coordinate 171,149 of NZ_JACVPX010000002.1, forward strand.
CTGGTGTACCCAATCCCTTTTCAGCCATCGCTTCGCGCATGTCTTCATCATCAACCCACTTACCCGCACTTTCCATTGCAGAAAGTAAGGTTGCTTCTGTATAGCGTGCTGGCGGCTTGGTTTTCAATGGCACCGCTGCAATAGATTCGGTTTGTACTGACTCACCTTCTTGGACGGGGACTAGTTCATCGTCTGCTTGATTGGATTTGCCATAAACCGTTAGCCAACCAGGGTTTACAAGCACACGACCTTCGGTTTTAAAGTGGTGTCCGGACGCCTCGGAAATGCGTGTGGTCACGCGGAACTCTGCGGCAGGATAAAACACGGCCAAGAAGCGGCGCACAACCAAGTCGTAGAGCTTGGCTTCGGGCTCGCTTAAAGTTTTAGGTGTTTCTAATGTTGGGATGATTGCAAAGTGATCAGAAATTTTAGAGTTATCAAAAATTCGTTTGTTTGGCTTTACCCAACCATAGCCGGCTTTGGACTTAGGATCCTTTGGGTCACCCTTCAAAATTTGTTTAGCAAAAGCACGATAGTCTTGCGAATGCTCAGCAAGGTTCTCCATGGTTTGTTTAACGGTATCGAGGTAGTCTTCAGGAAGCGCTTTTGCGTCGGTACGTGGATAGGTTAATACTTTGTGGCGCTCATACAAAGCCTGTGCAAGACCTAATGTATTTTTTGCAGAGAATCCAAAACGCGCGTTTGCTTCACGTTGCAAGCTAGTTAAATCAAATAGCTGAGGAGCAAGCTGTGTAGCAGGCTTGGCTTCTTCCGTCACATTTGCTTTTTTGCCGCGGCATGCAGCCACAATACTTTGAGCTGCAGCCTCACTCCATAGGCGGTTCTCGCGTGCGTCGGGCTCGGCAGCATCCTTTTTGAATTTAGGGTCAAACCAGCGGCCTTCATACACGCCAGCAGCAGCGATAAATTCAGCCTTCACTTCCCAGTAATCTTTAGAGATGAACTTGCGAATGAGCTCTTCGCGCTCCACCACAATAGAAAGCGTTGGAGTCTGCACACGACCTACAGTCGTTAAGAAGAAGCCGCCGCTCTTGCTATTAAAGGCGGTCATTGCGCGCGTGCCATTAATGCCGACGAGCCAGTCTGCCTCTGAGCGACAACGAGCCGCATCAGCAAGAGGCTTCATATCTTCATCGCTGCGTAAATTGGTAAAACCTTCGCGAATGGCGGCTGGAGTCATCGATTGCAACCATAAGCGCTGAATAGATTGCGATGCTTTTGCGTGTTGCGCAATTAGGCGAAAAATTAATTCACCTTCACGCCCAGCGTCACAAGCATTAATGAGCGCAGTAACATCTTTGCGCTTAATGAGCTTTTGTAAAACCTTGAGGCGCGACTCAGTTTTTACAATCGGACGTAAATCAAAGTATGGCGGCACCACCGGTAAGTTGGCAAATGACCATTTGCCACGTTTTACGTCAAATTCTTCGGGGGCTGCAATTTCTAATAAATGGCCAACCGCGGAAGAGATTAGGAATTCATCGCTCTCAAAATAATCCTCATACTTTGTAAAGCCGCCCAAGGCCTTAGCAATGTCATTGGCAACAGAAGGCTTCTCTGCAATGATGAGCGCCTTAGGATGATCTCCGGCGCTAGCCTTTGGGCTGCTTTTTTTGGTAGTTGCTTTAGTTGCCACGCGTTATGCCTAAATTTGAGCTAGAAACGATGTTTTTTGGGTAAAACGGATGGCCAATTTAACCCAAAATCGGACTTAGCCAATTGAATACCCCTTTTTTATTATTAACCGATAAATTGGGAAAAGTCCAAAAACCGCTATTTTTGGCCAGTTTTGGGCGTGTCGACACTTCCGATTTTCAGATAAAAACCCCTCTTTAGGCTATTTAAATGGCATTTTTGCTTAAAAACAAAGCTCTTCAAGAACATCATCCGGCCTAAAGACTAGTTTTGCACCTTGCTGAATGAGTAGATGGCAACCGGTAGAATTTGCGTTGTGGATGGGCCCAGGGAGGGCAAAAACCTCTCTTCCAAGCTCTGCGGCCAGGCGAGCAGTGATGAGGGAGCCCGACTTTTCCGCCGCCTCTATAACAACGACACCAAGCGCTAAAGCGGCAATAATGCGATTTCTTCTAGGAAAGTGCCATGCCTTAGGCCCTGACCCCAGAGGGAGCTCAGACACCAATACTCCCTGCTCGCTGATGGCCCGAGATAGCTCGATATTTTGCCGGGGGTAGACGACATCTATGCCGGTTCCTAATATTGCCGCAGTGGAGTGATTGGGCCCAAGCTCAAGAGTGGCCTGATGTGCGGCACTGTCGACCCCACTTGCTAGGCCAGAAACGATCAAGGCACCTGCTTTAGACAGTGCTTGAGCAAACAGGTGGGCATTTTTTAAGCCTGCAGGGCTGGCGTTTCTTGAGCCCACTATTGCCACCATTGGTCTCTTTAGAAGATGAATGTCCCCATATATATAAAGGCACTCTGGGGGATCATATAAATCATGGAGGCGACTTGGGTAATGATGGCTCTGACGATCGATTTGGAGAACGGCATTAGGCACTGGCGATGTTTGCATCAATCAATTTTGTTCTTTGGGGGAATTGCGGCAATCAGGACAGACTGATAGCTCTGTTGGATAATTCCTATATGGCTTTGTTATCCGTCCTTTGTTACCCAGACCCGCGCTTGCACAAGGTTGCTAAACCAGTGGAGCAAGTGGACGCTCGCATTAAAAAAATTGTCGCCGATATGGCAGACACTATGTATGAAGCTCCCGGTGTTGGCTTAGCTGCTACGCAGGTAGATATTCATGAGCGCATCGTGGTGATTGACGTGTCTGATGAACAAAACGAATTGATGGTTTTTATCAATCCAGAAATTGTTTGGGCAAGCTCTGAAACAAAATCTTGGCGCGAAGGCTGCTTATCTGTGCCCGAGTTTTATGACGAGGTTGAAAGACCATCCGAGATTCGAGTGAAAGCTGTGGATATTGACGGTAAAGAATTCGAAATAGAAGCTGATGGTTTATTAGCAGTTTGTTTGCAGCACGAGTTAGACCATTTACAAGGAAAAGTTTTTGTTGAGTATTTATCCATACTTAAAAGAACTCGTATCTCACAAAAAATGAAGAAGCGCGCAAAAGAATTAGTAGGTCAGCGCTAAGCGCCCGAATGAAAATCGTCTTTGCTGGAACTCCTGAGTTTGCTGCGCAAGCGATGCGTGCAATTTACGATGCTGGCCATGAAATTGTTTTGGCTTTAACGCAGCCCGATCGTCGTGCCGGCAGGGGCATGCACCTTCAGGCAAGCCCAGTTAAAGAGTTTGCTTTGCAGAAAAATATTCCCGTGCTCCAACCAGAGACATTGCGGCTCACTAGTTCCGATCCGCAAAAGCAGGCGCAAGCGGTGGCGGCCAATGAGCGCTTATCCACAATAGACTTTGACGCCATGGTGGTCGTGGCCTATGGCTTGATCTTGCCCCAAGAGATCTTGGATATTAGCGAGAGAGCAGGAAGATATGGCAGCTTTAATATTCACGCTTCTCTGTTGCCCCGTTGGCGTGGTGCAGCGCCAATTCAGCGAGCAATTGAATCAGGCGATGCCAAAACGGGCGTTTGTATTATGCAAATGGATGCTGGCTTAGATACCGGAGATACTGTTTTAGTCGCTGATATTGAAATTGCTCGCGATGAAACGAGCTCAAGCTTGCATGATCGCTTAGCAGAGCTTGGCGCAAAATTGATAGTGGATGTTTTAAATACTCTAGAGCAAGGTAAGGATTTATCTCGAGCACCTCAAGAAAAAGATGGCATTACTTACGCTGAAAAAATATTGAAGAGTGAGGCGGAGATCGATTGGGTTCTCAGCGCCAAAGAAATCGATCAACGTATTCGGGCCTTTAATCCCTTCCCGGGGGCAAGCAGCAACCTCAATGGGCTAGCCGTAAAGTTTTGGAATTCAAGACTTGCAGACCCTAAAGCCGTCAGCGCCACCGGTACTGTAGGCGAGGTCCTTGGGTTTGGTAATAAGGGCGCATTTATACAGTGTGGTGAAGGGGTGCTTGAGGTCTTAGAGATGCAAAAACCGGGCGGTAAAAAAATAGATGCCAAAACGTGCTTGCAGCCGATTGGTGCTGGTGAAAAATTGTTGCGCTTTCAAACAAAGGAGTAGAAATGTTTAATTTTGCAAAGACTGCTGTTTTGATGGCAGCAATTACTGCACTCTTTATTGTGGTTGGCGGTATGTTGGGTGGTCAACAGGGCATGTTGATGGCCTTGCTGCTGGCAGTTGGAATGAATTTTTTTAGCTATTGGTTTTCCGACACCATGGTGTTGAAGATGACCAATGCACAGCAGGTTGATGAAAGATCTGCCCCCCAGTTTTACGGACTCGTTAAAGAGTTGTCGGAGAAGGCCGGCTTGCCGATGCCTAAAGTATTTTTAATTAATGAAGACGCTCCTAATGCTTTCGCAACAGGGCGTAATCCAGACAATGCTTCGGTTGCCGCAACAACGGGCATTCTGAAAATTCTCTCAAATCGCGAACTACGGGGTGTGATGGCGCATGAGCTTGCCCACGTTCGCCATCGTGATATTTTGATTTCGACTATCGCTGCCACTATGGCGGGAGCCATTTCAGCATTAGCTAACTTTGCCATGTTCTTTGGTGGGCGCGATTCTGAGGGCAGGCCCAACAATCCAATAGCCAGCTTGATGGTGGCAATTTTGGCCCCGATCGCAGCAAGCTTGATTCAAATGAGCATTTCTCGCGCAAGAGAATACGAGGCAGATCGCAGTGGTGCAGAAATAAGCGCTGATCCTGAGGCGCTAGCGCAGGCATTAGAAAAAATTCATAACTATGCACAAGGCATCCCGTTTCAAGCGGTTGAACAACATCCTGAAACAGCGCAGATGATGGTTCTCAATCCCTTGAGTGCCGGCGGTCTTGCGCAACTATTTTCAACCCACCCACCAACTGAGGAGCGGGTGGCACGTTTAATGAGTATGGCTAAAAACGGGGTATATCCCGGAGCAAATTAATTTGACTGATCAAAAAATACCACGCAGTCTCCCGCTCTCTGAAGCAATCACGATTGCCGCACAAGCGGTAAGCGAGGTCATCAGCGGAAGATCGCTTACAGAAGTTCTGGATGAGCTAGAGGCCTATGAGCGCCCGATCGTGCAGAGCCTGAGTTTTGATGCACTTCGTAAATGGGTGCGTTCTCATGAATTCATTAAGCAATTTATTCCAAAGACTCCGCCTCCTGAAGTGGATCATTTGCTCAGCGTCGCGATTGCTTTATTTTTACAAGATCCAGCTGAGAGCAAGGGCTATCCAGCCCACACGATTGTGGATCAGGCAGTGAAAGCCTGTGGCGAATATGACGAAACCATGTATGCCAAAGGTTTGGTGAATGCGGTATTACGCAAGGTCAGCCTTGTAGTGCAACCGCCAGCGGACGAAAAGCATTTTCCGCCTGATCCAATTCCAATGTATGTCCCTGCTTGGTGGCGAGCAAACCTCAAGCGCAATTACTCCAAAGCATGGCAATCCATTTTGTTTCAACAAGCCAAGCGTGCGCCATTAATTTTGCGAGTAAACCAAAGGCAATATACGCGTGAGCAATATCAATCCTTATTATCTGAGGCCGGAATTTCATCAAAGCCAATAGATGAATTGGTTGGTGTTCAGTTGCCTTCCGCTCTCTTGTTGCCTGAAGCGGTTCCCGTATCGGACTTGCCAGGTTTTTATACTGGCGCTGTGTCTGTGCAAGATGCGGGCGCACAACTGGCCGCGATCTTATTAAATCCCCAGACCGGAGAGTTGGTGTTGGACGCCTGCGCAGCTCCCGGTGGAAAAACGGCGCATCTATTGGAGCTTGCAGATTGTTCGATGCGGGCTCTGGAGTTGGATGGCGAGCGCATTGGAAAAATTGGCGGCAACCTAGACCGCCTTCGTTTGCAATCTGACAAAGTCCGCGTGTTACGCGGCGATGCTTCCAAGGCGGCTTGGTGGGATGGTGTTCTTTTTGACAAGATTCTGCTTGATGCCCCCTGCTCAGCTTCTGGAATAGTGTCGCGACATCCTGATATTCCATTTTTAAGGCGCGAAGCAGATATCTGGGCTCTCCAAGAAAGGCAGCGTGCAATTCTGAATCAAGCGTGGAAGATGCTCAAAGCGGGAGGCACTCTTTTGTACGTCACTTGCTCGATATTCCCTGAGGAGGGCGAGGAGCAGACTGTTTGGTTTGCTGAGCAGCACTCCAATGCGGTACGATTAGCTGCTCCAGGCCAGATTTTGCCTGGTGAGCTAAATGACGGTTTTTACTATGCTTTGTTTAAGAAAAATGGGCCATGAGCCGAAGAATTAAACAATTCCTCTTTTTGTTCTTGATGTTGTTGGGTATTTTTTCAACAACCGTTAGCGCCGAAGGAATCAAGATTAAATCCTTTGAGTTGGAGAAGGCGGATAACGACTGGCTTCTCAATGCCACTTTTCAGATTGAGCTATCTCCCGGACTAGAAGACGCAGTGCAAAAAGGCGTCGTCCTCTATTTCCAAACGGAGTTTGATTTAATGCGATCGCGTTGGTATTGGTTTGATGAAAAGTCTGTGCTTGTGCAAAGGCAGATGCGCCTTTCTTATCAGCCATTGACACAGCAGTACCGAATTGCTTCAGAGGGCTTTACCTTTTCTGCCAAAACTATGTCTGAGGCATTGCAGGCGGTGGGGAGTATTGGTGGGTGGCGAGTCATTGACGGCACTCAACTAGATTCCAGTAAATCGTATACAGCCAGCATGCGAATGAGCTTAGATCTCAGTAAGCTACCAAAACCATTCCAAGTAAACGCACTCAATAACCGCGAATGGAACGTATCAAGCGATTGGTATCGCTTCCCATTTTCTCCTAATGGCCCTAATTTAATTAAGCGATGAGATCGATAGCAGCCATGCTAGACCCGGGCTTTTTTACATCTAAGGCTTGGAGTAAAAAAATAATTCCGATCACGATTGGTGTGATCGGCGCCTTTGCTTTATTGCTTTTAGTTTTATTGGCGATTGCCTCATCCAACACAGAATTTTTTAATAACTATTTTATTTGGCTCTATGCTGCCAATGTAGTCATTGGGATTTGCTTAACTCTGGTTATTTTGATTTTGGTGGCGGTTATCGCTGTGCGATGGTATCGCGGTCACTTTGGCACGCGCTTGATTGCAAAGTTGGCAATGATTTTTGCCTTGGTCGGAATTGTTCCGGGCTTAATTTTGTATGGCGTTTCATTGCAGTTTGTGTCGCGCAGCATTGAGACTTGGTTTGACGTCAAAGTGGAGACAGCGCTGAACTCGGGTTTAGAGTTGGGGCGCGTAACTTTGCGAGTAGCCCAAGAAGAAATTTTGGGTGAGGGCAATTTCATTGCCGAGCAGATCGTCCAAGTTCCATCAGGCACAACTACTGAGCAGGTAGCTGCAGCGGTGATGAAAATTCGTAATCAATTTGGCATTCAAGAGGTTAGTCTCTTCAATATGCAACGCAATTTGATCTTAACGAGCGAGCTAAGGCCTAAAAAATACTTTCCTGCGCCTAGTGCCGACGTCGTTGCAGAAGCGTTTAGCAAGAAGGGTATGACCTTTTTAGACCAAATTGAAGTGGAGGGTGGTCAACGAGGCTATCGAATCAGGGCAATTGTTCCTGTTATACGAAAAAAATCGATTCACAACAAATTAGATTCTGGCAAAGATATCGAAGACAAATATTTTTTACAATTAGTGCGCTACCTACCTACCCCGTTGGCAAAAAACATTTTTGCTGTGGAGTCTGCATATAGCGAATATCAAGAAAAAGCGTTGGGGCGTACCGGCCTTCGCAAGATGTTTGTGGGGACATTAACGCTTACCCTTTTCTTTGCGGTCTTTGTGGCTATTACCTTGGCTCTGATGTTGGGTAGGCAGCTTGCCCGTCCTCTCCTAATGCTTCTGAGGGGCACCCAGGCAGTTGCACAGGGAGATTTATCTCCCAAGCCAGAGCTCGATACTGGCGATGAGCTTGGCATGCTTACACGGCAATTTAACGTCATGACTAGGCAGTTGGCTGATACCCGCACTTCGTTGCAAGAATCCAAAGCATTCTTAGAGCGCGTATTGGGCAGCCTTACCGCAGGCGTATGCATTTTCGATAAAAACTACAACGTTGTTTCTAGTAATGCTGGTGCAGATCGTATTTTTGGTCAGGACCTTACTCTGCTTGATGGAAAGCCCCTTGGTAGCAGCCCAGCTCTATTGGAGTTTGAAGGGGCCATCAAAGAAGGCTTTTCTACTATGAAACTCGCAGTCCTGGGCGAGGGAGACGCGGAACAAAAGACTGCGCCGATGAATGCGCCGGTGTGGCAAAAACAAATTCAACTGCACACTACAAATGAATTTGAAAATGAATTAGGTGTGACCCTGTTCGTGCGTGGCACAGAGCTAACTGGCGACTTACGCATGGTTGTTTTTGATGACATTACTGATGTGGTGAGCGCACAGAGATCTATCGCTTGGAGTGAAGTAGCTAGACGTCTTGCTCACGAAATTAAAAATCCTCTAACGCCTATTCAGCTTTCTGCAGAAAGATTGCAGCATAAGCTTGCAGGCAAGTTGAGCCCAGAGCAAGAAGAAATGATTAATCGCAGCACTGAAACCATCATTGGTCAGGTGCAAGCTATGAAAGAAATGGTGAATGATTTTAGGGATTTTGCGAAGACGCCAACCCCACAACTCAAGCCCGTTTCTATCAATACGCTCACCTCTGAAATTTTGGGGTTATACGAGGGCAGTCCATTGCGCACTCAGTTAGATCCTCATTGCCCAGAGATCATGGGGGATCCCACACAACTAAGACAGGTAATCCATAACTTGCTACAAAATGCCCAAGATGCCACTCTTGAGGGTCCCCATCCCGGTAATCCGGTGGAGGTTAAGACAGAGTTAGTCCCTTATGGCGAACACAATGGCATAGCGCAAAATGCTGTGCGATTAACAATAAGTGATAGTGGGGTTGGATTTCCAGCTAAGATATTGGCAAGAGCCTTTGAGCCTTACGTAACAACAAAGAGCAAAGGCACGGGTCTGGGTTTGGCAGTAGTTAAGAAAATCATTGATGATCACTCGGCCAGAATTGAAATTCGGAACCGTACGCAGGGTGAAGAAGTGGTTGGTGCGAAAGTGTCAATATTGTTTATGAATCTAGCAAAAGAGGCAGCATAAGCATGGCTAGTATTTTGGTTGTTGATGACGAGATGGGAATTCGTGAGCTTCTCAATGAGATTCTCACAGATGAAGGCCATACTGTTTACGCTGCAGAAAGCGCTGTTCAGGCGCGCACTATTCGCGAACAAATGCGCCCCGACTTAGTCTTGTTAGATATTTGGATGCCTGATACCGATGGCATTACATTATTAAAAGAATGGTCCAATACTGGCCAGCTCACGATGCCAGTAGTGATGATGTCGGGACATGCAACGATTGACACTGCTGTTGAAGCCACTCGCATTGGTGCTCTCAACTTTTTAGAAAAACCGATTGCCCTACAGAAACTTTTAAAGACAGTCAGCAAAGCACTGGAGAGCTCTCCTAAATATGTAGAGCCAGAACAGGTTAGGACCGTTCAGTCGATCACTAACTCCGTTGTCACACCAAAGCAGGTGGTTGCCGAATCGGTTGCCCCAGCTACTGAGGGCGAATACATCAGTGGAATTGCAAAAACGTACTTTGATCTTCCTTTGAGGGAGGCAAGAGATTTATTTGAGAAGGCGTATTTTGAACATCAAATGCAAATCATGGGCGGCAGTATGACTAAGATTTCAGAGTACACAGGTCTAGAGCGAACCCATTTGTATCGCAAACTGAAAGCATTGGGAATAGATACCTCGCGCAATAAGGGCGAGAGCTAGGCGACCACCCAATAAGGGCAAGCAGCACAAAACCCAGAAATCACGGGGTACTAAGCAAATTTGAGGGTGCCCCAAGCCAATTCGTTATAACCCCAAGTCTTGGCCTGGTAGCTCAGTCGGTAGAGCAGAGGATTGAAAAGCATCCTGGAAGACGGCAGAGCCATATAGAATTAGGCTTTGCGGGCGATTAGAGTTTGGTAAGTTACAAAGTTTGCTAAACAAAATCACAGAATATTTTTACAGTCGTTAAAAATTTCTTCACATAAAAAGTAGCGTAGCAAAACGTAATTACGTATTTCAAAACGTGTGACGTTGCCAACGCTTAACCATTTTTACTATGCCTGTCGTCAGTGTCACCAATATTTTTTTATACAGCCATATTCACCACTAATACCCCGTCTTTTGGCGCATAAACGCATTTAGATAAAGTGACGCGTTGAAACGACACTTACTTGTTGTCAAACTTTTGCTGCGCTACGTTACGCAACGCCAGCACTTTATCTGTTTCAGTTGGTTGGGCTTGCTGCTTTAAGGCGGACTGGGTATAGCGATTAGCAAGCCCATTCATTTTGCGTTGCTGTACGTTGTGGAGTTTTTGCGGAAGGGTTGGTGGCTTAGCTTGTGGGGGTGGTGCTTTTTGTTGTGGGGGTTGGGTAGAGGCTGGTGAGGGTATGGCTTTATTAGGCGGGGGTGTTGGTTTAGGTTGGGAGGGTTGGTTGGGTTGGACTTGTGGCGCAGCAAACTTACTGGCAAAGAATTGGTTTAGCAGTTGTAGTAATTCATTCTTATCCTCGTCTTTCATAAATTCATTCATACGCATAGCACTTCTCCTTTTATGTATTTATTGGAAATGCTTACGTAGTCGTGTTGAAACGACAGTAAAAGCGCATTAGGGCATAGATTTGACGTTGTTACAATTTGTAGCTACAATAGCGGCATATAAAAAAAGGAGCACAAAATGCTAACTACAGACGTGCGTTGCCGAATTGACGCTAAAGTAAAAGCAGACGCAGCAGAGGTGATTGAAGCAATGGGACTTAATGTCTCCGACGCTATACGCCTATTCTTAAAGCGTGTGGCTACTGACGGCACTATTCCGTTTGACTTGCGTGTGCCTAATACAAAAACTATTGCGGCAATGGAGGAGATTGAAAATCCAAAAACACGTGCTAAATTAAAACGTCATAAGTCCGTAGCAGAAATGAATAAAGCATTGGCTCGTAGCTAATAGACGCCACCTTAATGCTTGTTCCTATTGCCAGTACGCAGTACGGCAAAGACTTTAAGCGGATTGTCCAAAGCCCTAAATTTAATCACTCTGAATATTTGGTGGTGTTGAGTTTGCTCATTGCTGGCAAAGCATTACCAGCAAAATATGCCAACCACTCTCTTATCGGTACATACAAAGATTTTTGGGATTGTCACATTACCAATGACTGTGTGCTTATCTACCGCATTATTGAAAAAGAGTTGTACTTAGTGCGCATTGGTACACACTCTGAAGTATTCAAAAAATAACTGAATAAGAGGTGGGTGCTACGCATACGGCAGCACCCTTACCCGCTTAATGCCGTTTAATGCTTAAACGCAGCAGCTACAGCGCCACTAACTTGCTCTAACTGCGTGTCCAATTCACCCGCTTCTACAGCGCCCTTAATAATTTCTAATGTAGGTACAAGCTCTGTTGTTGTGCCAACTTCCACTGTGCTTTTACCCCACCAGTTTTAATCTAACACCCCCCTGTTTTGGTAAAACCAGCAAAAACACACCAAAAGCGTGGGGTTTTGGTAGATTTTTAGTGTTTTTGTAATTTATTGGTTGTGGGGACGAGAGGTATAGCGCAAATGGCTGCTTGTTATTTTGTAGCGTAAATTATTTTTACGCTTAAACCCTGCCACCCCCGCAAATACAGGCTACCGCAAGCAGGATGAAGCATCCGCACCCAAACAGGATTACGAATTTACAATAAGAGTCAGCACAGTGGATTACATTTGTTAAGCGCAAACACAGTTTCATTTATAATTCCTAGTCTTGGCCTGGTAGCTCAGTCGGTAGAGCAGAGGATTGAAAAAAATATTTTTCGATGTTTGACAGTTGTAAACATTAGTCAAAAGCTCCTCTTCACAGCGCCGTTCAATTCGCAGAAAAATCTGCGGCACACAATAAAAAAATCACACACATAATTTTGTTCGCAGAGTATCGCGTGGCATTTTGACGACGATAAAAAACTAATCGTCGTCCAAGTTGGCATTTGAAAACATACTTGCGTGTATGTCCTCGCTACAACAATTATTCGCAACACAGTTTGATGCGAAAACAATTAAACAAGTAAAGCTGATGAACGGCAAAGCCTTGTTGTATAAGCGTCCGCAGTCGGTTCAGTGGCAAGTGCGATTTAAGTTAGCAAACAATAAGTGGCATAGCACGACAACAAATACAGACGACATTGAGCAAGCAAAAATCAATGCCATTGCAATTATTGAAACAGTAAAAATAAAAACAGACGCTGGCTTGGCAATCACAACGAAAACATTTAAACAAATAGCATTAGATGAAATTGCAAATATGAGTAGAGCGTTAGATAACAACATTGGTCGTCGTTGTTATAGAGATTACATTTTTGCAATCAACAAATATCTCATTCCTTTTTTTGGCGCCTACGAAATAGAAAACATTACAACAGAGATGCTTGCAGATTTTGATGCGTGGCGAATTACAGAAATGAATAAAGTGCCGATGGCAAGCACGAAACGCAATCACGCAAGTGCATACATTCGTGTTGTCAATTTGGCGCGTGAGCGTGGCTATGTTGCACACAATCGTGCTGTGCCAATGTTAGACAGCAAAGGCAAGCGTAGTCAGCCTCGCCCAGCTTTTAGTAAAGAAGAAATTACAGAGCTAATAAGTTATACGGAGACTTGGGTAAAGAGTAGCTATACAGAACGCACACGACTAATGCGAACGCTGTGCGTAGCTTATATAGAATTTTTGGTAAACACTGGAGTAAGACACGGCACAGAAGCACTACGCTTGCGATGGAAGCATTTGCAATGGCATTGGATAGGTAATAAAAAATATTTGCGTGTTTGGGTAAGTGGCAAGACTGGACCACGCTACTTAATTGCAAAGCACGAAGTGATAAAGGTATTTGAACGACTTATGCGGTGGCACAAGTTAGACTACACAAACTTAAATGGACTAATTGAAGCAAAGCTAGATAAAGCTATCTTCTGTTTGCCTGACAACACGCAGATAAGCAATATGGAAAACATATTTAGAAACTTAATGGTGCGAAGCAGTATGCGTAAGGATAGTGGCGGACTAAACCGAACGCTGTATAGCTTGCGTCATACTTACGCGACTTTTGCTCTAGCAAGTGGCATTGATATACATACGCTCGCTAAGCAAATGGGAACAAGCGTGAATATGATTGAACGACACTACAGCAAAATGACGGCAACAATGGCGGCGGATAGGTTGGCGTAGTTAGTATGAGCATCTTGCACTACAAAGCTGTGAAGTGTAGTTGTGGCTCATACAATCGTTAAAGCACTGATAGTCACGCTGTGGAACTTGGTTGTATTGCGGCGTCGGACTTGGTTGGCTTGCTTGTGGAGCATTTCCACAAGTTGCTCCGCCGCCATTATTCATACATTGCGTCCACGCATTCATCATATTTACTTGCGCCGCTTGAGTTTGTCCATTAGCAGTTCCTTGCAAGACGCTGCCCATATAAAGATTTCCAGCAAACGCATTTGAGAACAATAAAAATAGACATCCAATAAAAATCTTTTTCATAGACACATTATTCCTTTTATAAAGCGTTACTCATTCATATATGCGGACACAAATTTATCAAAGTCATCCGCTGATTTGCATAATTTCTTTGGCTCATTCGGAATTGTAATTTCGCAAACTTGAAAGGCATTCTCCAATTTCTTATTATCAAATCTTACTTCCCAGTAAGCATAGGACTTCAATTCAAATGCATCGATTAGCTGTTTATTTGCCGACGCAGTGGCTATGGGTGATTGAATTAAGATAAAGCACTTATTTAATTTATTGTTGTAATGATTTTCGTAAAAGTCAGTTGTTCCAACCTTAAAGCCTAATTGCTTAAAGGCAATGATGGATTGGTCAGAGCATTTTTTGGACAGCTCTAAACTCTTTTCGGCACTTAATTTTGTGTTGTCAGATTTGCTACAAGCCGCAATAAGGCAAGTAGAAAATAACATAATAAGTATTGTATATTTGTTCATAATATAGATAATTAAAAGAATTAATTAAGCATAGCTTAGCAATACATCATTGGCAAATCATAGTATCTAAATAAACTTACTGGTGACAATCAATGCCAAAGCTAAACATAACCCACTTGCCACAGCGACTTAAAGAGCGTTTGGCGAAGTTGGAGCGTGGCGAAGAGGTTTCTAAATTTGATGTTGAAGTCTTATTGAGTCCTGAGCAGATTGAGCGTTTACATAATGCACAAGCAGAGCAAGAGCTATTACGCAAAACGCATAAGCGTCCTAAAACTAAAGAACAAGAACAAGCGATTGGTTGGAAAACTAAGCTAGAAGTGCGTATTGAGATTTACAAGCAAGCGATTGCACAAGTAGAAGATGGAATGCTTGATGGCATTAGAAAGCTACAAGCAGGCAGCGAAGTGAAAGCGGCGCGAGTGTATATGGATGCGTGGAGTAAGGCGCTTGACGAAGGTAAAGCAAGTTGGAGTGTACAAAGCGTAGGCAACATTGCACTTACAAGAGCAGGATTTGGTAATGGCAGTCTTGTAGCAAGCAAGCGTGATAAAGAAGTTTGGGCAATGGAAGACGCTTTGCGTAAGCAGTTTGAATGTGAAATGAGTAAGGAAGAGAAGGAGCAGTTGGAACTGCTAAAGGAACACGAAAAGGCAATGCAGAAGAAGCAAAGGTAGTGGTTTATTAAAAAGTATGGTTTTTTTGCACCATTTATCCTAGTAAAAACCGTGCTTTTCCTTAAACCCTATATTCTCTGTCCCGCAAACCCATATCCAGCAAGGTCTGCAAGGTCGGCTTGACCAACTTGACCAAGCAAACCATCAAATCCATCACACCACAGCCAAATTCTCCACAGCGTTTCTCATAAGCTCACTATTGCAGTCGATGTAGCATTGCACGCTACTAAGTGCTTTGTGTCCGCTTAACCCCATAATCACACGCACACCAATTCCATCATTTGCCAATTTTGTAATAAATGTGCGACGAGACGAATGGCTACTTGCTCCGTCTAACCCAACACGCTTATACAAATAGTGAAAGTGCTGTGTAAGTGTGTTTGCCGTAAAGCCGTCGCTATCACGCTTTTGACTATAGAAGAACTTATTGCTTGGATTGGCGTTGGCATATAGCTTTGCATATTGCTGTAGTTCTTTACGCAACTTCTCATTCACAAATACCGTTCTTGCCTCATTCGTCTTTGTATTCTCTGCCAATAAGCGTATTTCATTCTTTATGTTGCCTTCGCTATCTACAACATCTTTTATTCGAAGACTGGCAACCTCGCTGACACGCATTCCCGTATTAAACATAATTAGCACTAACGCTCTATTGCGTAGTGAGTGTTTTCGTGTTGCACAGTAATCAAGCACTTTGCGTATCTCTGTGCTGTTAAGAACTTTTGCTTGCTTAGTCATAACTTTTTCCTTCTTTAACCAAATGTTTGCTAAGCGTTTAATGTATTTTCTTTTGTATCTTTCTGCGACCGTTTCGTGTGTGTATGCTGTCAAATTAAATTCTTTCCAATAATCAATGAGATATGTAGGTTTTGACGAGAAACCAAAGCTTCTTTGTATTTCCTTACATATGAGTATTTATTGATAGTGTGGGATTTTGACTACAGAAATACGCAGACTTGCGTACATCGTCTATACACTGTTTGAGCTGCTTCTCGCTTGTGTTGCTATTTGTTGTCGCGTTTAGTGTGCTCAATTGCATTAAATTAACGCCTAATAATGTGTTTTTAAAGTGGCTCTAAAGGTTAGAATAAACAATGCTAAGTTTGTTAATCTTTTGAAAATATTTTTATATGAAAAAATTACTAATTGCATTTACAACTGTTACCATTCTCTCTGCTTGTGCTCAAATGCAGACCGTCAATATCGCCACTCCATTTGATGCTAAAGAAGCTTCGGTAATCAATCAGGTTGGGAAGAACACTATTACTGGTTCTGCTTTGATTAAGCGAAATGATGGGCAGACAGTAACTTGCTCTGGCGAAGAAGTTAATTTAATACCATATACAACTTATGCCAACACTCGTATCTTGGCTTTATATGGCAACTCCAGTAAAGGTATTAATACATACAATAGACCAACATTTGTGCCAGATGTCGCAGAGTACAAAACAATGCAAAAGCATACTCAGTGCAATGCACAAGGTTTCTTCAGCTTTAAAAATGTTGCTGATGGCGATTATTTCGTAGTTACTGCTGTTAGATGGACTGTTAATTATGCCACTCAAGGCGGTAGCTTAATGCGTAGGGTTGCGGTAAAAGGTGGGGAGACTGCTGAAATAGTTTTGGCTCCTTAAAAGAGCTTTGTAGGCAAGCTACTTCGTTGCTTGCTGTGTCTTCGCTAAAGCTATCGCTTTCGCTCGTCACATTTCCTTCGGCTCATTATTGATTTGCTTTTGCTTTGTTGTTTGACTGATTTTGGAGTAAACAACGGCTATATGCGACTTAAAGAAGTAGCATTGATAGTCGTCGCTTGTATGTAATGTTCTGATTCCATCGCATACAACTGTAAAAGAATTCAACGAGAGACGAATGTATTAAAACTCTCAACCAGTTTTCGCATTGATTTGCTAAACAGTAATTCTGCGGCTCGCTCATATGTATCACAATCTTTACAGCAATTGCAGTACGAGCACGAAGTCATTAGCCGTTATATTCCACTTCGTGTTTTTGTCCTTTGTTATCGCAATGACTTATTTGCGTTTGTTGCCTTATATTGCCTAAATAATTTTCTGTTCGTCCGTTTGCCTAAATTAAGCACCTTGTAAGCCATAGCCCTACAAGCCTTGTTCTGTCTTGCTCTTATCTGCACGGTTTTTGTATATGTCGTTAGTAAATCGCGTTCGTCGCTGTTTAACCATTCTGCGTGATGTTTGAGTAAGTTAGTCGCAACTATCTGTGCTTGCTGTAAACATAAGTCCATCTTATCCATATGCTTTATTGCAATACCGTTTTGCTTTAACCAGTCATTCGCTACTTGTTCGTCATTACGCATACAAATATTTATCAACAACCAAATATTCCTTAATATTTGCTGTCCATTTCTTACATATGACTTGGTATTGCACGGCAAATTCAGGTTGTTCTCGTAGCGTTTCCGAAATTACAGTAATTGAACTTACTAACAAAGGAGATTGATATGAGTACATTAGATGGATTAAAACTTAGCACAGCAAAAAAACCAGCACATATACCAGCAGTCGTATTTCGTCGCAATAAGCTGTCCAATAAACTTTGGGAGCAAATACAGTTAGCCAAAAGCCAAATTGATGGCACCAGCTTTGCTGTTAAAAAGTTTCGCACAGTAAAGGACAAAGAAACTGGTTTGCGTAAAAGCGTGGAAGTAAACAAAAGGTTGAGAGAGTGGTGGTTTAAGAACGAACAAGGCAAGGTTTGCGTCAGCATTAAATATGGCAGTCAGCTTATTGAGCTGGCAAAAGGTAAGCACAGCGTAGAGTGCGACACGGCACAAGGTTTAATCAAAGCATTGGAGCAGATTAAAAGTGCGGTGGAGTTAGGTGAGCTTGATACGCAGATTGCAACTGCAAGCGTAAATTTGCGAAAAGGATTTGGCAAGTAGGGAGTGATGGTGTCGCGTTGAACACGACACTACTTTGCCCAAGTATTATTTCGCAAGTTTTAATATGCATTGTCCAAAAGATTCAGTTCCAGCCTTAAATCCTAAATCAATGCATTTGGATTTAGCTTGCTCAAATGTTAAGGCATTGTTTGTATTATTTTGATTTGGGGTAGAGGTTTCAGAGGCTTTTTTGATGCACTTGAAATGCAAATCGGTTGTTAGTGGAGTTAAGCCAGGCACTCCCTCGCGCTTGTCATCAAGGACTTCCATCTGTGTATTTGTTGCCTTACAGAAGTTCGCCGCCTTTTCTCTTGCCTCAAAAGATGATCGTTCCCAGCCACCTGCTAAAAACATATATTCCGAATGAACTGAATAAGATTCATTATTTGCCGTCTTCATTACCTCACCTGTGCTACAGGCGGTTAGTAGTACGAAAAAAAGTAAATATAGTTTTTTCATTTTCGGCTCAGTTGTTTATTTTTAATAGAAACATTCTACGACACTGCTTTTTTCAATGGTTGCATTTGTCGTGCAAAGCACGGCACTACTAAATACTTATATGCACAAATACAAGGCAACAGTCAAAGCAAGCGGACTATGGACAGAAACAATCGTGTACGCACAAAATCAAGCACAAGCATATGCATTGTTTAAGTCCATTTTCGGCGCCGCTAATGTACCCCACCAGCCAAGCCAAGTAGCATAAGGGATGCAGCCATATGCGTATTAAAGAGCTAGAACAGAGGATTAAAACAAGTCCGCTTACGCCGCAACAAGCACGCTTAGACGCATTAAAAACGCAGAAAGACAATGTCAGCAAAGCGTTAGACAGCGAAAGAAAGCGTCAAAAAGTAACGAAAGCACAGCAAAACTTACGCAATGCATTATCTGCGTAAGCAGGAAAAGCAGAACACCGTTAAACAGGATTAAACATCCTTAACTGCCGTAGGATTAAGCAAATACAAGGCGATTGAGTACAGTTGCACACATTTAGAGAGCTTACTTACAGTTTCATTTATAATTCCAAGTCTTGGCCTGGTAGCTCAGTCGGTAGAGCAGAGGATTGAAAATCCTTGTGTCGGTGGTTCGATTCCGCCCCGGGCCACCAAGAATTACGGGTACGTACCGGACACATGCTTTACACCCCCAGTCATCCATCTTCGTACTTTCATTCCACGGCATAGTAAGGTCCCTCCTATGCCAAAAACTGTAAAGTATGTGTCCGGTATAAAGTGTTAACTATGTGTCGAGTCGTACAACGATAGCCCACTTTTTGGGCTATTTTCTTTTATGGGTTGGCAGGGTTAGGCACCATTGGCATTGGATATCCTCATCGACGAGCGTCCTTTAAAAGGACATGTCAATTATTCATCCCTGCGTCAGTCGATGTCGCTTAAAACGACAAATTCATTTTTACGCCTTTTTTACGCCAATAGATCGAAAATACTTAAGTGGATAAAAAGACAATAAATTCCTCTATAGCTAATCAGCCATTCTTCTCTGGCTTGATTTGTATTGGGATTTCATCAATTCTAAGTTTGGCTTGTACTACCCTGTTAGGCACGGTGGATCTTGCCAATATTGTCATGATCTTCCTGCTAAGCACTTTTTTGATTGCCACTTCATTGGGCCGTAATGCCGCTATATTCTCGGCTTTTATCAATGTAGGATTTTTTGATTTCTTCTTTGTCACTCCAAGATTTTCATTTTCTGTAGACGACAGCCAATACCTCATTACTTTTTTGGTGATGTTGATTGTTGGTCTAGTTACTGGTCATTTAGCCGCAAAATTAAAAGAGCAAATTAAAGATGTTTCTGCCAGAGAGGGGCTGGCCAAAGCCCTTCAAAATTTATCCCGAGGGCTCTTTAGCGCCCAATCAGATGAGCAGGTTATTCAAGTTGCTAAATCTGCTTTAGAGGGCCCAATCGGCATTGAAATTGATTTATTCATTACTGAGAGTCCAGAGAAGTTAAAGAGTGCAAGATTTGATATGCAATCTGTTGCATGGTCGATGCAGAGCGGCACTCGGATATTTCATGAGGTTGATGAGGTGGATGGTAAATCCATCATTTATCTACCCATTCGCTCTGAATTAAAGACGCTGGGCATTCTTGTGGCGTCCGATCCCACAAAGTCTTTAAGGTACTACGGTCGTGACGATCTACTACAAACAGCCGCCAATTTAATTGCATTAGCTATTGCTCAATTGCGTTCTGTACAAGCACAGGAGCTCAGTAAAGTAGAGGCCGCTACAGAGCGTTTAAAGAGCGCAATTCTTTCTTCCCTCTCACATGATCTTCGTACTCCGCTGACAACCATGATTGGTTTGGCTGAGAGCCTGCAAGATCGGAATCAAAATATTAATGCTGAGAGTAAAGCCGATCTTGAAACCATTCGAGGCCAGGGTCTAAGGCTATCAAGCATGATTGGAAATTTGCTGGAGATGGCCAGATTGCAAACACAGGGCCCAACCCTTAAAAAGGAATGGCAACCAATAGAGGATGTTATTGGTTCTAGCATTAAACACTTCTCCACATCGTTTCCACAAAGCATTGTTAAGACAAGCATTGCACGCGATGTACCGCCATTGTTTTTTGATGAAGTATTAATTGAAAGGGTACTTTGTAACTTGCTAGAGAATGCCGCCAAGTATTCGTCTGAATCTGCAACTATTGAGGTGAGTGCTAACAAAAGCGAGCAATTCGTTGAAGTATCCGTAATTGACGCTGGTGCTGGTTTTGCTCAAGAGCCTGGTCAATTATTTGAGATGTTTGCTAGAGGAATTTCTGATACGAATCAATCAGGAATGGGATTGGGTTTAGCAATTTGCAGGGAAATTGTTGAGGCACACGGCGGTTCTATAGCGGCAAAGAATAATGAATCAAAGGTAGGCTCAGTAATTACCTTTACTTTGCCTATTGCTGAAAATGCTGGGTTACCCAAGCTATGAGCGATCAAGCCATCAAAGTATTGGTGATTGAGGATGATGCAGATATTCGCGGACTCATCATCAAAGTCATAAAAGGCATGGATCTAGTAGCCTTTGAAGCGCAGACTATTTTCGGCGGTTCGCAAGTAGCCGCAAAAGAGAAGCCCGATTTAATCATTTTGGACTTAGGTTTGCCTGATGGCGATGGCCTTGGTTTTATCAATAACTACCGCACATGGTCTACCAATCCCATCCTAGTGCTCTCAGCCAGAATGCAGGAGCATGAGAAAGTAAAAGCACTTGATGCAGGCGCCGATGATTACCTCACAAAACCTTTTGGTACTGCAGAGCTCATGGCAAGAATGCGAGTTCTTTTAAGGCGCCTATCTAAATCAGAGGTTAATACACCAATATTTAGTTTTGGTGATGTGAGGATCGATCTCAGCCTTCGCAAGGTCACTAAGGCTAATGAAGAGATTCATTTAAGCCCTATTGAATATCAATTGCTGAATATTTTGCTCACAAATAGCGGTAAGGTAGTGACACATCGTCAGCTATTGAAAGAGGTGTGGGGTGGTCAGCATACCGAAGATAACCACTACTTACGAATTTATATGGGGCACCTCCGCCAAAAGTTAGAGGATGACCCAGCTCAACCAAGGTTTTTATTAACTGAAACAGGCGTTGGATATCGCCTAGATATATAACCAAGAAACGCAGAGGACACGATGGAAAAAATCATTAATTTTTTTAAGGGCAAAGCCTTAGATCCAATGGATCCAAAAACAAGAGGGGCGATATCTATTATTCCGCTACTGGCTTGGGTTGGGTTGGGGGCCGATGGACTGTCATCTTCTTGCTATGGTCCTGAAGAGGCTTTCTTAGCTTTAGGTGCTAATCACAATATGGCGCTGTTCTTGGCAATGGCTACAGCCTTAACGGTGTTCATCATTGCATTGGGCTACAACCAAATTATTGAACTCTTTCCTACGGGTGGCGGCGGCTATAAAGTAGCTACCGCATTGCTGGGCTCAAAGGCGGGATTAATTTCTGGATCAGCATTATTGGTTGACTATGTATTAACAATTGCTATTTCCCTTGCCAGCGGAGTAGATGCCGCATTTAGTTTGATCCCACCTGAGTATCAAGACTACAAGTTGATCATTGAACTCGGCTTGGTGGTGTTCCTTATATTCTTAAACTTTAGAGGCATTAAAGAATCCATTTTGATTCTTTTGCCGATCTTCTTGGGCTTTTGTATTACCCACGCTATTTTGATTGCCTACGGTATTGGCGTTCATGCGCCTGAACTCGGGAATTTATTTCCAAATGCGATCTCTGAAGCTAATGCTCTGGGTTCAAATTTAGGCTGGATCATGGTTGCATCCTTATTTTTAAAAGCCTACTCGTTAGGAGGCGGTACCTATACAGGATTAGAGGCCGTATCCAATAATGTGAATACGCTTGCAGAGCCTAGAGTGCCTCATGGCAAACGCACGATGTGGTACTTAGCATTCTCATTGGCAATTACTGCTGGCGGCATCATCTTGCTCTATATGCTTTGGGGCGCAGAAAAGGTTGAAGGCCAAACTCTAAATGCAACAGCATTTGGTTCAATTATTAATCACTTAAATCCTAATGGCGGTGGAGTTAACGATATTGCCTTAGCTGTAGTTCTATTGCTCGAGGCTGGATTGTTGTTTGTTGCCGCACAAACGGGATTCTTAGATGGCCCAACTGTGCTTTCTAACATGGCGGCCGACTATTGGGTGCCAAGACAGTTCCGTGAGCTATCAAGTCGCTTAGTAAGGCAGAACGGTATTTTGGTGATGGGTGTTGCCGCTTTACTAATTCTTCTCTTTACAGGCGGCTCTGTTGCAACCTTGGTAGTTCTGTACAGCATTAATGTGTTCCTAACCTTTAGTTTGTCTTTATTTGGTATGTCAGTCTATTGGATCAAGCACAGTAAAAATAAGGGTTGGTTAAAGCACTTTTTGCTCAGCGCTTTAGGTTTTGTAGTCACCATCTCTATTTTGATGATTACCATCAGTGAAAAGCTATTTGAAGGCGGTTGGTTAACTATCCTGGTCACATCTGTAGTGGTAGTTCTTTGTCTCTTGACAAGAAAGCACTATGAGAACTTTAGGGTTCAATTATCAAAAGCGGATGAGGCGTTCCCAGATCTGCTGGTAGAGAAGTCAGAGGCTATCACTCAACTAGATAAATCTAAACCTGCCGCAATCATCTTGGTTAGTCGCCATCGTGGTGCCAGTATGCATGCCCTGATGTGGGCGATGAGACTTTTCCCACACTACAAGAATTATGTTTTCGTAGCAGTGGGTGAAGTAGATGCAACGAGCTTTGAAGGCCATCAAAAAATGGAAGAACTTAAAGAGAAGATGGAAAAATCGATGGCGTACTATGTTGATTTTTGTCATCAGCATGGATTAGCCGCAACTTCAAAAATTGGTTTTGGCACCGATCCAATCAAAGAGTTTATGAAGTTAACGGATGAGGCTTATGTTGAGTTTCCAAATGAAAGCGTTTGTTTCTCAAGCAAGCTACTTTTGGCTAAATCAAACTTCTTTACCAAGTTCTTACATAATCAAACCCCATTGGAGATTCAGGAAAGATTGCACTTTAGTGGGCGTCAAATGATCCTATTGCCTATGCGGGTTGGGTAATCTAATTTCAATTGAAAATAAAACCACTCTTCGGAGTGGTTTTATTTTGTCGTTTTAAACGACATTTACAGACACTATGGTGGTTGACTGGCAAGGTATGGCAACATATCTGTACACACTGAAAAATCGCCATTCGCAAGATTCTGATTTTATTACCAAATTTGACCAGCACAACGACGCACAATTTTTAGACAAGTTAAGACTGGTGACTCAAGCCCTTGAAAGCAAAGCGAAAGCGGTCTATCGGAGGATATTTGAAAATCCTTGTGTCGGTGGTTCGATTCCGCCCCGGGCCACCAAGAAACACCAAAACCACCTTCGGGTGGTTTTTTCATCAATAGCGTCTAGAATGGCCGATGTTGTATTTCATATTGCGGCTCTTTAGCTCGCTTCCATTGGCAGCCATTCAAATTATTGGCGCTGGCACAGGTGTATTGGTTTACTTGTTTTCTTACAAATATCGAAGACGCCTATATAAAAATCATCAGAGCGCAGCCCATTATTCGGGATTCAAATCAACCCCGTGGAGGGTAGCTGCCGAATCTGGAATGATGTTTGCTGACACATTATGGATTTGGAGGCATCCAAAATCCTCCATTAATAAAGTAACTATTGAAAACTTGGATCAAGTTATTGAGCTATCCAAAAGTGGCAAAGGCTTAATTATTCTTGCTTCACATTTCGGAGGCTTTGAAATAGTGCCTCGTATTTTTGCTGAACATACAAGAGCAACAGTAATGTATAGGCCAGCCCGAAAAAGATGGGTTAATGAGCTTATGCTTCAATCAAGAAAACATACCGAGATTGAATTTGTTGAAGCAAATCTTGGCGGGGTTCGTCAGATTAAACGAGCTTTAATAAAAGGTGAGGTAGTTGGCCTATTAGCAGATCAGGTGCCTAGCGTTGGCGATGGAGTGTGGGCTAAATTTTTTAATCAATATGCTTATACAACCTCATTTCCAATTAAATTAGCTCGCCAAGCAAATGTAGCAATCCTTTTTGTTGGAGCAGAAAGACTGGGATTAGGAAAGGGCTGGCTCATTAAGAGCCAATTGATGAATGAGGCATTTCCTGATTGTCTAGTCGATGCCTGTACAGAAATGAACCACTATTTTGAAGAGATGATACTTTCTAAGCCACATCAATATATGTGGTCTTACAACCGCTACAAAAGACCAGCTGGAGCAGAATTGGCTCCCACAGAGTAAGGCATCCTAGGCCCCGGTCGATTCCGCCCCGGGCCACCAAGAATTCAAAAAGAGAGCTTCTAGCTCTCTTTTTTCATTTGAAAGTTAGCATCGACACTATAAATCTTGTTTTTTATTCTGGAGTAGCTAATAGTCAAGGCAATGCAACTAGGGTGACTAACCCAAGCTTGTTATCCAAAGAAACAGCCATATTGATCGGCATCAATAACTTGTAGTGCCTCATTGAGATCTTTTGAGATTGGATTTGGCTCATAGGCTTGCCATTTTCCGCTGGCTCGCATCCAATAAATATGCCACAGAGCCTCAGACTGTATATACCGAAATTTTACAAACGGTCGTCGAGTTAACTCTCCTGGTTTTCCACGCCACAAAGGGCGAACTTCAAAAACACTTACAGTCTGGCCATCGATTTCGTAATCGTAATCAAGATCTTTTTTGATTTCAAGTGGAGCCAGAAGCAGACACCACTGCCCGACCAAATAGTCAATATCCCCTAGCTGTTCAATGCTAAATGCCATATCTGATTAGTTGTCCCAGAAAGTAAAACTGATCAATCAATTTTATTTCAAACATAGCTATTATGAATTATGGGTGAAATGATTACAGTGGATATAGACGTCCTCAGACTAAATGAAGCTCAACTCTCTTGCCCAAGGCCGCCGCATACTTTCTTAGGGTAGTTAGGCTTGGGGAATGTTTGCCGGTAGCCAGAGAGCTTTCTAATCTAGCAATAGCTGGGGTTTGTGTTCCCATCTTTTTTGCCACTTGAGCTTGCGTTAATCCAGCCTCTTTCCTTGCCGTAAGAATCTCATCAAGAATAGCAAATTCAGTGCGATCAAGTTCTTTGACTGCGGCTTTTACAGCTGGCTTTTTAAGCATTTTGCTTATCATTTGTTTATGGGTAAGCATTTTTGTTTTCTTCTGTGTTGTCATTTTTTCCACTCCTTCATACGTGCTTTCGCAATCTTTAATTCTTTCTCAGGCGTCTTTTGAGTCTTCTTAATAAAGCTATGGAGCATCACTATTTCTTTCTCCACCATCGTACAAAAGAAAACTCGGGCGATACCTTCAGCCCCTTTAAGTCTTAATTCAAATAAGCCGCCGCCAAATGAATCCGTATGAGGCAAGCCTAAATTCGGCCCATGCTCAATCATTCGAGTGGTCAATCCAATATAGCGAGCTTGAAGCGTGTCGGGAAGATTCATAATGTCTTCTTGAACCTGCTCGCTGTAATAAAGGATGGAATAGCTCATCCGTGTATGTTAACAAATTTGTTAACATTGAGCAAGAGTAAATTGTCTTTTAAAGCAACAGTCTAGAGGCGGAATTAAACATCCTAGGTCCTGGTCTATTCCGCCCCGGGCCACCAAGAAAGACCAAAACCACCTTCGGGTGGTTTTTTATTTGGTGCTGACGGATAAGGTTCCGTTGTAATAAGATCAAAAAAATGCCCGCATACTTCTGCGGGCAAAGATGGTTACTGCGAGAAAACTGTTCTTAATTTGAGCAAGCTTGATTTAGGTAGGTAATCACCCCATCTTTAGTAAAGCCAATTTTGCCCACCTCTAATGTTGATGCGCTTACGACACCTACAAACAATCCAATAACAAACCCGACAACTAAATGTTTTATCCCCATTTTCTTCTCTCACAATTATGTTGTTAGCAGTGAGTCAATACTCTGCTTGTGCCAATTAGAAAAACTTGTCCTAAGTCAATTTTCTTGCCAAGTGTGGGTAGTACTTTAGTTCTAATGATGATTTTTCGTACTAAAAAACGCTATGAGGATTTCTATTTTTGCGGCGCGATAAAGAATTTTTAATACCAACCAAAGATTAGATATCCTCAGGTCCTGGTCGATTCCGCCCCGGGCTACCAAGAATCCTAATAGCCCACTTGTTGGGCTATTCTCTTTTGCGGCTTGACCGCTATAAATTTCGGATATCCCCATCTAGAAATGCCCTTTAAAGGGACGAATCAATTACACGTCCCCGTGTCGGTCGATGTCGTTTAAAACGACAATTCTTATTATGCTCAAGGGTTAGTCCTAGCTATATTCCATCGCACTTAGCACTATCTTAAATTGTCATATAAAAAGCCAATTCAAGATAGTTATCGATTGGAGGGGACATTAACCACCTTTTGGGTGATTTTTTATTTAAGGTAAAAGATAGGGAGTTCGGTATGAAAGTATTGTTGGCCACGCTATTTACATTTTTATTCTCCGCGACAGTTTATGCAGAGAATTTACCCGGCGGATTTATTACAGTTAAAGAAGATCAGATTGTTTGGAAGACCAATGAAAACGGCGTCAAGCAAACCACCCTATACGGAGACCCTAGCAAGCCAGGAATTTATGTGGTCCGCAATATTTTTCCTGCGGGGGTAATGAGTGCACCCCATTCTCACGATCAAGATCGATTTGTTACGGTAATCAGCGGGGTCTGGTATGCAGGTATGGGTCCTGAGTGGGATCCAAAAAAGAATATTCCAATGCCAGCAGGTAGTCTGATGTTTCATCCGGCTAACGGCATACATTTTGATGGCGCCATGGTGGCTGATACCCAAGTGCAAATTATTGGTATGGGGCCAGTGAAGACAGTTTGGATTTATCCCAAGGAAGATCATTTTGGAAAACCCCATAAGTTAACCCAATAGGAAGAAATCCTAGGCCCTGGTTCGATTTCGCCCCGGCCACCAAGAACCACTAAAGCCACCTTCGGGCGGTTTTTTCATTTGAAGCACCACTTCGATTCTTTTGTCGTGATATTCTGATTTTGTAGTTTATAAAAATAAATTGGAGACAAAATGAGGCTAATCAAGGTTCTAGTTGCGGCATTGCTTGCTATCAACTTTTCAAATGTAATGGCAGAAAAAAATAATTCAGGTAGCGTACAAAGTGCTGAGCACTGGGTTCAAAACGGAGACATCAGGATATATGTTTGGGAAAAATTTACTGTTAGTCCAAAAAATAAACCGGTGATTGTTTTAGCTCACGGCTCTGCTACAGCTGGCAAGGAATCCTTTGATTTGCGAGTTCCAAGTAAGCCAGACATTAGCCTAATGGATGTGTTGGCCAAACAAGGCTTCGATGTATTTGCTTTGGACATTAGAGGCTTTGGAAGATCTACCCATCCAGAGCAACATTTCACTACAGAGGACGCCGCCAGCGATCTAAACGCAACCGTTGATTTTGTAATGAAATCTAGAAATATTCCCAAGGTAGGCTTATTGGGCTGGTCTTATGGGACTCAGTATGGCGGTTTGTTTGTAATGGCCCATCCGGAAAAAGTAGATCGATATGTTTCTTACGCGCAGATGGGTATCGATAGTATCGATATTGGCAAGCGTAGAGCCAATCTAAAAACATATCAAGATAAGGTTTACATTCAAATTCCTGAGGCTGGTTGGCATGGCCGCTTTTATTCTCTGACCCCCAAAGAAGATAACTTCCCAGAAGCCGTAGATGCCTACGCTAAGAGTGCCGCAGCGATTGAAGTAAATACTGCGACTAGCCCACAATTAGACCTAGTGACTAAATTACCAATGCTCAATCCAACTCAAATTATTGTGCCCACCATGATCATTCACGGTCAATATGATGATGTGGCTGATACTAAGCAATTAATGCCCTTCTTTGAGCAATTGCCTAATGCCAATAAGCGATATGTAGTTGTGCCTAATGCGGGTCATATGATGATGTATCAGAGGGGTTACAGCATCTTCCAGCAGGCTGTTGCCGACTACTTTAAGGAGCAGTTCTAAAGACATTATGCATCCTCGGCCCTGGTTCGATTCCGCCCCGGGCCACCAAGATTCACAATAGCCCACTTGTTGGGCTATTTTTATTAGAAGTCCTCAATGGCGCCTCTACCTTGCTATTAGCGTAGTCGGTCACTTTCCATAGAGTCAATCCGTCAATCAGGATGCCACCACTCTGGCTCTAGATTGGGATATCAGGGTCATCAAATGTCCTTTAAAAGGACAAGCCAATTATTCATCCCTGCGTCAGTCGATGTCGTTTTAAACGACAAATATATTTAGGGATTACAGTAATCGCACTTTGATGGATCCGCCTTGATTTGATCCAGCAACATTTCTTCTTTTTTGTACGCACACTTTACGCATGACCATACATTAGCTATTGGCAGATTTGTTGGCGCTTCACAGCTAGAGCATGGCAAGCCCTTCTTTCTTTCTGTGATCCAGAAGCCAGGCGACTCACACTCTGGGCATACAGAATTCATCTTTCTTGAGAGATCTTGTGTAGCCTTCAATATGTTAGACATACGCGTGGGATTGGTATGTGCTCTTAAATCATTCTCTACAAATACATTTCCCTTTTTTGAAAGGTTAGTTGCCCAATCGAACGCTTCTTTCAAAGACTCAAGATCTTTGATTCCTTTACGACACTCTGGGTGATATTCATCATCAGGTCGAACGACTAATTGATGGGTAGTAAATTGTGCCTCTGAAAGAAGCGCATTTAATTCATCCCAACTTGATACTTGCCGGCTGGTGCTTTGAGCGTGCCCGCCAAAAAAACCAATAACTTCAAGTTTGCGTATGTCATCTATTAAAACTACTAACTCGTAATTCCAAGGAAGCATGCCCGTATAGGGATCATTATCAAAAGCACCTTCGCTGGCAATGCCAAGCATAGAATCTGATAATTCCATTCCAACCCTAGCCTTTTTTCTGGCGGCATCTAGTTGGGAGCCATATCTTAGAATATCTCTAGTAAAGGTACCTAGTTTATCTGTGTCATACCCAGAGATATGGACAACTTCTAAGCCATTAGAGTCAAGGAGTTGTGGACAAATGACCGACTCTTTGCCATGTTGAGTTAGCAAACTCGCCTTGAGTCCAGAATAGGGTTTTGGATGAGTTGGCATTTTATTTGGATGTTTTTAAACAAAATATTTGGCTACTGCGCTATAGATTGGAATGCCTAAGATAATATTTAAAGGGAAGGTGATGCCAAGGGACATGCCCATATACAAGGCTGGACTTACCTCGGGCATTGCATGGCGCAATACTGCTGGAACCGCAATATAAGAAGCGCTTGCCGCCAAAATCATCAAAAGGATCGTATCTCCCAGAGAGATATGAAATATATGGCATAAACCCAAGGCAATCATCGCATGGGTAGGCGGCGCGATGAAGGCATAAGCTAAAGTCACCGAAGGCTTGCCTTTGAGCTCCCCTAAACTCTTGGCGGCAAGCAATCCCATATCGAGCAAGAAGAATGCTAATAAACCCTTAAATAAATCAATCGAAAAGGGCGCCATGACTTTATGGCCCGAATCACCTGAAATGAGCCCTACTACTAAGGCTCCTAATAAGAGTAGTTGCCCACCATCAGTAAATGATTCGTGAAGTATCTTGCCCAATGAAGTGTGGCCACTGGCATTGCCTGAGCGTTGTTGACGAATTCTGTTGGCAAGAATGATGGCGATGATGATGGCGGGCGACTCCATGAGGGCCATTGCCGCGGCCATGTGTCCGCCATAACTAATACCGCTTTGATCTAAGACCTGTGTAGTAGTAATAAAAGTAACCGCACTAATAGATCCGTAAGTAGCGGCAATCGCGGCGGCATCCAGTTTATCTAGTTTGTATTTAAGACAGTTGTAGCCCAATAGCGGAATGGCTATTGCTAAAGTGATCGCCAGACCAAGACTAATAGCAATCTCAGGAGTAAAGCCTGATTTGTTTAAAGCAAATCCACCTTTTAATCCCAGAGCCATCAGTAGATATAGCGAAAGAAATCGAGAAATGGGCTGTGGAATTTCTAAATTGGATTTCACGAGGCCCGCAAAGATGCCGAAGATGAAAAAGAGGATGGTGGGATCTAGCAAGATATTCATAAATTGTCCTTTGAGGCGATCTTAGGGAAATTTATATGTAAAGTAAAATCGATATTAATACGTTTATATATAGGTAAATGCTGATGAATATTACTTTTAGGCAGTTAAGACTATTTCTCGCTCTTGCTGAGACTGGAAGCGTTAGCGCGGCCGCTCGCATGGTTCATGTTACCCAACCAACGGCCTCTATGGGCTTAAAAGAAATTACGGATGCTGTTGGAGTGCCCCTCTACGAAGTGGTAGCCAGGAAAGTACATTTAACGCAAATGGGTCATGAGTTGGCTAAGACGGCTCGTGCGATTTCTGGGGAGTGGGATTCTTTCGAACAGCAAGTCAATAGCGTCAAAGGGTTAACACGAGGAAAGTTAAAAGTAGCAGTGGTAAGTACCGCTAAATATTTCATTCCCAGAATATTGGGAACTTTTTGTGCGAAGTATCCTCAAATCGATATTTCTCTAGAGGTGCTCAATCGTGATGGTGTAGTGAAAAGATTGGAAGAAAACTTGGATGATCTTTACATCATGTCCCAGCCACCACTTCATCTCGATATAGAAGATGAAGTGTTTATGCCCAACCCTTTGTTATTGGTTGCCCCAAAAGATCATGCTTTTGCCAAAAAAAAGAATATTGATATCAGTGCGCTTAAGAGTGAAAAGTTTATTTTTAGAGAAAAGGGCTCTGGTACAAGAATGGCAACGGATGCTCACCTTAAGCGACTAAAGTTCAAGCCTGATGTTAGGTTAGAGCTAGGGAGCAATGAGGCAATTAAACAGGCAGTTATAGGTGGTCTCGGTATCGCAGTTCTATCCAAGTATTCTCTTGGTGATAAGATTGACCAAGAAGAGGTTGCCATATTGAAATGTAAAGAATTTCCTATTGAATCAAGCTGGCACCTTGTGAGTCCCAAAGGCAAAAAGTTATCTCCAATAGCCACAATCTTTAAGAAGCATCTATCTCAACAGGCTCAAAGCTGGAAATAGAGTCAGGCATCCTGGACCCTGGTCGATTCCGCCCTGGGCCACCAAGAAACACCAAAACTACCTTCGGGTGGTTTTTTCATTTGGTCAGACGTAAAGGTTGCTTGCCCCAGGATTTTTAACCATAATTGCTTACTCCAAAAATCATATGTACAATGTACATATGATTTTGTTACGATTTGAATGGGAACCCAGAAAAGCTTCAGCCAATCTGAAGAAACACGGCATTTCTTTTGAAGAGGCGAAATCTGTGTTTTATGATGAAAGTGCTAAGTTAATTTCCGACCCCGATCATTCGGAGGATGAAGACAGATTTATCTTGCTGGGAGTAAGCCATTTTCTTCGTGTAATTTTGGTTTGCCATTGTTATCGAAGCGAGGGTAATGTCGTTCGTATTATTTCGGCTCGTAAGGCAACCCCTAAAGAGTCAAAAGCTTATTAAAGGTGATGAAAATGCGTAAAGAATATGATTTCTCAAAAGCTCGTAAAAATCCATATGCTTCTATGCTCAAGAAGCCCATCACCATTAGATTGGATGAGGATTCAGTGAGTTACTTCAAATCTATATCAGAAGAGGTGGGCATTCCTTATCAAAGCCTCATTAATCTCTATTTGCGTGATTGTGCGTCATCTCGTAAGAAGTTAAACCTTAGCTGGAAGTAGTCTAGAGCTAGAGTCAGGCACCTTGTAGCCCTGGTCGATTCCGCTCCAGGCTACAAAGAAACACCAAAACCACCTTCGGGTGGTTTTTTCATCTGGGTTTGCTATGCTTTGCTCAACGCAATCTTAAATAGACTTATATGATCCTCGGACTCAGAACAGCAATCTATCCAGTGAATGATTTGGCCAAGGCTAAAGACTGGTATTCCCAAGTATTAAAGATGGAGCCATATTTTGATGAGCCTTTTTATGTGGGCTTTCAGGTGGGCGGGTTTGAGCTTGGACTTTTGCCGCAAGGAGAATCATCTACTGCTGGAGTACAGCCGCTCTGGGGTGTGGCCGATATAGAAACTGCTTTTAAAAGATTGCCATTCCTTGGCGCAGAATCTCTTGAGCCGGTGACAGATGTTGGCGAAGGCATTAAGGTTGCCGCTGTAAAGGACCCTTTTGAAAGCCGATTTGGAATTATTCAAAACCCTAACTTCAATCCAAAAGAAGCTAAGTGGTACTAACTGCCTAAGGAGCAGAGATGACAGATATGTATTCGTATGAGCCCAAGAATGGACATGGTTTACCGCATGATCCGTTTAATGCCATCGTTGGTCCAAGGCCGATTGGGTGGATCTCAACACAAAGCAAAGCTGGGATTATTAACTTAGCCCCCTATAGTTTCTTTAATGCGTTTAACTATGTCCCACCAATTATTGGCTTCTCTAGTGTTGGCTATAAAGACACCCTAAGAAACATTGAAGAAACTGGCGACTTTGTTTGGAACTTAGTTACATTCGATTTAGTAGAGGCTATGAACCAATCATGCGCCCCATATCCGCCTGAAGTCAGTGAGTTTGAGGCCACAGGACTTGAGCAAGCTAAATCGACATTGGTCATCCCCCCAAGGGTTGCAAAAGCCAAGGTTGCATTTGAATGTAAATGTACTGAGATCATTCAGCTCAAAGGTATTTCAGGTGAAAAGGCGCAAACATGGTTGGTGCTTGGTGAAGTTGTAGAAATTCATATTGCTAAGTCTTTATTAAAACAGGGAATCTACGAAACCTCAGAGGCTGGTCATGTCCTTAGGGGTGGCGGTCCAGGCGATTACTTCACTATTGGCAAAGAGCAACTCTTTAAGTTGTATAGACCTAAATAAGGTTGAATCTGTTTAAGATGGATGGACCCAAGGAGAATAGTGATGCCATTAGTCAGAATTAATTTAAGTAAAAAACACTCTGAGAGCTTTGCTCAGCAAGTCGGAGACATTATCTATGAGGTGATGCGCGAACAAATCAACGTTCCTGAAGACGATAAATTTCAGATTATTACTAGACACGATGCATCGGAATTAAATATTCCAAAAAGCTATCTAGGAATTGAATATTCAGAAGGCATCATTTTTATTCAAGCGACCATAAGTTTTGGAAGGTCTATTGAGATAAAAAAGAGGCTATATAAAGTCATTTGTGAGACTTTAGTGCAAAAGCTTAAAGTCAGACCACAGGATGTTTTTATTAACCTGCTTGAGGTAAGCAAAGAAAATTGGTCGTTTGGTAATGGTGAAATGCAATATGCCGATAAGGATTAGAGATCCTCGGCCCAGGTCGATCAGTCCCGGCGACCACGAATCACCAAAACCACCTTCGGATGGTTTTTTTCACTTGGGGCAAGGGCGTTAAAACGGCATGCCATGCTTAGAGTAGGCTTATTAAATCAGCCTCAGCAGGCTAGAGGGGTAAAGAGCATAATAAAAATATATTAAAAATAAGAGGTAGCCAAATGCTTGATACGCTTATTTTGAGCAGAATTCAATTTGCTTCGAATATGACTTTTCATATTCTTTTCCCAACCATATCGATTGCATTGGGATGGGTACTTTTTTATTTCAAAGTTAAATTTAATAAAACTGGCGACTCAGTATGGAGCGAAGCCTATCAATTCTGGGTCAAGATATTTGCCTTAACCTTTGCGCTTGGGGTTGTCAGCGGCATTACGATGAGCTTTCAGTTTGGAACTAACTGGCCTGGATATATGCAAACGGTTGGCAATATCGCAGGGCCTTTGCTTGGCTACGAAGTTTTATCCGCATTCTTCCTTGAGGCAACTTTTTTAGGAATTATGTTGTTTGGCTCTAAACGAGTCTCTCAAAGAGCGCACACTGTCGCCACATTTTTAGTTGCTTTCGGCACATCACTTTCAGCATTTTGGATCATTGCCTTAGATTCTTGGATGCAAACCCCACAGGGGTTTGAGATGATCAATGGTCAAGCACATGCGACCAATTGGATTGAGATTGTCTTTAATCCTTCGATGCCTTATCGCCTCCTTCATATGATGACAGCATCATTTTTGACGGTAACATTCTTAATTGCAGGCATTTCTTCTTATCGATATTTGAAAGGCATCAATCTTTCTGGCAACCGAGCGCTGATCAAATTGGCAATGACTATGGCGGTGGTGTTGGCTCCATTACAAATTGTGCTTGGCGATTCACATGGCCTAAATACGCTGGAGTATCAGCCTGCAAAGGTGGCGGCAATGGAGGGAATTTGGGAAACAACAAAAGGTGCCCCCGCCGTTTTATTTGCCATACCGGATGAGAGTATTAAAGCCAATAAATACGAAATAGCTATTCCAAAACTCGCATCTTTATATTTGACACACTCATTTGCGGGTGAGGTGAAAGGTTTGGATGCTTTCCCTGGGGCAACCCCACCAGTCGCCCCCATTTTCTTTGCCTTTCGCATTATGGTCGGCATTGGCATGTTGATGCTCTTTACCGCATTCGTTGGGTTCTTCCTGGCAAGAAAAAATAAAGAACTACCAACTTGGCTCTTAAAAGGGCTCAGTGTGATGACATTTTCTGGTTGGGTCGGTGTAGTTGCCGGCTGGTATGTGACCGAGATAGGCAGACAGCCTTACCTTGTTAGTGGAGTGCTAAAAACTGCTGATGCAGTTACTAAAGTGCCTACCAATATGGTTTTAGGTACGCTCGTAATGTACCTTGCGCTGTATTTTGGACTTATTGTTTCTTATATTTGGGTTGTGTTTTATTTAGCAAGACAAGCTAATCCTGTACATATTATTGATGAGCAAAAACCAGGCCTCATTAACAACATTGCAGGAGCATAAGAATGATTCCTAATTTATACGAACCATCTGGTTGGTTGCCCCTTTTCTTTTTGGTTGCAATGGGAATTGCAATGATTGCTTACGTTATCTTGGATGGATACGACTTGGGTGTTGGTATCTTATTGAATCAGGCAAGCGAATCAGAAAAAGACATCATGATTTCATCAATTGGTCCTTTTTGGGATGCTAATGAAACTTGGTTAGTACTCGGGGTCGGAGTGCTCTTGATTGCCTTTCCAATGGCCCATGGCATTATTTTGACTGAGCTCTATTTGCCTGTAGGCATTATGTTGGCTGGTTTAATTTTACGAGGTGTATCTTTTGACTTTCGTGCAAAGGCCCATTTGAGTCAGAAGGCAGTGTGGAACTTTCTATTCTTTTTTGGTAGCTTCTTGGCTGCGGCATCTCAAGGGGTCATGGTTGGTAGAGAAGTGATTGGTTTTGACTCTGGATACTTGGGCTGGATATTTTCTTTTATCGTTGCGCTATGCCTGCCTGCCGGGTATGCCCTATTGGGCGCTAGCTGGCTGATTATGAAAACGTCTGGTGAGTTACAACTCAAGGCAGTAGGTTGGGCAAGAAAATGCCTCTTATTAACGGCGCTTGGTGTTGGGATCATTTCTGTAGCGACACCATTCTTTAGTGCAGAGATTGCGGCAAAGTGGTTTACCTTTCCCAATGTCTTTTTCTTGTTGCCGTTCCCAGTTCTGACCTTGGCCTGTTTTATCTTGATCGATTTGAACTTGTTAAAAATGCAAAAAAATAAGCCCGCTCCTGTATGGGTGCCTTTTGCTCTAAGTGTAGCCATCTTTGTCCTGGCTTTTTTAGGAATTGCTTACAGCATGTTCCCTTACATCGTTGTCGACAAAATGACGATTTGGGAGGCGGCTTCAGCTACGGAATCATTGTGGGTCATATTTTGGGGGGCTATAGTTGTGCTGCCAACCATCATTGGATACACCATTTATTCCTACAAAATCTTTTGGGGCAAAACTGAGCCGCTGAGTTATTACTAAAGCCCTAGGACTGACTTTTTAATTACCGCACTCCTTGTAACGGTCATTAGGCGCTACGCCGGGCCACCAAGAAAATCAAATCCACCTTCTGGTGGTTTTGATTTGGTTGTCCAGAAAGATTAAATACAAAACTATAGGAAATGGAGATTTGGCGATTGTTAGCCGTAAGTTTGAAAGCAGAAAACTTCTTACTTATCGCATCCTCTAATGTCTGCTTGACCATCCCTAGGATCACTTTATAGAATTAAATTCAATAGGAGCGTTCTACAGCACACATAGCGACTTGCCCGAATTAATTCTCTAATTAATAAGTAGAGATATATGCCAATATTTCATAAATACTTGTTAGCATGGGCAAATGGATAAAGAAATAGAAGATCACGAATCAGAAACACCTGCGAAACAAAAGGCTGCGAAGAAAAGCACCCTCGTTAGTGTCATTATAAATATCGGCCTGACAGTTTCTCAAGTATTTGCGGGTATTGTGTCTGGCTCTCAGGGCTTGATTGCGGATGGTATTCACTCCGCGACAGATTTAGTTGCTGACTTTGTCGTGCTCTTTGCTAATCACCATAGCGCCAAAGATGCAGATGAAGATCACCGCTATGGTCATCAACGATATGAAACTGCAGCCTCTCTATTTTTAGGAATCTCATTATTAGCTGTTGGTGCTGGCATGCTCTTTAAGGCTGGAGAAAAGATCATTGATCCAGTGCCAGCTGGACAAATTCAAATCCTAGCTTTGTATGTTGCGTTGGCCTCTTTGGTCGCAAAGGAGATACTTTTTAGATACATGTTGGTAGTAGCTCAGCGTGTGCGATCTTCTATGTTGGTAGCCAATGCTTGGCACGCGAGATCTGATGCAGCCTCTTCACTAGTCGTTTCTATCGGTATTGTTGGTGCTTTATTTGGGCACCCAATCTTTGACGCTATTGGCGCCTTGGTGGTTGGCTTAATGGTGGCAAAAATGGGTTGGAAGTTTGGTTGGGATGCCCTGCATGACCTGATGGACAGGGCGGTATCAGAAGAAGAGCATCGTCAAATAGAGGACATTATCAAATCTACTGATGGCGTTAGAGGTTTTCATGATCTGCGTACTCGCAAGATGGGTGATATGATTTTGGTAGATGTCCATATCGATGTGGATGCCAATGCCACCGTCAAGGTGGGGCACGACATTGCCCTAAACGCGGGTAATGAAATCAAGAAGCAATTGCCGGTACTCAATGTCATGACGCATATAGATCCTGTATAGCCCTCAGGCACTGTGGGGCTAATACAAGAACTTCTAAAATTACCTAAGATCTTGGTATGAATAATTTCCTAAATCCAGTAATTCTCTTTTTTGTCTTTGGCGCTTGGGCTCGCGGTATTTTTAGCAATCCTCATTCCTCTCATGGGATATGTGGTTTTAAGAAGCAGACTCAATAACTATGATGCAGCTGCCATTGCGGCTACTTATGGTTCTATTAGCGCTGTAACGTTTATTACTGCGACACAAGCGCTTGATCAGTATGGCATTGCGTTTGGTGGACACATGGCGGCCGCAATGGCCTTGATGGAGTCGCCGGCAATCATTCTGGCAATTTTGTTGGCGAATAAAGCGAGGTCATCAGCTACTAATTCGACACAGTCCGCAGGCATCTCAAAGATTCTTCATGAGTCATTTACTGATGGTGCGCAGCTACTGCTTTTGGGCTCGATGATGGTTGGCTTAGTCAGTGGCGACAGCGGGCAAAAAATAATGGCTCCATTTTCAATCGATTTGTTCAAGGGAATGCTGGCCTTCTTTTTGCTCGATATGGGTTTGATGGCAGCTAAGAACTTTGAGGGATTAAAAGGTAAGCCAACCATTATTTTGCTTTATGCAATCGGCGCCCCCTTGGTTCATGCCTCTATTGCATTAGTACTTTGCAAGTTATTCGGCTTGCCATTGGGTGATACCGTCTTATTGATGGTGCTTGCCGCCAGCGCTTCTTATATTGCGGTTCCTGCAGTGTTAAGGCATGCGCTTCCAGAAGTAAACCCCGCCTTATATATGGGCATGTCATTAGGAATTACTTTCCCCTTCAATATCATTTTGGGGATACCGCTTTACGCTTATATTGCGGGTCTAACTTACTAGATAGGGCCGGTTGACTCTGTCCTGACCGGGATTAGAATGGCTCATAACCAGCGGGAGATGAAGCGATGAGTTCTAAAAAATGGGTAGTTGGAGCGCTATTTAGCGCTTCTGTAGTTTCTTTGGCTGGTGCTGCTATCCCTGAGCCACCAAATCCTTTGGCTAATATCAACCTCACCTTTGATCAGCGCTTTGAACAAATGAAGCAAATAGATGCCGCATTGCTGAAAGCAACACCAGAAGAGCGAAAAGCATATTGGCATCAGAGGCGCGAACAAATGAAGGCCTTAAGCCCCGAAGATCGCAAGCTAGTTCAGGAAAAAATGAAGGCACAATGGCAATCCATTACTCCTGAACAAAAAGAAAAAATGAAAGCCGAGAGAAAAGCGTTCTTTGATGGGTTAACACCAAAAGAACAGGCAGAAATGAGGGCCCGAAGAGCCAAATGGGAAAATATGAGCCCTGAAGAAAAGCAGAAGTGGTTCAAGCAACCAGGCTAGACTTGGTATTCTCGCCCCTACTTTAATGAGCGACTTTATTGGATTTAGTCCTAAGGCTTTCAAATTTCTTGAAGAGCTTACCGACAATCAAACTAGAGTTTGGTTTTCTGAGCATCGCTCGGAATATGAAGAGTTTGTACGCGAACCCATGAAGCACTTTACAGATGAATTGTCTGAGAGTCTCGCAAATAAAGATATACCGTTGTGGGGCGATCCCAAAAAATCCCTCTTTAGAATTAATCGAGATGCTCGGTTTTCAAAAGCAAAGCATCCTTACAACATGCACGCCAGTGGGCTCTTTACGAGAACTGGCGACAAGCACTCTCCCGGCGTTTTGTATTTTCGTTTAGACCCCTTAGGCAGTAGATGTGCTGCGGGTTATTTACAGCCAGAAGCCCACAATCTAAAAAAGCTCAGACAGGGAATTTTAGATAACCCTAAGGCTTGGCTTTCGCTTGAGAAGTCTTTAAAAAGAAAAGGCTATGAGCTGGATTATTCCAACACATTGGCCCGCATTCCGAGGGGCTTTAATGATGTCCCGCCAGAGGTTGAACGAGCAATCAAACTCAAAGGCTGGATTATTAGAAAGCAGTTGCCCAGATCAACGATTTGCTCGAAAGAGTTAATTAAAGAGATCACTGGTTTCGCTAAAGATATGCTTCCCCTTCTCAGTTTTGGGTGGCATGCGTTGGCTAAATTTTCTGATTAAATGACAATAGAAATTCATACTAGAAAGCAAGAAACGCATGTATAAGCTAATCGCTTTTGATGCCTATGGCACATTATTTGATGTGTATTCCATGGGGCAGTTGGCAGAAGAATTATTTCCGGGTCATGGGAAGGCCTTTGCTTTAATGTGGCGCGATCGCCAAATTGAATACACCCGCTTGGTAACGATGAGTGACCCCAATCCCAATGGGAGTAAGCACTATCTCCCGTTTTGGGAGTTAACCATTCGCTCATTGCGGTATGTCTGTAAGCGTATGAACCTAAATCTCACCCCTGATTATGAGGGGCGGTTGATGGACCAGTATGCCAAGCTCACTGGCTTTGAAGATAGTCTTAATGTCCTCAAAACAATAAAACAGAAAGGAATATCTACTGCGATTTTGTCTAACGGCAGCAGAGAAATGTTGGCAACCGTAGTTGAGAGTAATAGCTTGAAGCCTTACCTGGATAAAGTTGTCACTATCGAGGATGTGCGCTTATTTAAAACGGCCCCACAGGCCTATGAATTGCTATTAAAGGCATTTCCTGTCAAGAAGGAAGAAATTCTCTTTGTATCGAGCAATGCTTGGGATGCTTTAGCTGCAAAGTGGTATGGCTTTGATGTATTTTGGGTCAATCGTCTTGGCCACCCTTTTGAAGAGATTGGTGAAAAGCCAAACTATGAAGGCAATTCTTTAAGCAAGGTATTAGAAATTATCTAAGGAGATATGAATGCTTTTAATTACATCAATCATTGTCGCCATCCTAACAATCATTTTTATCAAACTCTCTTTTGCGGTCATTGGCTTAAGAAGAAAAAATAAGGTTGGTCTAGGAAGTGGTGGTCACGAAGATCTTGAGAGGGCTATTCGTACCCAGGCAAATTTTGCTGAATACATTCCTTTGGGAGTTATCTTAATTGCTTGTCTTGAGTTAAATGGCGCCCCCTGGTGGTTGGTGGCTATTCCAGGCGTCTCACTCATCATTGGGCGTTTGATTCATGCAAAAGGCATGAATACTCCACCGCCAGATTTCAGCAAGCGCGTGCTTGGAATGAAATTTACTTTTTTTACGCTGATTGCATTAGTGGCCTTGAACTTGGCATGGTCTCTCTACAGGCTCGCCGTTTAAATGATTCTTTGCTGTTAGGGCCTGCTATAAATCGAGCATTACTTATGGAAACTATATGACTACACCATCACGCCGTAATTTCTTAAAAACTTCCGCTGCTGGCATCGCCGCAGTTGCCAGTACGCAAGCTCTAGCCCAGGCCCAAAATTTGTCACCAAAAACCATCGCCGAAGTTGAGGCCTTGGCAGCTAAAAAAGATGTTGAATCTACAGCGAGTTGGAATGATGGTTTGGTTCATCCAGCTCCATTTAAGAATCCGTTTGCGCAAGGTAAGGAGCGAGGTTTAGCGTTGGGCGGTGGTGGAACTCCATTAATTGCTTGGTATGCCGGGTACTGCAACGCACTGAAGAAGGCTGGTATAGATTTAAGCAGTGCAGATGTAGTGGTCGGCACTTCTGCGGGTTCAATATTTGGTGCAATGCTGACATCTGGGCACTTGTGGCGCCTTGTGGATGAGATAGATCTTTTTGCCGATTTCCCAAAATTGCTTGCAGAAATGATGCCCGCATTGAAATTTAATGCTTCTCAATTAAGAGCGCAGCGTGCCGAGCTGACGGTGCGTGATGGATCTCTTGCATCTATTCAGCGCATCGGCAAAGCTGCGATGGCCTCATTTAATCCTGATGGTGTAGCCGATCACTACAAGGTAGTGAAGAAACTACTAACGGCTTCTGCTTGGCCTTCAGATGGAATGTTTACTACGGCTATTGATTGCTTTACGGGGCAGCGTATTGTTTTATCAAAAGCCGATAATGTTCCTATTAACGTTGCTTGTGCCGCAAGCTCTTCAGCACCAGGCCAGGTTGGCCCTACATTTATAAAAGATAGGTTATGTATGGATGGCGGCATGAGCCAGAGTAGCACGCATAGCGATGTTATTGCCGGCGTTAAACGAGCCATTGTGATTTCTTTAGGCGATGGAACGATCAACGAGCAAAAGCAGGGATTGCGTTTGTCTTCTCTGCCCAATACGATTAATCAAGAGGTGAAAGATTTAGAGGGCGGTGGCACAAAGACCAAACATATTGTTGTTGGCCTTCCGCCTGGTTTATCTAAGGTGGAGAATCTTCTTGATCCAAAATGGATTGCACCCTATTTGAAGTATGGAAATGATAGGGGTGTTGCTGATGTAGCAATGATGAAAGCATTTTGGGCTTAATGAAAAATTATTTATAAAACTGTATTTCAATTAAGGTATTGCAATATGAAGAAAATATTCCTAGCTTTGACTGTGACTTTATTTGCTCTGGTCTTGAGCGGTTGTCTTGCTAGCACTACCTCTCCAGACGGAGTGAATTGTGACTTTAGTCAAGGCAAGCCTATGTGGGAAATGCCTTTAGATTGTCAGGGCGGACGTTAACCCTTTTTTAAATTTAATCGAGATCTATAGTGTTGCCTGATTTAGTTCTTCAAGCCTTGGTACTGGGCTCATTGGGCCTAGCTGCTGGAGT
The DNA here is from genome assembly GCF_018881655.1 of Polynucleobacter sp. Tro8-14-1. Classification (GTDB taxonomy): domain Bacteria; phylum Pseudomonadota; class Gammaproteobacteria; order Burkholderiales; family Burkholderiaceae; genus Polynucleobacter. The sequence continues at coordinate 213,286 of NZ_JACVPX010000002.1, forward strand.
TTTAGGAGGCGTCATTGGTTTTGGCACAACGATCATCCTGATGCCTGCCTTGGTCTATTTTTATGGCCCCATTCAGGCAATTCCGGTTATTGCTTTGGTTGCCACCGTAGCTAATCTCTCTCGTATTTTTTTGTGGTGGAGCGTGATTCAATGGCGCGTTTGTTTTGTCTATAGCCTAGCTGCAATACCGTTCACGATATTAGGGGTGAATACTCTTGTTCAACTTAATGAGCGATTAATAGAAATTACTCTAGGAATATTTTTAATCCTATTGATACCGATTCGTCGCTGGATGCGCAATCAAAATTTTTATCTAAAACTTTGGCAGATGGCCTTGGTTGGCGCTGTAATTGGGTATTTGACTGGGATTGTTGCGACTACTGGAGCTATCAACACCCCCTTCTTTTTAGCCTACGGCCTCACCAAGGGTGCCTTCTTGGGAACAGAGGCGGCCAGCACCTTATCTATTCTGTTTACCAAGGGCATTACATTTCATCAACTAGGCTTTCTCAATGCCACCATAATCATTCAGGGGCTACTTATTGGTAGCTGCGTTTTGGTCGGCTCCATTTTTTCTAAGAAGATTGTTTTGGCATTGCCAGAAAAGAAATTTTTATTACTGATGGAGCTGGTGATGTTAATTTCAGGCTTTTCCATTCTTGCCATGTCTTTCTAAAGCCGCCACTTAGAGTTAGTTAACCTCTCCCGCTTACTTAAAGCGATACGCAAGTGCCATAAAGATATTGTCTTGGAATGAGCGATTCATGACGGGACTGTTATTAATTCCGCCACCCATCCATTTGCGTTTACCATATACGTTGATGTACCAGTTATCCACCACTGGAATCTCCACCATGAGTCCCGCTAGAAGATTGTTTGTTGCGGGGGCGCTATAAGCCGCATAACCAGTAGCCATCGACTCTCCAGGGTTGATGCCATAGTAGTAATTAGCGTATTGACTTGACTGTCGTTCCACACCAATTTGCGGATAGACGGTTACTTTTTTATAGGTTTCAATTTCGGCGAAGTATAAAAATTCATAGAGCGCCCCTTTTGACTTCCCAAAGTCATGATAGGCATTAACAAAAAATCCTCCGATCGGCGTCTCTTGAAAAGTTCCCAAGCCAAGTGGTATTGGATCACTTCGATTGATAGAGTTGCCGTTGATTGACGACTTTACTTTGTAGGTATCTAAATTAATTTTTCCAATAACTTCAAAATAGCCGTAGCCCATCTTGAAAGTCTTAATGCCCACCTCATCTATACGAGCGAAAAAACGCTGATAGTCAAAAAAGGCATAGGGCACAGCCAAAGATTGAGTCCCTTCAGTGCCAATATGTAAATTAGTGGTGTAAGCGGCCACACCGATATCGCCAACGATGTGATCCGGAAGCGTATCCGGAATATCATCCATGGCGTAGGCCGGAAAGCAGACTACAGCAGCAATTAAAAGAGCCGTTATGCGAAAAATCGATTTCATGTAGGCATCATAAGCCCTTGTAGGCCACTAGAGGTCTAGATTATCTAGAGCCAAATCCTTCAGATGACTTGTATTTGCCCAGCCGTTTACTTTCCATGCAAGCCCATCATGGCTAATCCAGTTGAGGGAGGCATTGGGCACTGTAACGGTCTTTTCTGCATCCAGAGCTTGATTGCTCGCAATTCTGTACATCATGTCCAATGCGCCTCCATGGCTTACTAATAAAATACTTTTGCCTGAATGTTGTTCGCAGATTTCCACAAGCGCAGTTTTAATTCGATCTGCAAATTGTCGAATGCTTTCGCCATCACCTAAGTTCTCCTCAATATTTCTGCTGAGATGAGATTTCCAAAGTTCTGGCTCACGTATCGGGGCTTCATCTGTAGTGAGTCCCTGTAGAGCACCAAGATGACGCTCTCTTAGCCCAGTATTAGGTATCGCAGAGGTTTCGAATATCTCTTCAATAGCTTGTGCAGTCTTTGCTGCTCGCTGAAGATCGCTTGTATATAGAACATCAAATTGAAGCCCCATATTTTTAAGGGCACGCGCCATTTGCCCTGCTTGAGCTAATCCTTTGGCATTGAGGCCAATATCAGTGTGGCCTTGAAGGCGGCGTCTGGCATTCCAGTCGGTTTCACCGTGGCGAACTAAGCAAAATCGAGTAATAGTCATATGGCAATGATAAAGACGGAATTACTTTTTGAGAGTCCAGGCGCGCGGATTGTGTTCAAAGCCAATATGTCCGTAATATTCATTTGCCTTAGGCGCTGCTAAAAGTACGATCATGCATTCAGGACCAAGGCGCGCTTTGGTTTCCTCAATTAGTTGCTTGCCAATTCCAGAGCGTTGATATTTTTCATCAACGGCTAAATCCGCAAGGTAAGCCACATAAGAAAAGTCTGTCAGCGAACGCGAAATACCCACCAAAGATTTGCCGTCCCATGCGGTAATAGTGAGGTTGGCATTCTTGAGCATTTCCTCAAATGTTTGAACGTTGTGAACAGGGCGTCGCTCCCCAAGGGTGGAGCGCTTGTAAAGATCGATGGCTTGCTCCACAGTAATAGTGGCGTTGTCGTGATATTGAATCATGTCATTCCTCTTCCCCTACGAAGAGCCTATCACCCACAGCAAGAGCTCCAGAATTTAAAACTTCGGCCCGAATGCCGCCGCGCCCTTCAAATGCCTCCATGAAGCTTGGCCTACTCAGTAATTGCGCCGGTCTTTCACAGGGGGTGCATAGTTCTGTGCCAAGTAGTTGAATGTCACCTAGCTGAAATCGTTGGCCTACGAGCGCATTTAGTTCAGACGCCGTAATTCCTGCAAGTGCAATATTACGGCGTGTTTCAGAGCCCTCAAAAGTCGGTTCATCTCCAGCTGTTAGCCAATCATTTGCTGTATTGATAGCAGATAGGGCGATGATACTGACGTGACGCACTTTAGTTGGCTCGATGGCTGAATAGGCGCCCGTACCTAGTGCATAACGGTCACCTTCAAGGCCACTGCCAACTATGACTTTGGCAGTGCTGACAGATAGCATCTGCTTGCCAGCAGACGCTGCTAGATAGATGGCTTGAATATAGGCATTGAATTTCATAGGGACTATTTACATATTACAACTCATGCTTTGATGATTGTTAATACAATAAATACAACACAAGACAAAGGGCAACGGTGAATAAAGAAAGCAAGGGAATGCTGATTGGCTTTATCGGTATTCTAATTTTTAGCTTAACGCTACCAGTAAGTAAGATTGCTGTTTTAAGCTTTAACCCGTATTTCATTGCTTTTGGCAGGGCAACCTTAGCAGGGTTGGTTGCTCTGGTCTATCTTGCGTACAAAAAAGAGCACACGCCCACTAAAGTAGATTTTGTCAAATTTGTTGTCATAGCTTTGGGTGTCGTGTTTGGCTTTCCCATATTCACTACTGTTGCTATGACTCAAGGTTCATCTTCACATGGGGCAGTGATTTTGGGGGTGATGCCGCTTGCTACCACTGTTATTGGAGTGCTGCGCTTTAAAGAGCGGCCTTCTCTAGGGTTCTGGCTGGTATCTTTATTGGGTGCAGGCTTGGTCATTCTGTACGCTCTATTGAAGAGCTCCGGTAGCTTTACGTATATTGATGGCCTTTTAGTACTTGGCGGAATCAGCGCTTGCATTGGTTATGTAGAGGGTGGCGAACTCTCCAGAAAAATGAATCCACGCGCGGTCATTTCTTGGGCCTTGGTTATTTCATTGCCGTTGAATATTGTGATGACTTGGCTTACCTATAGCCCAGAATATATTCATGCGGGTGCCGTGGCATGGACTAGCTTTGTCTATCTGAGTTTATTCCCCATGTTTCTTGGCTTCTTCTTTTGGTATGAGGGTCTTGCGATTGGCGGTATTGCACGTGTCAGTCAAGTGCAATTGATTCAGCCATTTTGCACTCTAGTAGCAGCAAGCGTTTTATTGGGCGATTCACTCACGGTGATGAATTTAATCTTTGCTATGTTGGTTGTATCTACTGTTATCCTTGGGAAAAGAATGCTGGTAAAAAGAGCGTAGTTTTATTTCTAACCATGAAATTAAAAAGCCCCGATTAAACGGGGCTTTTTAATTATGCGGCAACAACTTTGTGTTTGCTGAGTGCACGCAAGATTTTGCTTTTCTCTTTGGGTTTGGTGCTCGATTCTAGTAACTTAGTAAGTTGAGCGGTATTCAGGGGGCCTAAGCGCGCTTTTCCTGTTTTGGTGAGCATAGAGTCATTTTTTCTGGTTCTTTGATTTTGGCCTACAGCCATGGAGTTTTCCTAGAGTAATGGAATGATGAATCTCAAAGACTTTCTTAAGAGATTCCCCTGTCTAGGGCGCACAATAGTGATCACAGTCCAGAATAACAGTTAACAAACCTAGAAGCTATGATGTAGCCATGATTAATCTATCTGTATTCAATAGCCCAATTAGTTTTATTGGCCTATTAGCGCTATCCAATGTATTTATGACATTCGCTTGGTATGCACACTTAAAAAACTTATCAGCCAAGCCATGGTGGATTGCAGTTTTAGTGAGCTGGGCGATTGCCTTGTTTGAGTATGCCTTGCAGGTTCCAGCCAATCGAATAGGCTATCAGTTTTTTAGTCTGGGACAACTCAAGATTGCTCAAGAAGTGATTACTCTCAGTGTATTTGTTCCGTTTGCAGTGTTTTACATGGGCGAGCCATTTAAAACCGATTACATCTGGGCGGGATTATGCTTATTGGGCGCCGTCTACTTTATGTTTAGATCATGATTCAGATACAGAACCTTATCTTTGCTTTAGTTATGGGGTGCTTAATGTCTTTAAGCATTACGCTCGCCACTACTTTTGTTCGTGTTGACCTTGCAGAAAATTTCTTCTGGGCGTGGTTTGAAGTTTGGTCAGTAGCTTACCCAGTGGCTATTGTTTGTATTCTGATTTACAGGCCATTTGCTAGCAAAATCACTGCAAAGATTATGAATGTACTGGGCCTCAATAAGCCCTAAGTTATGGATGAGGAATGATTAAATGAATGCATTGATGAGGTCTTCTGTTTTGGCTACATGTTGCTCATCTATTTTGAGCGCTTGTGCTGCGGTATATACCGATGCATCAGATTCTAACCATGTTACTTTTCTAAATAGTAGCGGCGAATCAGTTGAGAAATTAACTCAGAAGGCCAGCGCCTATTGTGCGCAGTATGGCAAGGTTGCCTCGTTTAAAAGTAGTGATACGCAGTTGGTTGCTGTCTTTGATTGCAAAACAACACGCTAATTTAATGCAACCGCTGGGCGAATTAGCCTGCCATATCGGATTGATAAATTAAGCCAGCATGCTCTCTGAGGGCATGGAATTGAATGGACTCCCAACGTTGTTGGGCAACGTCCAGCTCTGATTTATGTGATGCCAAGAAAACGGATGCACCCACTACGTCTTCTGCCATGCGGTGGATATTTTCTTGGGTAAATTTTTTCAGGGCAACTGGATCATCTGAACTAACCCAGCGAGCCAGGCTATAGCGGGCAGGCAAAAGGCGCACTTCCGCGCCATATTCAGTTTGGAGGCGATGGCTTACCACCTCAAATTGAAGTTGACCAAAGGCGCCAAGTAGCATGGTGCCCCCAGCCATTGGCCTAAAGACCTGAATAGCCCCCTCTTCACCCAATTGCATCAGTCCAGTGCGTAATTGCTTAGAGCGCAAAGGATCGGCGGACTCAACCATGCGGAAAATTTCTGGTGCAAAGAATGGGAGCCCCGTAAATTGCAATTGCTCGCCTTCGGTTAAGGTGTCACCCAATCGCAGTAAGCCATGATTTGGCAAGCCAATGATGTCGCCTGGAAAAGCCTCATCCAAAATATCCCGTCTTTGGGATAAGAAAGATAGCGCATTGTTGGTTCGTACTTCTTTGCCGTTGCGACAAATCTTGAGTTTCATGCCGCGCTGAAAATGGCCAGAACAGATGCGTAAAAAAGCTACACGGTCACGATGTGCTGGATCCATATTGGCCTGAATCTTGAATACAACTGCTGAGAACTTGTTCTCGGCAGGGCTGACCTCACGTTGCAAGGCTTTACGTGAGCCTGGCGATGGTGCGAGCTCAACCAATGTATTGAGAATCTCCCGCACACCAAAGTTGTTGATAGCTGAACCAAAGAAGACCGGTGACTGGCGGCCAGCCAGAAAGGCTTTGAGATCAAAGGCTGGCATTGCTTCTTTGATCAGCTCCACTTCAGCTAGGGCATTTTCTAAGTCTGTGCCCAGACGCTCTTTAAGGGCTGGATCATTTATATCAACCACCGCATGTGAATCCTCGGTAACGCGATCTTCACCAGCCTTGAACATGCGCATACGAGAATTAGCAATATCAATCACACCAGCAAAAGATTTACCCATGCCAACCGGCCAAGTGAACGGTACTACTTCAATGCCCAGCGCGGTTTCAATCTCATCCATTAATTCCATAGGAGGCTTAACCTCACGGTCCATCTTATTAATGAATGTCACGATAGGCGTATTACGCGCACGGCAAACTTCAAGCAAGCGCAATGTTTGAGATTCAACACCATTAGCAGCATCAATCACCATGAGAGCGGAGTCAACCGCAGTCAACACACGATAGGTGTCCTCGGAGAAGTCTTGGTGGCCTGGTGTATCTAATAAGTTAATGATGCAATCACGGTATTCCATTTGCATCACCGAGCTTGCTACAGAGATGCCGCGCTGCTTTTCAATTTCCATCCAGTCAGATGTTGCATGACGGCTGGCTTTACGCGCTTTAACACTACCCGCAATTTGAATAGCTCCCGCATACAGCAGTAACTTTTCTGTAAGCGTAGTTTTACCTGCATCTGGGTGAGAGATGATTGCAAAGCTTCGACGTCTAAGTACTTCTGCGCCTGGAGTGCTGGAGGTAAGAGTTTCGATGGTAATTCTGCGTTGAGTATCTAGGTTCGGAGGCAATTATAAGCGTGCCAAGGTGCTTCAGAACTGCTCATGAGCCCCTACATAGCGCCATTGCCCGGGAGGAAGCGGTCCCAATGAGATGCGACCCATTCTGACGCGTTTGAGGCCTATCACTTTGAGGCCCACCATCTCACACATCCGACGAATTTGGCGCTTACGCCCTTCACGCAATACAAAGCGAAGCTGATCTTCGTTCTGCCAGCTAACCTGTGCAGGTTTGAGTTCTACTCCATCAAGAGAGAGACCATGTTTTAAGCGATCTAAATCTTCAAAAGAGAGAGCCCCCTCTACGCGCACTAAATATTCTTTTTCGATGGGGCTGTTTTCACCAATCAATAATTTGGCGATACGACCATCTTGAGTCAGAACTAGCATGCCTGTAGAGTCAATATCTAGCCTGCCTGCTGGCGCTAGCCCTTTGGTATTAAAGCGAGGGCTTCTACCTTTATCAAGCGGGCTGGCAAAGTAATTTTCAGGGGTAATCAAAGAGGCCGCCGGTTGATATTCTTGTTCGTCGTCATAGTGAGAAATGTAGCCAACGGGTTTATTCAGAATGACGGTAATGCGAGAGGCTTGCTGTGCTTTGGCGCCAGATTGCAACTCAATTTTTTGATCACGGTAGGCGCGAACACCTAATTCATTCACCACTTCGCCATCTACTGTGACTAAACCTTGCTCAATGTATGAATCGGCTTCACGACGGGAGCAAAGACCAAGCTCAGAGAGTAATTTTGAGACGCGTACTTTTTCTTCCATGCTTGCATTATCCGATATTAGGGTTAAATACTGGCCTGGAGTTAAGATGGGGGCAGACGAAATAAAAAAGCCTGCTCATAATTTAATAAAGGATGACCAAATGACTATTGCATTAAAAAAACCACCAATCTATAAAATCCTTTATTTTCAAGTACTTACAGCCGTTGTAATTGGTGTTTTGCTGGGTCATTTTTACCCAAGCTTGGGTACAGAAATGAAACCATTTGGGGATGCCTTCATTAAAGGCATCAAGATGTTAATTGCCCCCATTATTTTCTGTACGGTGGTTCTAGGTATTGCCGGCATGGAAGACATGAAGAAGGTGGGCAAAACTGGTGGACTCGCACTGTTGTACTTTGAGATTGTGAGCACGATTGCTTTGATGGTCGGCTTAGTTGTAGTGAATGTGCTTCAGCCTGGTGCTGGCATGAACATCGATCCAGCAAGCTTAGACACCAAAGGAATTGCTTCGTATACCGGGCCCGGAAAAATAGGTACTACTACAGATTTCTTAATGAATATTATCCCGAGCAGTGCGGTTGATGCATTTGCTAAGGGTGAAATTTTGCAGGTTCTTTTCATTGCAATCTTGTTTGGATTTGCATTGCATAAGTTTGGTGGTCGCGGAACAATGGTGTTCGACTTAATTGAAAAAACATCCCATGTTCTCTTTGACATGATTGGTGTGATTATGAAGTTTGCGCCTATTGGTGCATTTGGCGCAATGTCATTCACCATTGGCAAATACGGCATAGTCTCTTTATTCTCTTTGGGCAAACTCATGGGCTCGTTTTATTTAACCTGCCTACTCTTTGTGTTCATTGTTTTAGGAATCATCGCGCGAATTAATGGGTTCAATATTTTTAAATTCGTGCGCTACATTAAAGAAGAGTTGTTAATTGTTTTGGGAACCTCATCATCCGAATCCGTCTTGCCACGCATGATGGAAAAAATGGAGCTGTTGGGCGCCAAGAAAGCGTGCGTTGGTTTAGTTATTCCAACGGGTTATTCATTCAATTTAGATGGCACCTCTATTTATTTAACAATGGCTGCAGTATTTATTGCGCAAGCAACCAATACGCCGATGACACTCATGCAGGAGGTTATGCTCTTGCTAGTGCTATTGCTCACATCTAAAGGTGCAGCAGGCGTAACTGGTAGTGGCTTTATCGTTTTGGCAGCCACCCTTTCTGCTGTTGGAGATGTTCCGGTTGCTGGTTTAGCAATCATCTTGGGCATCGACCGCTTTATGTCTGAAGCACGAGCGCTGACGAATTTAGTTGGCAATGGCGTGGCTACGATTGTGGTTGCCAAGTGGACTGGCGAGCTAGATCAAAAGCAGTTAACTAGCGTCCTTAATCGCGACAATTGGATTGAAGCACAAGAGCCAGAATTGATCTTGGATCAAAAGCAAGACAAAATGCGCTGATATTTAAGTGCGCACAATATGAACGCTACAGGGAGCCTCTTCGACAATCTTGGTCATCGAGGTTCTCCAGGGCGTTACTTTATTAGGCAGCTTATGTGATGCCCCAATCAAAATGAGGGAAGCATCATTGTCCTTGGCAAATTCAACGATTCGAGAGGCGGGATCAAGCGCCTCAAGTACGTGATAAGAAATTCTTTCAGGTGGTAATTTGAGTGGTTTAGCCCACTCCATCAATTGCACTAGGTGGCCGCGGACGATGCCGCTAGCGGTTTGGCTTTCATGATTGCCTTCATAGGTTGGTGTGCTGGCAATCGTGCTCAAACAAATTAGGCGGCTTTCAGGATAGGCCTGTAATAAATTTTTCGCTGTAACTTGCATGCGCTCACGCAGAGCTTCATCAGACTGACGCGTATCAATCGCAGCAATCATGAGGGGCGCATCAAGGTTGCCCATACTAGGCCGTGGGCTGGGAGAGGGCTCGTAACCAGCAGCTTTGAACATGCCTTTGAGATTTTCCCAAAAGCTAGGTGGCTCAACCCGGTCGGCTCGTTCGGTGAGCGTAACGCCCTCGGGGTCTCGCAATACTTGACGTAAGCGCGCTGCGCTTTGATAGCGATCGGCAGCGCGTGGCTCTAGACATCTGAGCACTACTTCCTGTAACCAGCGAGGAATTTCTCTACGAATAGCGCGTGGTGGAAAGGGTTCTGCCCACATCCGTTTACGTAGACCACTCATTGTTTGAGGGTTACCAAATGGCAGTTCGCCAGTCAGCAACTCATACATGATCACGCCAATAGAAAAAATATCACTTCGCGAATCAGAGCGAATGCCGGCTACTTGTTCTGGAGAAATATAAGGCGCAGAGCCGATACCTTTTCGCATCTCTTCTGCAAGCAAGTCTGGGTATCGAGCGTGGTGCGACAAACCAAAATCAATGAGCGTTAACTTCCCCTTCTCATCAATCAAAATATTTTCAGGCTTGACATCTAGGTGGATGGCATCTTGTGAGTGCAGTGACTGAACGGCTTGCGCTAAATCTGCCCCAATGCGTACTACCTCATCAATCGTAAATACTTTACCTTCCTTGATGTAATCTTCTAATGGCCGGCCCTCAACCCTTTCCATTGCAATATAAGGACGCGTGGCCATATTGCCTGAACCTAAATATTGAGGAACGTAAGGACTTTTTAGGGAGCGCAAGATAGTGAGTTCGGTTTCAAAGCCGATCAAACTTTCAACCGGTTGATCTCTGCCAACACGCGGGATTTTCAGCAAGATAGGGACATCTATCCCCTCTTTAGTTGCTGAAAAAAGGCTCGCCATTCCGCCGCGGTGAACTTCCTTGCCTAAAACAAATCCATCTACTATTTTGCCTTCTTGAAATATATCGTCTACTGCTTGAATGTCGGTATTGATGGGCATTGTTTATTTGCCGGTGATGAGGCGGTTTGCCAGGTCTTCTGGCAGGCCAGCGCGACGTACTTTCTCTGCGGCAGTGTAGTGATCGTAGGGCGTACGATGAAATGTAAGGGCTTCTGAAGCGGGCTCAAAAACAGCAAAGCAGGCCTCTGGATTGCCATCTCTAGGTTGACCAAGAGAGCCAACAACACCTACCCATTGGCGATGAGGTAGTACCGGAATTTCATCGCCAGGGTGTGGTGCAAATCGAATGAGTTTCCCAACAGCGCTTTGATAAAAAAGCGCTTGCTCATGTGCATGACCAACAAAAGTGTAATTTTTGCCAGAGCTTTGTACACAACGCCATGCACTCATGCTGTCAGTAATGTAATTCCACTCGGCTGGATTGTAAGCAGAGGCATGCACAAAACAAATCCGATCTTCTTGAACCATCAGAGGAAGATTTTTAAGGAAATCTACATGGTCATTATTTAATTGAGATTTAGTCCACTCAATTGCGGCATTGGCGCTGGCGTTCATTTGATTACGGCTATCCTTAAAAACAGCCTCATCATGGTTGCCAAGAATGGCAATCGCTTTTTTATTTTCTACAAGCCCGGCAACGCGTTCAAGCAGTGCAACAGGGTCGGCGTTATAGCCCACGAGGTCCCCCAGAAACACCATGCGAGTAACGCCAAGTTCCTCGGCACGAGCCATGCAGGCATCAAAAGCCTCTAAATTGCTGTGGAGATCGGCAAATAGCCCAATACGTTCAGTCATCCCTTAATGATAGGACAAAAGGCCCCTAGAAAGAAGGGTTATAGGGGCTCGGACCATTATCTGGTCGATTTTTAAAGCGCTTGTGAACCCAGTAGTATTCGGCCGGCCGAAGTCGAATTTCTGCCTCAAAGCATTGATTAAGGCGTGCGGTGTCTGACTTGGGGTCTGCCCCAGGAAAATTCTCTAAAGGCTTCCCAATTTCGCAAAGGTAACCTGATTCATCTGCTTTTAATGTGGTGGTCATTAAGCATACGTCAGCGCCAGTAATTTTTGCTAAACGAGAAATGGTGGTGATGGTATTTGTTTGAATTCCAAAAAATGGTACAAATTCAGAATCCTTAAGACCTAAATCAAGATCCGGCGCAATGATGATGAAGTCCCCGTTGCGAATTTCTCGGATGATCGCCTTTGCGTTGCCTTGGCGATCAATTGAATTCCCGCCAAAGCGATTACGCCATTCGACAATTCGTTTGTTAAAGAATGGATTCTTCATTCTCTGAAAAAATCCTGAAGTGCGCGGCCAATGTTTTGTTTTGGAGAGCGCGCTCAAAATAATGCTGCCCTCAATCCCTGTGAAATGCATGTTTACTAAGATGCGCGGTTTTTTGCTTGAGAGGTCAACCGCTGATTTCACCTCAATCATATTGCTCAGTTGTTTAGAGCTGCCGCACCAGATAATGCTTTTCTCTACCAGACTACGCCCAAGCAAGCGCCAATGCTCTTTGGCAAGACCGTCGATTTCAGCCGGACTTAAGCTTGGAAAGCATAAATGGAGATTTGTTTTGACCACTCGACTTCTATCGCTTGGAATTCGAGCCGCAATATATCCAAGGCCGTAGCCCAGAGCAACCAGAAACCTATAAGGCAAAAGGGCAAGAAGCTTGAGTAGAACGACGACTACTTGATTGGAAAAAGACTTCAGCAAATTAGTTTTGCTCTGATTCGTAACGGTTGATGGACTTCTTGTAGCGCACTAACATTTCTTCTGTAGAGCTGATCGACATACCTAAATCATTTACTAGGCCCGTATCAAGACGATATGCCCAGCCGTGAACAGTGAGATCTTGCCCACGCGCCCAAGCATCTTGCACGATAGTTGTTTCGCATACGTTAACTACTTGTTCAATAACATTGAGTTCGCAAAGTCGATCTTGACGCTTAGGAGTTGGAATAGCTTCACCTAAATAACGCTCATGTTTTTGATGTACGTCTTTTACATGACGCAACCAGTTATCAGCAAGACCTACGCGTTGATCACTTAGTGCCGCGTGGACACCGGCACATCCATAGTGACCAACCACCAGAATGTGCTTGACCTTAAGCAAGTCAATTGCAAATTGAATAACGGATAAACAATTTAGATCAGTGTGAACTACAACGTTAGCTACGTTGCGGTGAACAAATAGCTCGCCTGGCAATAGGTCTACGATTTCGTTTGCGGGCACGCGACTATCTGCGCAGCCAATCCAGAGATACTCTGGTGCCTGTTGGTTAACTAGGCGCTTAAAGAAGTCAGGATCTTTTGCGATCATGCCTTCGGCCCACTCTCGGTTGCTTGTAAAGAGATGCTCTAGGGCTTGAGAATTTTTGTATGGCATGTTTTCAGTTTAAAGTACTTTAATGACGCCTAATTGGTTAAAACAAACCCCCACCGGAATAATCTTAAATTTGCATTGTCAGCCAGGAGCCAAAGTGACCAAGGTCGTTGGCCTGCATGACGGCTGTTTAAAGATTTCTTTACAGGCGCCTGCCTTAGAAAATAAGGCTAATGAGCTATTATTGGCTTGGCTTTCTAAGCAATTAAGGGTGCCTCAAAAACAAATTCAATTCGTTTCTGGTCAAAATAGCCGCAAGAAACGAGTAGAAATTTGGGGCCCCATCAGTCCCGAGCAAATTGTACAGTTGTTGAGCCCTTGATTTAAAGGTCGGCGCTTACCAAAATATTGCCCATAAGATTCCCAAAATAAGCACCCACTTACCTACGTAATAAACGGAGCGATGTTTTGCTTTGAGCTTTTTGGCTTGTGCACGGAGATGGTAAAAATAGGTAAACAGAATATTTACAAAGCCTATTTTTTCACCTTCAACATTTTGAGATGATGCAGCGCTCATTACATAGCGCCCAAACCAGCGATTGAATAGAGTAACTGCCTTAGTGTGAACCGGGCGCTCGACATCGCAAAATAAGATGATTCTTTGCTGATCTGTTTCATTAGCAGCGAAATGAATGTAAGTTTCATCAAACATGACCGCTTCCCCATCTTTCCAGAAATAACGCTCCCCATCTACATCAATAAAGCATTTGGGGTCGTTGGGAGTCGTTAGGCCAATGTGATACCGCAAGGAGCCCGCATAGGGGTCGCGGTGGCGCACCAGCGTTGCTCCAGGCGGTAGTGAGGCGAACATGGCAGCCTTGACTGAGGGAATTGATTTAAGCAGTGCAACTGTTTTGGGGCAACCTGCTTGAGCAGAGGGCACCTCTTTTCCATACCAGCAGAGGTGAAAACGCTTCCATCCAGTGCGAAAGAAGGAGTTAAAGCCAATATCGTTGTATCCAGTTGCCGCAGCAATAGATCCGCCTTCCTGCAGTGAAAGCGCTTCTTGTCGAATCATTTCCCAGTTATCTTGGATGGGCTGCATTTCAGGAAATTGGCTTACTGGAATAAAAGCACTGGGTTTTACTTTTGAAAATAAATACAAAAGTGCATTTACGGGAGCCAAAAGCACTTGGTAGTCGGTAAGAGATCTAATGACCCCAAAACGAACCTTTCCTCTGAAATAGACGTAAACGGCCGATGCTATAAAAATAAAAAAGATGATGTGGCGAATTTCCATGAGCTTTGTCTAAGTGGGGTAATTGTTAATATTTTAATTTGTATATCAGCCCTAAATTGACTATTTCTTATGCTCGGATGCTCATATACTTCAAGCAGAGGGTTTGAAAACCGGCCTAGGGTTTATGTGGAGTTTTGCTAAGGATGATCTTATGAATAGCTTTATAAAGTGGCTCTTAAGCCTTGTTTTAATTGGGTTAGTGGGTATTTCAGTCTATACGTGGGGAATGCTAACTTGGAGCTATGGCAGCGGTGAGCGTGCGGGGTATGTTCAGAAATTCTCTAATCGCGGTTACGTATGCAAAACCTGGGAAGGCGAATTAGCCATGGTTTCTATGCCAGGCACAATGTCAGAAAAATTCTTCTTTACGGTGCGTGAAGATGCTGTAGCGCAAAAAATAAATGCTAATTTGGGTAAAAAGGTGGCTCTTAAGTATGAGCAACACATTGGTTTGCCAACTACCTGTTTTGGCGATACCGAGTATTTTGTTTCTGATATCACCGTTTTGGATGAGTAATTTGTAGTCGTAGTAAAAAATTGCTGTAACGCAACTTTATTTTTGTAATTTTTTGTGGTTAAAATCATGTAAGCGTAATGTGCGCTGACATCAATATCTATAAGGAGCTTCACTTGAACAAAGCCGAACTAATCGCAGCGATTGCTGACGACGCGGAGATTTCTAAAGCCAAAGCTGAATTCGCATTGAATTCTGCAATCGACACAATTATCAAAGCTGTTACTAAAGGTGACTCAGTACAACTGATCGGCTTTGGTACTTTTGCTTCTGGCAAACGTGCTGCACGTATGGGTCGTAACCCAAAAACTGGCGAGCCACTCAAAATTGCTGCTGCAAAGACTGTTAAGTTTTCTGCTGGTAAAGCATTTAAAGATTCAGTTAACAAACGTAAGAAGTAATTCTTCCTTTGTTGATAAAAAAGCCCGGCATGCCGGGCTTTTTTTATTTCATCAAAAATCTCAATCAATTCAATTCATCACTACGCTGAGTTAGCTTTGCACTAAACGACGGTGACGATGGATGCTCATTAATATTCCTGCGCCAAAGCCAAGTGTCACCAATGCAGTGCCACCATAACTAATAAATGGAAGCGGCACTCCAACTACCGGCAAGAGACCGCTCACCATACCAATGTTGACAAATGCATAGGTAAAGAAAATTAAAGTCACTGACGCACCTAAGAGGCGCGTAAATAAGTTTGGCCCGCTCGCCGAGATCGCTAAGCCTCTTTTAATGAGTGCGAAGAACAAGGCAATCAATACCAGGTTGCCTAATAAACCAAATTCCTCAGAAAAAACTGCAAAGACAAAGTCAGTATGTTTTTCTGGAATAAATTCTAGATGCGCTTGCGTTCCTTGGAACCAACCTTTGCCAAAGAATCCGCCAGAGCCAATAGCAATCATGGATTGAATGGTATGAAAGCCTTTACCGAGTGGGTCGCTAGTCGGATCTAGCAGAGTGCATATGCGATGCTTTTGATAGTCGTGCACAAATGGCCACACTACATCATTGGCACAAATAGTGCCACCAAAAATAATAATTAACAAAATGCCAATGGCGCCCAAGCCAACAAATGGCAGTATCCATTTCCACGGCAGGCCCGCTAAGATGATGACGTATAGTCCTGCTGCAAAAACGAGTAACGCAGTTCCCAGGTCTGGTTGGCGTGCGATTAAAAAAACGGGTATCGCTAAAATCACAGTAGCAACACCATAGTCCCAGGATTTTTGAATGCCTTCTCGCTTTTGAAAGTACCAAGCAAGCATCAGTGGCATCGCAATCTTCATGATCTCGGATGGCTGAATGACAACTCCAATATTGAGCCAGCGACGAGCACCCTTTTTAATGAGTCCGAATGCAGCTACTGCGATTAAGAGGGCAACCCCAAATCCATAAATCCAAACTGCACCCATCTCTAACCACTTTGGTGGAATGCGTGAAACGATCCACATCACTAAAAACGAGAGTGCGAGATTGCGCAATTCATCTGTAATTTGTACGGGAGTATTTTGACTTGCAGATAAAAAAGTAAAAAAGCCAACAGCCGCTAAGCCAAGCAGAATAAGGCCTAGCTGGCGGTCTAAACCAGCGAAGATGCTGGAGAAAAATCTTTTAACTTTGATTAAGGGGCTCTTTTCCATTCCGGAACCTCCTTGGGCCACTTGCCCTCAATGTAGTAGTCCAATGCTTGACGTGCAATCGGAGCGGCATACTGCGCGCCGAAGCCTGCGTTCTCTACAACCATCGCAATCACAATGGTTGGTTTATCCGCTGGAGCAAATGCGATATACAAGGCATGGTCGCGCAAAAATTCTGCTGTGGATCCATGTTTGTAATCTTTGGAGTTCAAACTAAATACCTGCGCAGTTCCGGTTTTTCCGCCCACTTGATATCCAGCTCCTTTAAATGCTGCGGCAGATGTGCCGGAGTTATTAACCTCGACCATGGCCTTCTTAATCACTTCAATATTCTCAGCATTGAGATCGATCCGATAACTTTCTTTTGGGGTTGTCAGCACTCTGTTGCGAGTAAATGGATCTTCAATGGCTTTGACTAAGTGCGGCTTCATCACAATACCGTTATTAGCTACGTTTGCCATGGCATGGGCTAATTGCAAGATTGTGAAAGCGTTGTAACCCTGTCCAATACCCAGGGAAATAGTTTCACCCTCGTACCACTTTTGCTGCTCAGGTTTTTTGAAAGTATTTTTCTTCCACTCGGTGGATGGCAAAACACCTCTTGCTTCGCCTTGTAAATCAATGCCAGTGATTTGACCAAAGCCCAATGGCTTCATAAAATCGGCAATCATGTTTACCCCCATGTCTCGAGCAAGCATGTAGTAATACGTGTCACAAGATTCAACAATCGACTTTTGCATATCGACAATTCCGTGACCACCTTTTTTATCGTCCCGGAAGGTGTGGTTGCCAAAGTCAAAGTAGCCAGGATCCGAAATTGTTTGTGATGGAGTACGCTTTTTATTTTCTAAAGCGGCTAATGCCATGAAAGGTTTGTAAGTAGATCCGGGTGGATAGATTCCTTTCAGTGGGCGGTTATAGAGCGGCTTCTGTGGAGAGTCATTCAACTCTTTCCAAGTCACCGAATCAATGCCTTCCACAAAATCATTCGGATTGAAGTTGGGCTTAGAGACAAAAGCCAATACATCACCTGTCGCTGGTTCAATGGCCACAAATGCACCGCGAAAATTTCCATATAGTTGCTCAACTAAATATTGGAGCTTGATATCAACGGAGAGAACTAGATTTTTGCCGGGAACTGAAGGGGAGCTTGAAAGTGTACGCACCGGTTTGCCGCCCGCAGTAATTTCTACTTGATCGTAACCAGGCACGCCACGCAAAACATTTTCATAGCTTTGCTCTAAACCAATCTTGCCTACGTACTGAATGCCACGCAAAAAAGAAGCCTGCAAAGCATCGGGATCATCGGCCTTGGCGTCCTCAATTTCAGTCTGCATGCGCTCTTTGTCACGTTGCGAAACGCGGCCAATATAGCCAATCAGGTGGGAGGCTAATTCGTTGTATGGATACTCCCGAAAGCTTCTAGCCCGGATTTCTACCCCAGGAAAGCGATAGCGATTGGCCATAAACCGGGCGGTTTCGGTCTCGTTGAGCATGGAGCGCAGAGGGAAAGTGCCCATATTTCGAGAATCCTCCAGGGAGCGCTTGAAATTGCGACGATCCCGAGGCGAAATAGCAACGATTTCAGAAAGATCGTTGATGAGCTGATCTACGTTCCCTTTGACTTCTTCAGCATTCACATCCAAGGTAAGGGCAGAATAATTTCGACCAATAACGATGCCATTGCGATCAATAATGAGCCCACGATTTGCTGGCGCTGGAACCAAGGCAATGCGATTGCTTTCAGCCAGAAGTGCGTATTTTCCGTGGCTTACAAGTTGTAGCCATACAAGACGGGTGATGAGTAGTAAAAAGCAAAACGTGACAAATAGAGTCGCAATATGAATACGCTCTTGAAAGGAGTCGAGATCCGGTTTTTTAAAAGAAACCATGCCGCTTCTTAAAGGGGTCGATTGTGATCAACATCTATAGGGCGACGTTGCGGCGCAAGCAGGATGCGGGTGGCTAGCGGCCAAAGCATTGCTTCAATCAAAGCCTGGATCGCACCTGTTAAAGCCCACCAATAGAGTTCACCGCTGAGCAGCCAGTGCGCCAGCACAGGAAATAGCGATACCAATAAGAAGATGGGGAGTAGGTGCAGGGCTTGGGAAAGAACGGTCAGAGCCACAATGCGCCTGTGCCATGAGATAGCAAGGTAGGCGACCAGAGAGTAACTAAAGGCGTGCAATCCTAATAAATCGGAATTATGTACATCCATCATCAAGCCCAAAATGAAGGCCGTGATGACACTGACATAGCGATGCTGATGAATATTCCAAAAAACAATACACAGGATTAACCAATCTGGCACCCAACCGTAATTACCAATGGGTAATAGGTTTAATAGCAGCGCGCAAAATAGGCTGAAATAAATAAAGACCGGATTTACCGGGCGCAGAATATAGCCGCTCTGGAAATCGATCATTGCATGCCTCGCGCGCGAGTTTGGCGTCTGCCCGGCGTATTGCTGAGCGGCGCACCAGAAGTGGATTTGTTATTCACAGTTGCCGCTTTGGCATCAAGTTGCGGATCGTACAACAGTGCAAGCGCTTGACGATAGCGATTTACTGCCGCAACGGGAACACAAAAGACGTTAGAAGAGTTCTTATCAACATTGCGCTCTATTTTGCTAATCACTGCTACTGCAAACCCTGGAGGGTAAACGCCATCGATCCCCGAGGTCAGCAAAATATCGCCAACTTCCAAATCACTGGCTACCGGTAAATAGCGAAGTTCCAGTGGGTTGCCGCGCCCTGCGCCGAATACGGCTGCACGAAGGCCGTTGCGGGCCACTTGGACTGGAACGGCAAAATCACGGTCCTCCAACAGGGAAACCTCAGCAGAGCGCTCATAGAGACGGACCACTTGGCCCAAAATCCCGGAATCATTGGCAATCGGGTTGCCAAGCTTTAGACCATCATTACTGCCGCGATTGATTACGATGCGTTGTGAAATTGGATTGGGTGGGTTAAACAGAATTTCTACCGGCAATGTTTTGAATGGAACCTGTTTTTGCAAAGTCATGAGCTCGCGCAGGTTTTGGTTTTCCACCATCAAAAATTCAGATTGATTTGCCAGCAAAGAAAGCTCTGCCTGACGTACTTTCATTACTTGATTTTCTTGATCAAGAGTCGATCTGGTTGTGAAATACTCAGACGTTGCTTCAAAGGCATTGCGCGGCGCCATCATGACATATTCAAGTGGGCGCAAAATCCAATTGATGTTGTTGCGAATGGGGTCGAGTGCTTTGAAACGAAAATCGATCAGCATCAGAGCGATGCTGATCGACAGACAGACAATCAGTTTAAGTAAGGCCGGAATGCCCTGTCTGAAAAGTGGTGGAGCGCTATGTTGCAATTCCCTGGTCGACGTGTAGGTCGCTTACTCGTGCGAGAACACTCCGCCTAACTTATCCATGCGCTCGAGTGCGATACCGCAACCACGAGCCACGCAAGTTAAGGGATCTTCTGCCACATGAATTGGCAAACCAGTTTCTTCAAGCAAGAGGCGATCGAGGTCGCGCAATAAGGCTCCCCCGCCAGTAAGCATCATGCCGCGTTCAGCAATATCGGACGCTAACTCAGGTGGGATCTGCTCGAGAGCTGCTTTTACCGCAGTCACGATTTGATTCAACGGATCAGTCAACGCTTCAAGAATTTCGTTGCTAGTAACGGTGAAGCTACGTGGAATACCTTCAGAAAGATTGCGACCCTTTACTTCCATTTCGCGCACTTCAGCGCCAGGGAAAGCTGAGCCAATCGTTTTTTTAATCAGCTCAGCAGTTTGTTCACCAATCAACATCCCGTAGTTACGACGAATGTAATTGGTAATCGCTTCATCAAACTTATCGCCACCAACACGAACAGAGCCTTTGTAAACCATGCCACCTAATGACATGACGCCAACTTCAGTTGTACCGCCGCCGATGTCGACAACCATCGAACCCGCAGCTTCTGAGACAGGCAAGCCAGAACCAATTGCAGCTGCCATTGGTTCTTCAATCAGAAATACTTGTGATGCACCAGCGCCTAATGCAGATTCGCGAATCGCACGACGTTCAACTTGGGTAGATCCGCAAGGAACGCAAATGATGATGCGTGGACTTGGCTTTAATAATTTGCTTTCATGCACAAGTTTGATAAATTGCTTGAGCATTTGTTCGGTGATGGTGAAGTCAGCGATAACGCCATCCTTCATTGGGCGAATGGCCTCAATATTCCCTGGAACACGACCCAACATCGCTTTTGCCTCTTTGCCGACGGCCAAAATGGTCTTTTTGCCGTTTGGCCCACCTTCTTGGCGAATTGCCACAACAGAAGGTTCATCGAGGACAATACCCCGCTCACGCATATAAATTAAGGTGTTAGCGGTTCCTAGGTCGATGGCTAGGTCATTGGAAAAGTAGCTGCGGAAAAAACCAAACATGATGTAGTGGGAAAATAGAAAGTGTTAATGAAAATATATAGGAATGATACTCTCGTCCCATGAAACTTGATGATGTCCAGCGCATTGCGCACCTATCTAGGCTTGAGTTAAACCAGGCAGAAGCCGAGGCAGTTTTGCCTCAATTGCAGGCCATTTTTTCCTTGGTTGAGGAAATGCAAGCCGTTGATACAAGTGGTCTTGAGCCTTTGGCTCACCCAATCCTCTTTTTGCGTGATTTGGCCCAACCCATGCGTGTTGACCAGGTTACTGAATCAGACCATCGTGCCGAAAACATGCAATCAGCCCCTGCTCAGCACGACGGCTATTTCTTGGTGCCAAAGGTGATCGAATGAGTTGGCACAACACCCCTATCGCTTTGATGGCAAAAGCACTGGCTGCAAAAGAGGTTTCCAGCAAGGAGTTAACCCAGTACTTTTTGGATCGTATTGAGGCTGGAATGCAGTGGAATGCATACCTTGATGTGAATGCTCACTTAAGCTTAGAGCAAGCAAATAAAGCAGACCAGCTTATTTCATCTGGAAAAGCTGGTAAGTTGACGGGTATCCCCGTTGCCCACAAAGATGTCTTTGTAACGCGTGGCTGGAAGTCCACTGCGGCTTCCAAAATCTTGGCTGGATATCAAAGTCCTTTTGATGCCACGGTGGTTGCCAATCTGGGAATCCCAGACGAAGGTAATCCCCATGGCGCTGGAATGGTTTGTTTGGGTAAAACCAATATGGACGAGTTCGCGATGGGCTCGTCTAATGAGAACTCTGCCTATGGCCCTGTTTTAAACCCATGGAATTCTGCCCACGTAGCTGGTGGTTCATCTGGCGGCTCGGCTGCAGCTGTTGCGGCTGGTTTGGCTCCAATTGCGACTGGCACAGATACGGGCGGCTCCATTCGTCAGCCAGCAGCATTTTGTGGATTAACCGGTATTAAGCCCAGTTATGGGCGCGTGTCGCGCTACGGCATGATTGCTTACGCTTCCTCGCTAGATCAAGCTGGGCCGATGGGCAAAACTGCAGAAGATTGCGCCTTGTTGCTGTCTGCAATGTCTTCGCATGATCCGCGTGACTCTACCTCCTTGGCTGATTCTGGTGAAGATTACGGTCGTTATCTCAATCAACATTGGAAGGAAGGTAATACCAATCCCGCAAAACCATTGGAAGGTTTGCGTGTTGGTTTGCCAAAAGAATTCTTTGCTGAAGGTTTGGCAAGCGATGTAGCGAAATCCGTTAATGAAGCAGCCAAGCTTTTAGAAAATTTAGGCGCTACATTGATTGATGTGAGTCTGCCAAAAACCAAGCTCTCTATTCCGGTGTATTACGTTTTAGCGCCGGCAGAAGCATCGAGTAATTTGAGTCGCTTTGATGGCGTGCGTTATGGGTATCGTGCCAATGAGTATCGCGATCTCAATGATATGTATGCCAAGTCACGTACCGAAGGTTTTGGTGCCGAAGTTAAACGCCGCATCATGATTGGAACGTATGTTCTTTGTCATGGTTACTATGATGCTTATTACCTGCAGGCACAAAAAATTCGTCGCATTATTGCGGCAGACTTTCAGGCTGCATTCAATCAGTGCGATGTCATCCTGGGGCCTGTAGCCCCTGATGTGGCTTGGCGTTTGGGCGAGAAATCTAAAGATCCCGTGCAAATGTATCTAGAAGATATTTATACGCTTTCTACAAACTTGGCAGGTTTACCGGCGATGAGTGTCCCATGTGGATTTAATGGAAATAGTTTGCCTATTGGCATGCAACTCATTGGCAATTATTTTTCTGAAGCACGCTTGTTGCAAGTGGCGCATCAATATCAGCAAGCCAGCGATTGGCATTTGCGTCCAGCAAGCGAGGTGGCATGATGCAATGGGAAGTCGTCATTGGTCTAGAGACCCACGCTCAGCTACAAACTCAATCCAAGATTTTTAGCGGTGCAAGTACACGCTTTGGTGCAGCCCCAAACACGCAAGCATGCGCAGTGGATTTAGCGCTACCTGGTGTTTTGCCGGTGCTTAATCGTCAGGCTGTTGAACATGCGATTCGTTTTGGTTTGGCAGTGAATGCGAAGATTTCGCCAGCAAGTATCTTTGCCCGCAAAAATTATTTTTATCCTGATCTACCTAAGGGCTATCAAATCAGTCAGATGGAGATCCCGGTGGTTGTTGGGGGTCATCTGGAGATCTTGGTCGGGGATGAAATAAAAGTAGTTGAATTGACTCGCGCCCATATGGAGGAGGATGCTGGTAAATCCGTCCATGAAGAGGGCTTTACAGGTCCTCATGGCGAACCTTCTAGCGGGATTGATCTGAACCGCGCAGGTACACCACTCCTCGAGATCGTGACTGAGCCAGTCATGCGCAGCGCTGCTGAAGCCGTTGCTTATGCCAAGGCTTTGCATGGCTTGGTGGTATGGCTTGGGGTTTGTGACGGCAATATGCAAGAAGGCTCTTTCCGTTGTGATGCGAACGTCTCTGTGCGTCCCAAAGGCCAGACTGAATTTGGTACCCGTTGCGAAATTAAAAACTTGAACTCCTTCCGCTTTTTGGAAGAAGCCATTCAATATGAAGTGCGTCGCCAAATCGAGCTGATTGAAGATGGCGGTACCGTTGTTCAAGAAACCCGACTTTACGATCCTGATCGTGGTGAAACCCGCAGTATGCGCAGTAAAGAAGATGCTAACGACTATCGCTACTTCCCCGATCCTGACTTATTGCCCGTTGTGATTGATGATGCATGGATTGCAGATGTTCGCAGCAAGATGCCTGCATTGCCTGCGCAATTACGTGAGCAGTGGCAAAGTGAATTTGGATTAAGTGCCTACGATGTGCAGTTGCTCACGCAAGATCGTGACACCGCAAAAGTATTTGAAGAGCTATTAGTAATCGTAGGTAAGCCATTGGCAAAAGCCGCGGCCAATTTAATTGCTGGTGAATTTGCTTCCTCTTTAAATCGTGCAGGTATTGCTACTGCTGACGCGCCATTAAAAGCGGAGCATTTAGCGCCATTACTAACGCGTGTGGCAGATGGCACTATTTCTAATAAGATCGCTAAAGATATCTTTGCCATTCTTTGGGAAGAGGCTATCGCAGGTAAAGCTATCAGTACCGTTGATCAAGTCATTGAAGCCAAAGGGCTGAAACAAATTAGTGATAGCGGTGCTATTGAAGCCATCATTGATCAGGTGTTAGCGGCTAACCAGAAATCGGTTGAAGAGTTCCGCTCGGGCAAAGAGAAGGCGTTTAACGCTCTCGTTGGCCAGATCATGAAAGCCTCGCAAGGCAAGGCAAACCCTAGTCAGGTAAACGAACTCTTGCGTAAAAAGCTTGGTTAACCAAAGAACATATTTAGAAAGAAATACATGAGCGCAATCGATCCAAAGCAAGCCGAACAAGAAGAATTGGTTGCAGAGTGGTTACGTGTAACCCCAGGCTTCTTTGAGCGTTACGCTGATCTCTTTAATGAGATTCGGATTAAGCATCCACATGAGGATCGTGCGATCTCTTTGCAAGAGCGTCAGATGACGGTATTGCGTACACAAAATCAAGAGCTCAATCGTCGCTTAAGTGAGATGTTGCACTTTGGAAGTCGTAATGACAAAACCCAACAAAGTTTGGTTGCTTGGTTATTGCGTTTGATGAAGGCCAACAATAAATCTGATGTGGAGTCTGCAATTACCTTAGGTCTAGCCGAAGTATTCGAAGTGGAGTCTGCACAATTACTGTCGCCTAACTCTGCTTTTAGCCCTTGGATAGATACCCCGTTATGCGGCTCTGCTAAGGAGTTGGCAGCAGCTAGCGTAGATTTGTTAGCAAGCCAGACAAGCATTAATCCTGAATGGCAAAGCATGGTGGCCATTGGGTTGCCATTAGGCAAAAGTATTGGTGCCACTCAATCGCCCGCGGTGTTGCTGTTAGCCAGTAAGGATGAATCCCGCTTTACGGCGGATATGGGCGCTTTCTATTTGCGTCAAATTGCCGAATTAACTGCTGCAGCTTTGGATCGCATCCAGGCTTATGAAATTAAAGTCGACTGAACTACATCCTCTCATGCAAGAGTATTTGTATGAGTTACATGTGTTGCGTCAACTTTCGCCGCATACGCTTAAAGCGTACGGCATGGACCTGAGTGACCTGCAAAACTTTGCTCTTGAAGACAGTATTGAGTTGTTAAGAGTGAGTAACGGCCATGTACGTCGTTGGGCCGGCCGCTTACATTCCAAAGGTAAATCTTCAAGAAGTATTGCGAGAGCCCTTTCAGCATGGCGAGGATGGTATGACTGGCTTACTGAAAAAGATGCCAGGCGCGATGCCCGTGCCGGCAAGGTAACCAGCAATTTAATTGCCAATCCGGTTGACGACGTCAAGGCGCCCAAGCGTCTGAAGTCTTTACCCAAGGCATTATCCGTCGAGCAGGCGCTTTCCTTGGTAAACCAAGCAGTCAAAGAGGCCGAAGAAAAAAAGGATTTGGAATCCATCCGCGATGCTGCCATTATTGATTTGCTATATTCCTCTGGCTTGCGCCTTTCAGAGCTCTTGGGGATTGATGTCATGCAAAGCAAAGATCGCCAACAGGAATCTGCTGGCTGGTTCGATTGGGATGCTGCTGAAGTAACGGTTTTAGGTAAGGGCGGCAAACGACGCTCTGTTCCAGTTGGAGCCCCTGCCATGAAATCACTTGCTACATGGCGAGAGCTGCGCGATGCTGGAACTTATCCAGAAGAATCCATCGCCTTGTTTTTGTCGGCAACAGGTAAGCGCTTATCGCCGCGTACGGTGCAAGCGAGATTGCGTACTTTAGCCATGCGTGCTGGTTTGCCCACTCATGTGCACCCTCATATGATGCGCCATAGCTTTGCCAGCCACGTGCTGCAATCCTCACAAGATTTAAGAGCGGTGCAGGAGATGCTGGGGCACGCCAGCATTGCTAGTACCCAGATTTATACGTCTTTAGATTTTCAGCACCTAGCTCAGGCATACGATAAAGCGCATCCCCGCGCAAAGGCTGGCAAAGGCTGAGGAACTCGGTAAGATAGAAGGTTTCCCGCTTTGGGAATTGTTGGCTTTTAGATTTTGATTGGATCATCCATGGCATTAATTCCAGTAACGATTTTGACGGGCTTCTTGGGAAGCGGCAAAACTACTTTGCTTAAACACATCCTGACTGAAGAGCATGGCAAAAAAATTGCCGTCATTGAGAATGAGTTCGGTGAAGAGAATATTGATAACGACATCTTGGTGCAAGATAACCAAGAGAACATTGTGCAAATGAGCAATGGCTGCATTTGCTGCACCATTCGTGGCGATCTCGTGGATGCTTTAAATGAGCTTTGGGAGCAGCGTAAAGATAAGAAGATTAGCTTTGATCGCGTTGTCATTGAAACTACAGGTGTTGCTAATCCTGGCCCCGTCGCTCAGACATTCTTTATGGATGATGATGTAGCAGATCATTATGTTTTAGATG
This sequence comes from Polynucleobacter sp. Tro8-14-1, assembly GCF_018881655.1. GTDB lineage: Bacteria > Pseudomonadota > Gammaproteobacteria > Burkholderiales > Burkholderiaceae > Polynucleobacter. Next base: position 239,466 of record NZ_JACVPX010000002.1, read on the forward strand.
CTGTAGTGACTCTGGTGGATGCCAAGCACGGTCAGCAACAACTCAATGAGCACGAAGAGGCTCAGCGCCAAGTTGGCTTTGCCGACCAAATCTTTATTACTAAGACCGATTTAGTGACGCCTGCTGATGTAGATGCCTTACGTAATCGCTTAATGCATATGAATCCAAGGGCGCCTATTACAGGCATTTCTAAGGGTGTGGTGCCCTTGAATGCTGTCTTAGACCTCAAGGGCTTCAATCTCAATGCCAAGCTGGATATTGACCCTCATTTCTTGGAGCAGGACGACCATGACCATGCGGATTGTGGTCACGACCATAGTCACGATCATGATCATAGTACCTGTGGCCATGATCATAGTCACGACCACCAGCACCAACACCATGGCCATGCTGGCCATACTGATCGTATCCAATCCTTTGTTTTTCGTAGTGATAAACCCTTTAATCACAAAAAGTTGGAAGACTTCCTGGGGGGCATTTTGGAGGTCTTTGGAGAGAAGATGTTGCGCTATAAAGGCGTGCTCTACGTGAAGGGAAGCAGCCGAAAAGTAGTGTTCCAGGGCGTTCACCAGATGATGGGCAGTGATTTAGCTGGCCCATGGGGCACAGAACCCAAGCAAACCCGTATGGTCTTCATAGGCATCGATTTGCCCAAGGACACCCTATTGGCAGGGCTTGAGGGCTGTTTGGCCTAGCAAGATTCGGGTACAATCCGCCGCCACGGCCCATATTGATGAATATTAATAAAAGGGCCGTAAAAGTTTGGCAGAATGAGGCAATAATGCTTCAAACCAGGAAAGAATGAGATGACGGTAAAAACAGCAACAAAACCAGCAACCGCTGCAAAAGCTAGTAGCAAGGCTGCGAGCGCTAAGGTTGCAAAAGGTGCTCCATTAACTGAGGCAGAGTTGCTCAAGATGTCCGACAAGGACTACATGAGTGCTGCGCAGTTAGATTTTTTCCGTCAAAAACTGCTCACTCTTAAAAACGACATTTTAAAGAATGCCTCTGAGACAACAGAGCATCTGCGTGAAAATATTTTGGTTCCTGATCCTGCCGATCGTGCAACGATTGAAGAGGAGCATGCATTGGAATTGCGCACGCGTGACCGTGAGCGCAAGCTGCTCAAAAAAGTAGAACAAGCATTGGCGCGCATTGAATCTGGCGACTATGGATGGTGCGAAGAAACTGGTGAGCCAATCGGCTTGAACCGTTTAATTGCAAGGCCTACAGCCAATTTATCTCTTGAGGCTCAAGAGCGTCGTGAACTCCGTCAAAAATTATTTGGCGAATAAATTTTAAGTAGCGATGACTAAGCATTTACCAACTATTAGTGATATCTCTCCTTTATTAAAGGCGGAGATTCTTGCTGAGGCTTTGCCTTATATCCGCGCGTATCACGGCAAGACTATTGTGATTAAGTACGGCGGAAACGCGATGGTGGAAGAGCGCCTCAAAGAAAGTTTTGCGCGCGACGTTATCTTGTTAAAACTGGTCGGCATGAACCCAGTAGTGGTTCATGGCGGAGGCCCACAAATTGATGAGGCCTTAAAGAAGATTGGTAAGACCGGCACTTTTATTCAAGGTATGCGCGTAACCGATGAAGAAACCATGGAAGTAGTGGAGTGGGTTCTAGGTGGCGAGGTGCAGCAGGATATTGTGATGTTGATCAACCACTTTGGTGGCCAGGCTGTTGGATTGACAGGTAAAGACGGCGGCTTGATTCATGCTAAAAAAATGATGATTCCGAGTGACACGGAGCCAGGCAAAAAAATAGATATCGGTTTTGTTGGTGAAATTGAAGCAATTAATCCTGCTGTTGTTAAGGCTCTGCAAGATGACGCGTTTATTCCGGTGATTTCTCCTATTGGCTTTAGTGCAGAAGGCCAGGCTTACAACATTAACGCTGACTTGGTGGCTGGCAAGATGGCTGAAATTCTTCACGCAGAGAAGTTGGTCATGATGACTAACATTCCGGGCGTGATGGATAAAGACGGTAAGTTACTGACAGATTTAACTGCGCGAGAAATTGATGCACTCTTTGCTGATGGCACTATTTCTGGTGGCATGTTGCCGAAGATTTCTTCTGCATTAGATGCGGCTAAGAGCGGCGTGAATTCAGTGCACATCATTGATGGCCGCATTGAGCATTCTTTATTGTTAGAAATTCTGACCGAGCAAGCGTTTGGTACGATGATCCGCTCTAGATAAGTAGATAAACATGCGCGAGTCCTTAGAGCCAGCAAACATCAACGACAGAAACGCTGACGCTGGTGTAGCTCGTAAGCGCCCTCGCCCAGGCGAACGCCGCTTACAGATTCTGCAAGTGCTTGCTGAGATGTTACAAAACCCGAAGGGTGAGCGTGTCACTACGGCGGCTTTAGCAGCCAAGATTGAAGTATCAGAAGCGGCTCTATATCGTCACTTCGCCAGCAAGGCGCAAATGTTCGAGGGCCTAATTTCTTTTATTGAGCAAACTGTTTTTGGATTGATTAATCAAATTAATCAAAAAGAAGAATCCGGCCTTGCTCAGGCGCGCGGTATCTTGCAAATGCTTTTATTCTTTGCTGAAAAGAATCCTGGCATGACTCGTGTTTTATTGGGCGATGCTTTATTGCAAGAAGATGATCGTCTTCAAGAGCGCATTACTCAAGTGCTCGATCGTGTCGAGGCATCTCTTAAGCAAGCTCTACGTATCGCCCAAACCCAAGGTGGCAATTGGGCGCAGTTGGGTCAGGAAGAGGTCAGCATCCGTGCTGCAATGTTGATGAGTTTTGTTTTGGGTCGTTGGCATCGCTTTGCCCGTAGCGGATTTAAGAAGCTGCCAACTGAAGCCTCCGATGTTAGTCTGCGCCTTCTCCTGTCAGAATGAGCGAGCTACACCTCTCTAGAAATACTATTCATTTTGCCGAGCCCCTGCCTTTGCAGAGTGGCGCCATCTTGTCTGGCTATGATTTGGTAATTGAAACTTATGGCAAGCTCAACGCCGATAAAAGTAATGCCGTTCTCGTTTGTCATGCGCTCAATGCATCTCACCACGTAGCGGGACCAAGTCCAGATAATCCAGAAGATATTGGTTGGTGGGACAACATGATTGGCCCGGGCAAGCCAGTGGATACCAATCATTTTTTTGTCATAGGCGTTAATAATTTAGGTTCTTGTTTTGGTTCTACTGGGCCAATGAGCATCAATCCTGCTACCGGCAAGCCATATGGCGCAGATTTTCCGGTGGTCACGGTTGAGGATTGGGTGAATACTCAGGCCCGCCTGGCTGATAAATTGGGCATTCGTAAGTTTGCTGCAGTGATGGGCGGAAGCTTGGGCGGCATGCAGGCTATGGCTTGGGCCATTCAGTTTCCTAAGCGCATAGATCACTGCGTGGTGGTGGCATCTACCCCAAGGCTGAGCGCACAAAACATTGCTTTCAATGAAGTGGCGCGTAATGCCATTCTGTCTGACCCTGATTTTCATGGTGGTAACTATTACGAGCATGGCGTTGTACCAAAACGCGGTTTACGTTTGGCGCGCATGGTTGGTCACATCACCTATTTGTCTGATGATGACATGGCAGAAAAATTTGGACGAGAATTGCAGCGCCCTAATGGCGAGTCAAATGACTATCGCTTCAGCTTTGATGTTGAGTTTGAGGTTGAAAGTTACTTACGCCATCAAGGTGATAAGTTTTCAACCTACTTTGACGCCAATACTTATTTATTGATTACACGCGCACTAGATTATTTTGATCCTGCACGTCGTTACGATGGCAGTCTGAATCGCGCCCTAGCGGAAGTACAAGCCAAGTTTTTGGTTGTCAGCTTTTCAACCGACTGGCGCTTCCCACCGGATCGTAGTCGCGAGATTGTGCAATCTTTGCTGAGCAATAAGAGTGAAGTGACCTATGCTGAGATCGATGCGCCACATGGGCATGATGCTTTCCTGTTGGATGACGAGCGTTATCACAACCTGGTCCGCGCTTACTTTAAGCAAATGCGTGAGGTTCAAGCATGAGCAATTTTAATAAGCGTGCCGACTTTGCTGCCATAGCTAATTGGATTGCACCCAATACTCAAGTCTTGGATCTCGGTTGTGGCGATGGTAGTTTCTTGGAGTTTTTACAGAAACAAAAACCGGTTCACGCTTATGGCGTTGAGATTGATGATTCACGCGTACTCTCTTGCGTGCAAAAGGGTTTGAATGTCATTCAGCAGGATTTAGAGGGCGGCTTAGCGCTCTTTGAAGATGGTAGTTTTGACACAGTTGTGCTGTCACAAACTCTGCAAACTATTCATCAAACTGAAAAGATTTTGCGTGAGGTAGTGCGGGTAGGGAAGGAGTCGGTGATCTCCTTCCCAAACTTCGGACATTGGTCTCATCGATTGGCTGTTGGTCTTGGCCGCATGCCAGTTTCTAAGAGCTTGCCTTACCAGTGGTACAACACGCCTAACGTACGCGTACTCACGGTTGCTGACTTTGAGAAGTTAGCCTCAAGCCTTGGCCTGAAGGTAATCGATCAATGCATCTTGCATGAGGGTCGCCAGGTGACTTTGATGCCAAATTTATTTGGTAGCCTCGCTTTATTCCGCATTCGTCGTGCCTAACAAGCAACTCCATGTAGTGAAGTCCTGGCTTCAAGACTTTCGGGTTTATCTCGAATGGCCTTGTTTGCGCATGTTGTTCTTGGGCTTCTCCGCAGGACTTCCTCTATTACTTATTCTAGGAACACTGAGCTTTTGGCTGCGTGAAGCCGGCATTGATCGCAGCACCATTGGTTACTTAACTTGGGTTGGTTTGATCTATGCTTTTAAGTGGGTTTGGGCTCCGCTTGTGGATCGCCTACAAATCCCACTCTTAACTCAATTGTTTGGTCGCCGTCGCAGCTGGTTACTCTTTGCGCAAGCACTCATTATTTTGGGCCTAGTCGGTATGTCGACTTTAGATCCCAAGCTGGCACTCAATTCCATTGTTTGGTGTGCGCTCTTGGTGGCTTTTGGATCTGCCACTCAAGATATCGCATTAGATGCTTTTCGTATCGAGTCAGCTAATAGTGACCATCAAGCAGCCCTTGCTGCTACTTATCAAACTGGATATCGTCTTGCCCTAATTTGGGCTGGCGCCGGCGTGCTTTGGCTTGCTGCTCGGGCTGAAACAGGCAGCGGCTACGACGCCAGCGCATGGCAGTTTGCTTATCTTTGTATGGCAGCTTCTATCGGGGTGGGAGTGATTACAACGCTCTTGAGTAAAGAGCCAGCAAGATACGAATTAGCCAAAGTACGCACTGCTAAGGCCTGGCTTTATCAAACCTTGGTTGAGCCATTTGCAGAATTTATTACGCGCTATCGCTGGCATGCCATTTTGATTTTGTCTTTAATTGCCATCTACCGTATTAGTGATGTCGTGATGGGCATCATGGCCAATCCGTTTTATGTTGATATGGGTTACACCAAAGATGAAGTTGCAGCCGTCAGTAAAGTATTTGGTGTGGTGATGACCTTGGTCGGCGCTTTTGTAGGCGGTGTGCTCACATTGCGTTTTGGCGTGCTGCGAATTCTATTTGTGGGTGCAGTTCTCTCGGCGGTCAGCAATGTATTGTTTGCTTGGCTGGCCACTCAAGGACATGATTTACATGGTTTGATTTGGGTCATCTCTGCAGATAATTTAAGTTCTGGTATCGCTAGTGCAGCCTTTATAGCTTTCTTGTCATCACTTACTAATATCCGTTACTCAGCTACCCAGTACGCCCTGTTTAGTTCGATGATGCTGCTCTTGCCCAAATGGTTGGCGGGCTTCTCCGGAGTGTTTGTTGATAACTTTGGGTACCAAGCATTCTTCTACGGCACTGCCATTATTGGCGCCCCAGTCCTACTTCTTATTTGGGCAACGATTCATTTCAAGATCGTGCAGACCAAAAAAGAGGGGGAGTAAAAGCGGAGTAATGGGGAAAGTAAATTCTCCCCGTTACTTGTTAAATCTTCCAGTCGTAATCCACGGTAAGTGGTGCATGGTCTGAGAATTTCTCGTCCTTGTACACCGCAGTTTTCTTGGCTGTAGCAGCAATACCAGGGGTGGTGATGTGATAGTCAATTCGCCAGCCAACATTCTTAGCATAGGCTTGGCCTCGATTACTCCACCAGGTGTAGCAAGTTTCTGTTGCCTCTGGTTCAAGATGTCGATAGACGTCTACGTAACCTACTTTGCTAAAGAGATTGGTAAGCCACGCGCGCTCCTCAGGTAAGAAGCCAGAATTTTTGAGATTCCCTTTCCAGTTCTTCAGGTCAATTTCTTGATGGGCAATATTGACATCGCCGCATAGGACGATTTCGCGACCAGATTTTTTTAGGGAAACGAGATGTGGCAGAAAGCTGTCGAGGTAGCGATATTTAGCTTCTTGACGCTCCTCAGAGCTTGAGCCTGAGGGCATATAAACAGAGATCACTGATAAACCTTTAAAACGGGCTTCAACATAGCGCCCTTCAGCATCAAACTCTTCATTGCCATAGCCGTACAAGACCTCATCTGGCTTATGGGGCGTATAAATACCGCAACCGCTGTAGCCCTTTTTCTCCGCATGATGGAAGAAGCCATGCATGCCGTCGGGATTCAGAATGGCGTCCTCTAGATCATCGCGCTGAGCCTTAAGCTCCTGCATACAAATGAAATCAGCCTTTTGCTTCACAGCCCATGGCAGAAAGCCTTTTTTGACTGCGGAACGGATACCGTTGAGGTTCGCGGAAATGATGCGTAACATGTAGGCCTATGAGCTCAAATAATTCAAATCAAGATAACTTTATTCGTTTTGCCTTAGAGGCAAAGGTTTTGTCCTTCGGGGAGTTTAAAACCAAAGCGGGAAGACTCTCACCTTATTTCTTTAATGCGGGTGAATTTAATGATGGAGCTCGTCTAAGCGCATTGGGTCGTTATTACGCCAAAGCTTTGCAAGAATCGGATATTCAGTTCGATATGCTTTATGGGCCGGCATATAAGGGAATCACACTTGCAGCGGCAACAGCCATTGCGCTGGCGGATGACGGCATTAACGTTCCATACGCTTACAACCGCAAAGAAGCTAAAGACCATGGTGAAGGTGGCATGGTGGTTGGTGCGCCAGTAAAGGGCAGGGTTGTCATCATTGATGATGTGATTTCTGCTGGCACTTCAGTTAGGGAATCCGTAGATCTTATTCGCAAAGCGGGAGGAGAGCCTGCGGCGGTATTGATCGCTTTGGATCGGATGGAGCGCTCAGGTAATGCTGTTGAAATTGGAGACAAGTCTGCAGTGCAGGCCGTAGAACAAGAGTTTGGTTTGCCAGTTGTCGCGATTGCTAACTTAGCCGGCTTAATGTCTTTCCTAACCTCTTCTAGTGATGCTCAGCTTACTCATTACTTGCCTGCAGTAAAAGCCTATCGCGATCTATATGGAATCTAAAAGCAGCTACTTTTAGATTGTTGTTTCACCTTCAAAGACAGTAACGGCAGGCCCGGTCATGATGACGGGCTGAGCAACACCATCAATTACCCCGCCCCAAGCAATCTGCAAATCTCCACCGCGGGTATGTACTTTTACTGGCGAGTCTAGCAAGCCTCTGCGAATCCCTGAAACCACGGCTGCACAAGCGCCGGTACCGCAGGCCAAGGTTTCTCCAGCGCCCCGTTCAAAGACGCGAAGTTTGATTTCATTGCGATTAAGCGCCTGCAGGTAACCCACATTTACTTTTTTAGGAAACGCAGCAAACTTTTCAATTTCAGGACCCTCTTCTAAAACGGGTGCGCTATCGACATCACCAACTACTTGGACGGCATGTGGATTCCCCATTGAGAGGACGCCCACCAAACTATCGTGAGTAGCTGGGTAATTCAAAGGGAGTGCATAGAGGGTTTCTTGAAATTCTTGAACGCTTGCCAAACCAGTCGCATTAAATGGAATATGGCTGTGTTCAAAAATTGGCGCACCCATATCCACCTCCACCTGGCCATCCGGATGGGACTTGAGAGTCAGAACGGTGTGTGCCACTTCGACGCGCAAAGGATTCTTGTTAGATAGGCCCTGGTCTTGCACAAATCGTACAAAGCAGCGCGAGCCATTACCGCATTGTTCAACTTCACCGCCATCCGAATTAAAAATGCGGTACCGAAAATCAGCATCAGGGCGCGTGGCTTTTTCAACTAGGAGAATTTGATCGGCGCCAATGCCAAATTGACGATGGGCTAAGGCTTGCCATTGCTCCTTGGAGATACCGCTTAAGTCTTGGTCGATACCATTGAGCACAATGAAATCATTGCCGGCACCATGCATTTTGGTGAAGCGAAGCTTGCGTACTGGATTGTTGGTATTGGTGCTCAAAATAATTCCGTTTAATCGTAAAGACTCGGTTCGCCTTCGGGCCTGTGTTTAAAACGCTTATGAACCCAATAGTACTCTGCTGGTCTTTCTTGAACAAGTTCCTCGATATATTGATTTAGGCGAGCAGTATCTTTTTCAACATCATCGCTAGGGAAGTTTGGCAATGGCTCACTAATATGGCAGGTATAGCCTTTACGGTCTTTGTTTAAGGTAGTTGTCATCAAACATACCTCAGCGCCACTGAGTCTTGCCAGGCGCGAGACTGAGGTAATGGTGTTGGTCTGTATGCCAAAGAAAGGGACAAAGACAGAGTCACGTGGACCCAAGTCAATATCAGGGGCAATGAAAATAAAGTTACCCGTTTGAATTTCACGAATCAGGTCACGTAAGCGGCTCTGTCGCTCAATGGACTTCCCACCAAAGCGATTTCTCCACTCAATCATTTTTTGATTGAAGAAAGGATTCTTCATGTTTTGATAAAGGCCTGCACCACAGGGCCAGTCGTGTTGATTGGCCAATACTGAAAGCGCCATAAAGCCGCCTTCAAGCCCAACAAAGTGTGGATTAATCAGTAGGCGTGGCTTGCGATCTCCCAAAGTAATCGCTGATTCAATGGTGACGATATCGGTAATTTGTTTGCCACTACCCAGCCAGATACGACTTCTCTCTAATACGCTGCGGCCAAATAATTTCCAATGCTCAATCGCCAGATCATCAAGTTCTTTTTCACTGAGAGTGGGAAAGCACAAACGTAAATTAGTCTTGACTACGTGGGTGCGGCTGTTTGGAATATGGGCGGCAAGCCAGCCCATGCCGTAGCCCACATGGATGGTGATCGTATAAGGCAGAAAGGCAAAGAGACGCAAAAGACTGAGCGCCAAGAAATTGAAGAGGTTTTGTAACCAGGTCATTTCAAAAATGATAACGAATTTATTTAATTTCTTGGAGGCAATTCTGCACCGGCGGGATGCTTATAGCGGTTGTATGACCAAATAAATTGTTCTGGCGCAACCAGAACTGCATTTTCAATTGCAACGTTGAGTTCTGCGGCGGCAAAATTGGCATCTTCAGATAAAGGCGCAAGACGAGTAGCCTGCATGAGCCATCCTTGGCCAATACCTTTGCGCTTAGCGGTAAACATGACTACTGGCGTGTTATTCCTATTGGCTAGGCGCGCCGGTAATGGCGTTGTGTATGCAGGACGCCCAAAGAATGGGACCCAAACACCTTCGCCACCACTAGGCACTTGATCTGGAAGAATGCCAATCGCTTCGCCTCGGGTGAGCGCTCTAGTCATTTGGCGCACGCCATTGAGGTTGGTCGGCACGAAATGCATATTCGGATAGGCGCGACCTTCTTCTACTACTTCATTGAGCCATTCTTGGCGTGAAGGTCGATAGAGAATCGTTGCTGGGAAATGCTGTGCGAGAACACGTGGAATGATCTCAAAGCCACCAAGGTGAGGAGTCAGCATCACTAAGCCGTGCCCTTCGCCGATCGCCGCCTCAACCACATCCCAGTTTTGCACTTCCACTAATTTCAGTGCTTTTGCAGGGTTGCGCCAAATCCACAAGCTATCTGAAAACAGCATTCCAGAGGCCCTTACTGCATCCCAAAGCTTGAATGGCAGGCCCCGTGCGTCAACTACTGCTTCGTATTGGGGTTTAAAGAGTGAGCGATATTGCTTGGAGCCAAGGTAAGCCAGCATGCCTAAAAAGGCCCCAATCACTTGCACTAGCGCAAGAGGAAGCACGGCAATCGCATTAAGGCAGAGCTTGAGAAGGAGTGTTCGCACCCCCTAATGATATTCAATGCCGCTCTCAGTGTGTGGATTTCAGCATGCCTTGCTGAATTAGGCATTTTTCGGATAGAATCCATCCATCGCTGAGTTAAGGCAACTTGCAGGGCGATTCATAAATTCTGCTAAAGCGTCGCCGTTGTAGTTCCTGGCACGTCGAGTTGTCCCAATGATCGTGTTAATTATTAAAGGAATATGCAATGGCAAATGATTACTTCTTTACCTCAGAATCCGTTTCTGAAGGTCACCCCGATAAAGTAGCAGACCAAATCTCTGATTCGATTCTTGATGCCATCTTGGCTCAAGATCCTACTGCACGTGTTGCAGCAGAAACTTTGTGTAACACCGGTTTAGTCGTTTTGGCTGGTGAAATCACTACAAACGCCAACGTTGACTACATCCAAGTGGCGCGCAATACCTTGCGTGAAATTGGTTACGACAATACTGCCTACGGTATTGACTACAAAGGTTGCGCAGTATTGGTTGCGTACGATAAGCAAAGTCCAGATATCGCTCAAGGTGTTGATAAAGCCCATGATGACGGCTTGGATCAAGGTGCTGGCGACCAAGGCTTGATGTTTGGCTATGCTTGTGATGAAACATCTGAGCTCATGCCATTACCAATTCATTTGTCACATCGCTTGGTAGAGCGTCAGTCTCAATTGCGTCGCGATGGCCGTTTGAACTGGTTGCGCCCAGATGCGAAGTCACAAGTGACATTACGTTATGTAGATGGCAAGCCTGACTCAATCGATACAGTTGTTTTATCAACCCAACACGATGAAGAAATTTCTCTCGAAAAATTACGTGAAGCAGTCATTGAAGAAATCATCAAACCAGTATTGCCTAAGCATTTGATCAAAGGCGCTATTAATTTCTTGGTAAACCCAACTGGACGTTTTGTTATCGGCGGCCCACAGGGCGATTGTGGTTTAACTGGTCGCAAAATTATTGTGGACACCTACGGTGGTGCAGCTCCTCACGGCGGCGGCGCTTTCTCTGGTAAAGATCCATCTAAGGTTGACCGTTCTGCTGCATACGCTGGACGTTATGTTGCGAAGAACGTAGTTGCTGCTGGTTTGGCAAGCAAGTGCTTGATTCAGATCTCCTATGCGATTGGTGTTGCTAAACCAACCTCAGTCATGGTGAGCACTTTTGGTACTGGCAAGATTTCGGATGAGAAGATTGCTCAATTGGTTTCTGAGCACTTTGACTTGCGTCCAAAAGGTATCGTGAAGATGCTTAACCTCTTGCGCCCAATTTATAAAAAGACTGCTGCTTATGGCCACTTTGGTCGTGAAGAGCCAGAATTTACTTGGGAGCAAACAGATAAAGCGGCTGCATTACGTGCGGCAGCAGGTCTGTAAGTAGGAAATACGCAGTTTGTAGGTGTATTGAGGCGAAATATGCCGTAATTGTTTACAATTACGGCATACCTTCAAGGAGCGTTGCAAGGAATGCTGAGACCCAGCACTTCCCCAGGCTTGAAGGGAGTGGGCTCTAAGGTAACCCCCGGAGTTTGCTAATTGCAACCGCGCTCGCTAACCCATGATTCAATGGCTAGCGAGTTTTTACTCCAGCATTGGATCGTATTTAGCTGGAGCATTAATGAATACCGTTTCTGATTTAAATAACTTTGTAGCAACTCGTTGCGCAATCGCTGATATCTCTTTGGCTGACTTTGGTCGCAAAGAAATCGCCATTGCTGAAACCGAGATGCCAGGCTTAATCGCCATTCGTGATGAATTTGCTGCTCAACAGCCATTGCGTGGCGCACGCATTACTGGTTCATTGCACATGACCATTCAAACTGCAGTATTGATCGAGACGCTAGAGGCACTCGGTGCTGAAGTTCAATGGGCATCTTGCAATATTTTCTCTACACAAGACCATGCTGCTGCAGCCATTGCTGCTAACGGCACGCCAGTATTTGCTATTAAAGGCGAAACCCTTGAGCAGTATTGGGACTTTACTCACCGCATTTTTGAGTGGGCTGATGGCGGCTACACCAATATGATTTTGGATGATGGTGGCGATGCTACTTTGTTGTTGCACCTTGGAGCGCGCGCTGAGAAAGATCAAGCTTGCTTGAACAATCCAACTAGCGAAGAAGAAACTATTTTGTTTGCTGCTATCAAGAAAAAATTGGCACAAGATCCAACTTGGTACTCAACACGCTTAGAAAAAGTTAAGGGTGTTACAGAAGAAACGACTACTGGCGTACATCGCCTGTATCAAATGTTTGCTAAGGGCGATTTGAAATTCCCGGCAATCAACGTAAATGACTCTGTTACTAAGAGCAAGTTCGATAACCTCTATGGTTGCCGTGAGTCTTTGGTAGATGCGATCAAGCGTGCTACTGACGTGATGGTGGCTGGCAAGGTCGCTGTGGTTTGTGGTTATGGTGATGTGGGTAAGGGTTCAGCTCAAGCATTGCGTGCTTTATCAGCTCAGGTTTGGGTGACTGAAGTAGACCCAATCTGCGCATTGCAAGCTGCAATGGAAGGCTACCGTGTTGTGACGATGGATTACGCTGCTGATAAAGCGGACATCTTTGTTTCTGCAACAGGCAACTACCATGTGATTACACATGACCACATGGCTAAGATGAAGAATCAAGCCATCGTTTGTAATATTGGCCACTTTGATAATGAGATTGATGTTGCTGGTATTGAGAAATACAAGTGGGAAGAAATCAAGCCACAAGTTGACCATGTGATTTTCCCAGCTGCCAATGGCAAGCCTGAAAAGCGCATCATTATTTTGGCTAAAGGTCGTTTGGTTAACCTGGGTTGCGGCACAGGACATCCTTCATATGTCATGAGCTCTTCATTTGCAAACCAAGTGATTGCGCAGATCGAATTGTGGAATGCAGTAGGAACAGATAAATACCCAGTCGGCGTTTACACATTGCCTAAGCATTTGGATGAGAAGGTTGCACGCTTACAGCTCAAGACTCTCAATGCAGAGTTAACTGTGTTGTCAGATCAGCAAGCTTCTTACATTGGCGTAACGAAGGAAGGCCCATACAAGGCTGACCATTACCGTTATTAATCCAGTCACATAGAAACCTAGGCCCAAAATCATGGAATTAAGCGTTGAATTCTTTCCTCCAAAAACACCTGAAGGTGAGACTAAGTTGCATCTTGTGCGTGAGCGTTTTAGTGAAACACTCAAGCCAGCGTTTTATTCCGTGACCTTTGGCGCCGGCGGCTCTACTCAGTCCGGTACTTTAAAAGTGGTGAGTGACATTCACGCTGCTGGTGCGGCTGTTGCTCCTCACTTGTCTTGTGTTGGTAGCTCACGTGAAAGCGTGCGCGAGATGCTCAAGCAATATCAAGCCTTAGGTGTGAAGCGCATTGTGGCTTTGCGCGGTGACTTGCCATCTGGCATGGGTCAGTATGGCGAGTTTCATCATGCCAATGAATTGGTGGAATTTATTCGCTCAGAAACAGGCGATTGGTTTCATATTGATGTAGCTGCTTATCCAGAAACGCATCCACAGGCGAAGTCACCTGCTAGTGATATCGATTTCTTTGTGCAAAAGATGAAGGCGGGCGCTAACTCCGCGGTTACTCAGTATTTTTACAACAGCGATGCTTACTTCCGCTTCGTAGACGAGGCTTATGAATTAGGCGTTACACAGCCAATTATTGCCGGCATTATGCCGATTACCAATAGCAGCCAATTATTACGATTCTCTGATGCCTGTGGCGCAGAAATTCCACGCTGGATTCGTTTACGCCTTCAATCCTACGGTGATGACGTCGCGTCTATTCGTGCATTTGGTGAAGAAGTGGTGACCGACTTGTGCGATCAGTTGTTAACTGCTGGCGCACCTGGAATTCATTTCTACTCGCTAAATCAGGCTGATGCAGTTTTAGCGATTGCAGACAATTTGGATTTAACGAAGTAAATCAAATAAGTAAGCCAGACTCCGTCAACAGCATATCCAGGGGCTCGTCATGTGTTTGAGCAGCCCATTGAGAATCATCTAATTTTTGCCAATCAAATCCAACCCCCATGCAAATGAGGTTTGGATTGTCTTTTCGCAGCTGGGCTAGTGTTCGATCAAAATACCCGCCACCATAGCCTAGGCGCCAGTAGTGTGCTTTACCGCTCACAATAGAGCTAGACCAGCCTACGCAGGGAATCAGGATGCAGTCGGGAATGAGTTGTGGCCTGGCAGTGTTTTCTGGGCTGGGCTCAGGAACGCCGTGAGCGCTTGGAATTAATACATCTCCCTCTTGCCACTCGTAGAATTCAAGATGCTTATCCGGGCGTGCATAGGGCAGCGCTAAGCGACGCTGAGGGACATTCTTCATCCAGCTTAATAAAGTGGGGCGTAAATCAATTTCATCTTGAATGGGCCAATAAAGGGCGATTGAGCGAATGGATTTGCCTTCATTTGCTAAAAAATGATTGAGGCCTGCAATCAAGCCCGCTTCTACAGAAGCATGGCCATTCCCAGCAGCAATTTCTTTGCGTTGTTTTAATAAATCTTGGCGAAGAGTTTTTGGTGAATTACCGTGCATATCAACCATTATCAGGCGAAAATTAAAGGATATAGTAATCAATTACTGCAAGGCCTCTAGCCTTGCAAATAGAGATAGGGTTGAGTCGGAAGAATGAAGTTTGTAACAGTAAACAGCAAATATCTTGAGTGGGCCAAAATTCTGGTTTTGGGCCTAGCGTTAGGCGCGTCCAATTCCTATGCTGAAAAGCTGAAGAAGCCAAGCCTGCCCAAGTCCTATGAAAGCAAAGCTGCCCCAGCTGAAATTACCGATACCGATCGGATGTTTGTCGATTTGCGCGAAGCTGCAAAGAAGAATGATATATTTCGTACTCAGCAACTTTCATCGAATCTAGTCAACTATCCATTTGATGACTATGTAGCCTACTTCCGTATCAAGCCACAGTTATTTGATAGTGCTGGCGGCGCGCGTAATGACTATGGTGCAGATGCTCAAGTAGTCGCGTTCTTAAATCAATATCAAGGCACAGCATTGGCTGACCGTATGCGCAATGATTGGTTATTGGTTTTGGGTAAGCGTAGGGACTGGGCACGCTTTGATGTGGAGTACGCTAAGTTTGTATTGGATGACGATACACAAGTGAAGTGCTATTCCCTGCTATCAAAATTATCACAAGGCGAAAACCCAACTAAATTGGCGATTGATTCTCGAGCAGTGTTGCTTGACCCAAGTTATTTTGGACAAGCATGTCAAGAATTGGTTCCATCTTTGGTGGCCGCAGGTGGCATGTCCCCGAGTGAGGCTAAAGCTATTGGGCGTGCGGCTAGCGAGAGGGGCTATGACACGATGGCACGTCGCCTTGGCGGTGAAGATCCGATCGCAGATATTGTTAAGGCTGTAAAAGCTGATCCATCAAAGGCCTATCGCGACTTTTCTCAAAACGCTTCACGCTATAGCAAAGAAAACCAAGCCGTTGCTTGGGGCGTGATCGGACAATTTTTAGCCAAAAAATTAGATCCCAATGCGGATGATGCCTATCGCTTACAGCAAGAGCTGGGCTATAACGAACTCCTTTCGGTCGAATCACAAGAGTGGAAAGTGCGCGCAGGCTTGCGCGCTAAAGATTGGGCTCTAGTTAAAAATGCGATTGATGGCATGAACCCAGCGGTGCGGGCTAAAGATCCCGCATGGACCTATTGGTATGGTCGTGCGCTCAAAGCTGAAGGGCAGGACGCAAAGGCCAAAGACAGTTTTGAAATAATTGCGGATCAATATAACTTCTACGGCCAGCTTGCGCGTGAAGAATTAGGCAAATCTAATAATGCGCCTGCTAAAACGAAAGTGACTGAGCAGGAGATAGATGCAATGGCCAGCCGCAAGGGCTTTATTCGTGGTGAGCGCTTGTATTCCATGAATCTTCGCTTCGAAGGTAATCGTGAATGGAATTGGGAATTACGCAATATGACCGACAAGCAGTTGTTAGCAGCTGCCGAATATGCAAAACGAATCAATTTATATGACCGTGTCGTTAACACTGCCGATCGTACCAAGCAAGAGCATGACTTTAGCTTGCGCTACCCAACTCCGTACAAAGAAGAGCTATCTCCAATTGCGCGTCAAATAGATCTCAATCTTGCTTGGGCTTACGGCTTAATTCGTCAAGAGTCACGCTTCATTATGAATGCTGCCTCTTCTGTGGGTGCATCTGGCTTAATGCAGGTGATGCCGAATACTGCAAAGTACGTAGCTAAGAAAATTGGGATGCCCAATTACACCAATGACAAATTGAGTGATATGAATACCAATTTAACTTTAGGTAGTAATTATTTAAATATGGTTTTGATCGATTTAGATGGGTCTTGGGTTTTGGCCTCTGCAGCCTATAACGCAGGCCCTTCGCGCTCAAAGGCTTGGCGGGAAAAATTATCTGGCCCTACAGAGGGTGCTATTTTTGCTGAAACTATTCCGTTTACTGAGACACGTGTGTACGTGAAGAATGTGCTCTCTAATGCAAATTACTATTCATCGGTGATGAGTGGTCAGCCACAATCTTTAAAACAGCGCCTAGGTGTCATTACACCGAAGGCTGCTACTCAATCTGAGCTTCCTTAAACAATCAAGCACCGAGCTAAGCAAAGAAAGCTTCCTATGAAATATGACATCCTTCTAATCGGTGGCAATGGATTTGTGGGGCGAGTGATTGCTGCGCAACTTCAACTAGCGGGTTATTCTGTATTAGTTCCAACAGGCCATTTAGGTGCCGCGCGTGAATTACGCATGTTGCCCAAGGTACATGTCGAAGAGGCTGATGTTCATGAGTTTGATGAGCTGCAGAGCCTTTGTGAGCGCATTAAGAAAAATGGTGCCGTGATCAATTTGGTCGGAGTACTGCACGATAAGCCGGCTAAGCCTTATGGAAAGGTATTTAAAGCTGCGCATGTGGAGCTGCCTAAAAACATTATTACGGCAATGCAGCTCCATGGCTTAAAGCGCTATTTACATATGAGCGCATTGGGTGCCGACTCTCATGGTCCATCGATGTACCAGCGCAGCAAAGGTGATGGCGAGGCTGCAGTCAAGGCCAGCAATTTAGATTGGACTATCTTTAGGCCTTCAGTCATTTTTGGGGCGCAGGATCAATTTATTAATTTGTTTTCTAAGTTGACTAAGTTGTTTCCAGCTATGCCTTTGGCAAATTCCCAGGCGCAGTTTCAGCCGGTGAGCGCAGATGATGTTGCAAGTGCATTTGTTAAATCCTTATCGATGCCTCAAACAATTCGTCAGTCCTATGACTTGGTTGGCCCAACGGTTTACACCATGAAAGAGATTATTGAGTTTGCCGCTCGTAAGGCTAAAACCTCGTGCCTCATCATTCCCGTGCCAGCTTTTGTGGGTTATCTACAGGCATTGGCATTCGAATTCTTGCCAGGTCCTACATTGATGTCTCGTGACAATATTGCATCTATGCAAGTACCCAATACTTTGCCAGCGAATAGTGTTGATGCGTTGCCGGAAGTATTCAAAATGAGTCGTCGCAGCCTAGAGGGCATGCAGTAATGAAAATCTACGCAGTAGGCGGAGCCATTAGGGACACCCTCATGGGCTTGCCTTTGCACGACATTGATTATGTTGTGGTGGGTTCCAGCGTAGATGAGATGATTGCTAAGGGCTTTCGTCCTGTAGGCAAAGATTTCCCAGTATTTTTGCATCCAGAGACGCAGGCTGAATATGCACTGGCGCGCACTGAGCGCAAGACTGGTAAAGGCTACAAAGGCTTTAACTTCCATGCCGATCCTTCCGTCACTCTGGAGCAAGACTTAGAGCGTCGTGATTTAACAATCAATGCAATGGCGCAAGAAGTGGGCGCTGATGGAAAGCAATTCGGCCCTATTATTGATCCTTATAACGGTCAAGAAGATTTGGCTGCCAAAGTATTTCGTCATGTGTCAGATGCATTTGCAGAAGATCCATTGCGGCTCCTGCGTATTGCTCGCTTTGCTGCACGCTTTCCTGAATTTAGTGTTGCTCCTGAAACGCTCAGCGCCCTAAAGGCAATTGTCCAATCAGGTGAGCTAAATGCTTTATCGGCGGAGCGTATTTGGCAGGAATTAGCCAGGGGCTTAGTTGCTTCTAAGCCGATGCGCTTATTTCAGGTTTTATTGGATGCCGGTGCTGCCAGAACGATACTGGGACCTTCATTGACCACCCAACTGTCTGAAGAGTCGTTTCGTGAAGAGCTCATCGCGTATTTTTCCTTAGCTGAAAATAGTATTGAAGAGCGCTGCGCAATTGCCTTAATGAATTTGCCCGCAAATGAAATTCGTTCATGGGCTGAATGTGTGCGCATGCCAATTGATGTGCGAGATTTCAGTGAAATATTCAGCGATCTTAGGGCCTTGATAAACAAGTATCCCAATGCTTCTTATCAGGCGGTTGACGTTTTGAATTGGTTCAACCGTGCAGATGTTTGGCGTAAGCCAGATCGAGCACAAGCACTTTTGAATCTTGCGGATAAATTGGGAATGCCTGTTTCCCCTTTGATCAATGCAATGCGTACTACTCAAGCCATCAATACAGCCGAAATTATTGCTGGCGTAGCTGCAGAAGATCGATCCAACGGCGAGCGGATTGGCAGCGCATTTGAATCTGCCAGGTTGTCTGCAATTACTATGGCTCTAGCTTCTTAAAACGAGCGCCTACAGCCTATTTCTGCCGCGTAGGCCCGGCAGATCTTCGAGTACATATCCCGGTAGCAAACTTTCTAATTTCTTTGAAAATGCAAAAGCTTTAAAGAGTTCGCCCATCTCTGCTTCAGACAATAATTTTTGCAAAGAATTGGAGATCGGCAGGAAGGTTTCTGGATCACTTGGGTCGCCAATTTCTAAAGCAATGTCACCAATGCCAGCATCTAATAGATACGCAGCCTGGTTGGTAAGGTATACATCATCCACATTTTCAGCCAACGCGCTACGAGCAATTTGGGACCATTCAACGTGCGTTGTTAAATCGCAAAGACCAGGTAGATGAAATGGATCTTGAATTGCATGGTGGCGATGATGGGCCATGAGGGTGCCCTCAAGCCTTTGCGGGTGATAGTACTCGCTCTCAGGAAATCCATAGTCAAACGTGAGGAATAGGCCAGCATCTAAATGTTTTGCAACTTGTTGCATCCATGCATTTGCTGGCGCGTGTAGTTCGGTGACATAACCTTCAGAGAAGTTGCCGCTGAGAAGGCTTTCAGGAAGTAATTGTTGTTCGACTGGAGGGCCTACTTTCCAGATCAGTTTGTCATTCTCAAATGCAACACCGTACCAATACCAAAATCCATTTTGATAAATGATGGCATCACAAGGAATCGCATCAATCACTTCGTTGGCCAGAATGATGCCTTTGAAATTTTCGGGTAACTCCGTTAACCAATTGCATTGGGTCTTAAGATGAAGTTGTCCAACAGTATTTCTAATTCTTTCTTGTTGGCGCTGTGCTAAGTCTGGTGAAATTTCGATAATGTCGTAACGATCCAAATGAAAGCCAAGATCATTGAGGCGGGTCAGTATTGAGGTAGCAAGATTTCCTGTCCCAGCGCCAAACTCCAAGATTTGAGTGGGAAGGCCTTTTTCCTTGAGTCCCTCAAGTACCGGTAGGAGAGTGGAGCAAATGGCTGCGCCAAAGAGAGGGCTTAATTCAGGGGCAGTAGTGAAATCGCCGCCGGCACCTAATTTGTGAGCGCCAGCGCTGTAATAGCCCATGCCGGGCTCATATAAAGCCATCTCCATATAGCGAGAGAATGTCAGCCAGCCGCCCTGTAAGGCGATTTGAGAGGCTATTTGGGCCTTTAGAAGTGCACTATGCTCCGTTTCAAGGCTGGTCAAGGTAATATCCATAGCTCGCTAGTCTAAGAGAATTTAATTGAACCCTAGTTCAACGCCCCCATCCCAGCAAGGAAAAGCAGTTTTAGTGACTGGCGCCGCCAAGCGCCTGGGTCGAGAAATTGCCTTGCAGTTTGCCCGTCAGGGCTGGGATGTTGCCGTTCATTATGGGCGATCTGAGCAAGAGGCCCAAGAAACCATCAGAGAAATCGAAATGATGGGTGTGAAAGCCCAAGCTTTCCAGGCGGACTTGGCTGATGAGGCTGCCACTAAAAATCTTTTTTTGGCTGTCAGCAAGATATTCCCTAATTTGGCCTGCTTAGTAAATAGCGCGTCTATCTTTGAATATGACCGCGCGAACTCCGGTACCCCGTTAAGTGGAAAAAGTTTGCAAGACCATATGCAAGTCAATTTAACCGCGCCAATTTTGCTATCTCAGCAGATGTTTGAGTTTCAAAAAAGTAAGCCAAATACATTTGGTGTAATTCCAGCGGTAATTCAATTGTTAGATCAAAAGTTGATTAATCTCAATCCAGATTATTTGTCCTACACATTATCTAAAGCAGCGCTACTTTCTTCTGTTGAATTATTGGCAATGGATTTCGCGCCCCATCTGCGTGTAGTCGGATTAGCACCAGGAATCTCTTTGCCATCAGGCGATCAAACAATGGATGGTTTTTCCAAAGCACATCAAATGACGCCACTGGGAAGATCCTCAACACCAGCAGATATTGCAAAGGCAGCCGTATTTTTGGCGGACTCTAGCGCCATCACCGGAACCACCTTATATGTGGACGGCGGGCAACATTTATTGCCATCATCACGTGATGTGATGTTCAAAACTAATTAAGTATTTTTAAAAAGCAAACATACATGCACGCTATTCTTTCTCATCCCGCTCTTGTTGACTGTCGCCGTTTATTTCTCCGGGACTATGAGATTTATATCAACATCGGAGTTCATGACTTTGAGAAAAAAGCAGAGCAGCGCGTCATCCTCAATGTGGACTTATATATTCCCCTTGATATGAATACGCCAACGAATGATCAGTTGGATGAAGTGGTGGATTACGACTTCATGCGCGAAACTATTAAGGCTCGGGCCTTTCAGGGGCATATTCATTTGCAGGAAACCTTCTGCGATGACATCGTGACGGCAATGTTGCTTCACCCAAAGGTGTTGGCTGCGCGTGTAAGTACGGCTAAGCCAGATGTCTATCCAGATTGCCACTCGGTAGGCGTTGAAGTATTTCGTATCAAGACTTCTTAAATAGAATTTAGAAAAGAACTCTTATGGGCGATATTCGTAAAGTTATCTTCGAAGAAAACAAGCTAGAGAAGAAACTCTGCCGCTTGGTAGGTCAGGCCATTGGTGACTTTGGCATGATTGAAGATGGTGACAAAGTGATGGTGTGTGTATCGGGCGGTAAAGATAGCTATGCCATGCTCGATATTCTGATGAAGCTGCGTGAGCGTGCACCAATCAATTTTGAAATTATTGCGGTGAACTTAGATCAGAAGCAGCCTAATTTCCCCGCCGAAATCTTGCCTAATTACTTGAAGAAATTAGGTGTTCAGTATCACATCGAAGAACAAGATACTTACAGCATTGTGAAGCGTGTGATTCCCGAAGGGAAAACCACTTGTGGATTGTGCTCACGGTTGCGTCGCGGCATTTTGTATCGTGTTGCCGATGAGTTGGGTGCTACGAAGATTGCTTTAGGCCATCACCGTGATGACATTCTAGAAACTTTGATGCTCAATATGTTTTATGCGGGCAAGCTAAAAGGGATGCCGCCCAAGTTGCGCTCAGATGATGGCAAGCATATTGTGATTCGCCCCTTGGCATATGTCCCTGAGAAACTGCTTGAACGTTATGCGGCAGATATGAACTTCCCGATTATTCCTTGTGATTTATGTGGAAGTCAGCCCAATTTGCAGCGCCAGGTCATGAAAGAAATGCTGCGCGATTGGGAAAAGAAGCATCCAGGTCGAGTAGAGAACTTGTTCCGCTCTATGCATCACATCGTCCCATCCCATTTGATGGATGGTGAAGCCTTTGATTTCAAAAATCTGGAGATTTCCACCGAGTTAGCGGGTATTGCTGCTAGATCTTCTGGCGACAGGGCAATTGATGAGGCTGAATTGGATGAATTAGCCTGTGGAACCATGATTCAGGGGACTTATAATCCCCCTTTATGAATATCGTCATTTTGGCTGCTGGGCAAGGAAAGCGGATGAAATCCGCTCTGCCCAAGGTCCTGCAAACTCTCGCAGGCAAACCCCTGCTCCAACACGTTCTCAATACCGCTCTTTCGCTACAGGATAAGAAGGCTAAATCTGGCCCCGTTGTAGTGATTGGTCATGGCGCAGCAGATGTAAAAACATTCTTGCTAAACACAAGCAAGGAAGATCCAAGCTTTGGCAAAGTAAGCACTGCGCTGCAAGCGGAACAAAAAGGAACAGGTCACGCGCTATTGCAAGCCCTGCCTAAATTAGATCTTCAAGAGCCAACCTTAGTTTTGTATGGCGATGTTCCCCTCACTACAAAAAAGACGCTAGCCAAATTAGCGAAGTTAGCTGATGGTGTTCGCGGTCAAGACAGTGCACTTGCGCTCCTCACACAAAACCTTGCCAATCCAACTGGATATGGCCGGATTGTTCGTGATGCTGACGGCTCTGTAAAAGAGATTGTTGAAGAGAAAGATGCAACGCCAGCGCAAAAATCGATTCAAGAAATTAACACCGGCATCATGGTATTGCCAACGAACTCATTAAAGAAGTGGCTCAAGTCTTTACGCGCCAGCAATGCACAAGGCGAGTACTACTTGACTGACGTGATTGCTATGGCTGTTAAAGATGGCGTGCCGATTCGAACAACGCAAGCTGATGATGAGTTTGAAACTATTGGTGTCAATAGTCGTGATCAACTTGCTGCATTAGAGCGTGTACACCAACTCAATAATGCTTATCAATTAATGGATGCAGGCGTATCGCTTGCTGATCCTGCGCGTATTGATGTACGTGGCACCTTAGAGTGCGGCACTGATGTATCAATTGATGTTGGTTGTGTATTTGAAGGTTGTGTAACTCTAGATGCTGGTACTAAGGTTGGACCATATTGCGTGATTCGCAATAGCGTGATCGGCAAAGGCGTTTCTATTTATGCATATAGCCATGTGGACGGCGCAAAAGTGGGCAATCAATCATTAATTGGCCCTTATGCTCGTTTGCGTCCTGGCGCAGATTTATCAAACGATGTACATATTGGTAATTTCGTAGAAGTGAAGAACAGCAAAATTGCCGCTAATAGCAAAGCCAATCATTTGGCTTATGTTGGCGACTCTATTGTTGGCTCCAGAGTCAACATTGGTGCTGGCACTATTACTTGTAACTACGATGGCGTTAACAAACACCAGACCATTATTGAGGATGATGTCTTCATTGGCTCGGATACTCAGTTGGTTGCACCTGTGCGTGTTGGTCGTGGCGCCACATTGGGTGCGGGAACAACTTTGACTAAAGATGCTCCTGCCAATCAACTGACTGTATCTCGAGCAAAACAAATTTCCTTACAGTGGCAGCGCCCTGTCAAGCAAGAAAAGAAACCAGTAAAAAAAGCAGCATCAAAGACGGCTGTGAAGAAGGCCGTCAAGAAGCCGGTTAAGAAAACTGCAAAGGGTAAAAAATAATGTGCGGTATTGTTGGTGCGGCCTCCCATAAAAATATTGTTGATGTTTTGGTTGAGGGTTTACGCCGTCTAGAGTACCGTGGTTATGATTCTTGTGGTTTTGCGGTCATTAATGGTGAGGATGCCAAGCACCCCATCGAAAGAGCTCGAACTACTGCACGTGTTTCTGAATTAGGTGAGCAAGGTAAAGATTTTTTCGGCACCTTGGGTGTTGCACACACACGTTGGGCTACCCATGGTAAGCCAGATACCCAAAATGCCCACCCCCATACTTCCAACGACTTAATTGCGGTTGTACACAACGGCATTATTGAGAACTATGAAGTTCTGCGCTCAGATTTAAAGGCTGCTGGATATGTGTTTACCTCTGAAACAGATACTGAAGTTATCGCCCATTTAATTCACCAGCAATATGTTGCTAGTGACCAAAAAGATATTGCGGCATCGGTAAGAGCGGTGCTTCCTAAATTACATGGCGCATACGCTATTGGCGTTATCTCTCAAGATAACCCGAGTACTTTAGTGGGCGCTCGTGTTGGTTCTCCTCTAGTGGTTGCCATTGGCGATCATGAGCACTTCTTAGCTTCTGATGCTTTGGCATTGGCAGGACGCGCTCATTCCATGATGTATTTGGAAGAAGGTGATGTAGCTGTTCTCAAGGCTGATTCCGTTGAGGTAATTGATCAAGCTGGTAAGGTCGCCCAAAGAGAGTTGAAGCCTATGCCAGCTCAAGCTGACTCAGTTGATCTCGGCCCTTATCAGCATTACATGCAAAAAGAAATCTTTGAGCAGCCTAGAGCAATTGGCGACACGCTTGCTAATATCGCTGACTTTGGCCCTGAACTATTTGAAGCTAAGCCAGAAGACTGGAGAGCTTTCGAGCAGATTTTAATATTGGCATGTGGCACGAGTTATTACTCTGCATGTGTTGCTAAATATTGGTTAGAAGATATTGCTGGCATTCCGACTCAAGTAGAAATTGCTAGTGAGTATCGCTATCGCACCACTGTGCCTAATCCAAAAACACTTATTGTGGTGGTTTCACAATCTGGTGAGACAGCAGATACTTT
This sequence comes from Polynucleobacter sp. Tro8-14-1, assembly GCF_018881655.1. Classification (GTDB taxonomy): domain Bacteria; phylum Pseudomonadota; class Gammaproteobacteria; order Burkholderiales; family Burkholderiaceae; genus Polynucleobacter. The sequence continues at coordinate 264,205 of NZ_JACVPX010000002.1, forward strand.
GGCGGCATTGCGTCATGCTAAGAGTTTGGGTCACCGCTTTACTTTGGCTATATGCAACGTGGCTAGTAGTGCCATGGTTCGTGAAACCGATTGGCATTTCTTGACCAAGGCAGGTGCTGAAATTGGAGTGGCTTCAACGAAGGCATTTACTACGCAGCTTTTAGCGCTTTATCTCTTAGCGGTTTCGATTGCTAAACGCGATGGCAGAATATCCCCTGAAAAAGAAAAAGAGTTACTGCGTGACTTGCGTCACCTACCGAAAGCACTTCATGCAGTACTAGCGCTTGAGCCACAAATTATTGCTTGGAGCGAGGCATTTTCTAAATGTGAAAATGCCCTATTCCTTGGCCGTGGAATGCACTACCCAATTGCACTTGAGGGCGCACTAAAGCTCAAAGAAATTTCTTATATTCATGCCGAAGCTTATCCAGCAGGCGAGTTAAAGCATGGGCCGCTTGCTTTAGTTACAGACAAGATGCCCGTGGTTACCGTTGCACCTAATGATGTCTTATTAGAAAAGCTTAAATCCAATATGCAGGAAGTCAAAGCGCGTGGTGGCAAGCTATATGTTTTTGCTGATCAAGATACTCACATCTCAAGTAGTGAAGGCATTAATGTCATCAAGCTGCCTGAGCACTACGGTAACCTCTCACCAATACTGCATGTAGTTCCCCTGCAGCTATTGGCTTATCACACAGCCTGCGCACGCGGCACTGATGTTGATAAACCCAGAAATCTAGCAAAGAGCGTTACGGTTGAATAATTTTTCGCCCGTTTGACATTCGTGATTACTGACAATAAGGCCAGTCTCCTGCCAATAAAGTTAGTCTCAGGTTAAAGCGTAACCCTTTGTTTTTACTGGTAGGCCAATAGACCCAAGGTTGGTCTTATTCCACATTTTAGAAAAATACCTTCATTACTGCAAATAGAGCTCTATTTACTCGCTTGCACCATTGATGGCCTGTGGTGATTGAAATTAAAGCTCGTACAGCTGCTTTATCAGAATGGCGTGGCGCAATTACAATGGAGCCTTAATAAAAGATTGTCCAGCCAATGAATCAAGATGTGTTTTTAGGAATGCTTCAAAAAGAAGACTTCCCAGCTCCAGTAATGGTGACCCGAGAGCCTCCATTTTTTCTAGATTTACACTCTCATCCCTACGAGGCTAAAGCACTTGTTTTGGATGGGCAAATTGATATCAATGTGGGCGGTATTAAAACTATTTACTTGGCTGGCGATGTGTTTTATTTATCAGCCAATCAGATTCATACTGAAAACTGCGGAAGTAAGGGCGTTAAATATCTCGTAAGTCGAAAAGCGCTAATAGTTGCCCAAGAGCCAGTTATTGAAAATTCAGACACTTAAGCTAAGGCCTGGTAATAAGATTTACTGACCTTTGCTTCGGCGGTGGTTTTAATTTCTGTAGATAGAGATCATATCGCTTGCCCTAGCGATCGGCAGCTTCCAGGCTAACTTCAGCCCTTCAATAGATGTAATTTTCAGAGATTTGACCGGCAGAGAGCGGCCATTAAGAGACACCAGTAAGAGGCAGGGTTGCGCCCTTTTATGTCGCAGTTCGCATATAAATCATGCTATTCCCGCCAAAATCCTGGTTAAACATATTTAAAGCAGCCATTTGAGTGTTAAATAAACCTCACCTGTGGTCCAATCTTAGGACTGTAGCTCTGTGGATTTGAATACAAATGCAGCGTACTTGTGTCAATAGCTTTAGTTTCGAAATTTAGACTTTATGCGATCAAGGTTTTTTTATCAAATATCCCATAAACTCTCAGCAAATAATAACCACCCTGAATCTATATGAAATTAGTCAAAATTTACTTGGCAATACTTTTGGTATTGAGCTCCTCGCTCATATTTGGTGTCGAATGTGACCCTACTCAAGTAATTTCATCCAGTTGCTCCATAACTAGAAATGACCTCGGTACTTATACCCCCAACCCTTCAGTTAGTTTTGCATGGGATGGCGGAAGTATTAACGTTAGCCCTGCAGGACCAATAAACTTTAACAATGGAACTTCAACCGGTTTCTGGGTGGGTCCAACGGTCCCGGCATCTGTTGGAAGCTTGATTATTAACTCAAATTCCACCATAGATATTCCTGGTAACCCAATCTACATTACAGTGGGCAATACTGTTGACACCATTGTGAATAATGGCACCTTAAATTCATCTGGCGACATCACAGTCTCTAACGGTGGAACAATTAATAACTTTACAAATAATGGCACGATAAGCAGCTCTGGTGATAACGCCATCAATTCAGGGACAATTATCAACTTTACAAATAACGGAACTATTTCGAGTTCTGCCGGTCTAGCCATAACTCAGATAACGACAATCAATAATTTAGTTAATACTGGAACAATATCTAGCTCTAATAGCAATGCAATCATGTTACTTGACGGCTCGACGATAGGTTCTCTGAATAACTCAGGAATAATTCAGGGTAGTTCTAGTGCAATTTACTTTACCACCGCAAACTTCGGGGGGTCTGCCGCCAGAATTGATGCCCTAGTTAATTCGGGAACTATTCAAGCTCTAAATGGAAATGGAATTGACTTAAATTCTGGAAGCATTAGCAGCGTCTCAAGCATAGGAGTTCTTACCAATACCGGCACAATTTTGGGGGGTGTTGGCAACTATGCAATCTCAGTCGACTCTTTATCGGCAATACAAACTCTAAACAACTTGCAAGGCGGCACTATTTCAGGCTCATCAGGTGATGGCCTAAATAATTCTGGCACCATAACAAACTTGAATAATGCTGGCCTCATCAGAAGCTTTGGTTCCGGCGGACATTATGGGGTAATAAACTCGGGAACCATTAACAATTTAAATAATAGCGGTACTTTAAGCGGTCTTAACTCTGGCTTATCCAACAGTGTTGGTGCAACTATTTCTGTATTGACAAATGCAAATGGTGGCTCCATTGGCGGTGGCGGTACTGGAATTACTAACGCAGGAGATATTGGAGTGCTGATAAATAACGGTCAGATTTCATCTGCGTTTAGCACTGGTTTATCTAACACTGGAACTGTTGGGGCGCTTACAAACATTGGGAGCATTCGAGCGCCATTTGGCAATATGATTTCCAACTCCGGAACAATTACCTCTCTGAATAATGCACAGGGCACTGGTGATACGACCCCGTTAACCTACACTCGAAACCTCCCTCAAAACTACAATATTATTCTTGGTTCTACTGCAAATACTTATGGCAAGTTAGCTGCAACTTCTGTAACTAGCTGGGACGGTGGTGCTGGTACAACTAACTTTGGAATTTATAGTGGACTAGTTAAGTCAACAAGCTATTTGGATGTCATTTCCGGTGTAAGCGCAAGCTTGTTCACGCCATCGAGCCTCACGGGCAACTATGGCGGATATCAATATAATTTAGTTCTAGAAGCAGGAACTTCTGGTACTACCAATATGTGGGATTTGCTATTCCCTGCATATGTTGCCTCTAGCAACATCGTTACCAGTTCTGGAAACTATTTAAGTGCTGTTGGTAATACATTAAATCCCGTCTTTGCGGGTGGAACTTTAACTTTGCTTAATGGAGATAATTCCAATCAAGCTTTTGCAGTTAATTCTAGTGGCGGCACAATTACCTCACCTTCAGGCGGCTCAGCCACTTTATCTGGAGCGTTCTCAGGCCCGGGTGCAATGACTTTTAACGGTACTGGCACTACGTATATGAATGGCGTTAATACATATACCGGTGGCACCACAGTAGCAGGCGGCACTTTAAGCGTTGGCTCTTCAGAAGCAAACAATGCAGCACGTTTGGCTGGTGATGTTACGGTGCAAGCAGCTGGTGCTTTGGCTGGTCATGGTGGTATTGGTGGTAATGTCACCAATAACGGCAGAGTAGCTCCCGGCGGCTCTATTGGAACTCTCTCTGTCGCTGGTAACTATACTCAAAACAGCGGCGGTACTTTATCAATCTCCATTACCCCAACTGCCAATAGCGTGTTAGCAGTAGGTGGAACAGCAAGCGTAGCGGGCGGCTTTACTATTGATGCCTCTAGTGGCACTTACGCTAAGAAGACTTATACAGTTCTCACCTCTGCTGGTCTAACAGGGAAGTTTTCTAACCTCTCAGGTAACCTAGCAAGCTACAGCTCTTTGAACTCATCACTTAGTTACGATGCTAATAATGCTTATCTCACCTTAAGTGCAGGAACAGGCGATACCCAGCAATCTTTGGTGAATACCGCTTCTGTATTACAAGGCATCTACACTTTGCAAAATACTGTTTTAGCCAATAGCTTTTCTTATGACTGTGCAGTCTTTGGTGCTAATAATGTATGTATATCTGCTGGTGGTCGAAGTACTGCTGTGCAAGCAGAGGGCATTAACAACACTAGTGGTTTACTCATCGCAGCCTATCGCCCCCATGCCAATTATCGAATCGGTGCGTACGCAGATCAAAATCTTTCAACCAATAGTCCGGGTGGCACAGTCAAGTTAGGCAATAGCACCCCATTGATCGGCCTGTTTGGCGCTTGGAATGAGCGCTTGGATGGTACCGGTACGGAGGTGAAGGTCTCTGCTGCTTATGGGCAAAAGAATGCAACTGTGACCCGTTCAGTAGTGGGAACTTCAGATCCTGGTACTGGCTCGTCTAATTTGATAAGCCAAGGTGCTCAGATACAAGCCAAGTATGGTTTTGCAGTCCTGCCAGAGGTAATTGTTAGTCCGTATGTTGGCATGCGTTATACCCAGAACAATATGGGTGGCTACACCGAAGGTACATCTTCAACTGTCACTGCGCCATTAACTTACTCAGCCCTCAATACCAATGCCACTACCGCATTAGCAGGACTAGGTGCTTCATACCGCTTTATTCCTAAGGCAACGGTATACGCTAGTGCTGGTGTCGAGACTGATACCAATACTGCTAATGGTACTTACTCTGCTACTGGAGTAACTGGATTAACTCCAATCAACTTTAATACTAATCCCGTTAAAACCAGACCTACCGCTACTATTGGGGCTTATTACGATGTAGAGAAGAACCAGCGTTTAGGTATCAATGGCATCTACCGCCAAGAGCCATTTCAAGCAGTGTCTACTACCAGTGTGATGGCGACTTATACGATTGGTATGTAAAGGGCTTAATGACTCAAATGGGTCGATATTTGCCTGCGGTAGCCAAACCCTTCAAATGTCCGCTTATGAGTAAGGGGCAGACTGCAGCAATGGTATTAATGCAGCCGCCCCAATTTCAAACCTCAGTTTGTTCTGCCATCTCTAAAGCATCATCTACTTCAATACCTAGGTAACGAACTGTACTTTCCAGCTTGGTATGACCCAGCAGCAACTGAATTGCTCGTAGATTTTTAGTGCGGCGATAGATTAAAGATACTTTAGTGCGACGCATCGTATGGGTTCCATAGTTAGCCGATTCCAATCCAATCGAGCTGACCCAGCCATGGACAATCCTAGCGTACTGCCTAGTGGATAAATGAGGGGATTCTTTGATCCGACTTGGAAATAAATAATCCTCCAAGCGCAAGCCATCAGCATAAATCCACTGCTCTACGGCAGCTCTTGTCAGCTCAGTAATTTCAAACTGAACTGGTCGATGGGTCTTTTGCTGCAATATATTGGCTCTAGATGAAACATGGTCACCAGTCGCGATATCTCGAACTTTTAACTTAACCAGGTCACAAGCTCTTAACTTGCTGTCGATAGCTAAATTAAATAGAGCCAAATCTCGCTTGCTACCATTGAGTTGAAGTCGAACTCGAATGGCCCAAATATCTTTTAACTTAAGCGGTGCTTTCTGCCCTGTCAGTTTGCCTTTATTCCAGGGTTCTTTATGCGTAGTTGCAATAAGCTGTTCCATGACATTCTCCTTGTGTGAAAGGGAATACCACTTTGCGCTGAATTAATGGCATCAGCAAGGACTCTAGAAATCTCAAAAGCAGTCATTCAAGCTAGTTAGCTACTGGAGGCAAATATCGACCCATTGGAGACATCCAAACAAAAGCCACCCGAAGGTGGCTTTATTCTCACTCATCAACGTATTTACTGATTTAATACAACAAATAGATCAGCACCTGCTTTATCTACATCGTAGCTTGAGATTGACTTAATTTGCTTAATGCTCTTAAGCTTATTCATATCAACCACAGCAAAATTCATGGCATTAATACTGCGTACATAATATTGATTACGATTTAAATCACTCATCGTAGTCCACAAGGTAACTTCACTTGAAAAACCTTTGCCACGTATTCCGTCACCTGAGCCACCAGCCCCATCAATGGTTAAATCATATGGACGATCAAAGTTATTCATGACGTGGGCCAGAAGATTCATTGCTTCATCAGGAGTCTTCCCTTTTCGAACATAATTCACATAGAAAGCTGCTTTTACAAAACGACCTTGTGATGTTTGTGCAGATGGCAATGCAGTCAGAGCAATCCCAGAATCTTGAGTTGCCAATGGCATCTTACCTAACTGACCGGTATTTTTATCTACGTTTGTAAACGTATAGTTGTTCAGATTTTGTAAATGCCATGGGAAATCAGGTCCATTTGTCATTACCCCAACAGGATTGTCATACACATTCATCTTATTATTGGTGAACTCTATAACTAGGTTACCTCCTGTTTTATCCACAAAGTTATAGTGCTGAGGAAATGGATTGGGGCTAAAGTCTTTTATAACTGGCAACCAAAATTCTGTTTCTTTGGATTCAAGAGCTGCTTTTAATTCCGCTACATTTTTAAAATTACCCAAGGTCCATGATCCGAAATCAGTAATAGATAACAGTTTGGAGTCTTCCGCGGTAACAGGGATTCCAGTGGTTGAATTTAACCAATTGACTTTAAAACTGAGGCCATGATCATTCATGCCATCAGCAAAAGTTACCTGCTTGGATGTAGGAAGAGCTTGGGCGGTCATTCCTAAAATCGCATACTTGGTATTAAACGTCTTACCCTGCTTGCCTGAGGGTGTAACAGACTCAATTTTTGTACCAGCGGGAAAATAGGTCATCGCCGTTGGGATAATCGAACTAAATTCTAGGGTTCGACCATGGTAAGCATTACCGTTAAGATCCGTCATCATCAGAGAAGTGCAAGCAACTGCATTTCCTATTGAGGAGAAAATAAAGGAGGCAGCCAATAGAAGAGCGCCAAAGGACTTGCGAGTTTTCATAATTGAATTGATATGGGTTAAAAGAATTTTCATGTTAGCATCAGAAAATTACATATTAAATAATTTTTTAAAGGTACAGCCCTATTAAGAGGCTTTATTTTAAGGTGGGCATGCATTTAATTGACGCCTTATGGCCGATTTCATGTCTAAGCGTCCATCACCGCAATTAGTCACTTCACGATCCATAAGGACGCTGAAATAAAGCCACTTACTTTGGAAGAAGGACTGTTAAGCCAAGAAATCCACCAAACCCCTTAGCACTTGTAGGTGTAGTTGTAACCATATAGGTTGGACCAGCTTGAACTTGAGTATGGTAGCCAAACAGGTTGACAGTTTTGCCACCACTTAAAGTGAGCTGATTCGCGGCTGCCTTTGCGTCATAGTTATAAGTCATCTGACTACCTAAGTTATAAGTCCAGGCAGCATCCGTTGTATAGGAAATACTAGGTTGAATATTGAACAAATTGGCGGACCCCCCAGCTATATTGCTACCAACACCCCATGAGTTATAAGCGACCGCGCCGATGACCCAATGGTCTGGGGTAAAGTAAGCGCCCGCTGAAATCCCCAGTCCTGTTTGTTTGGAGCCATTATTTATATTGGTTGCTGGAAGTTGAAAATAAGGCCCAATACCAGCATAAAAGTATTTTGCGTATGCAGGCCCTAAGTAAGTAGCTAGCTGTAATGGCTGAGCTTGATTAGTAACTTGTTGATCATTTGTGTTGTGATTCAAAGTCAGCATAGGATTTACGATCAGTTGTAAATCACTTCCAAGTGCTACTGGGTGAATCGCTACCACTTCTATAGACACTTTCTAGCCTAATATTTAGTCTATTAGGAGGTGTGTAATGAGTACAAGAAGACGGTTTACTGAAGAGTTCAAGTTAGAGGCAGTCAAGCAAGTCGTTGAGCGAGGATTTGGGGTTCGAGATGTGGCTGCTAGGCTGGGCACCTCACCCCATAGTCTGTATGCCTGGATTAATAAATATGGTATTCCAGCCGAGCAGCGCTTAGTTCAAGATGATCAATTAGCTAAGCTTAAAAGACTGGAGGCGGAGCTGCGGCGGGTTACCGAAGAGCGCGACATCCTAAAAAAGGCCGCCGCGTACTTTGCCAAGGAGTCCGGTTAAAGTACGCCTTCATCAAAAAGCACCAGCATGAGCATGCCATCCGCACGATGTGCAAGGTTTTGCGAGTCCACCACAGTGGCTATTACGCTTGGCTTAAAGAGCCGCTCTCGTCTCGAGCGTATGAGAACCAGATGATCGTAGGTCAAATTAAGCAAGCGTGGCTGGCAAGCGGCACCATCTATGGTTATCGCAAGATCCATGATGACCTGCAAGATCTGGGGATTGCTTGTGGAGAGCAACGGGTGTATCGATTGATGAAGGCACAGGGCCTGCGTTCCCAAACAGGCTACAAGCGTAAACCACGGCACCATACTGGTAAGCCTCATGTGGCAGCCCCCAATCACTTGGGTCAGCAGTTTGATGTTTTAGAACCTAATGAGACCTGGGTAACGGACATTACTTATATCCGCACGCATGAGGGTTGGCTGTACTTGGCGGTGGTCTTGGATTTATTCTCCCGCCAGATTGTAGGCTGGTCGATGCAAGGTCAAATGGATAAGGAGTTGGTGGTCAGCGCCTTGCTGATGGCTTTATGGAAACGAAAACCCAAGCAGACAGTGATGATCCACTCGGATCAAGGCAGTCAATTTTCTAGTTACGAGTGGCAAGCGTTCTTAAAAGAACATAACCTCAAACAAAGCATGAGTCGGCGCGGAAACTGCCATGACAATGCCGTAGTGGAGAGCTTTTTCCAACTACTCAAGCGGGAGCGGATTAAACGTAAAACCTATGCCAGCAGAGCAAAAGCAAGAGAAGATATTTTTGATTACATCGAAATGTTTTACAACCCGGTTAGACGCCATAGTTACAACAATGGACTTTCTCCGGTAAGATTTGAAGAGCAGTACCAAGCGAGGTTGGGAAGTGTCTA
>NZ_JACVPX010000018.1 GCF_018881655.1 Polynucleobacter sp. Tro8-14-1
CTTCGAATGTGACTGTTGGTAACCTGGCTTTAGCAACCGTTGCCGGTAACCACACCAGTGCTCTGAGTGACTACAGCTTACAAACCACCAACCTGACTTGGAATGGCTCGACGATTACCGCGGCTAATGTGAGCTTGAGCGCCACCGGCAATATCAGCAAGGTCTATGACGGTAGTGCCAATATCAGCATTACTTCAGGCAACTACAGCGTCAGTGGTCTGATTACTGGCGATACCTTAACGCTGTCCAATGTAAGCGCTGCTTACAACAGCG
>NZ_JACVPX010000019.1 GCF_018881655.1 Polynucleobacter sp. Tro8-14-1
AAAGAGTTTGGGTTTTGAAGGAGTAGTTCCTGCTGATACTGGTAGGCCGTCCTATCATCCTGCAGTGCTGTTGAAATTGTATGTCTATGGATACCTTAACCGTATTGCATCGACTCGTCGCCTTGAAGCTGAAGCGCTACGTAATGTTGAACTCATGTGGCTCATTACCCGCTTAGCTCCTGACTTTAAAACCATTGCGAACTTCCGTAAAGAAAACGGCAAAGCCATCCGTAAAGTCTGCGCCCAGTTTATTGA
>NZ_JACVPX010000020.1 GCF_018881655.1 Polynucleobacter sp. Tro8-14-1
CAGCTTACGCATGAAGAACTCTTACTGAAGTCGCACTATTTAGAGGTGGAGAACGCTTACTTAAAAAAGCTCGAAGCCTTAGCTCAGCAAAAGTACTTGGCAAACAAGAGCAGGTCCAAGTCGTCACCGAGTTAAGGCAGCAGTACCCTTTGCAAACTATCCTAGGCATTGCCAATATGGCTAGGAGTGTCTACTACTACCAGCTAAGTGCTAGCGCTAAAGTCGACCCCTATCTGGATGCTAAGACTCAAATTG
>NZ_JACVPX010000021.1 GCF_018881655.1 Polynucleobacter sp. Tro8-14-1
CAATTTGAGTCTTAGCATCCAGATAGGGGTCGACTTTAGCGCTAGCACTTAGCTGGTAGTAGTAGACACTCCTAGCCATATTGGCAATGCCTAGGATAGTTTGCAAAGGGTACTGCTGCCTTAACTCAGTGACGACTTGGACCTGCTCTTGTTTGCCAAGTACTTTTGCTGAGCTAAGGCTTCGAGCTTTTTTAAGTAAGCGTTCTCCACCTCTAAATAGTGCGACTTCAGTAAGAGTTCTTCATGCGTAAGCTG